>NZ_JBVHMN010000019.1:10004-84300 GCF_055558435.1 Streptomyces sp. NPDC025784
GCGGACGGGCTTGGCGTCGGTGTCGTCGGCGGCGGTCTGGGCCGGGATCTCGGCGTCGACGGCCTTGCGGGTGCGTCGGCGGACGGGCTTGGCCTCGGCGGCTTCGGCGGTGTCCACGGCTGCCTCGGCGGCAGCGGTGGTCGTGGCCTTGGCCCGGGTGCGCCGCGGCTTGGCCTCGGCGACCTCACCCGCCGCCTCCGGAGCGACAGCGGCCTTGCGGGTGCGCCGCGCCTTGGCCGGTGCGGCCGGAGCCTCGGCAACGGCCTCGGCCGTCTCGACGGCGGCGGTCGTGGCCTTGCGCGTCCGGCGGCGGACGGGCTTGGCGTCGGTGTCGTCGGCGGCGGTCTGGGCCGGGATCTCGGCGTCGACGGCCTTGCGGGTGCGTCGGCGGACGGGCTTGGCCTCGGTGCCTTCGGCGGTGTCCACGGCGGCCTCGGCGGCAGCGGTGGTCGTGGCCTTGGCCCGGGTGCGCCGCGGCTTGGCCTCGGCGACCTCGCCCGCGGTCTCGGCCGAAGCGGCCTCGACCGTGTCGACGGCGGTCTCCGCGGCCTTGCGGGTGCGCCGCGCCTTGGCCGGTGCGGCCGGAGCCTCGGCGACGGCCTCGGCCGTCTCGACGGCGGCGGTCGCGGTCTTGCGCGTCCGGCGCCGGACGGGCTTGGCGGGAACCTCGGTGACCTCCGCGGCGACGGTCTCGACGACGGCCTCGGCCGCCGGCGCCGTCTCCACGACCGCGGACTCCGCGGCCGTGACGGACTCGGCGGCCTTGCGGGTCCTGCGACGACGGGGCTTGGCGGGCTCCGCGACGACGCTCTCGGCGGTCGTCACGGCAGCCTGAGCGGCCTCGGTCGCCGTGGGCTCCACGAAGGTCGCCGCGGACGCGGCCGCCGTGGCCGACTCCGTGGCACCGCCACGCGTACGCCGGCGACGGCGCGGTGTGCGGGGCTCGGAGACCTCGGCGTCCGCGGGAGCGGACTCCGGCGTGGCCGCCGGAGCCGCGGGGGAGGCGGTCGCCTCGTCCAGCGGAGCGCCGTTGCGCGTGCGCCGACGGCGGCGCGGCGTGCGCGCCGGGCGCTCACGCTCGGCGGACGACGGCCCGGAGGACGACGGCCCGGAGGAGCGCCCACCGCGACCGCGCGCCCCGCGGCCACCGGTCTCACCGAGGTCCTCGACCTCCTCGGCCGCGAGCCCGGCGCGGGTGCGCTCGGAGCGCGGCAGGACACCCTTGGTGCCGGCCGGGATGCTGAGTTCCTCGAAGAGGTGCGGGGACGTGGAGTACGTCTCCGGCGGGTCGTTGAAGTTGAGCTCCAGCGCCTTGTTGATCAGCTGCCAGCGCGGGATGTCGTCCCAGTCGACGAGCGTGATCGCCGTACCGGAGGCACCGGCGCGGCCCGTACGGCCGATGCGGTGCAGGTACGTCTTCTCGTCCTCGGGGGACTGGTAGTTGATGACGTGGGTGACGCCCTCGACGTCGATGCCGCGCGCGGCGACATCGGTGCAGACGAGGACGTCGACCTTGCCGTTGCGGAAGGCGCGCAGCGCCTGCTCGCGGGCGCCCTGGCCGAGGTCGCCGTGGACCGCGCCGGAGGCGAAGCCGCGCTGCTGGAGCTGGTCGGCGAGATCCGCCGCCGTCCGCTTGGTGCGGCAGAAGATCATCGCCAGACCGCGGCCCTCGGCCTGCAGTATGCGCGCGACCATCTCGGCCTTGTCCATGTTGTGCGCGCGGTAGACGTGCTGCGAGATGTTCGCGACCGTCGCGCCCTCGTCGTCCGGCGCGGTGGCGCGGATGTGCGTGGGCTGCGACATGTACCGGCGGGCGAGGCCGATGACCGCGCCCGGCATGGTCGCCGAGAACAGCATCGTCTGGCGGCGCGCCGGAAGCATGTTGATGATCTTCTCGACGTCGGGCAGGAAGCCCAGGTCGAGCATCTCGTCGGCCTCGTCGAGGACGAGCGCCTTGATGTGCTTGAGGTTGAGCTTCTTCTGGCCCGCGAGGTCCAGCAGACGCCCGGGGGTGCCGACGATGACGTCGACGCCCTTCTTGAGGGCCTCGACCTGGGGCTCGTAGGCACGGCCGCCGTAGATGGCGAGGACGCGTACGTTGCGGACCTTGCCCGCGGTGAGCAGGTCGTTGGTCACCTGGGTGCACAGCTCGCGCGTCGGGACGACGACGAGGGCCTGCGGTGCGTCGGTGAGCTGCTCGGGCTGGGCCCGGCCCGCCTCGACGTCCGCGGGGACGGTGACGCGCTCGAGGAGCGGAAGGCCGAAGCCCAGCGTCTTGCCGGTGCCGGTCTTGGCCTGGCCGATGACGTCGGTGCCGGAGAGGGCGACGGGGAGCGTCATCTCCTGGATGGGGAAGGGGTTGAGGATGCCGACGGCCTCCAGGGCCTCGGCCGTCTCGGGAAGGATTCCGAGCTCTCGGAAAGTCGTAGTCAGGGTGCTGCCTCTTCTGTGTGCGCGGTGCGAGGCGAGCGCGGGGGTCGTGTCGGACCGTGCCGGGGACGTCGGCCGCTTGTCAGGCGGGCCGAGTGGCAGGGGACCACTGCCGACGCTCTAGCGTTCGTACCGCTGAGGGTGTCCCTCCGGATGCCGTACGCACAGTGCCGTACGGACGAGGAGGGCTGTCGGGTCGGAGCCGATCGGGCCACCGACCGGGCATCCTCATTCGTGCGGCCCGTCGAATACTCGCCGGGCGCATTACCACCATACCCTGGAATCGCGCACATGCGATGGCCGATTCGGTCACGTCGTCGGCGTCACACTGGTTGACCAGGGACTTCCGTCCTGCGGTGAGCGGGCTATTGTGCGCTTCATGACGACGCCTGACAACGCCGCTGAGAAGCCCGCCGAGGCCGCCGACGCCGCCCCGGCGGCCACCGGAGTCGCCGCCCAGGACTGGGACACGGCCTCCGCCGACCCTCAGTACCGCGCCGCGGTCGTGGACCTGCTCGGAGCCCTCGCGTACGGCGAGCTCGCGGCGTTCGAGCGGCTCGCCGAGGACGCCAAGCTGGCGCCCACGCTGAGCGACAAGGCCGAGCTGGCGAAGATGGCCTCCGCCGAGTTCCACCACTTCGAGCAGCTGCGCGACCGGCTCGCGGCGATCGGAGCCGAGCCGACGCAGGCGATGGAGCCCTTCGTCGCCGCCCTCGACGGCTTCCACAAGCAGACGGCGCCCTCCGACTGGCTGGAAGGGCTCGTCAAGGCGTACGTCGGCGACTCGATCGCCAGCGACTTCTACCGTGAGGTCGCCGCGCGCCTCGACTCGGACACCCGCGGTCTCGTCCTTGCCGTCCTCGACGACACCGGCCACGCCGGGTTCGCCATCGAGAAGGTGCGCGCCGCGATCGACGCCGACCCGCGAGTGGGCGGCCGGCTCGCGCTGTGGGCCCGCCGGCTGATGGGCGAGGCGCTGTCCCAGTCGCAGCGTGTGGTCGCCGACCGGGACGCGCTGTCGACGATGCTCGTGGGCGGTGTCGCGGACGGCTTCGACCTCGCCGAGGTCGGCCGGATGTTCTCGCGGATCACCGAGGCGCACACGAAGCGGATGGCGGCGTTGGGCCTGGCCGCCTAGAGCTCGTCGGACGAGCCATGGCCCGGGGCCGCCCGGCCCCGGTCAGCTGTGGTCGTGCGGTCGGTGGAGTGCCCGGTCCCGGGCGTGGCCCAGCGCGTCGCTCAGCACCTTGCGCAGGGGGTCACGCCGTCGCCGAGCGACGTCGAAATCTTTCCGCCGGACGGAGCAACAGGGACAGCAGGGCCGCGGAGACGGCGGCCGCGCCGAGCAGGATCACCAGGAAGTGGCCGGCGCCCAGAGCGGTGTGCGTCAGGAAGGCACCGAACAGGGCTCCGGCCACTCCGGTCGAGAGCACCAGACTGCGGGCGGGCAGTCGGTGCGGCAGGCGGTACGCGGCCGCCCACGCCAGTGCGAAACCGAGCAACGCGGAGCCGAGCGTCTCCAACAGCATGGTGGGGGTCCCTCCCGCACGGCCGGGTGCAAATCGGTCGTAGGCGGTCTTACCCGTGACGTGCGGAACGCAATCCTCCCCACTGGTCGATCCGTGCTCCGAGCGGGGCGGTCACGACCGTGCCCCTACCACTCGCACACCCGTCGCGGCCAGGGCGTCGTCGACGGAGCGGAGCAGGCGGAACGGTTCCGGCGGCGGCACGAGCAAGGGCCCGGCGACATCGTCACCGGGCCCTTCATGCTTCCGCTCGCCGAACTACAGCGCGCTGAATCCCACCTTGCGCTGGGTGGGCTCGCCGAGCTCCACGTACGCGAGGCGGTCGGCCGGAACCAGGACCTTGCGGCCGTGGTCGTCCACGAGGCTGAGCAGCTGCGACTTGCCGGCCAGCGCCTCGGACACCGCGCGCTCGACCTCTTCCGGGGTCTGACCGCTCTCCAGAACGATCTCGCGGGGCGCGTGCTGCACGCCGATCTTGACCTCCACGGCTTTGTCCCTCCGACGGTCAGTGATGTGCGCGTCCGTACGCGCCGTACGCAGCACACATTAGCCCGGTGAGGGGACGTACACGCTCCGCCCGAGAACGCCAGGAGCGAACAGGGGACGGGAACAAAGTGGCGGTCAGTGATGATCCGTGCCGTGCAGCGGGAAGCCCGCGATACCCCGCCAGGCCAGCGAGGTCAGCAGCTGGACCGCCTGGTCGCGCGGAACACTGCGGTCGCTGTGCAGCCAGGAGCGGGCCACCACCTGGGCGAGTCCGCCGAGACCCGAGGCGAGGAGCATCGACTCGGCGCGCGAGAGACCGGTGTCCTCGGCGATGACCTCGCAGATCGCCTCCGCGCACTCGTGCGTGACCTTGTCCACGCGCTCGCGGACCGCGGGCTCGTTGGTCAGGTCAGACTCGAAGACCAGCCGGAAGGCGCCGCCGTCGTCCTCGACGTACGCGAAGTAGGCGTCCATCGTGGCGCGCACGCGCAGCTTGTTGTCCGTCGTCGACGCGAGCGCCGTCCGCACGGCCTGGAGCAGCGACTCGCAGTGCTGGTCCAGCAGAGCGAGGTAAAGGTCGAGCTTGCCCGGGAAGTGCTGGTAGAGGACCGGCTTGCTGACGCCCGCGCGCTCGGCGATGTCGTCCATCGCGGCCGAGTGGTACCCCTGCGCAACGAACACTTCCTGGGCGGCGCCGAGGAGCTGGTTGCGCCGTGCCCGGCGCGGCAGCCGAGTGCCCCGCGGGCGTGCCGCCTCTGTCTGCTCGATGGCTGTCACGCCGCCTCCCAAAATCGTCCACATGCGGTGTGCGCCGCGCGGCCATCGTACTTTTCGGTAACCGTGCTGTGCGCGGTGCGAGCGCAGAATTTCACGGACCGGACGCCACCGATGGCGCACAGAGCGGCCCGAATCGGGTGAGATGCACTCCATCTCACCGCGACTTCCCTGGTCAGCGGCGTCCCGTCACCGGTAGTCGTCCTCGTTCAGCTGCACGACTCTGGCCTGTTCGGCGAGATCGGCCTCGTTGGCGTTGAGGGGGTCGCCCGGCGGTACGGCCACCTCTTCCACAGGGTCCAGCTCGGTGCGCTGCTCGGCGGTGTCGGCCTCCGGGGCTTCCTCGTCGAGGATCTCCCGGAACTGGTCGTCGAACGTCCCGGGGTCTGTCGGGTCGACTGTCATGATTCCTCTTCCCGAACGGTGCGCGTGCGTTGCCGTACGCGTACGAGTGCCCTCGACTGAAGCCTAGGAGACACGAGATCCGGACGCTATGCGATCCGCGCGCGATCTGTGACGGCGAACACATGAACCACTGCGTGATCGTCTCGTAACATTGCCCGCATGTCTTCGACCGAGCTGCCGCCCGCGCTGGCCACCACCGTCACGCCCCGGGTCGGTGCCGTCAGGGTCGGAGACGGGGAGCGGCTGCGATCGGTCGGCCTTCCGGGCATCACCCTGACCGTGCGGTCGAGACCGGCGGCACGCAAGGGACTGCCTCCCGCGTTGTACGTGCACGGCCTCGGCGGTTCCTCGCAGAACTGGTCGGCGCTGATGCCGCTCCTCGACGGGCTCGTGGACAGCGAGGCCCTCGACCTGCCGGGGTTCGGCGACTCCCCGCCGCCCGACGACGGGAACTACTCGGTCACGGCGCACGCACGCGCCGTGATCCGCTATCTGGACGCGGCCGAGCGTGGCCCCGTGCACCTCTTCGGCAACTCGCTCGGCGGCGCCGTCACGACGCGCGTCGCGGCCGTACGCCCCGACCTCGTCCGCACGCTCACCCTGGTCTCGCCCGCGCTGCCGGAGATCCGCGCGCAGCGCACCGCGTGGCCGACCGCGCTGCTGGCCCTGCCCGGAGTGGCGGGGCTCTTCACCAGGCTCACCAAGGACTGGAGCGCCGAGCAGCGCGTCCGGGGGGTGATGGCCCTCTGTTACGGCGACCCCAGCATCGTGACGCCGGAAGGGTTCCGGCACGCGGTGGAGGAGATGGAACGCCGGGTCGCCCTCCCTTATTTCTGGGACGCCATGGCCCGCTCGTCCCGCGGGCTGGTGAACGCGTACACGCTCGGCGGCCAGCACGGACTGTGGCGTCAGGCCGAGCGGGTGCTCGCGCCGACCCTCCTCGTCTACGGGGGCCGGGACCAGCTCGTCGGCTACCGCATGGCCCAGCGCGCGGCCCGCGCCTTCCGTGACTCCCGGCTGCTGTCCCTGCCGGACGCGGGGCACGTGGCGATGATGGAGTACCCGGAGACGGTGGCCACCGGGTTCCGTGAACTTCTCGCCGACGCAGGAGAGCATGCCTCCCCGTCCGGCGCCGGCGCGGAAGGCTGAGGCGGGGCGTGGGACGTCACAGTCGTCGGGGGCGGAACGGCAAGACCGACACCTCCGAGATACCCGTGATACCCGCACAGGAGGCGGGTCGCGCACGAGGGGGCGCACCGGCCCCGGTCGCGGGCCAAGCCCCGGGCCCCGGTTTCCCGTCCGTCCGGCGCGGGTCGATTCCACCGCAGGCGGCGCCAGGCCCGCGGCCCCCGATGGACGGGACTCCCGCGCACGGTGTGCCGCGGTTCCCAGACGGGACTCCCGCGCACGGTGTGCCGCGGTTTCCGGACGGGACTCCCGCGCACGGTGTGCCGCGGTTTCCGGACGGGACTCCCGCGCACGGTGTGCCGCGGGTGCGCGGTGGCCATCCCGAGCAGCGTGAAGCCGGCGGTGGCTGGGGCGAGTTCGGGAGCGCCGGGACGTCCGGTGCCCCGGGCGGGGCGCCGCAGGGTGCGCCGCCCGGTTCCGCGGGTCCCCGGATCCCCCGTCAGCGCCAGGAGCCGGGCTCCACGCCCCGCCAGGCGTACATCGACGCGTTCGACGCCGACGAGGACGAGGACCGCGACGTCTTCGCACCGCGCGCCGGCGCCTTCGCGACCCATGGCGAGGAAGCCCACCGGGCCGACCCGTACGGCTCCGTCACCGACTGGGACGCGCGGAACACGGAGACCGGCGAGAGCCCGCCGCCGGACACCGAGCAGAACGCGCAGGGCAAGGGTGGCAAGGGGCGCGCGTTCACCGGGATCGCGGCGGCGGCCGTCACCACCGTGCTGGCCGTCGTGGTGGCCGGACAGGTCGTCTCCGGGCGGCAGGACGCCAGTGCGCACGCCCGGTCCACCGGTGGCGACCGCCAGACGCACGACTCCGCCTCGCGCGGCGACGACCGGCCGACCCCGTCCGCGGCACCGAGCGCGGTGGCGCTGACGTACGACCAGAAGATGGCCAGAACGTACGCGCTCGGCGCGACGCTCAAGGGCTCGGGGAAGTTCGACACCGTCCCCGGTTTCGACAAGGCGCCGGGCAAGGGACGCAAGTACACGTATCGCGTCGACGTCGAGCGGGGCCTCGGCCTCGACGCCGCGCTCTTCGCACAGGCCGTGCAGAAGACCCTGAACGACAAACGGAGTTGGGCCCACGGAGGTGCCCGCACCTTTGAGCGGATCTCGTCCGGCAAGCCCGACTTCGTCATCACGCTCGCGAGCCCGGGCACCACCGCCACGTGGTGCGCGAAGTCCGGGCTCGACACGACCGAGGACAATGTGTCGTGCGACTCGGCCTCGACCGAGCGGGTCATGATCAACGCCTATCGCTGGGCGCAGGGCTCCGAGACCTATGGTGATCGAATTCACTCCTACCGGCAGATGCTGATCAACCACGAGGTCGGCCACCGGCTCGGATACGGCCATGTCAGCTGCGACAAGGACGGCGAACTCGCCCCCGTGATGCAGCAGCAGACCAAGTTCCTCGATCATGACGGGATCCACTGCAAGGCCAACCCCTGGGCGTATCCCGGGAGTTGACAGCAGCCCCACAGGTCACATTGACACGCGGCGAAAGTTCGTTCATATTTCTCCGCATGTCGCCTCGTCACGTCTCCGCTCGCGCCGCCATTGAGCTGGCGCTGATCGGCGTGACCGCACTCTGCGTGGCCGACATTCACTGTCGCTGACGCCCGCCCCCGGCGAGTGCGTCGCTCTCCCTCTCGTTACTCCTTCTCCGTGTGCCGTCTTCTGTGACGCGCGCGGTCCGGTCGGATGCCGACGCCTGACGCCCTGGGCGAGCTCTGCGCTCTTCCGTCTCACATTGCGTCAATCAGTCTCACCATTCGAGAGGTCGTCTTCCGATGCGTCATCCGTCCGTCATAGCGCGCCGCGTGGCCGCGGCATCCGTCAGCCTGGTCGTGGCAGCGGGCGCCGCCGCGTGCGGGCCGAAGGACAACGATGCCGACAGCGCCGGTGCCGACTCCAAGCCGCAGAAGGGCGGCACCCTCACCGTCCTGAACGCCAACCCGCAGGAAGACTTCGACCCGGCGCGGCTCTACACCTCCGGCGGCGGCAACGTCCCCTCGCTCGTCTTCCGCACGCTCACCACGCGCAACCGCGAGAACGGTGCGGCAGGCGCCCAGGTCGTCCCCGACCTCGCCACCGACACCGGCCGCCCGAGCAAGAACGCGACCGTGTGGACGTACACCCTGAAGAAGGGCCTCAAGTACGAGGACGGCACGCCCATCACCTCCGCCGACATCAAGTACGGCATCGAGCGCTCCTTCGCCGCCGAACTCTCCGGCGGCGCCCCCTACCTGCGGGACTGGCTGATCGGCGGTGCCGACTACCAGGGCCCCTACAAGGACAAGAAGGGCCTCGACTCGATCGGGACGCCCGACGACCTGACGATCGTCTTCCACCTGAACAAGCCCGAGGGTGAGTTCCCCTACCTCGCCACGCAGACGCAGTTCACGCCCGTCCCGAGGGCCAAGGACACCGGCACGAAGTACGAGGAGCACCCCGTCTCCTCCGGCCCGTACAAGGTCGTCAAGAACGAGAACGACGGCGAGCGGCTCGTCCTGGAGCGCAACACCCACTGGTCCGCGACGACCGACGCCGAGCGCAAGGCCTACCCCGACAAGATCGACGTACGGTCCGGCCTGGACTCGTCCGTGATCAACCAGCGGCTCTCCGCGTCTCAGGGAGCGGACGCCGCCGCCGTCACCACGGACACCAACCTCGGCCCCGCCGAGCTCGCCAAGGTGTCCGGCGACAAGGCCCTCGCCGCGCGCGTCGGCACCGGTCACTTCGGCTACACCAACTACCTCGCCTTCAACCCGAAGGTGAAGCCGTTCGACAACCCGAAGGTCCGCCAGGCGATCTCGTACGCCGTCGACCGCACCTCGGTGATCAACGCGGCCGGCGGCTCGTCGCTCGCCGAGCCCGCGACCACCTACCTGCCCGACCAGAAGTCCTTCGGCTACACGCCGTACGACCACTTCCCGGCGGGCAAGTCCGGCAACCCGGCCAAGGCCGAGGAGCTGCTGAAGGAGGCGGGCTACAAGAACGGCCTGACCATCACGCTCACGCACTCCAACAGCAAGGACTTCGAGACCAGCCCCGAGATCGCGACGGCCCTCCAGGACGCCCTGAAGAAGGCCGGGATCACCGTCAAGCTCCAGGGTCTCGAGGACAACGACTACAGCGACAAGATCCACAGCGCCAAGACCGAGCCCGGCCTGTTCCTCGCCCACTGGGGCGCCGACTGGCCCTCCGGCGGTCCCTTCCTGGCCCCCATCTTCGACGGCCGGCAGATCGTCAAGGACGGCGCCAACTTCAACACCGGCTTCCTCGACGACAAGTCGGTCAACGCCGAGATCGACGCGATCAACAAGCTGACCGACCTCGACCAGGCCGCCCGGCGCTGGGGCGCGCTGGACAAGAAGATCGGCGAGCAGGCGCTGACCGTGCCGCTGTTCCACCCCGTCTACAAGCGCCTGTACGGCAAGGACGTGAAGAACATCGTGATCAGCGACTGGACCGGCGTGCTGGACATCTCCCAGGTCGCGGTGAAGTAGCACCGTGAGCGAGGCACTTGTCGCCTCCCAGGCCCCCGGGACGGAATCCTCCGTCCCGGGGGCCTCGGGGGCCCGTCAGTTCTGGCGGCGGCTGCGAGCGCAGCGCGCCGCCCTCGTCGCGGCGGGCGTCGTCACGCTGCTCGTCCTGATCGCGCTCGCCGCGCCGCTGCTCACCGCGATCGAGGGCCAGGACCCGACCACCTACCACCCCTCACTCGTGGACTCCGCGCGCGGCGGTGTGCCCGTCGGCCCGCTCGGCGGCATCGGCGGCGACCACTGGCTCGGCGTCGAACCGCAGACGGGCCGCGACCTCTTCGCCCGCCTTGTCTACGGCGCCCGCGTCTCGCTCGGCGTCGCGCTCGCGGCCACGCTCGTCCAGGTCCTCATCGGCATCGTGGTGGGAGTCGCGGCCGGCCTGGGGAACCGGTGGGTCGACCAGCTGCTCAGCCGGGCCACGGACGTCATCATCGCCATGCCGCTGATGATCATGTCCCTCGCGCTGCTCGCGATCGTCCCCAGCAGTTTCCCCCGGCCCGTGCTCGTCGCGCTCATCATCGGCCTGGTGGCGTGGGGTTCGATCGCGAAGATCGTCCGCGCCCACACGCTGACCCTCAAGGAACTCGACTACGTGGCCGCCGCCCGGCTCAGCGGCTGGGGCGCCTGGCGCGTCGCCTGCCGCGAGCTGCTGCCCGCGCTGGTCGCGCCCGTCATCACGTACGCCGCCCTCCTCGTCCCCGCGAACATCACCGTCGAGGCGGCGCTCAGCTTCCTCGGTGTCGGCGTGAAGCCGCCGACACCGTCCTGGGGACAGATGCTCACGGCAGCCGACATCTGGTACCAGGCGGCGCCTCAGTATCTGCTGCTGCCGGCCGGCGCGCTGTTCGTCACCGTGCTCGCGCTGACCGTGCTCGGCGACGGAGTGCGCACCGCACTCGATCCGCGCGCCGCCTCCCGGCTGCGCATCGGGACGGGACGCAGGCGGGAGGCCAAGGCATGAGCGCCCTCAAAGGGCTGAGCGGTTCGCTCGCCGGGTTCCCGGGCTTCGCGCTGCGGCGCCTGGTCGGGGCCGTCGTCACCCTGTTCGCGATCTCCGTGATCATCTACCTCGTCTTCTACGTCGCGCCCGGCGACGTCGCGCAGATCACCTGCGGCCCGCGCTGCTCGCCCGCCCAGGTGCACCAGGTCGCCGGGCAGTTGAGGCTCGACGATCCGCTGTACGTGCGCTACTGGCACTTCCTCCAGGGCGTCTTCGTCGGCCAGGACTACTCGACGGGCACGTCCGTGCAGCACTGCGGCGCGCCCTGCCTCGGTGTCTCGTACCAGAGCGGCCAGCAGGTCACCCAGCTGATCTGGGCGAAGCTGCCGGTCACCTTCTCGCTCGTGCTCGGCGCGACGGTGCTGTGGCTGATCCTCGGCGTCGGCACCGGTGTGCTGTCCGCCTGGCGGCGCGGCCGGCTGACCGAGCGGGCGCTGACCGCCGTCACCCTCGCCGGCACGGCCACCCCCGTCTTCGTCATCGGTCTGGTGCTGATGATCGTCGTCTGCGGACAGTTGCAGCTGCTGCCCTTCCCGCAGTACGTGCCCTTCACCGAGGACCCCGAGCAGTGGGCGTGGAACCTGCTGCTGCCCTGGCTGTCGCTGGCACTGATCGAGTCCGCCAAGTACGCCCGTCTGACCCGGGCCTCCATGCTGGAGACGCTCGCGGAGGACCACGTCCGCACCTTCCGTGCGTACGGGGTGGGGGAGCGCTCGATCATCGGGCGGCACGCCCTGCGGGGCGCCGTGGCGCCGGTCATCGCGCTGAGCGCCAACGACTTCGGGTCGGCGATCGGTGGTGCCGTGCTCTCCGAGACGTTGTTCGGTCTTCCGGGGCTCGGGCGCGAACTCGTGCACGCGGTGACCGTCGTCGATCTGCCGGTCGTGGTCGGCGTGGTGCTGGTCACCGGCTTCTTCGTGGTCCTGGCCAATGCCGTCGCGGACGTGCTGTTCGCGGTGGCCGACCGACGGGTGGTGCTGTCGTGAGTCCTGCGGAAGCCGACGACGGCGTGCTGCGTGCTGTCGGTGACGGCGTGCTGCGCGCCGTCGGTGACGGTGTGCCGGGTGCTGTCGGTGACGGCCGTGGTGCGGGCGGGGGCGGGGGCGGGGGCGGTGTCGCCGAAGCCGGTGACGGGTCCGGTCCCGCCGCTCCGGGCGGCGGGAGCCTCGTCGAGGTCACCGACCTCTCCGTGGCGTTCGGGGGCCTGCGCGCCGTCGACGGGCTCTCCTTCCGGCTGGAACGGGGGGCCGCGCTGGGACTCGTCGGCGAGTCCGGGTCCGGCAAGTCCACCGTGGCGTCGGCCCTGCTGGCGCTGCACCGGGGCACCGGAGCGCGGGTCGGCGGCACGGTGCGGGTGGCCGGCGTGGACGTACAGGCGGCCTCCGACGACGAACTGCGGCGGCTGCGGGGCGGGAAGGCCGCCATGGTCTTCCAGGACCCGCTGTCCTCCCTCGACCCGTACCACGCCGTCGGCGACCAGATCGCCGAGGTGTACCGGGTGCACACCAGGGCGTCACGGCGAGCGGCACGCGCGCGTGCCGTCGAGGTGCTCGACCGCGTCGGCATACCGGACGCGGCCCGTCGCGCCCGTTCGCGTCCGCACGAGTTCAGCGGAGGCATGCGCCAGCGCACCCTGATCGCCATGGCCCTGGCCTGCCGGCCCGACCTGCTGATCGCCGACGAGCCGACCACGGCCCTCGACGTGACCGTCCAGGCCCAGATCCTCGACCTGCTGCACACCCTGCGCGAGGAGACCGGCATGGGGCTGCTGCTCGTCACGCACGACGTCGGGGTCGCGGCCGAGAGCGTGGACGAGATCCTCGTCATGCGGCACGGGCGCGCCGTCGAGCACGGCCCGGTCGGAACCGTTCTCGGGGCACCCCGCGACACCTACACGCGTGAGCTGCTGGGTGCCGTCCCGCGGGTGGACGCACCACGCGTCACCGAGGGCGACGTCGGCGACGAGACCGTCCTCGAAGCGGTGGGGCTGCGGCGCGAGTTCGGCACGGGGAAGCGGCGGTTCGCCGCCGTCGACGACGTGTCGCTGACGGTCCGCCGGGGCGAGACCCTCGGCGTCGTCGGCGAGAGCGGCAGCGGGAAGACCACGCTGGGACGGATGCTGGTCGGGCTCCTGGAGCCCACCGCCGGCACGGTCCGCCACGAAGGGCGCGAGCAGACCGGCGTGAGCCCATCGGTGCAGATGGTCTTCCAGGACCCGGTGGCCTCCCTCAACCCCCGGCGCAGCGTGGGCGAGTCGATCGCCGACCCGCTGCGGGCCCGCGGCGAACGCGACGAGGGCCGGATCAGAGGGCGCGTGCGGGAGCTGCTGGAACGCGTGGGCCTCGACCCGGACCACTACGACCGTTACCCGCACGAGTTCAGCGGCGGGCAGCGGCAGCGGGTCGGCATCGCGCGCGCCCTGGCCGCGGAGCCGCGCGCCATCGTGTGCGACGAACCCGTCTCCGCGCTCGACGTCACCACCCAGGCCCAAGTGGTCGCCCTGCTCGGTGAGCTTCAGCGCGAACTGGGGCTCGCGCTGGTCTTCGTGGCGCACGACCTCGCGGTCGTGCGCCAGGTCAGCGACCGGGTGGCGGTGATGCGGCGCGGCCGGATCGTCGAGTACGGGCCCGCCGACGAGGTGTACGAGTCCCCCCGGGACCCCTACACCGAGCAACTGCTCGCCGCCGTACCGGCACTCGACCCGGAGGTCGCGGCACGGCGCCGTGCCGCCCGCGGGGAGCTGGCGACGGCCTGAGCCGCAGGGTCGGCATGCGTGGTGCGGTTCGGGTCGCGCGGTCGGCACGTGCGGTGCGGTTCGGGTGGCGCGGTCGGCACGTGCGGTGCGGTTCGGGTGGCGCGGTCGGCACGCGCGGTGCGGTCCGAGCGGCTCCGTCGGCGCGTACGGCCTGGCACGCGTGACGACGAAGCGTAGTCGCATGATCTCTTAGCGCGACAGAACGCGGCCTGCGCGGGAAAGTTACGACCGTTCACCCCTTTTGGTGGCGCGATGGACAACCGTCCGTCGCGCCACCGTCATGTCCGCATACGTTCTTCCCGCTGCGAGCCGCCGGGTCAACGGTGGCTCCCCATACGGGAGATCGGGGGTGTGGTCGTGCGCATCGGACTGCTTACGGAGGGTGGCTATCCGTATGTGAGCGGTGACGCCAGACTCTGGTGCGACCGGCTCGTACGCGGGCTCGGGCAGCACGAGTTCGACATCTACGCGCTCAGCCGCAGCGAGCGCCAGGAGGACGAGGGCTGGATCCAGCTGCCGCCGCAGGTCAGCAGGGTACGGACCGCGCCTCTGTGGACCGTCGAGGACGACGGGGTGATGTACGGACGCCGGGCGCGGCGACGCTTCGCCGACGCGTACAGAGAGCTGGCGGCGGCCGTGTGCGAGGGGCCGGGGGCTCTCGACGGCTGGGCGTTCGGCGGCGGCGCGGGAGCCCAGGACGACCAGGCGGCCTCCGCCGGTGTTGAGGCGGACCGTTTCGGCAGCGCGCTCTACGCCCTCGCGGAGCTCGCCCGGGACGAGGGCGGTCTCGCCGGTGCCCTGCGTTCGGAGGGTGCCGTGCGCGCACTGGAACGCGCCTGCCGTGCGCCCGGCGCGCTGCGCACCGCCCGCACGGCGCGTGTGCCCGACCTGCTCGCCTTCGCCTCCCATGTCGAACGTGCCCTGCGGCCCCTGTCGCTGGACTGGTACGAGGGCGACGGACTCGACTCGGTGGACCTGTGCCACGCCACGGCGGGCGGCACCGCGGCGCTGCCGGGTCTGATCGCCCGGCACTTCGCCGGCGTGCCCCTGCTGGTCACCGAGTACGGGGTGCAGTTGCGCGCGCACTACCTGGCCTCCGCCACCGTCGGCGAGAGCCCGGCCGTACGCGCGCTGCTCGCCGGGTTCCACGGCAGGCTCGCCGCCGAGGTCTACCGGGCCGCCGCGCTCATCACGCCCGGCAACACGCACGCCCGCCGCTGGCAGGAGCGCTGCGGCGCCGACCGCGCCAAACTGCGCACCGTCTACCCCGGCATGGAGGCGTCCCGGTTCGCGGACGTGGGGGAGAGCGCGGAGGGCAACGGATGCGCCGACCCGGACACGCTGGTGTGGGTCGGCCGCATCGAACCCGCCAAGGATCTGATCTCGCTGCTGCACTCCTTCGCGGAGATCCGCAAGGAGGAGCCGAAGACGCGGCTGCGGATCGTCGGCGCGCCCGCCGACGGCCCCGAAGGCGCGACCTATCTGGCCCACTGCCGGGCTCTGGCCGCCCAGCTCTTCCCCGACGAGGCGGAGGGCGTGCACGCGGTCGGCGACAATCCGGTGTCCTTCGAAGAGATCGGTGGCCCCGAGGTCCCCAGTCTGGCGGAGGCGTACGCCTCCGGAGCCGTCGTCGTGCTCTCCAGCGTCGTCGAGGGCTTTCCGATCAGTCTCGTCGAGGCCATGTTCTGCGGTCGCGCGACCGTCTCCACGGACGTGGGCGCGGTCGTCGAAGTCATCGGCGGTACGGGGCTGGTGGTGCCGCCCCGCAACCCGCGGGCGCTCGCGGAGGCGTGCGTGACGCTGCTGCGTGACCCCGAGCGCCGTGAGCGTCTGGGCGCGGCCGCGCGTGCACGCGCCCTCGAACTGTTCACCGTCGAGCAGAACATCGCGGCCTTCCACGGCATCTACCTGGAGATCGTCTCGCACTCCCCGGTCCGGCGGGTGGTCGTGGACGACGAGGGCGAGCCGTTGCCCTTCGGAGTTCCCGCGGAGGCCCATGTGCCGGGCTGCTGGACCGAGGTCCGTCCCATGGCCGCGGGCCGGCCGCGTTGGGCGGCGGGGGCGCCCGTGCGCGCCACGGTTCCCGTCCCCGCGGGGGAGGGAGCCCGATGAGCGAGACGACCGGACCGCGCGCACCGGGTGGACCACACACTCTGCGGGAGCTGGACGACCTGGCCGGCCTGGGCGCCCTGGGCGGCGGGGATCTGGGCAGCGAGGATGTCGAGGACGTCGAGGACGTCGAGGACGTCGAGGACTCGGGCAGCGTGGGCGGCCGGGGCGCGGGTGGCGCGAGGGGAGGAGATGCCGGCGGCGCGGGCCGCATCGGTGAGCGTGCCGGCCGGGACGGCGACGGCGCCGGTGAACGGAAACGCAAAGGTGGTGCGAGCGGCAGCGAGGGGAGTGCGAGTCGTACCGACGGCGCGCGCAGGCCCATCGCGCGCCGTGGCGCCGCGGACCCCGTGAAAGCGCTCATGCACCGGCACCGCGAACTCTGCGAGCGCGCGGTCGACCCGCTGGAGATCGCCGCCGGTCTGGAGGCCCACGGTGTGACCGACCGGACGGCCACCCGATTCCGCCACCGCGACGTGTTCTCGCTCGCCGAGGAGATGTACGCCCGTGCCTCGCGCGACGGCGAACACACACCGCGCCCGGCGGAGCCGCAACGCCCCGGTGCGCGTGCCGACTGGGCGGTGCTCGCCCTGCTGCCCGGCGTCCTCTGCCTGGCGGCCACGCTCGGACTGCGCGTCACCGAGGGCCGGCCGCGCCTCGCGGTGGCCGCGGCCGGCGTCCTCGCCGTGACCCTCGGTCTGCGGTACGCCCTGCGCCGCGGCCCCCTGAGCGCCGGTCAGCGCACGACCGGCGCCACCCGCGGCTGGATGTGCTGGCTCGTCGCCTACGCCCTCCTCGGAGACGGACTGCTCAGCGCCGCGCTCGACGGCGGACCCGACGGCCCCTGGCCGCTCGCCAAGGCACCCGTGCTCGCCCTGTCGACGGCGTGCGCGCCGGCGGCCTGGTGTGCACAGCTCTTCGTCGTGAACGCCCGTCGCAGACTGACCGCCAGCCGCGGCCTCGACGAGTTCGCCACCACGGTCCGCCCTCTGCTCCTCGGCGTGTTCACCCTGTTCCTGTGCGCCCTCGGCGGGCTGCTCGCCCTGAGCGCGGCAGTGCTCGGCGAGCCACCCGCCTACACCGGGGCCGGTGCCCTGGGCGCCCTGCTCCTGCTCGCCCGTCTGCTGACGGCGCGCGGCTTCACCCACGCGCCCGCCGTGATGCTCGCCGGCGCCGGAGCCACCGAGGCGATCGCGCTCGCCACCGTCTTCGCGGGCCGCCTGCCCGGCTGCTCCTTCCTCGCCACGCCTGTCGAGACCGTCGTCGAGGCCTGGGGGCCCGGAGCCGTACCGGCTCTGGTGTGCGGCACGGCGGCGTTCGTCCTGCTCGTCCACTCGACGCGCACCCTGACCAGGGCCTCCGCCCACGCACTGCCCAACGAGGCGGTGTGAACCGCGCTTCCGCGCCCGGCACCCGGGCACGGACCTATTTCTCCCGCGGGGCCGACACCGCGGGCCCTCTCCCGACCCACGGCATCACCTGAAGGAGAACGCCAGATGATCACCTCCCGAACCGGAGAATCCGCCCCGGGAGCCGCCCGATGAGGGTCCTGCTGATCGGAGCCAACGGATACCTCGGCCGCTTCGTGGCCGACAGACTGCTTGCCGACCCGGCCGTGCAGCTCACCGCGCTCGGCCGGGGCGACGACGCCGACGTCCGCTTCGACCTCGCCTCGGGCAGTCCCGGCGCACTCACCCGCTTCCTCGACGCGGTGCACCCCGGAGTCGTCATCAACTGCGCCGGCGCCACCCGCGGAGGCGCCCGCGAACTGACCCGGCACAACACCGTCGCCGTCGCCACCGTCTGCGAGGCCCTCCGCCGCAGCGGTTGCGGGGCACGGCTCGTCCAGATCGGCTGTGGCGCCGAGTACGGGCCCAGCCAGGCCGGCTCCTCCACCGCCGAGGACGCCGTGCCGCGCCCCGGCGGCCCGTACGGCGTCAGCAAGCTCGCCGCCACCGAACTGGTCCTCGGCTCCGGCCTGGACGCCGTGGTCCTCAGGGTCTTCTCACCCGCCGGACCCGGCACACCCGCCGGATCCCCGCTGGGCCGCCTCGCCGAGGCCCTCCGCCGCGCCATGCAGTCCGGCGACGGCGAACTCAAACTCGGCGGACTCGGCGTCCAGCGTGACTTCATCGACGTACGCGACGTCGCCCGTGCCGTCCACGCGGCCTCGCTCTCCGCCGCACAGGGCGTGATCAACATCGGCTCGGGACGTGCCGTACGACTCCGCGACGCGGCCGCGGTCCTCGCCCGGGTCGCCGGCTACGGCGGCGCCCTGCACGAACTCGACGGACCTCCCGGCCCCCTCAGGACATCCATCGGCCACCCCCGCAACGAACCGGACCACGCGGCCCCGGTCGCGTACCCGTACCCGGACGGCTGCGGCAGCTGGCAGCAGGCCGACGTGCGCACCGCACGCGACCGGCTCGGCTGGCGGCCCCGCATCAACCTCGAGGAATCCCTGGCAGACATCTGGATGGAGGCGGCATGCCGTATCTGACCAGCACCGCAGCCGGTACCGCGAGCACCGACCTCAAGGTCGGCTTCGGCATCCCCGGCTATGCACACCCCCTCGTCGCTCCGCTGGAGTGGGCCGAACTCACCCGGCCCGGCGCCCCTTTGCACTGGGTCGCCCTGAACGTGTCCAACGGACCCGGCACCCGTCCCGACCCGCACTGCCTGGAGGCCGTCGGGCGGCTGCGCAACGCGGGCGTACGCGTGCTCGGTCGCCTGGACGCCAAGTACGGCGCGCGGGCCTTCGGCGAACTGGTCTCCGACGCCCAGCGCTACCTCGACTGGTACCGGGTCGACGGCTACCTCCTGGACCGCTGTCCCACCGAACGCACCGCGCTCGCCGAGGTCCGCCGGACCGTCGGCACGCTCCGGACGCTCCGTGAGGATGCACACATCGTGCTCGGGCACGGCGCCCATCCGTATCCCGGCTACGCGGAGAACGCCGACCAGCTGGTCACCTTCTCCGGCTCCTGGAGCGACTACCGCTGGTCCCAGGTCGCCGAGTGGACCGCCGACTACCCGCCCGAGCGGTTCTGCCACTTGGTGCACGGCGTGCCGCGCGGTCATCTCGACGAGGCGCTGCGCATCGCCCGCTGGCAGGGTGCCTCGACGATCTACTTCACCGACCGCACCGATCTCGGTGGGCGGGCCGACCCCTGGGAGACGATGCCCGGCTACTGGGACGAAATCGTCTCGCGGATCGGAACGGGTGTCTCGGAATGAAGAAGGGCGTGGCAGTGTTACGGGGAGAACAACTGTAGTGATTGACCGACCAACGGAGCCCCCGTGTCGCTGCCACCCCTGGTCGAGCCGGCTTCCGAGCTCACCGTAGACGAGGTCCGCAGGTACTCCCGCCACCTGATCATCCCTGACGTGGGCATGGACGGGCAGAAGCGGCTGAAGAACGCCAAGGTGCTGTGTGTCGGCGCCGGCGGCCTGGGATCGCCTGCGCTGATGTACCTGGCCGCGGCGGGCGTGGGCACGCTCGGCATCGTGGAGTTCGACGAGGTCGACGAGTCGAACCTGCAGCGCCAGATCATCCACAGCCAGTCGGACATCGGCCGCTCCAAGGCCGAATCGGCCCGCGACTCCGTGCTGGGCATCAACCCGTACGTGAACGTGATCCTTCACGAAGAGCGGCTCGAAGCCGAGAACGTGATGGACATCTTCAGCCAGTACGACCTGATCGTCGACGGCACGGACAACTTCGCCACCCGCTACCTGGTCAACGACGCGTGTGTGCTCCTCAACAAGCCGTACGTGTGGGGCTCGATCTATCGGTTCGACGGCCAGGCCTCCGTGTTCTGGTCGGAGCACGGCCCCTGCTACCGCTGCCTCTACCCGGAGCCCCCGCCGCCGGGCATGGTCCCCTCCTGCGCCGAGGGCGGCGTGCTGGGCGTGCTGTGCGCGTCCATCGGCTCCATCCAGGTCACCGAGGCGATCAAGGTCCTCACCGGCACCGGCGAGCCCCTCGTCGGCCGACTGATGATCTACGACGCCCTGGAGATGCAGTACCGCCAGGTCAAGGTCCGCAAGGACCCGAACTGCGCCGTCTGCGGCGAGAACCCCACCGTCACCGAGCTCATCGACTACGAGGCCTTCTGCGGCGTCGTGTCCGAGGAGGCCCAGGAGGCGGCGGCCGGTTCGACGATCACTCCCAAGCAGCTCAAGGAGTGGATCGACGACGGCGAGAACATCGAGATCATCGACGTCCGTGAGATCAACGAGTACGAGATCGTCTCGATCCCCGGCGCCAAGCTGATCCCGAAGAACGAGTTCCTCATGGGCACCGCCCTGGAGTCCCTGCCGCAGGACAAGAAGATCGTCCTGCACTGCAAGACGGGTGTCCGCAGTGCGGAAGTCCTCGCCGTCCTGAAGTCCGCGGGCTTCGCCGACGCCGTCCACGTCGGCGGCGGCGTGATCGGCTGGGTCAACCAGATCGAGCCCGACAAGCCGGTCTACTAGGCAAACGCCCTCCTCGGAGGTGGGGCCCGGCACGCTGTGTGCCGGGCCCCTTGCCGTGGTCCGAGGGCACCGGAACCGGTGCCCTCGGACCACGCGGCCTAGGAGGCGCAGACCTTGCCGTCCTTCGGCACGGTCCCGTCCAGCAGATACCTGTTCACCGTCGAGTCCACGCAGTCGCTCCCGCTGCCGTACGCGCCGTGGCCCTCGCCCTTCCAGGTGAGCTCCACACCGACGTCCTTGCCCAGTTCGTCGGCCATCCTGCGGGCGCCCTCGTACGGTGTCGCGGGGTCGCCGGTGTTGCCGACGACCAGGACCGGCTCCGCACCCGGCGCACTGACCTCCGGGTTGTCGAACTGGCCCGCCACCGGCCAGTCGTGGCACCAGCCCGCCGTGTCCCAGCCCATGAAGTCGCCGAAGACGGGCGAGATCTTCTCGAACTCGGGCAGCAGCTTCCTCGTCTCCTCGGGAGTCGGCCGCTGCTTGTCGTCCAGGCACGATATGACCCGCTGCGAGTGTGTCGTCGTGCCGTAGTGCCCCGAGGGGTCGCGTTCGTTGTAACCGTCGGCGAGCGTCAGCAGCTCCGAACCGTCCCCGTCCTCGGCCGCCTTGAGCGCGCTGGTGAGGCTGGACCAGCCCTGCTTGCTGTACAGCGGCAGGACGATGCCGGTGAGGGCCAGGGTCTGGGTGAGCTTGCGTCCGCCCGAGGCGGGCAGCGGCCGGGCGTCGATGCGCTTCAGCAGGTCCACGATCTTCTGCGAGCCCTGCTTCGGGTCCTGGCCGGTGGACTTCAGATAGTCGTCCAGGGCCCGCTGGAAGCCGAGGGTCTGGTTCTTGGCGTGGCCGACGGTGTCGGCACTCGGGTCGACGACGGCGTCCAGCACCAGGCGCCCCACGTTCTTCGGGAACAGGTGGGCGTACACCCCGCCCAGTTCCGTGCCGTAGGAGATGCCGAAGTAATGCATCTTGCGGTCGCCGAGGACCTCGCGCATCAGATCCATGTCGCGTGCCGTGTCCGTGGTCGACACATGGGACATGAGCTTGCCCGCGGCCTTCTCGCAGCCCTTGCCGAAGTCCGTGGCGTCCTTGAAGTACGCGGCTTCCTCGGTGGCGTCGTCCGGTGTGGCGTCCACCGACTCGGCCGCCTGGATGTCCTTGTCGCTGCGGCAGCGCACCCCCTCGCTCGCCGCCACGCCGCGCGGGTCCCAGCTCACCAGGTCGTACCGGTCGTGGAGGGAGCCGACGATCGAGCCGTACGACGGCATGGTGGAGATGCCCGAGCCGCCGGGCCCGCCGAAGTTGAACAGGAGCGAGCCGATGCGCTCGCCCGAGCCGCCCGTCGCCTTCGAGCGGATCACCGCGAGGCCGATCGTCTCGCCGTCCGGCTTCGTGTAGTCCAGCGGGACCTTGAGCGTGGCGCACTGCCAGCCGCTGCCAGGCGCGGGGGAGTCGGAGGTGCCCTTGCAGCGGCCCCAGTCGAGCTTCTGCGAGGTGAGTTCGCCGGGCAGCCCCGACGGTGTGCCCGAAGAAGGCGCTGTGGCCGACGACTTGTCGCCGCCCTTCCCCTCGTCCGTGTCGTCACCGGACGACCCGCCGCTGCAACCGGCCACCAGCAACGCGGTGGCGGCCGCGGCCGTCCACCGTGCGAAACGTGCCATGTGCTTCCCCCCTCACCCGTGGTCCGCCCGATCCGCGGATCACATGCAGGCAATAGTAGGCGGCGGCGTCCAAAGCCGTCACAGCCTGTGGATAACTCGCTGACCTGCTGTTTTCTACGAACAGACGGTTCCAGCGGGCGGGATGGTTCCCTCCAGCAGATAGCCGTTCACGGCGCCTTGCACGCACTTGTTCTTGCTGTCGTAGGCCCCGTGTCCCTGGCCCTTGTACGTCAGCTCGACGCCGACCCCCTTGCCCAGCGCCTCCACCATCTTCCGGGCGCCCTCGTACGGCGTGGCCGGATCGCCGGTGTTGCCGACGACCAGGATGGGCGCCGCGCCGGCGGCGGCGACGTCCGGGTGGTCGGCGGCGCCCGCCACGGCCCAGTCCGTGCAGCTGAGCATGCCCCAGGCCAGATAGTCGCCGAACAGCGGTGAGGCGGCCCGGAACTGCGGCAGCCTCGACACCACGAAGTCCGGGGTGTAGCGCGGCTTGTCGTCCGCGCAGTTGATGGAGATGTTCGCCGGGACGAGGTTGCTGTACTGGCCGTTCGCGTTGCGGCCGTTCATGGAGTCCGACAGCAGCATGAGCACCTTGCCGTCGCCGTCGTAGGCCTGCTCGAGACCCTCGGTCAGGTACTCCCAGAAGTCCTTGGAGTACAGCGCCTGGGCGATGCCGCTGGTCGCCGCGGTCTGGGTGAGCTCGCGGGGGAAGACGCCGGGGATCGGCTTCACCTCGAGGTCCTTGAGCAGCTTGGCGATGCGGTCCTTCACGTCCTGAGGCGTGTCGCCGATCGGGCAGTCCTCGACCTTGGAGGTGCAGTCCTCGGCGAAGTTGTCGAGTGCGAGCTGGAACCCCTTGGCCTGCCCGAGCGAACTCTGCTCGGGGTTCTGCGTCGGGTCGACGACCGCGTCGAACACCGCGCGTCCCACGTTCTTCGGGAACAGGTGGGCGTAGACGCCGCCCAGTTCGGTCCCGTAGGAGATGCCGAAGTAGTGGAGCTTCGCGTCGCCGAGGACCTGGCGCATCAGATCCATGTCGCGGGCCGCGTCCGTGGTGCGCACATGGGGGAGGATCGTGCCGGAGTTCTTCTCACAGGCCGCGTTGAACGTCCTGGTGTTCTGCAGGAGCTCCTTCTGCTCCGCGGCGTCGTCCGGCGTGGCGTCCTGCTGGAAGAACTCGTCGAGCTGCTGGTCGTCCTCGCATGTCACGCCCGCGCTGCGGCCCACGCCGCGGGGGTCGAAGCTCACCAGGTCGTAGCGGGTGCGCAGGGCGGCGTAGTCCTCACCGAAGGCGGGGAGCGTGGTGACGCCCGAGCCTCCCGGGCCGCCGAAGTTGAAGATGAGCGAGCCGATGCGCTTGCTCGGGTCGCCGCTCGTCTTCGCCCGGATCAGCGCCAGCCCGATCGTGTCGCCCTTGGGATCGGCCCAGTCGAGGGGCGCCTTCATCGTGGCGCACTGCCACTCGGTGCCGCCCGGCAGAGGTGACGGAGCGTTGCCCCCGCCCTCGGACTCGGAGGGTGCCGGGCACTCCGTCCAGCTCAGCTTCTGAGCTGTCAGATCGCCGTCCCCGCCCTTGTCCTTCGACCCGTCGCTGCAACCCGCGAGCAAGGAGATCAGCACAACGGCGGTCAGGGTCAGGGCAGCCGCGCGTGGCTGGGGAGGGTTCGGCATGTCCCCATCGTGCGGTCGTACGGGGCGGTGCGCGCGGGGCGCGGGCCGTGTGGGTGAGTGCGCCGCAGCGCTCGGACCAGGCGCTTCGCGGTGCGCGCGACAGCCTGGGCGGCGGCGCACGGGACGGTGTGCGCGGCAGGACGCGGGGCGGTGCGCGCCCGCGCCTTCCGGTCAGAGCGCGCCCTTGCGCGTCAAGTGGTTGAAGAACAGCCAGCCCGGCAGCACGGGCAGCCACAGCGTCAGCAGCCGGTACAGCAGGACCGCGGGCGCCGCGACCTCCTTGGGCAGCCCGACGGCGATCAGACCGACCGTGAGGGTGGCCTCGACGGCGCCCACGCCGCCGGGGGTCGGCGCCGCCGATCCCAGCGCGTTGCCGGCGAGGAAGACGACGGCGACGCTGGCGAGGCTCAGCGTGGTCGACTCCTCGTGGCCGAACGCCCGGATCGACGCGTCCAGGCACATCACGAAGCAGGCGGTCAGCAGCAGCATGCCGCCGATCCCGGTGACCAGCTTCTGCGGCCTCTGGAGCACGTCGAGCATGCGGGGCACCACGCCGGCGAACAGGGACCGCACGCGCGTGACGACGAACTTGCGCAGGAACGGGACCGACGTCACCACCAGGACCAGTACCGCCACCGTCAGCAACCCCGCGATGACCGTGCGGGACGGCGACAGGGACGGGGTCTTCTCGGTGCCGGTCAGATAGCCGAAGGAGAGCAGCATCAGGATGTGGCAGCCGAGGCCGAACAGCTGGGAGGCGCCGACGCTCGCCACCGCGAGTCCGGGCCGCACCCCGGCGCGCTGGAGGAAGCGCGTGTTGAGCGCCACACCGCCGACCGCGGCGGGCGCCACGATCTTCACGAACGAGCCGGCGACCTGCGCCGCCACGGTCCGCGCGAACGGCACCCGCTCGGGCACGAAGCCCAGCAGGCTCATCGCCGCCGCGACGTAGCTGAGCGCCGAGAACAGCACCGCCGCGGCGACCCAGCCCCATTCGGCGTTGTCGAAGAGGGTCCCGAACTCGATGTGGGTGAGCTGCGTCAGCAGGAAGTACGCGCCGATCGCTCCGGCGATGAAACTGATCAGCGTGCGCGGTCTGACCCGCTCCAGGCGCGCGGGCTCGACCGGTGCCTGCGGTCTGATCAGCAGCACCTGATGGCGGATCTGGGTGAGCAGGTCCTCCTCGCGCGCCTCGTCCAGGGCCTCGTCTATGGCCCGCTTCTCGGCGCGCTGCTCCGCCCGCACCGCCTTCTTGCCGGGCTTCTCCTGCACGGACGTGGCGTCCTGCCGGGCCTCCTCCGCGCGGGCGAGCTTGTCCTGCCGGGAGGCCTCGAGGACGGCCTCGCGCTCCCGGTGCGCACGCTCGCGGGCGAGCTTGCGCAGCGTCGCGCGCGTGGAGCGCGTCAGGGCGATCGGCTGGAGCATCGGCAGACAGTCCGCGACCGCGTCCGGGCCGAGCACGCCGACCGCCGACGCCACCGCGCGCTCGGCGCCCACCCGCAGTCCGAGCGTGGTGACCAGCTGGGCGATGTCCATGCGCAGCAGCAGGTCGCCGGCCGCGATCTCGCCGCCGCGCAGATCGGTGAGGATCACCGTGCCGGAACGATCCACCAGAATCGCGTCGCCCGCGAGCCTGCGGTGCGCGATGCGGCGGGACTGAAGGGCCTGCACCTGGTGCCAGGTGTCGCGCAGCAGGTCGTCGGTGATCAGCTCGTCGGGAACCGCATCGAGGGTGCGCCCGCCGATGTGCTCGTAGACGAGCATCACGGCGTCCGGGCCCAGCTCGGAGGTCGCGATCAGCTTGGGCGCGTTGGCGCCGGCCGCGATGGCCGCGTACGCGAGGAGCGCCTCCTGCTCCAGCGCCTGGCGCAGTGACTGCAGGCTGCGGCGGGTGGTGATGCCGCGCAGGGTGAGGCGTCGCCACACACGGTAGAAGAACCCCTGCGCCTGCTGCTCACGGTCGACGACCGTGACGTCCAGGGGCCGGCCGTCCTCCAGGGTGACGAAGTAGCGCCTGCCGCGGTCGCCGTTCTCCGTGGCGTCCGGCGCTTCCTCGCGGGCCGCGCTCACCGGGTGGAAGCCGACGTGGCGCAGGCCCGCCATGAGGGTCCGGCCGGTGGGCCGCACGTTCGGCGAGCCGACCGCGTACAGCGTCCCGTAGGCGACGGTCCAGCCGATGAGCACCGTCAGGATGATCGAGAACGGCGTTGTGTAGCCGGTGACCAGCATGGAGAAGGCGTCCAGGAGGAGCACCACCCAGAGCACCGCGCGCCAGCGCGGTCTGCGGGACATGCCGACGGCCGTCATGTACGCGATGACGGGTGCGAGATAGCCGTGCACCGGGTCGGTGAGGGCGTGGATGTCACCGGGGGACGGCTGGGTGAGGGCTTCCTGGATGGAGTCCGGCGCCGCCTTCGCCACCCACAGGTCGGTGGCGAGTGTCACCCCGTGCGCGAGGACCGCGGCGAGCACGCCGTCGGCGATGCGCAGCCCGTCCCGTTTGATCAGCCGCTCGATCGCGAAGGCGACCGGCACCAGGAGGATCGCGATGCTCGACGCCAGACCCGCGATCTTGATGAGCAGGTCGGGCGCCTGGCCGGTGCCCTTGTTGATGTCCTGTTCGAGCCCCGAGGTGGTGCCGTGCGCGAACGCGGCGATGGCGAGGAGCACGACGATCGCGAGGACCCCGACCAGAAGCCGCATCAGATCGGACGGACGGTGCACGCGCGCGGGGAGCAGGGGCTCGTCGCCCTCGACCTCGTCCGTGTGGCCGTCGTCCGTGCCCGCCTCGACCTGCGCTTCCGCGCTCTCGCGTGCTTCAGCGGCTGTCTCGTCGGCGGCCGTGGGGACGGACCCGTGGCTCATCTTGCCCGCGTCGTTCACCTCGGCGCCGCCGGTGTCCGGGCGTGACGAGGCCTCGGAGGTGCCCTCTGCGTCTTCGGGGTGCACGCTCTGCTGCCTCATGGTCTCTTCTTGATCTCGTATCACCAGTCACCGCCCGGACGATGGTGGCATGCCCGACCGACACACGGGGGCATCAGGGTGCAATACGGGGGCGCACAGTCTGCCCGAAGCACGGCGGCCGGGGCGAGCGGTAGGCACAGTGGCCGCCGCGTCGCACTGTCGGTGGGGTGGGGCAGGATGGGACGGATGAGCGAGGAGAGCCTTCCGGCGGACGCGCTGCCGGAGTACGCGGAGCGGGTCCTCGACGTCGCCGAGTCGATCCCGCCCGGACGTGTGATGACGTACGGCGACGTCGCGGAATGGCTGGAGGAGGGCGGCCCGCGCCAGGTGGGCCGTGTGATGGCCCTCTACGGAGGAGCGGTTCCGTGGTGGCGTGTCATACGCGCCGACGGCGTGCTGCTGCCCGGCCACGAGCTGGAGGCGCTCGCGCGCTACCGCGAGGAGGGCACGCCGCTGAGGGAGGCGGGCCGGTCCTCCGAAGGACATGTGCCGCGCGTCGACATGAGACGAGCGCGATGGGACGGCGGCGAGCACGCGGAAGGTCACACCTGACAGCTTCCGCCATTCGAGGGGCGGACGGGGCGCCTGTGGCCCGTACGAGGGAAACGAGGCACATCCGTGACATGCCGTACGTTCGTGGTGCGGGGGGCGTGGGTGACGCGGGTGATGTGAGGGAAGAAGGGGAAGCCCTGCTTCCGCGAAGCTCACCGGCGTAGCGTCTTCGGCGCGCACCTTCCTCACCCCGCGGCCACCGCGCCCCGTGCGCGGCGGTCCTCCCGTCCGTCTCCCGACCACCGTCCCCCGACGACGGCGCTCAGCGCCGGCAGTGACGAACCGCACAACCACCAGGACCGGCGAACCACGTGAGCTCCTCTTCCTCCACCAGGCGCCTGACGCACCCCCCGGTGCGTCAGGGGGCCCGCGGCGCGTACCGGCTGGTGCGTACCCCGCCGGCCCGGGTGGACCCCCCTCGTCTGGACGCGGGGCAGCGCGCGGTGGTTGACCACAGGAGCGGTCCGCTGCTCGTCCTCGCAGGTCCGGGCACCGGCAAGACGACCACGCTCGTCGAGTCCGTGGCCGCCCGGATCGCCCGCGACGGCGACCCGGAGCGGGTGCTCGTGCTGACGTTCAGCAGAAAGGCCGCCGTCGAGCTGCGCGACCGCATGGCGCTGCGCATAGGGGCCGCCCGTGCACCCCAGGCCACCACCTTCCACTCCTTCTGTTACGCCCTCGTCCGCGCGCAGCAGGACAGCGACCTGTTCGTGGAGCCGCTGAGGCTGCTGTCCGGCCCCGAACAGGACGTGGCCGTGCGTGAGCTGCTCGCCGGGCAGCCCGACCTGGAGCGGCTCGGCCTCGCGCATGTGCGCTGGCCCGACGAACTGCGAGCCTGCCTCACCACGCGCGGCTTCGCCGACGAGGTCCGCGCCGTCCTCGCCCGCAGCCGTGAACTGGGCCTCAGCCCCGACGCCCTGGACGCCTTCGCCCGCCGCATCGGCCGTCCCGACTGGGGTGCGGCGGCGGCCTTCCTCGCCGAGTACCTCGACGTACTCGACATGCAAGGAGTGCTCGACTACGCGGAACTGGTCCACCGCGCGGTGCTCCTCGCCCGGCGCCCCGAGGTCGCCCGGCAGCTCGCCGCGCGGTACGACGCGGTCTACGTGGACGAGTACCAGGACACCGACCCCGCGCAGGTACGGCTGCTGCACGCCCTCGCGGGCGGCGGACGCACCCTCGTCGCCTTCGGTGACCCCGACCAGTCGATCTACGCCTTCCGCGGCGCCGACGTCAACGGCATCCTGGACTTCCCCGACGCCTTCCCGAGCACCGAAGGCCGTCCGGCACCGGTCGAGGTGCTGCGGACGTCCCGCCGCTCCGGGGCGGCCCTGCTGTCCGCCACCCGCCGGCTCACCCAGCGCATGCCGCTGACCCGCCTGCCGGCGGAGAAGGTGCGCGCCCATCGCGAGCTGTCGCCGGTCCGGGACGGGGGCCGCGTGGAGGTCCACACGTACCCGACGCCCGGCACGGAACTCGACAACATCGCGGACCTGCTGCGCCGTGCCCACCTGGAGGACGGCGTCCCCTGGGGCGAGATGGCCGTTCTGGTGCGCGCGGGTGCCCGCACGATCCCGACGATCCGGCGGGCCCTCACGGCGGCGGGGGTCCCCCTCGACATCGACGGCGACGACCTGCCGCTGCGGCACGAACCGGCCGTCGCACCCCTGCTCGCGGCCCTGCGGGCGGTGGCCCGCGCGGAGGACGCCGGCCCGGAGGGGGGCGCGCTCTCGGACGCCGAGACCACCGGGGCCGGGGGCGCCGGTGCCGGTGGTGCGGACGCCGGTGACGTCAACAGCGGTGACGCTGGTGCCGGTGACGTCAATAGCGGTGACGCTGGTGCCGGTGACGTCAACAGCGGTGACGCTGGTGCCGATGCTGTGGCGGCCGGTGACGCCGAGGGCGACGCGACCGCCGGTGACCTGGAGGCCGGCGACCCGGCGGGCGACGCGACTGCCGGTGGCGCGGACGACGAGGTCGCGGACAGCGGTGACGTGGAGGCCGGTGACGCAGGCACCGACGACGTGACGGCGACCGCGTCGTCCTGGCTCGACACCGAGACCGCGCTCGCCCTGCTCGCCTCCCCCCTGGCGAGCATGGACGCCGCGGATCTGCGCCGCCTGGGCCGCGCACTGCGCGAGGAGGAGCGTGCCGCCGGGAATCTCGTACCGCCGCCGTCCGACGAACTGCTCGCCCGTGCGCTCGCCGAGCCGGAGCGGCTCGTCGCGCACGACCCCGCGTACGCCCGCGGTGCGCAGCGGCTGGGCGCCCTGCTGCGCAAGGCACGCGAGCGCCTCGCCGGCGGCGGGACCGCCGAGGAGGCGCTCTGGGACCTGTGGGAAGGCACCCCGTGGCCGCAGCGCCTGGAGCGGGCCGCCCGTCGCGGCGGGGCCGCCGGACGCAACGCCGACCGTGACCTGGACGCCGTCTGCGCGCTCTTCGCGACGGCGGCGCGCGCCGAGGAGCGCACCGGCGGTCGGGGTGCCCTGAACTTCCTGGAGGAGGTCGAGGCCGAGGAGATCGCCGCCGACACCCTCACCCGCAGGGCCGTGCGCCCCGACGCCGTGCGCCTGATGACCGCTCACCGCTCCAAGGGCCTGGAATGGCGCCTGGTCGTCGTGGCCGGGGTCCAGGAGGGTCTCTGGCCCGACCTGCGCCGCCGCGGCTCGCTGCTGGAGGCGGACCGCATCGGCCGTGACGGGCTCGCCGAACCCCTCACCCCCGGCGCCCTGCTCTCCGAGGAGCGGCGACTGTTCTACGTGGCCGCCACGCGCGCGCGTGAACGCCTCGTCGTCACCGCAGTGAAGGCCCCCGCCGACGACGGCGACCAGCCCTCCCGATTCCTGACCGAGCTCGGCGTGGAGCCGAAGGACGTGACCGGCCGCCCGCGCCGTCCGCTGTCCGTCGCCGCGCTCGTCGCCGAACTGCGCGCCACGACCGTCGACCCGCGCGTCTCGGACCCCCTCAGGCAGGCCGCGGCCCAGCGCCTCGCCCGGCTCGCCGCGCTCGCCGACGAGGACGGCCGCCCCCTGGTGCCGTCGGCGCACCCCTACCGCTGGTGGGGCATGTACGAGCCGACCGAGAGCAAGGTGCCGCTGCGCGACCGCGACCAGCCCGTCGTGCTGTCCGGCAGCGCCCTCGACCAGCTCGCCAACACCTGCGCCCTCCAGTGGTTCCTGGGCCGCGAGGTGAAGGCCGACGCACCCGCCACCGCCGCCCAGGGCTTCGGCAACGTGGTGCACGTCCTCGCCGACGAGGTCGCCTCCGGGCACACCCCCGCCGACCTCGCCGTCCTCATGGAGCGCCTCGACTCCGTGTGGAACGCGCTCGCCTTCGACGCGCCCTGGAAGTCCGCCCAGGAGAAGGAGCACGCGCGCGTGGCCCTCGAACGCTTCCTGGAGTGGCACGTCATGGACCGCACCGGCCGCACGCCGGTGGCCAGCGAGCACGACTTCGACGTCACGCTCGACGCGGGCTCCTACGAAGTGCGCATCCGCGGCTCCATGGACCGCGTCGAGGCGGACACCGAGGGCCGCGCCTACGTGGTCGACTTCAAGACCGGCAAGCAGGCGCCGACCGCCGCCGAGGTGGCCCACCACCCGCAGCTCGCCGTCTACCAGCTCGCCGTCCGGGAGGGCGCCGTCGACGACGTCTTCGACGGCGTGCGTCCAGAGCCGGGCGGTGCCGAGCTGGTCCAGCTGCGCCAGGGCGCCGCCAAGAAGAACGGCGGGGAGACGCTCCCCAAGGTGCAGGCCCAGGAGCCGCTGGAGGGCGAGTGGGTCGGCGACCTGCTGGCCACCGCCGCCGGGAAGGTCCTCGACGAACGGTTCTCGCCGACCGCCGGACAGCACTGCACGCACTGCGCCTTCCGGGCATCCTGCAGCGCCCGGCCGGAGGGACGGCACGTCGTCGAGTGAACCGCCGGCCCGGGGACCGCGCAAGCGAGCGAGCCGCCGCCCCGGGACCGCGTCAGCGAGTGGGCCGTCCCGGGACCGCGTCAGCGAGTGACGTACGGCACCACACGTGCTGACCTGCGGTTCTTCCGCCTCGACGGCCGATGTGGCCCCCGCTGTCAGTGGGCGCCGCTAGCCTCTCTGACGTGCCCGCCCGTATCACCGATCCCGAGCAGCTCAAGGAGCTCCTCGGGATCCCGTTCACCCCCGAGCAGACGGCCTGCATCACCGCACCGCCCGCCCCTCAGGTGATCGTGGCCGGAGCCGGCTCGGGCAAGACCACGGTGATGGCCGCGCGCGTGGTGTGGCTGGTCGGCACCGGCCAGGTCGCCCCCGAGCAGGTCCTCGGCCTGACCTTCACCAACAAGGCGGCCGGCGAACTCGCCGAGCGCGTCCGCAAGGCACTGGTCAAGGCGGGCGTCACCGACCCCGACGTCATCGACCCGGACAACCCGCCGGGCGAGCCCGTCATCTCCACGTACCACGCCTTCGCCGGCCGCCTGCTGACCGACCACGGCCTGCGCATCGGTCTGGAACCGACCTCCCGGCTGCTGGCCGACGCGACGCGCTACCAGCTCGCCGCGCGCGTGCTGCGCGAGGCACCGGGGCCGTTCCCGGCACTGACCCGATCGTTCGCCGATCTGGTCGGCGACCTCCTCACCCTCGACTCCGAGCTCGCCGAACACCTCGTACGCCCCGAGGACCTGCGCGCGTACGACGCCGGGCTGCTGCGCGCGCTCGCCGGCGCCAAACTCACCAATGCCGACCTGCGCAAGGTCCCCGAGGCGGCGGCCGCCCGGCGGGAACTCGCCGAGCTGGTCGGGCGCTACCGCGCGGCCAAACGCGAGCGCGACCTCCTCGACTTCGGCGACCAGATCGCCCTGTCGGCCACCCTCGCCCGCACCCGCCCCGAGGTGGGGGAGATCCTGCGCGACGAGTTCCGCGTCGTGCTGCTGGACGAGTACCAGGACACGTCGGTGGCCCAGCGAGTCCTGCTCGCCGGACTGTTCGGCGGCGGCACCGGACACCCGGTCACCGCGGTCGGCGACCCCTGCCAGGCGATCTACGGGTGGCGCGGCGCCTCCGTCGCCAACCTCGACGACTTTCCCGACCACTTCGCCCACCGTGACGGCCGCCCCGCCACCCGTCAGGCACTCAGCGAGAACCGCCGCAGCGGCGGCCGCCTCCTCGACCTCGCCAACGGCCTGGCCGAGCCCCTGCGCGCCATGCACGCGGGCGTGGAGGCGCTGCGCCCCGCCCCTGGAGCCGAACGCGACGGCCTGGTCCGCTGCGCGCTGCTGCGCACCCACGCCGAGGAGATCGACTGGCTCGCCGACTCCCTCGCCCATCTCGTACGCACCGGCAAGGCACCCGGCGAGATCGCGGTCCTGTGCCGTACGGCCGGGGACTTCGCCGAGATCCAGGGCGCCCTCGTCGCCCGCGACATCCCCGTCGAAGTCGTGGGCCTCTCCGGCCTGCTGCACCTGCCCGAGGTCGCCGACCTCGTCGCCGTCTGCGAGGTGCTCCAAGACCCCGGAGCCAACGCCTCCCTGGTACGGCTGCTCACCGGTCCGCGCTGGCGCATCGGGCCCCGCGACCTCGCTCTCCTGGGCCGGCGCGCCCGGCTGCTGGTGTCCCACGCGCGCGGGGGAGCCGACGACGACCCGGAGCGCCGGCTCGCCGCGGCCGTCGAAGGCGTCGACCCGTCCGAGGTGATATCGCTCGCGGACGCCCTCGACACGTTCCTGGAGCTGCCCATCGAGGCCGAGGGGTACGACGACGGGCTGCCGTTCTCGCCGGACGCCCGGGTACGGTTCGCGCGGCTCGCGGCGGAACTGCGCGACCTGCGCCGCTCGCTCGCCGACCCGCTGATGGACGTCCTGCACCGGGTGCTCGCCGTCACGGGCCTGGAGGTCGAGCTCTCGGCCTCCCCGCACGCCCTCGCCGCCCGCCGCCGCGAGACCCTGTCGAACTTCCTGGACATCGCCGCGTCCTTCGCCGCGGGCGACGGCGAGGCGACCCTGCTGGCCTTCCTCGGCTTCCTGCGTACCGCCGCGCAGTACGAGAAGGGCCTCGACAACGCCCTCCCGGGCGGCGAGAACACCGTCAAGGTGCTGACCGCGCACAAGTCCAAGGGACTGGAGTGGGACGTCGTCGCGGTCCCCGGCCTCGTCACCGGAACCTTCCCCAGCAGCCAGGGCCGGGAGAAGTGGACCGCCCAGGGCAAGGTCCTGCCGCACGAACTGCGCGGCGACGCCGACACACTGCCCGACGTCGAGGCCTGGGACGCCAAGGGCCTCAAGGGCTTTCACGAGGCCATGAAGGACCACCAGCACACCGAGGAACTCCGTCTCGGCTACGTCACCTTCACCCGTCCCCGCTCGCTCCTGCTCGGTTCCGGCCACTGGTGGGGCCCCTCACAGAAGCGGCCGCGCGGACCCTCGGACTTCCTGCACGCCCTGTACGAGCACTGCGCGGCCGGACACGGCGAGATCGAGGCCTGGGCCGACGAGCCCGCCGAGGACGAGGAGAATCCCGCCCTGCGTGAGGCGGCCGCCGACCACGCCTGGCCGCTCCCGCTCGACGACGCGGCACTCGCCCGCCGCCGCGCGGCCGCCGAGACCGTACTCGCCCACCTGGAGCGGGTCACGTCGCACGAGGAGACCGCTCCCGGGACCTGGCAGGCCGGACCGCGGGCCGCGCACGACCCGGCGTCCTACGACGACCCCGACTGGCCGCCCCCGCCGGACGACGACGAGTCCCTCTACGGGCCGCTCGACGAGCCGCCTTACGAAGAGGGCGACTTCGCCGACGGAGACCCCTTCTCCGACGACGATCCGTTCCTGGACCACCCTCCGGTGCCCGACGGCGATCGGCTCTCCGACGGAGACCGGCTCACCGGCGGTGGCCGGCACTCCAGCACGCATCCGTTCCCCGAGGGCGATCAGGTCGACTGGGAGTCGTGGACGACGGACCGCCCGGCCGGACGGCCGACGGTTCCCCGCCAGGCGGCCGGCCCGGGAAGCCGTCCGCATCCCGTCGGCCCCGGGCAGCTCACCCCCGAGGAAGCCCGCACCCTCGCCTCCTGGGACCGCGACCTGGACGCGCTGGCCGGGGAACTGCTGCGTGCCCGCGCCAGGGTGACCGACGTGCCCCTGCCGGCTTCGCTCACCGCGTCGCAGGTGCTGCGGCTGGCCGCCGACCCGGACGGCTTCGCGCAGGAGCTGGCACGTCCCATGCCGCGCCCCCCACAGCCGGCGGCGCGCCGGGGCACCCGCTTCCACGCCTGGGTGGAGTCGCGCTTCGAGGAGCTGCGACTGCCGATGCTGGAGCCCGAGGAGCTGCCGGGCACCGACGCCGAGATCGCCGACGAACGTGACATGGAGGCCCTCAAGGAAGCCTTCGAACGCACTCCGTACGCCCAGCGCACCCCGTACCGCGTCGAGGCGCCCTTCCAGCTCGCCATCGCCGGACGCGTCGTGCGCGGCCGCATCGACGCCGTCTACAAGGAGGGCGACGGCCGGGCGGCGACGTACGAGATCGTCGACTGGAAGACCAGCCGAGCCCGCACGGCCGACCCGCTCCAGCTCGCGCTCTACCGCCTCGCCTGGGCCGAGCAGCAGGGCGTGCCCCCGGAATCCGTCACGGCCGCCTTCCTGTACGTCCGCAGCGGTGAGGTCGTCCGGCCCGAGCTGCCGGACCGTGCCGCGCTGGAGCGGCTGATCGTCGAGGACCCGACGGGCTCCGGGGACGGGACGCCGAGGGAAGAGCGGGGCCCTCGGGACGGGCCGCCCGGGGAACCGACGGGCGGACACGCTTCCGAGGGCGGATAGGCTCGTGAGCATGAGCAAGCCCGTTGACAACGCCGTCAGCACCGTCCGTGCGTACATCCAGACCCACCGAGCCGCCTTCCTCGACGACCTCGTGGAATGGCTGCGCATCCCCTCCGTGTCGGCCCAGCCCGACCATGCCGCGGACGTGGCACGCAGCGCCGACTGGCTTGCCGCCAAGCTCCGGGAGACCGGTTTCACCACCGCGGAGGTCTGGCCGACCGCCGGCGCCCCGGCCGTCTTCGCCGAGTGGCCCTCCGACGACCCCGAGGCACCCACCGTCCTCGTCTACGGGCACCACGACGTGCAGCCCGCCGCCCGCGAGGACGGCTGGGACAGCGAGCCCTTCGAGCCGGTGATCCGGGGAAACCGCCTCCACGCGCGCGGGGCCGCGGACGACAAGGGCCAAGTGTTCTTCCACACACTCGGTGTCCGCGCCCACCTCGCCGCCACCGGGCGCACCACCCCGGCCGTCCACCTCAAGCTCCTCATCGAGGGCGAGGAGGAGTCCGGCTCCCCGCACTTCCGCGACCTCGTCGAGGCGCACGCGGACCGGCTCGCCGCCGATGCGGTGATCGTCTCCGACACCGGAATGTGGTCCGAGGACACCCCCACGGTGTGCACCGGCATGCGCGGTCTCGCCGAGTGCGAGATCGAGCTGCACGGCCCCGACCAGGACATCCACTCCGGCTCCTTCGGCGGCGCCGTGCCCAATCCCGCGACCGCCGCCGCCCGGCTCGTCGCCGCCCTGCACGACGAGCACGCACGCGTGGCCGTGCCGGGCTTCTACGACGGCATCACCGCACTCACCGATCGCGAGCGCGAGCTCTTCGCCGAGCTGCCGTTCGACGAGGAGACGTGGCTGCGCACGGCCAGGTCGACGGCCACCCACGGCGAGGCCGGCCACACCACCCTGGAGCGCATCTGGGCCCGTCCGACCGCCGAGGTCAATGGCATCGGCGGCGGCTACCAGGGCCCCGGCAGCAAGACGATCATCCCGGCCTCGGCCATGGTCAAGCTCTCCTTCCGGCTGGTCGCCGGGCAGGACCCGGACCACATCGAGAAGGCGGTACGCGCCTGGGCCGCCGAGCAGCTGCCCGCCGGCATCCGGTACGAGATCACCTTCGGCGCGGCCACGCGCCCGTGCCTCACGCCCCTGGACCACCCGGCGCTCCAGTCCGTCGCACGCGCCATGGGCCGCGCCTTCGAGCAGCCGATCCGCTTCACCCGGGAGGGAGGCTCCGGGCCCGCGGCCGACCTTCAGGAAGTCCTCGGGGCCCCCGTGCTCTTCCTCGGCATCTCCGTCCCGTCCGACGGCTGGCACGCCCCGAACGAGAAGGTCGAACTCGATCTCCTCATGAAGGGCGTCGAGACGGCAGCCCACCTGTGGGGCGATATGGCCGAGAACTGGCGCGAGGCACACTGAAGGAGCCGATCCGCGCCCCTGGAGGGCGTCCCGCACACCCGTCCTGCTGAACCGCCCGCCGAAACAACCGTTACACCGGGGGAGTTGGAAGCACCCGTGACCACCTGGACCGACCGCACCGCCGACCGTCCCATCTCGCTCACCGCCCCGAGCGGTATCGACCGCGCCGCCCACCACCGGCTCGACGAGGCCTGGCTCGCGGCGGCCTGGAGCCACCCCACGACCCGAGTCTTCGTGGTCTCGGGCGGTCAGGTACTCATCGACGAGACCGCGGACGGCACCACCGAACTGGTGATGACGCCCGCCTTCGAAGCCCCGCTCACCGAGGCGCACCGCTACTTCCTCGGCACGGACGACGACGGCGTGAGCTACTTCGCACTCCAGAAGGACACGCTGCCGGGCCGCATCGACCAGTCCGCGCGACCGGCGGGACTGCGCGAGGCCGGACTGCTGCTCTCGCCGCGCGACTCGGGCCTCATGGTGCACGCGGTCGCCCTGGAGAACTGGCAGCGACTGCACCGGTTCTGCTCGCGCTGCGGCGAACGCACGGTCATCGCCGCCGCCGGTCACATCCGCCGCTGCCCCGCCTGCGGGGCCGAGCACTACCCCCGCACCGACCCGGCCGTGATCATGGCGGTGACGGACGACGCCGACCGCATCCTGCTCGGCCGCCAGGTGCACTGGCCGGAAGGTCGCTTCTCCACGCTCGCGGGCTTCGTGGAGCCCGGTGAGTCCATCGAGCATTCCGTGCGCCGCGAGGTCTTCGAGGAGGTGGGCGTCACGGTCGGTGAGGTCGAGTACATCGCCAGCCAGCCCTGGCCCTTCCCCTCCAGCCTCATGCTCGGCTTCATGGCCCGCGCCACCTCGTCGGAGATCGACGTCGACGGCGAGGAGATCCACGAAGCCCGCTGGTTCTCCCGGGACGAGCTGCGGGCCGCTTTCGAGTCCGGGGAGGTACTGCCTCCCTACGGAATCTCGATCGCGGCCCGCCTCATCGAGCTCTGGTACGGCAAGCCCCTGCCCACGCGGGCGGTCGCTTGATCCGGCTCAGACGCCGATCTTCTGCTTGACCTGCGCCAGCGAAGGGTTCGTGAGCGTCGAGCCGTCCGCGAAGAGAACGGTGGGAACCGTCTGGTTTCCGCCGTTCGCCTTCTCCACGAACGCCGCGGACTGCGGGTCCTGCTCGATGTTGATCTCCGTGTACGCGATGCCCTCGCGGTCCATCTGGCTCTTCAGCCGACGGCAGTAACCGCACCACGTGGTGCTGTACATCGTCACAGTGCCCTGCATGTCTTTTGCGCTCCTTCACGGCTCGGGGGTGCGTCGTAGCTGCCAGTGGAACGCAAGTGACCTGCCCGGCATTCCCACCGGGGGTATGCGATACGTCGCTCCTCGTCCGGCCCTCCCGTCGGATCAGGAGCGTGACACCTGTCGCATCAGTACGACTGCGGGTGCCTCCCTGTGGACAACCGGCTCATCCGCCTCCGGCGACCTGGCAGCATGGCGGGGTGACAGCAGCAACGCACTCCACCCTCTTCCCGCAGGTTCCGGACACGGCCGACGCGGTGCTCGACGGGCTCGACCCGGAGCAGCGCGAGGTCGCCACCGCGCTGCACGGTCCGGTGTGTGTGCTGGCGGGAGCGGGCACCGGCAAGACGCGGGCGATCACCCATCGCATCGCCTACGGAGTCCGGGCGGGGATACTCCACCCTTCCAGCGTGCTGGCCGTCACCTTCACCAACCGCGCCGCCGGCGAGATGCGCGGCCGGCTGCGCCAGCTCGGCGCCGGGGGAGTGCAGGCCCGCACCTTCCACTCCGCCGCGCTGCGCCAGCTCCAGTACTTCTGGCCCAAGGCGGTCGGTGGCGGCCTGCCCCGGCTCGTCGACCGCAAGATCCAGCTCGTCGCGGACGCCGCGGCCGCCTGTCGCATCCGCCTCGACCGGGGCGAGCTGCGGGACGTCACCGGCGAGATCGAATGGTCCAAGGTCACCCAGACCATCCCCGCCGACTACGCGGCCGCCGCCGCCAAGACCGGACGTGAGGCCCCCCGCGACCCGGCCGAGATCGCCCAGCTCTACGCGGCGTACGAGGACCTCAAGCGGGACCGCGCGGTCATCGATTTCGAGGACGTCCTGCTGCTGACGGTCGCCATCCTTCAGGACCGGCACGACATCGCCGAGCAGGTCCGCTCCCAGTACCAGCACTTCGTGGTCGACGAGTACCAGGACGTCAGCCCGCTCCAGCAGCGCCTGCTCGAACTGTGGCTCGGCGAGCGCGACAGCCTCTGTGTGGTCGGCGACGCCAGCCAGACGATCTATTCGTTCACCGGTGCAACTCCCGACCACCTTCTCGACTTCCGCACCCGCCACCCCTCGGCCACCGTCGTCAAGCTGGTCCGCGACTACCGCTCCTCGCCCCAGGTCGTCCATCTGGCCAACGGCCTGCTCGCCCAGGCCCGTGGTCGGGCCGCCGAACACCGCCTCGAACTGATCTCCCAGCGCGCCCCCGGCCCCGAGCCCGTGTACGCGGAGTACACGGACGAGCCCGCCGAGGCCGAAGGAGCCGCGCGCCGCATCCGCGACCTCGTCGCCTCCGGCGTCCCCGCAGGAGAGATCGCGATCCTCTTCCGTACGAACTCCCAGTCGGAGATCTACGAGCAGGCCCTCGCCGACGCCGGTGTGCCCTATCAGCTGCGTGGTGCCGAGCGGTTCTTCGACCGTCCTGAGGTGCGCAAAGCGGGTGCCGCGCTGCGCGCCGCGGCCCGGTTCGGCGGCAACGACTCACTGCTCGACGACACCGTCGACCTGCCCTCGCAGGTCCGTGCCGTGCTGTCGGGCGAAGGCTGGACCGTCCGGCCGCCCGCCGGCTCGGGCGCGGTCAGGGAGCGCTGGGAGTCGCTCGCCGCCCTGGTGAACCTCGCGCAGGACTTCGCCGCGGCCAAGCCCGCCGCCACGCTCGGTGACCTCGTCGCCGAGCTCGACGAGCGGGCGAGCGCGCAGCACGCTCCGATCGTGCAGGGTGTCACCCTCGCCTCCCTCCACTCCGCCAAGGGACTGGAGTGGGACGTCGTCTTCCTGGTCGGCGTGGCCGAGGGCATGATGCCGATCACCTACGCAAAGACCGACGAGCAGATCGAGGAGGAGCGCCGCCTCCTCTACGTAGGTGTCACTCGCGCCAGAGAGCACCTCTTCGTCTCCTGGGCGTTGTCCCGCTCGCCCGGCGGACGCTCCAGCCGGCGCCCCAGCCGATTTCTGGACGGCCTGCGCCCCGGCTCCGTCAGAACCGCGGGCCGCACCGGGTCCGGCGGTGCGGGAGGCATCGAGCGGGGTGTCGGGAGCAGCGGCGGCCCGGCCGTGCGGCGTACCGGCCGGACCCCGGCTCGCTGCCGGGTCTGCGGCCGCACCCTCACCGACGCCGGCGAGATGAAGCTGATGCGCTGCGAGGACTGCCCCTCCGACATGGACGAGGGTCTCTACGAGCGGTTGCGCGAGTGGCGTGCCGTGCAGGCGGAACGCAGCGGACAGCCCGCGTTCTGCGTCTTCACCGACAAGACGCTCATGGCGATCGCCGAGACCGTGCCCGAGGACGAGGGACAGCTCGCCCGGATCCCCGGCGTCGGAGTACGCAAGCTCAACCGCTTCGGAGCTGACGTTCTGGCCATCTGCGCAGGTCAGGAGCCCGAGGGGGAGGACGAGGGTGACTGATGCAAACTCGTCGAAAAAATAGTTTGCGCATGCCCCAGCAATCCCCATAGGTTCTAAGCACGGAAACGGCGGCCTTCTCCAAGGCCCCGCCTCCGTGCTGTACTTAATAACCGTCGGACCGGCTCACCCTGGTCCCCCAAGACGCCGAGAGGAGGCGATTCCAGTGATCAGCATCAACGCCAGCTCCATCAGCACCGTCAAAATGACCGATCGCTCGGTCGTCTCCACCTGCATGCTCGGCGTCTCGAACCTGGGCACCGGTCTGTCCGGCATCCGTGCCGCCCGGCCGGCGTCCTCCCTGTCTCTCGCGGGCCTTCCCGTCCGTGAGCGCAATGAGCGACCGACCCAGGCACTGGAAGCGGCAGTAGTGGCAGAGGCGCAGGCCTATGCCTTTGCGGCGGCCGGTGCCGGAGCCCTGAAGCAGACGACGCAGCACCACACGATGTGGGCCTTCCGTGGGCCTGAACCCTGGAGTGATCCAGCCTGATCCCCGATCAGGCCGGCGCCTTCAGGGCCGCGGAACCCCACCCGGGATCCGCGGCCCTTCTGTTTGTCCCCGACCAGGGACGGCAGAGCGAAGGGGCCTCGGGACAAGAAAAGAACCCGGTACCAGCCGCCAACCGGCCAACAGGCCGGCACGACCAGACGAGGAAGACGAACCGTGCAACTCGAAGCGCACGCCCCGTCCGTACCGCCTTCCGAAACGATCCCCCCGCCCGGCCTCACGGAGGACTCCACCTTGATCCCGCTCACCGCGCTCACCGCGCTCGACGACGCCATCGAGAACCTCGGCGTACCCGTCCCGTGCCGCTCCTACGACCCGGAGGTCTTCTTCGCCGAGTCGCCGGCCGACGTCGAGTACGCCAAGTCCCTCTGCCGCACCTGCCCGCTGATGGAGGCCTGCCTCGCCGGCGCCAAGGAGCGGCGTGAGCCCTGGGGCGTCTGGGGTGGCGAGCTCTTCGTCCAGGGTGTCGTCGTGGCCCGCAAGCGGCCGCGTGGCCGCCCGCGCAAGAACCCGGTCGCGGCATGAACATCCGCGGAACCATTGATCGCCCCCTGACGCACGACCCCAAGAAGCAGGCCCCGATGAAGCCGTCCACCAGCGAGCCCGCCGGCTCCGCCATCCCAGACTTCACCACCACCGGCGCGAACGACTCGCGTCAGAACAGGACCCGAGAGATGCAACTCATCCCAGAAGCCTTGGCTCGTGCGCATATGCACGAGCGGCTGCACGAGGCCGAGCAGGAACGCCGGGCCGTGCGCCTGGCGACTGCCCGCCGGATGCAGCGTCGGGCCGAGCGCGCTTCGATGCGAGCCCGGCGCGCGCTGGCCATGGCGGTCATGCAGTAAACCGAAGCAGTCGCAGTCAGCAACTCCTCGCGGGGGTCGGTCCGGAAGGGACCGGCCCCCGCGGTGCGTTGTGCCGGGCCGCGCACGGGTCGCGGGGATATCGTCGCCGAGTGACGAGTCTTCCCGGGGACAGTGACAGCACCGACTCCGCACCGCGGTCCGACGGCGGTGAGGACGAGCGCATCGTGTGCGCACGCTGCGGGACCCAGGCCGACGGTCCCCGACCGACATGGACCTGTTCCGTGGAGAACGGTGCCCGCCGTTACTTCTGCGACAACTGCGCCCGCAGCAACCTCAGGGCCATCGAGGGACGGCTCGACTCGGCCTGGTGGTAGCGGCCGGACCCACGTCTCGCCCGCCGACGCCTCGCCGTTCGGCAGAGGTCTCGCGGGCTCACGCCTCCGCCGCCGACACCTCCTCGTCCACCAGGTCCTCCGCCAGTTCCTCCGCGATCTCCTCGTCCGTCAGGAACCCCGGCAGCCACTCCTCCAGTTCGTCGCGCAGACGGACCGTCGCACCCAACTGACACAGGACACCGATGGTGCTGAGCGTCACCCGGTGTATCAGCAGGTAGGACGGGGGCAGGTTGAGCTGCTTGCCCAGCTGGTAGGCGGGGGAGCGCGGGTCGGCGATGCGGGCGGCCTGACTGCGCATCCAGCCTCGGGTGAAGGTGAACTCGTCGGCCTGGGCCGGCTCGATGATCGGCAGCAGATAGTCCAGGACCGCGTCGGGGTCGAGCTCTATGGACTCCTTGACGAAGCCTTCCTCACAGAGCAGTCCGTAGACCGACTCGGCCTCGCCGTCCAGGGTCATGCGCAGGGAGTGGCCTATGGGCAGGGGCAGCCCGCCGGGGAGCCGGTCCACCGTTCCGAAGTCCAGCACGCCCAGCCGCCAGCCGTTCTCCTCGTCCGGGAGGAGACGGAAATTCCCCGGGTGCGGGTCGGCGTGCAGCAGGCCGGTGCGCGCGGGCCCCGAGAAGAGGAAGCGTGCCAGCAACTGTCCGGCTCGGTTCCGCTGCTCCTGACTGCCGTCGGCGATCACCTCCGACAGGGGTGTTCCGTCGATCCATTCGGTCACCAGGATCTGGTCGCACTGGTGGACCACGGACGGCACGACGACGTCCGGGTCGTCCGCGAACTCCTCGGCGTGAGCCGTCTGGGCCTGAGCCTCCAGGGCGTAGTCGAGCTCCTCGGAGACCCGGTCGCGCAACTCCGCGATGAGCGGCTTGATGTCCATGCCGGGGATCAGCGGACCCAGAAGCCGGGCGAATCGGCTCAGTTGTGTCAGATCGGACAGGAGGGCCTCGCCCGCACCGGGGTACTGGACCTTGACCGCGACCTCGCGTCCGTCGTGCCACACGGCCCGATGCACCTGGCCGATCGAGGCCGCCGCGGACGGCTTGTCCTCGAACTCCAGGAACAACTCGGACCAGTCCTCGCCGAGCCGCTCCTCGAGCACGGAGTGCACGGTGCGGGTCGGCATGGGAGGGGCCGCCTCCTGGAGTTTGGTCAGTGCCGCGCGGTAGGGCCCGGCGACCTCCTCGGGGAGCGCCGACTCGAAGACGGACAGCGCCTGCCCGAACTTCATCGCGCCGCCCTTCAGCTCGCCGAGCACACGGAACAGCTGCTCCGCCGTGCGCTGCTGAAGCTCGCGGCCCACGATCTCCGCCGACTTCCCGCCGATCCGTTTCCCGAGGCCCCAGGTCGCCCGCCCGGCGAAGCCGAGCGGTAGCGCGGCGAGTTTGGCGGTACGGGTGACCGCCTTCCGGGGAAGATCAGACATGCGCCCTCCAAGTCCCAGACGGCCGTGCCGCGTACGGCTGTTGCCCCGCCATTGTCTCGTGCGGCCCGGTGTCTTCCGAGGGGCGCTCCCCCTTGGTTTTCGCCCCGGTGCCGCAGGGGCATGCAGCATGCCCCCGGACCGGCCTCGCGTGCCAGTCGAATCCGGGGATCGACGCCTCCCAGCGCGCCCCCGCGCTGGAGGGCAACTCCCCGTCCAGGAAGGCGAGTGCGTGCCCCGCGGCCAGTCCGGCGACACCGGCCGCCAGGGTCAGGTCGCAGGCGGGCACCCGCTGCGACCGCCCCGAGCGCCACTGCGCGACCATACGGGGCCAGGTCGGATCCCGGTCCGCGCGCCCCTGGTCCAGACAGCCGGCGCACGCAGTCTCGCCGGGCAGCACCAAGGGGCCGACGACCCCGGTGCCTTCGACGACGCCCGCATAAAGATGGGGTGTTCCCGAGGCGATCAGCGGTTCCGCCGCGACGGGATCGGGTGCGTGGACGGCGACGCCGTCCCGCGGAGCGAGGACGACCAGGGCCAGCGCGGCGGCCCGCTCCGACTCCGGGCCCCTCGCTCTCTCCCGCTCCTTCTGTTTCCGCTCGGCGGAGGTCCGGGGCGGGCGGTCGGGTGCCGCTCGGCGCGTGGCGCGGCGGGCGGCGTCCTCGCGGCGCTCGCCGACGGAGTCGGCGGGCAGCCCGCCGGGTGCCACGTCCCACGGCTCGACGCACCCGACGTCGCGCACCTCGACCTCGCCCACGCCCGCGCCCGCGAGAAGGGAAGCGAGGACCACTCCCACCCGTCCGGCCCCCCGCACCTGCACCCGCTGGGAGCGACGGGTGGCGAGGCGCCTGATGGCGTCGCCCGGATCCGGTGAGACGAGAGACAGGGAAGCGAGGTCCGGCCGCAACCGGTCCAGGACGTCCCTCTTCTCGCGCAGGGCGTCCGCGGCCGGGCCGCCGCCGGTCGCGTCGTCCAGCAGACCGGACCGGACCAGCCGGTCCACCAACTCGTCCACGCGGTCCTCGGGCAGTCCCATGCCGCGTCCCTGTTCACGCAGGAGCGGCAGACCGCGTGTCCCGTCCAGCAGATCGAGGAAGCCGGCCGTCGCCGTGTCCATCGGGCCGAGCACCATCGCGTGCGCCGGTGCCATCCCGAACTGCACGGTGTCGAGATCCCGCCAGCCGCGCCGCAGCGCGGGCTTCACGATCGGATGCATGACCTACCCCCGTAGCCCGTAGAGCGTCCTCGTGTGTCGCCGGCGGTGTGCTTCCCACGCCGCCGACCGAGTGCCAGCATGCCCGTCCGTGACGAACCGTGCCGAAAGTTGTCCACAGGCGGCGGAGTCAGTCGTACAAATCAAGCGCTCGGGGTGCGGATCAGCATCGAACCGTCCCGGGGGCGGGACTTCCCCCATGTGCAGCGGGTAACGTCGTGGCGTGCCCGCCGACCCACTGCACCGCGCCGGAAAACCACAGCGCAGCACGACGAGCCCGCCGCCGAGCGGCTCGGTGGCGAGCGCGATCGAGGTCCGACGGAGCACGCGACGGCGCAGAACGGTCTCCGCGTACCGCGAGGGCGATCGCACCGTCGTGCTCATCCCCGCCCGTATGTCCGAGGCGGAGGAACAGCGCTGGGTGACCGTCATGCTCGACAAGCTGGCCGCCCAGGAGAGCAAACGGCTCCTCGGGGACACCGAGCTCGCCGAGCGTGCCGGGCGCCTGTCGGAGCAGTACTTCGACGGCCGGGCCCGTCCCAAGTCGGTGCGCTGGGTCACCAATCAGAACACCCGCTGGGGCTCCTGCACCCCGTCCGAGGGCAGCATCCGCCTGTCGCACCGGCTCCAGGGCATGCCCGAGTACGTCGTCGACTACGTCCTCCTCCACGAGCTCGCCCATCTGCTCGTACCCGGACACGGGCCGCGCTTCTGGCGGCTGCTGGAGGCCTATCCGCGCACCGAGCGTGCCCGCGGATACCTCGAAGGCGTGGTCGCGGCCGACCGGCTGCCCCATTCGCCGGCCCCGCGCGAGGAGTAGGGGCGGTTCCCCACGTCCCAAGGGGCGATTGTGTACCGGGTCTGTACCGGCTTCGTCCACTCCCGGAGTTTGCCGTTAGCCTGACGCGACGCACTCGAATTCGGGATGGGGGACGGTCGTTACGCATGGCCAGGGAATTCCAACGCGGCCACAAGGCCAGGATCAGTGACCTCACCGCGGGCACCGATCTGTACGTAGGCGTGCAGATCACCGGCCCCGGACTGACCTTCGACATCAGTTGCTTCGGTCTGGACGCCGACGAACGGCTCTCGGACGACCGGTACTTCGTCTTCTTCAACCAGCCGAAGTCCCCCGAGGAGTCCATCCAGCTTCTGGGCGCCCAGTCGGGCGACACCGAGTCCTTCCGCGTCACCCTCGACAGGATCCCGGCGCAGATCCAGAAGCTGTCCTTCACGGCGACCATCGACGGCTCCGGGCAGATGTCGCAGATCGCCCCCGGATACCTCCGAATCGTCGCGGGTGGCGAGGAGGTGGCCCGGTACTCGTTCAGCGGCGCGGAGTTCTCCACGGAGCGTGCCGTGATGCTGGGCGACTTCTACATGAAGGACGTCTGGCGCTTCGCCGCGGTGGGCCAGGGCTTCGACGGCGGCCTCGACGCGCTGCTGAAGAACTTCGGCGGCGAGGTCGCAGAGGAGGAGCCCGCCGCGCCGCAGCCGCAGAGCGGGGCCGCTCCGTCCTTCGCCCCGCCGGCCCAGGCCACCGCGCCTCCCGCGTTCGGTGCCCCGGCCGCTCCCGCCCCCGCTCCGGCCCCCGCGCCGCAGCCTGCCGCGGGCTTCGCACCGCCGCCGGGGGGAGCCACGCCGCCCCCCGCACCGACGCCCAGCGCGCCTCCGGTGCACGCCGCGCCGACCATCATCGCGCCCCTGAACGCCCCGCCGGGCGGCACCGTGCACCCGCCGGGCCCCGCACCGTACGCGCAGCCGCCGGGGCAGCCCGGCCCGCCCCCGGGCTACGGCCAGCAGCCCCCCGGCCAGACGGCCCCGATGCCTCCCGGCTACGGGCAGCAGCCGCCCTCCGCGCCTCCCGGATACGGCCAGCAGGCCCCGACCGCGCCCCCCGGCTACGGCCAGCAGCCGCAGTACGGCCAGGTGCCCGGCCAGCCCGGGGCCCCCTCCCCGTACGGTGCGCCCCAGGGCGCCCCGCAGGGCGGTGCCGGTGTCGCGGCCGCACTCGGCGCCTTCAAGGAGACGCCCACCGGCCAGCGGTGGACGCAGCAGAACAAGAAGCTCGTCCGGGTCGACCTCGGTGTCGGCGGCCAGCCCGTGCTCGCCCGCCAGGGCAGCATGGTGCTCTACCAGGGCAAGGTCGACTTCAGCTACAAGGGCGCCGGGTTCGCCGGCCGGATCGTGGGCAACGCGACCGGCCAGGAGATGCAGCTGATGCGCTGTACCGGCCAGGGCCAGGTGTTCCTCGCCGAGAACTCCACGATGCTTCACCCCATCGAGCTCCAGGGCGACGCGATCTGCGTCTCCGCGGAGAACGTCCTCGCCTTCGACGAGGCACTCCAGTACGAGGTGCGCCGCATCGAGGGGCACGGCATCCCCGGCGGCGCACTGTTCACGATGCAGTTCCAGGGGACCGGCACGATCGTCGTCAAGACGCACGGCGCCCCCGTGGTGCTGCCCGTGACACCGACGACGTTCGCCGACTGCAACGCTGTCGTCGCATGGTCCGCGGCCTCCCAGGTGGTCGTCTCCAGCCAGGTGCGGATGCGCCGGAACGCGTACCCCGGAGACACCGGCGAGAGCGTGAACCTTCAGTTCCGCGGCGCGCCCGGCAATTTCATCGTCGTCCAGCCGTACGAGGTCTGAGGGAGCCCGTCATGAACCAGCCACTCGCGGGCTTCGCCCCTGCACCCGTGTCCGCCCGCATGGAGAACCACGGCAACCACATGCTGAAGGTCGCCATGCAGACCGGAAACGACCTCCTCGCGCGCGTGGGGTCGATGGTCGCCTATGAAGGGTTCGTCCAGTACGAGCCCAACCCGCCCGCCGTACGCCAGATCGCGCGCGACTGGGTCACCGGCGAGGGTGCCCCCCTCATGAAGTGCTCGGGTGACGGCCTGCTCTACCTCGCCGACTACGGGGCGAACGTGGTCGTCATCAACCTCAACGGAGACGCGATCTCCGTCAACGCCACGAACCTGCTTGCCTTCGACGCCCACCTCCAATGGGGTGTCGAGCGGGTGAAGGGGCTCGCCAAGTTCGCCGGGCAGGGCCTGTGGAACACCAAGATCTCCGGCCAGGGCTGGGTCGCGCTGACCTCCCGGGGCAAGCCGATCGTCGTCGACTGCGGCGGTGGTGAGGACGAGACGTACGTCGACCCGGACGCCCTCGTCGCCTGGTCCCCGAACCTCAAGGTGAAGGGCAAGCGCAGCTTCAAGGCACAGTCGCTGATCGGACGCGGCAGCGGCGAGGCGTACCAGATGGCGTTCTCCGGGACGGGCATCGTCGTCGTCCAGCCCAGCGAGGACAGCACCGACCGCCTCCGAGTCCGGGGCTGAGGGGGAGCAGGACACCATGCAGAGCTCGCTTTTCGGCTACAACGAGCAGCAGACCCAGGACCGCTACAGCCTGCAGAACTCGCAGATGCTGCGGGTCGTCCTGGAGGGCCACGACGACATCCTCGCCCGCAAGGGCACGATGGTCGCGTACCAGGGGCTCGTCGAGTTCGACGCCGAGTACCAGAACAACAGCCAGCACCGGGCCCGCGCCTACACCGGTGAGGGCCTGGACCTGATGCGCTGTCACGGGCAGGGGACGGTCTACCTGGCCAATCTCGCTCAGCACGTGCACGTCATGGACGTGGACCAGGAAGGTCTCACGGTCGACAGCAGCTACGTCCTCGCGATGGACTCCTCGCTGCACCACGAGGTCATCGCCGTCGACAGCCAGTACGGCATCTCCGGCTCCGGCAAGTACCAGCTCAACATCACGGGACGCGGCAAGGTCGCGCTGATGACCTCGGGGATGCCGCTGCTGATGCAGGTCACGCCCGACCGGTACGTCAACTGCGACGCCGACGCCATCGTGGCGTGGTCCACCGGTCTGCGGGTGCAGATGCAGGCGCAGACGCACTCCTCCGGTGTGTGGCGGCGCCGCGGCAACACCGGTGAGGGCTGGGAGCTCAGCTTCATGGGGCAGGGGTACGCGCTGGTACAGCCCAGCGAGCTGCTGCCGCCGCAGAACGCCGTGATCGGCCAGGGCCTGCGCGCCCAGTACGGCATGGGGCAGCACGGCGCGCACGCGCAGAACCAGGGCAACGCCTGGAGCTGACCATCGGACGACGGCCCCGGATCCGACCGCCGCTGTCTGGGGCCCGGATCCGACCGTCCGGGCGACGGTGCGGCTTGGGCCGTCCGGCAGGCAAACGTAAGGGGCGACCGCCACTGTGGTCGCCCCTTACCCGTTGCTCGAGATCACAGGCGGGCGCGCGTGGCCTCCACCAGACGGACCACCGACTCGTCGGCCACGTCCGCGACCTCGTCGTAGGCGAACCAGCGCAGGTCCAGGGACTCGTCGCTGATCGCCTCCACGGCCCCGGACGGAGCGAGCGCCGCGTACTGCACGTCGAGGTGCCAGGCACACGGCGTGTGGTGACGGTCCAGGCGCACGGGGCCGCCGGGCAGCAGGGTCAGTCCCGAGACGCCCGACTCCTCGGTGCCCTCACGCAGGGCGGCCGACGCCAGGGTCTCGTCGACCGGCTCGCAATGGCCGCCCATCTGGAGCCACATGCGCAGCTTCTTGTGGAGCGTCAGCAGCACACGCCCCTGCTCCGGGTCGATCACCAGGGCACTTGCCGTGATGTGCCCGTCCCGGCAGGCCTTCCACATCCCGTCCGGATGCGCGGTGAGATGGTCCAGGTAGGTCTGGCGCAGCTCTTCCTGGCCCTCGTAGCCCTTCAGGACGAGGACCGCGTCGTCGTGCAGGTTCACTCGGCGCCGTCACCCTTGTCGTCGTCCTTGGGGGCGTCGTCCTTGCTGAGGTCCGTCTTGCCCTCGGAACCGCCGGCTGCCTCGCCGAGCATCTTGTCGAGCTCGGAGAAGTCCAGCTGCTCGCGGTGCACGAAGCCGTCCGGGTCGTCCAGGTCGGACGCCGTCGGCAGCATGTCCGGGTGGGCCCACAGGCCGTCACGGCCGTCGACACCGCGCGCGTCCGTGAGCGAGGCCCACAGCCGCGAGGCGTCCCGCAGACGGCGCGGACGCAGCTCCAGACCGATCAGCGTGGCGAACGTCTGCTCCGCGGGACCGCCGGTGGCGCGACGGCGGCGCAAGGTCTCCCGCAGCGCGTCCGCGGACGACAGGCGCGGCTTCGCGGCCGAGTGCACGACCGCGTCCACCCAGCCCTCGACCAGTGCCAGCGCCGTCTCCAGGCGGGCCAGCGCGGCCTTCTGCTCCGGGGTGTCCTCCGGCTGGAACATGCCCTGCTGGAGCGCCTGCTGCAGCTCCTCCGGGTTCTGCGGGTCGAACTGGCCGACCACGTCCTCCAGCTTGGCGGTGTCGACCTTGATCCCGCGCGCGTAGCCCTCGACCGCGCCGAACAGGTGCGAGCGCAGCCACGGAACGTGCGCGAAGAGACGCTGGTGGGCCGCCTCACGCAGAGCGAGATACAGGCGTACCTCCTCCTGGGGGATGCCCAGGTCCTTGCCGAACGATTCGATGTTCAGCGGCAGCAGCGCGGCCTTGCCGGCCGGGCCGAGCGGCAGACCGATGTCCGTCGAGCCGACGACCTCGCCGGCGAGCACGCCCACGGCCTGCCCGATCTGCGTACCGAACATGGCGCCGCCCATGGAGCGCATCATGCCGATGAGCGGGCCCGCCATGGCCTGCATCTCCTCGGGCAGGACGTCGCCCATGGCCGCGCCGACGCGCTCGGCGACCGGGTCGACGAGCTCCTTCCACACCGGAAGGGTCGCCTCGACCCACTCCGCGCGGCTCCAGGCCACCGCGGTCCCGGCGCCCGAAGGAAGGGACGTCGCGTCGTCCAGCCACAGGTCCGCGAGGCGCACGGCCTCCTGGACCGCGGAGCGCTCGGAGGGGCCGATGCTCGCGTCCTTGGTGCCGTCGGACGTGCCCTGGGCGACCGTCTGGCGGGCGATCTGCTTGGCCATGTCCCAGTTCACCGGGCCGCCCTCGTACGAGAGCATCTGGCCCAGCTGCTGGAACGCGGCGCCCAGGTCATTGGGGTTCATGGAACCGAACATGGCTGCGAGCGGATTGTCGGCGCCGGGGCCACCGGCTCCGGGCAGCCCGAAGCCGAACGGTCCCTGAGCACCGCCGCCCTGCTGGTCCTTCTTCTTGCCCTCGTCGCCGTTCTCCGGCTCCTCCGGCGGAAGGCCGAATCCGAATGGGGTGTCACTCACGGGGTTCCTCGGCTGGTAAGGCCGCCGGTTCTTCCCGACGGCGGCTGCCCACAACACCACCCAGCGTAGACACCACAGCCCGATCGGGCCTCAGTGCTTCGCCGACTCTCGGCCTGCGGCAGGATGGATGCCACCTGGTACGGACGCGTCCTGCGCGTCCGTTACTGAAGACAACCGCTGGAGACGCCCGGTGAGTTCCCCAGATCCGCAGGTTCGCGCAGCGCGAAACCACTCAACCAGCCCCGCCTCGCGCGGCCCCGTCGTCGCGGTCACCGGCGCCGCGGCCGGCGTGGGAGCCCTGCTCACGGAGCGGCTCGCCGCCAGCGAGGAGATCAGGCAGGTCATCGCGATCGACGAGCGGCGCGGCGAGTGCGCGGCGGCCCAGTGGCACATCCTCGACGTGCGGGACCCGGCCATCGCCGAGAAGCTGCGCGGGGCTGACGTCGTGGTGCATCTGGCGCTCGACCTCGATCTGGAGACGGACGCGGCCGCCCGGACCGCCTACAACGTCCGGGGGACGCAGACCGTCCTGACCGCCGCCGCGGCGGCCGGGGTCCACCGGGTGGTGCTGTGCACCTCGGCGATGGTCTACGGGGCGCTGCCCGACAACGAGCTGCCCCTGTCCGAGGACGCGGAACTGCGGGCGACGGCCGAGGCCACGGGTGTCGGCGACCTCCTGGAGATCGAGCGGCTGGCCCGGCGGGCGCCGCGCGCGCATCCCGGTCTCAACGTCACGGTGGTGCGGCCCGCCGTGCTTGTCGGCGGTACCGACACCGCGCTGACCAGGTATTTCGAGTCGCCGCGACTGCTCGTGGTGGCCGGGTCGCGGCCCGCCTGGCAGTTCTGCCACGTCGAGGACCTGTGCAGTGCCCTGGAGTACGCCGTCGTCGAGAAGGTCGAGGGGGAGCTCGCCGTCGGGTGCGACGGATGGCTGGAGCAGGAGGAGGTCGAGGAGCTGAGCGGGATCCGGCGGATGGAGCTGCCGTCCGCCGTGGCGCTCGGGGCGGCCGCGCGACTTCACCGGATCGGGCTCACTCCTTCGCCCGCCGGGGACCTCGCGTACACGATGTACCCGTGGGTGGTCAGCGGGAGCCGGCTGCACGACGCCGGGTGGCGGCCGCAGTGGACCAACGAGGAGGTTCTCGCGGAGCTGCTGGAGGAGGTCTCCGGGCGCCACACCGTGGCGGGGCGGCGGCTGGGGCGCAAGGACGCGACGGCCGCGGGGGCCGCGGGGGCGACGGTCGCGCTGCTGGGTACGGCTGCGTTGGTGCGGCGGGCGCGGAAGGCTCGGCGGCGCATCTGAGGGTGCCCTCGGGCGCCGGGCGCTTTCCACCGGGTGGCTGCTTCCATCAGGGGTGGCTGTTCCCGCCGGGCGTTCCCTGGGGGCTGTCGCCGTCCCGGCCGGGGGGTGATCGCCGGCCGGCTTCGTATCCTGCGGCAGGTGTCGCGGACGGTGGTTCTCGCCCCCTCCGCCCCTGTCAGTCCCGTCGTCCTGGGGGCTGCCGCCCCCAGACCCCCGCATCGGCCTGGACGGCCTCGTCCTCGAACGCCGGACGGGCTGAAGGCACCGGGCTGGACGACGGGCCGCCAGTCGGACGGGCTGAAGGCAGCCCCGGCGCGGAGCTGGACGGCGTTCCACCGGTTCGCCCGTTCTGTAGGAGGCTCCAAAGGGGCACGCGCGTGTGCCGGGGGAATGGTCTATTTCTTGTTGTCAGTGGTGTGGGGCACGATGGGCTCATGGCATCCACGAGCGACCATCCCGGTGAGCAGGCGGCGCAGGACGCGATCAGGCTGATCGCCATCCGTGAGACGCCGTTGTCGCTGGACGAGGTCTTCAAGGCGGTGGGGGACGACGCCGCCGGCGGGACGGCGCTGTTCGTCGGGACCGTGCGGAATCACGACGGGGGTGCCGACGTCGACGAGCTGGGGTATTCGTGTCATCCCAGCGCCGAGGCGGAGATGCGGCGGATCGCGGAGAAGGTGGTCGCCGAGTATCCGGTGCGGGCGCTGGCCGCCGTCCACCGTGTCGGGGACCTGAAGGTGGGGGACCTCGCGGTCGTCGTCGCCGTCTCGTGCCCGCACCGGGGCGAGGCCTTCGAGGCGTGCCGCAAGCTCATCGACGACCTGAAGCACGACGTGCCGATCTGGAAGCACCAGAAGTTCTCCGACGGCACCGAGGAGTGGGTCGGCGCCTGCTGAAGGCCGACCGGGTGGCCCCCGGGCCTCCGGTTGCGTAACTCGCCCCCTGCCGTGAGCGTTAGCACTGCGGATGGTTAATCTGCTGATCAGTCAGTTGCGGTCGCTCATGGGGTTGGGAGGTCGACATGGCGGCGCTTGCCTGGTTGCTGATTCCGCTTGTGGCTGCGGTCGGTGCCGGACTCTGGGGCAGTTGGGCCGGCCGGAATCGCAAGACGGCCGGGGACGGTGTCGAGCTCGCGGGATACACGCGCTTCCGCGAGGCCATGGAGCGGACCGAGGTCCGAGCCGAGGCCAAGGAGAAGTCGCACTCCGACGCCCACTGATCCCGCCGCTCCGCGCCCCCGGACGGACGGCCCCGACGGTGCGCTTACAGCACCGTCCCGTACTGTCGTTCCATGCCACGCCGCACCGCGACGATGCTCGCCTCGACACTCATCCTGATCGCGCTCCTGTGCGCGGGGGTGTTCATCAAAGTGCCGTACTCGGAGATGTCCCCGGGGCCGACGGTGAACACGCTGGGCGAGCACGACGGCGAGCCGGTGCTGCAGATCTCCGGGCACAAGACGTACCCGGCCACCGGGCACCTGAACATGACGACGGTCCGCGTCACCAGCGCCGACTACAACATGAACCTCGTCGAGGCCGTCTACGGCTGGCTGGCGCACGACAACAAGGTCGTGCCGCACGACACGCTCTACCCGGACGGCAAGACCGAGGAGCAGTCGACGCAGGAGAACGCCGAGGAGTTCAGCCAGTCCCAGGAGAGCGCCAAGGTGGCGGCGCTCAAGGAACTGGACATCCCGGTGAAGTCCTGGGTGATCGTCTCCACCGTCCTCAAGGGCTCTCCGGCCGAGGGCCGGCTGCACGCCGGTGACGTGATCAAGGCCGTCGACGGCACCGCGGTGAAGGCGCCCGAAGACGTCGCGAAGCTGGTCACCGTGCACAAGCCCGGTGAGAAGGTCGTCTTCACGATCGTGCCCGCCAAGGAGCAGGCCGCGGCCGAGAAGGAGAACCGGACGGCGACGGGGACGAAGGACGTGACGATCACCACGGCCAAGTCCGACGACGGCGGGACGCAGCGGGCCATCGTCGGGATCTCGGCCGGGACCGACCACACGTTCCCGTTCACCATCGACATCAAGCTCGCCGACGTCGGCGGACCCAGCGCCGGCCTGATGTTCTCGCTCGGCATCGTCGACAAGCTGACCCCCGGCAACCTCACGGGCGGAAAGTTCGTGGCCGGCACCGGCACCATCGACGACAACGGCAAGGTCGGCCCGATCGGCGGCATCGAGATGAAGACGGTCGGCGCGCGCCAGAAGGGCGCCGAGTACTTCCTGACGCCCAAGGACAACTGCGCGGCCGCCGCCAAGGACACCCCCGCGGGCCTCACGCTCGTCAAGGTCGACACCATCGACGACGCGCTGAACGCCCTCAAGGACATCAAGTCCGGCAACACCGCCGCCCTGCCGAAGTGCTCGGCCAAGGGCTGAGCCGACCACAGCCGCGCGCCCCTGGACGGGGGCGCACCCCGCCCTCGTCCCCGGACGGGGGCGCACCGGGCGGCCGGGCCGCCCCCGCCGCGACGGTCAGTCCGCGAACGTCGCCGAGAGTGCCTCCGCGAGCCCCGGCACCAGATCCGAACCCGTGAGCACCTCGGTCGCAGCGTCCTTCTCGCGCAGCCGGAGCGCGGAGTCGCGGGTGCCGTCACGCAGCACGCCGACGGTCATACGGACCTCCTGGCGGTCCGGGTGCTCGGCGACCCAGCGGGCGAGCTTCTTCTCGCTGAGACCGTCCGGGACGGAGGCCTCGGCCGACGGCGGCAGCATCAGCCGCTCCACGGTGAGCGCGCAGCCGATGACGGCGTCCGGCCACGCGATGGTGCCGAGGAACTCGTCCAGCGGCTTGCCGGCGGGGATCTCGTCCTGCTCGATCGGGGTGAGACCGGAGGTCTCCTGCTGCTCGTCCTCCAGGCCGAGCTGGGCGGCGAGGCCGGGTTCCTGGGCCCGCAGCCGTGCGGTGTCTACGAGGGCGAAGAGGCGAGCGGGCTGGTCCCAGCCGAGGCCCGAGGCGTACTCGTCGATCTCGAGTACGGCCCGGGTGAGGGGGGTCGCTGCCATGGGAGTGTTGGACATGGTCACAATCCTGCCTCGTTCGTACCCGAATCCGGGAACCGAGTAAAGCGTGAGTAAGTTGCATAGATGAGGCCCCACGATCACGGAGCCTTGCGGACGGTCCACCATCACGGGGGCCTGACGGATCAACAGCGACTTCGAGGTGCGCACCTTGGCTTTCCAGATGCCGGACCGCGGCGGAGGCCCGACGGGGCCACGGATCAGAGTGGGCCGACCGTCCCGGCGTGTCCGGACCCTGCTCATGACACTGGGCGTACTGGCCGTGCTGGCCATGGCCTTCGTCATGTTCGCGGGGTTCTGGACGGACTGGCTCTGGTACCGGTCGGTTCACTACTCGTCGGTCTTCACGACCACCCTGTGGACCAAGATCGGACTGTTCTTCGTCTTCGGCCTGCTGATGGCGGCCGCGGTCGGGGTGAACATCTGGCTCGCGCACAAGATGCGCCCGCCGCTGAGTGCCATGTCGATGGAGCAGCAGAGCCTCGACCGGTACCGCATGGGCATCGCCCCCTACAAGCGGTGGCTGCTCCTCGCGATCACCTCGCTGGTCGGGCTGATCGCCGGCGCGTCCGCCTCGGGCCAGTGGCGCACCTGGCTGATGTGGGTGAACGGAGTGCCCTTCAACCAGAAGGACCCCCAGTTCCACCTGGACGTCTCCTTCTACGCCTTCGACCTGCCCTGGTACCGCTTCCTGCTCGGCTTCGGCTTCGCCGCCGCCGTGCTCTCGCTGATCGCCGCCGCGCTCACGCACTACCTGTACGGCGGGCTGCGGATCACCAGCCCGGGGGCGCGCGCCACGGCCGCTGCGACCGGGCACCTGTCCGTGCTCCTCGGCATCTTCGTCGCGCTGAAGGCCGTCGCCTACTGGCTCGACCGGTACGGGCTGGCCGTGAAGTCCAGCGACTTCAAGGCCACGGGCAACTGGACGGGCCTCAGGTACGTCGACGCGAACGCGTACCTGCCCGCCAAGACGATCCTGTTCTGCATCGCCGTCATCTGCGCGCTGCTCTTCTTCGCCACCCTGTGGCGGCGCACCTGGCAGCTGCCCGTGATCGGGTTCGGCCTGATGGTGCTCTCGGCGATCCTCATCGGCGGCCTGTACCCGGCGATCGTCCAGAAGTTCCAGGTCCAGCCGAACGAGCAGGCCAAGGAAGCGCCGTACGTCGAGAAGAACCTCAAGGCGACGCGTGAGGCGTACGGGATCGACGGCACCGACGTGACCGACTACCCGGGCGCGAGCACCACCAAGGACAAGACCAAGCTGCGCGACGACGCGGACAATGCCGCGAGCATCCGCCTCATGGACCCGAACGTGGTGTCGCCGACCTTCCAGCAGCTCCAGCAGGTCCGGAACTACTACGGCTTCCCGTCGAACCTGGACGTGGACCGCTACAGCAAGGACGGCAAGGACCAGGACACGGTCATCGGGCTGCGCGAGCTCAACCTCCAGGGCATCCCGAAGAGCAACTGGATCAACGACCACTTCCGTTATACGCACGGTTACGGCGTGGTCGCGGCCAAGGGCACCGAGGCCGACTCCGAGGGCCGGCCCGTCTTCACCGAGTACAACCTGCCGTCCCGGGGAGACCTGGGCCAGTACCAGCAGCAGATCTACTACGGCGAGAAGACCAGCCAGTACTCGATCGTCGGCGGTCCCCAGAAGGAGATCGACTACTCCGACGACAGCGGTGAGAAGACCACCAGCTACAAGGGCAAGAGCGGGGTCAGCCTGTCCAGCCCGGTCAACCGCGCCGCGTACGCGGTGGCGTTCGGCGAGCCGCAGATCCTCTACTCGGGCGCGATCGGTGACGGTTCGCGGATCCTCTACAACCGCACGCCCAAGGAGCGGGTCGAGGCGGTGGCCCCGTGGCTGACCATCGACGGCGACGCCTACCCGGCGGTCGTCGACGGGAAGATCCAGTGGATCGTCGACGCGTACACGACCACGAACGGCTATCCGTACGCCTCCCGCACCACGCTCGGTGACACGACGGCGGACTCGCTGACGGCGGCCAACAACCAGCGTGCGGTGGTGGCCCAGCAGAACCAGGTCAACTACATCCGCAACTCGGTGAAGGCGACCGTCGACGCGTACACCGGTCAGGTCAAGCTCTACCAGTGGGACACCAAGGACCCGGTCCTGAAGACCTGGATGAAGGCGTTCCCGAACACGGTGCAGTCCAAGGATTCGATCTCGCCGTCGCTGATGGCTCATCTGCGGTACCCGCAGGACCTGTTCAAGGTCCAGCGCGAACTGCTCACCCGCTACCACGTGAAGGACGCGCAGACGTTCCTCAGCGGCAGTGAGGTGTGGCAGATCCCGGACGACCCGACCAACAAGTCGGGCGACGCCGTGCCGCCGTACTACCTGAGCATGAAGCTGCCGGGCCAGACGTCCCAGGTCTTCTCGCTGACGACGACGATGACACCGAACGGCCGGGACAACCTGAGCGCGTTCATGTCCGTCAACGCCGAGGCGGGCACCGGCGATTACGGCAAGATCACCATCCTGAAGCTGCCCACCGGAAGAACCGTCGACGGACCCAAGCGGGTGCAGAGCCAGTTCAACTCGGAGCCGTCCATCGCCGAGTCCATCAGACTCCTCAAAGGCGGCGACTCGGAAGTCGAGTACGGCAATCTGCTGACCGTTCCGCTCGACGGCGGACTCCTCTATGTGGAGCCCGTCTACGTACGCGGTGGTGACCTCAAGTACCCACTGCTGCGCAAGGTGCTGGTCACCTACGGAGGCAGCACCGCCTTCGAGAACACGCTCGGTGAAGCCCTCAACAAGGTCTTCGGAGCGAATACTTCGACCGTGCCACCGGAGAACGAGGGCACCACGAAACCGCCCACGTCGAACAATCCGACGGTCCAGGAGGCGTTGAACGACGCGCAGAAGGCCTTCGACAAGGGCCAGGAAGCCCTGAAGAAGGGCGACTGGCAGTCGTACGGCGAGGCGCAGAAGGATCTTGAGGACGCGTTGAAGCGGGCCGAGGACGCCCAGTCGAAGGCCGACAAGACCACGGGCGGCAGCGGCAACAACGCGGACAAGACCAGCGACAACGCCGACAAGAGCAGCGACAAGGGTTCGAGCGGCGGCTGACCGAAGGCACACCCCGCGCCGTGATACGGTTGCTTCACAACGGCGCGGGGTGGAGCAGCTCGGTAGCTCGCTGGGCTCATAACCCAGAGGTCGCAGGTTCAAATCCTGTCCCCGCTACTGAAGTCGAGGGCCCGGATCCTGATCAGGATCCGGGCCCTCGACGTGTGTCACGCCACGCCGAGACACCCACGGTGACCTGGTGTCTCGTGCGAAGTGCTGCTTCCTGCGTGGGGAGTTGGGAAAACTGTGTTTGACTTGTCTCTCTGTGGGCATGTCGACAAAACGCTGAAGTGACCTCACTGGCTGCGGTATACCAGGTGTACCCAGGTTGCAGGTGGTGCGACGATGGACGTTATGGGGGACAAGGCAACTCTGTTGGATACGGGGCGGTTTGCGCAGCCTGCCGACTTTGAGCAGCCTGCGGATCTCACGCAGCCTTCCGACCGGGACGAGGCCGGCGAGGCCGCCGAGGAGGCGCGCCGGCGGCTCGCCGCAGAGAGCGGCGACGTCGAGGCGATGAGCGTCCTCGGCGCGATGCTGCTGCGCCGCGGCGATCTCGACGGAGCCGAACCCCAGCTGCGCGCCGCCACCGCGGCCGGTGACCGTGCCGCCGCCAACAACCTCGGCGTCCTCCTGCATCAGCGCGGATATCCCGAAGAGGCCGCCGGATGGTGGCGGATCGCCGCCGTCGCCGGGTCCGCCGCCGCCGCGCACGCGCTCGGCAGGCACCATCGCGAGCGTGGCGACGAGCCCGCGGCCGAGTACTGGCTGCGTCAGTCTGCCGAGCAGGGGCACGCCCTCGGCGCGTACGCGCTCGCCGATCTGCTGGAGCACCGCAGCGACGTCGGCGCCGAGCAGTGGATGCGTGCTGCCGCCGAGCGCGGACACCGCGAGGCCGCCTACCGACTGGCCCGAACGCTTGACCGGAAGGCCGCCGACGCGGGCGTGAACGGCGCCGACAACGGTGTCATCGGTGTCATCGGCGCGGCCGGCGAGGATGCCGAGCAGTGGTACCGGCAGGCCGCCGCGCGCGGTCACCGGCGGGCCGCGCTGCACCTCGGAGCGATCCTGGAGAAGCGCGGCGACCTCAAGGAGGCCGGGCGCTGGTATCTGACGTCCGCGAAGGACGGCGAGGCGCGGGCCGCCTGCGCGCTCGGCTTCCTGCTGCGCGACGCAGGTGACACGGAGAGCGCCGCCGTGTGGTGGCTGCGCGCCGCGCAGGACGGCGACGGCAACGCCGCGAACGCGCTCGGCGCGCTGCACGCCGAGCGCGGCGAGACGCAGACCGCCGAGCGGTGGTACCGCGCCGCCATGGACGCGGGCGACGTGAACGGGGCGTACAACCTGGGGCTGCTCTGCGCCGAGCAGGGCCGGACCGGGCAGGCCGAGCAGTGGTACCGGCGGGCCGCGTACGCCGGGCACCGCGAGGCGGCGAACGCGCTGGCGATCCTGTTGCTCCAGGTCGGCGACGCCGCGGGGGCCGAGCCCTGGTTCTCCAAGGCCGCGGAGGCCGGCAGCGTCGACGCCGCGTTCAACCTCGGGATCCTGCACGCCGGGCGGAACACGGAGGACGACGACAGCGCCGCGCTGCGCTGGTACGAGCGCGCCGCCGCCGCGGGCCACACCGAGGCCGCGCTCCAGGTCGCCATCGCACGGCTGCGGGAGGGCGACGAGCAGGATGCCGAACGGCATCTGCGGTGCGCGGCGGGCGGTGGCAGCGCGGAGGCCGCGTACCGGCTCGCCGCCGTGCTCGACGCGCGCCGGCCGCCGGCGCCCGCCCACGAGCTGGGCGAGCCCGCGCAGGAGAAGAGCGAGTGCGAGGAGTGGTACGAGCGGGCGGCGTCCCAGGGGCACCGCCGGGCGCAGGTGCGGGTCGGCATGCTGGCCGCCGCGCGCGGGGACGTGGTGGAGGCGGCCCGGTGGTACCGGTCCGCGGCGGAGGCCGGGTCGCGGAACGGCGCGTTCAACCTCGGGCTGCTGCTCGCCCGCGAGGGGAGCGAGCCGGAGGCCGCGCTGTGGTGGACCCGGGCGGCCGACGCGGGGCACGGGCGGGCGGCGCTCCGGCTCGCCCTCGTGTACGCGCGGCGCGGTGAGCTGGCCGAGGGGCAGCGGTGGGCCGACCGGGCGGTCTCGCTCGGGCCGGCAGAGGTGGCCGAGCGGGCCGCTCGGTTGCGGGACGCCCTGCGGGAGGAGCTGTCCGCCTGACGCTGCGCGGGCCGTGGGTGGGGTCGGTGCCGGGGAACCGTGGGCTGTTTCTCGGCACCCTGCCGCCCTGGCCGGCGCCGGGCGGGCGAGGGCAGCAGGTTCTCGCCCCTGCCGCCCTCGCCCGTCCCGTATCGGGGGTTGCCACCCCCGGACCCCCGCTTCTGCCTGGACGGCCTCGTCCTCAAGCGCCGGACGGCCCGGGTGTCGCGTCGGACGGACCGGGGGCGCTCGGCGAGGGCGGCTTCGTGGCGCGCGTTCAAAGCGATTTGCGCTGGTCCACATGGTTGACGTAATGTTCAGTTCACCGACGCGGGGTGGAGCAGCTCGGTAGCTCGCTGGGCTCATAACCCAGAGGTCGCAGGTTCAAATCCTGTCCCCGCTACTGAAGGCCGAAGGCCCGGAACCAATGGTTCCGGGCCTTCGGTGCGTTCCGGGCCGGGTCGGCAGGCACGGCGCAGGGGGCGCAGGGGCGGCGCAGGGCAAGGGACAGCGGTACGGAGGCAAGACGAAGGCCCCGGCACGTGTGACAGGTGCCGGGGCCTTCGTCTGCGTTCTAGGCCGCCGCGCAGTTCGGGCAGACGCCGCGGTACGTCACCTCGACGTCCGAGACGGTGAAGCCGAAGCGCTCCGAGTCCGGAAGGTCGGCGAGCGGATTGCCGTCCGGATGCACGTCACGGATCGCGCCGCAGCGGGCACAGACCAGGTGGTGGTGCGGGCGGTGCGCGTTCGGGTCGTACCGCTTGGCGCGCTTGTCCGTGGCGACTTCCAGCACCTCGCCGAGCGAGACCAGCTCACCCAGCGTGTTGTAGACGGTCGCCCGGGAGATCTCGGGCAGCTTGGCCACGGCCCGCGCATGCACCTCGTCGGCCGTCAGATGGACGTGATCGCCGTCGAGGACCTCGGCCACGACGCGTCGCTGCGCGGTCATCCGCCATCCGCGTCCGCGCAGCCGTTCCAACAGGTCACTCATGGGAGTCAGCTTATCAGCAACGGGACCAGTTCACGAATAGGTGTGACTTTGGATGCCGGCTTGACTTAGACAATGTCTATTGTAGGGTCGAATCGAAGTCGGCCAATGGACAGGATTGGCCTGGAACGACGCAGGAGGCGCACGTGACGCAGGGACCGCTTACGACGGAGGCCGGCGCGCCGGTGGCCGACAACCAGAACAGCGAGACCGCGGGCGTCGGCGGCCCGGTCCTCGTCCAGGACCAGCTCCTGCTGGAGAAGCTCGCGCACTTCAACCGCGAGCGCATCCCGGAGCGCGTCGTGCACGCCCGAGGCGCCGGCGCCTACGGCACCTTCACGGTCACCGCCGACGTCACCCGGTATACGCGTGCCGCCTTCCTCTCCGAGGTCGGCAAGCAGACGGAGACCTTCCTGCGCTTCTCGACCGTGGCCGGCAACCTGGGCGCGGCGGACGCGGTCCGCGACCCGCGCGGCTGGGCGCTGAAGTTCTACACCGAAGAGGGCAACTACGACCTCGTAGGCAACAACACCCCGGTGTTCTTCATCAAGGACGCCATCAAGTTCCCCGACTTCATCCACACGCAGAAGCGCGACCCGTACACGGGCTCGCAGGAGGCGGACAACGTGTGGGACTTCTGGGGGCTGTCCCCCGAGTCCACGCACCAGGTGACCTGGCTGTTCGGCGACCGCGGCATCCCGGCCTCGTACCGTCACATGAACGGCTACGGCTCGCACACGTACCAGTGGAACAACGAGGCCGGCGAGGTCTTCTGGGTCAAGTACCACTTCAAGACCGACCAGGGCATCAAGAACCTCACCCAGGCCGAGGCCAACCGGCTCGCCGGCGAGGACCCCGACTCCCACCAGCGCGACCTGCGCGAGTCCATCGAGCGCGGTGACTTCCCGACCTGGACCGTGCAGGTGCAGATCATGCCGGCGGCGGACGCGGCGACGTACCGCTTCAACCCGTTCGACCTCACCAAGGTGTGGCCGCACGAGGACTACCCGCCGATCGAGATCGGCAAGCTGGAGCTCAACCGCAACCCGCAGAACGTCTTCGCCGAGGTCGAGCAGTCGATCTTCAGTCCCGCGCACTTCGTGCCGGGCATCGGCCCCTCGCCCGACAAGATGCTCCAGGGCCGCCTGTTCGCGTACGGCGACGCCCACCGCTACCGCGTCGGCATCAACGCCGACCACCTGCCGGTGAACCGCCCGCACGCCACCGAGGCGCGGACCAACTCCCGTGACGGCTTCCTGTACGACGGGCGCCACGGCGGCGGGAAGAACTACGAGCCCAACAGCTTCGGCGGGCCGTTCCAGACGGACCGGCCGCTGTGGCAGTCCACCCCGGTGACCGGCGGAACCGGCAACCACACCGCCCCCGTGCACGCCGAGGACGACGACTTCGTGCAGGCGGGCAACCTCTACCGTCTGATGGCCGAGGACGAGAAGGGCCGGCTCGTCGAGAACCTGGCCGGCTTCATCGCCAAGGTCTCGCGCGACGACATCGCCGAGCGCGCGATCGACAACTTCCGTCGGGCGGACGGCGACTTCGGCAAGCGGCTGGAGGCCGCGGTCCAGGCCCTGCGCGGCTGACCGACAGCAAGGGAACGCTTGTCGTGGGCGGCGGGCCGGATCTCCTCGGTGTTCCGAGGGGGTCCGGCCCGCCGGTGTGAGCGGCGGACGGGGGAGTGCGGGTCAGGCGGGAACCCGCTGTCGTGCCGGGGCCCAGCAGCGGATGATGTCGCGGACCGAGACGATGCCGACCGGGCCGCTGTCGTCCAGCACGATCAGATGGCGGAAGCCGCCGTGGGCCATCGCCGACGCGGCCTCCTCCAGCGTCCAGGTGGGTGCCGCGAAGACGACATCGGTCGTGGTGTGGGTGCCCGCGGTCTCGGCGTCCGGATTCTGGTCGTGGGCGAGGGAGTTGAGGATGTCGCGCTCGGTGAGGATGCCGAGGCCGGAGGAGTCCTCGTCGAGGACCACGGCCGCGCCGACGCGGCGTGCGGACATCAGGCGGGCCGCCTGGCGGAGGGTGTGTGCCGGGCCGATGGTGAGGACCACCGTGCTCATGGCGTCGCGGACGAGCATGGACGGAGCCACCTCCTACGAATCCCTCGCGCTTGCGAGCGGATTCACAAATTCACAAGTGGGGGGATTCTCAGGGTGGCAGTTAAAGAGAGGGTCAACAAGAGGGCGCGTGCGGCGAGTTCGGGGCGCCCGGGGAGTGTGCGCAGGTGTCCCGGTTCAGTACCGCTGGTTCAAATACCCCAGCAGTTCGTCGTGCAGGACGCCGTTCGACGCGGCCGCGTTGCCGCTGTGCGGGCCCGGACGGCCGTCGAGGCCGGTGAACGAGCCGCCCGCCTCGGTCACGACGATCGCGTTCGCCGCCATGTCCCACAGCGACAGCTCCGGTTCGGCGCAGATGTCCACCGAGCCCTCGGCGACCATCATGTACGGCCAGAAGTCGCCGTATCCGCGGGTGCGCCACACCGCACGGGTGAGGTCGAGGAAGCCGTCGAGGCGGCCCTGCTCCTCCCAGCCGCTCAGTGACGAGTACGCGAACGAGGCGTCGGCCATGCGCGAGACGCGGGAGACCTGGAGCCGGGACGCGGAGGAGAGGCTGCGGCCGGTGAACGCGCCGTGCCCCTTCGCCGCCCACCAGCGGCGGCCCAGGGCGGGCGCGGAGACCAGGCCGACGACGGGCTGGAAGCCGCCCTCGCCCGCCTCCATCAGAGAGATCAGCGTCGCCCAGACGGGCACGCCGCGCACGTAGTTCTTGGTGCCGTCGATCGGGTCGACGACCCAGCGGCGGGGGCCCGTGCCCTCGATGCCGTACTCCTCGCCGAGGACCGCGTCGCGTGGCCTCGCCCGCTGGAGCTGACCACGGATGAGCTCCTCGGCGGCCTTGTCCGCCTCGCTCACCGGCGTCATGTCCGGCTTGGTCTCGACCTTCAGGTCGAGGGCTTTGAACCGGCCCATCGTCGCGGCGTCGGCGGCGTCCGCGAGGACATGGGCGAGACGCAGGTCATCGAGATAGTCGGGCATGACCGAACCGTATCTGCCCGCGTCAGGCCGGGGCTACACGGGCCGAGGATCATTGCGGCACCGGCCGACGGGCGGGCACCGGCGCGTGCCGGCCTCGACCAGCCGGCGGCCTCCGTCGCTGCGGCACCCGTACGGCTCGCGCGCCCCGGCCGGTGCGCGTGCCGGCCGATGCGCGCCCCTCGGGGCCGCCGCGAACCCTTGACAGTGCCTTTGTGCGCGTCAAATCTGAGCTGCAGACTCGCTCGCCCCAGGGAGGCGATGATGCCTGCAGCGCGGGATTCCCTCTTGGACGCCGCGTACACGGCGTTGGCGCGTCGCGCATGGTCCGCGGTGCGGATGGTCGATGTGGCCGCCGTGGCCGGGGTGTCGCGCCAGACGTTGTACAACGAGTTCGGGAGCAAAGAGGGGCTCGCGCGGGCCCTCGTACGCCGGGAGGCGGACGCCTATCTCGCCGGCGTCGAACGGGCGCTGGCGGGGCACACCGACGCGCGGGACCGGCTCGTCGCGACCGCCGAGTGGACCGCTTCGGCCACGCGGAGCAACGCGCTGGTGCGGGCGATGCTCACGGGGTGCTGGAGCGAACGGCTGCCCGCGCCGACGCTGTCGGCGGTGCCCTCGTCGTCCGCGGTGCCCGCGCAGCGACGGGCCGACGGGCCGCTGCCCTCACCCGTGGACTTCGTGGCGCTGGTGCGCGATCGTGCCGTCGCGGCGCTCGCCGCCGCTCCGGCGGACACGGCGGAGGTGGCCCGCTCCTGTGAACTCGTCGTCCGTCTGGCCCTGTCCTGCGTGGCGGCACCGCCCGGCGACGGCGGGGTCACCGACCTGGTGAAGACCGCGCTGGCACCGTCCCACCGGCTGGGCATCTGAGCGGCCCGCACGAGGGAGCGCCCGCGGGACGGGGGGCGGACGAGCCACCGGCACCACTGGGGCCGGACGCGTCCGCGGCTCGCGCCCGTAGCGCGCCGCCCGGCGGCACCGCGGGCGAGCGCGTGGCTAGTGCCGCGGCAGGCAACGTTCGCCCCGTCGCGACGCCCGGCACGCACTCTCGCCGCACCGGCCGAAAGCCCAAGTACGTCCGGTACGAGGACTTCCGGCCGGCACACCGAGAGCACGCACCGGACGCCGCTCCTTGACGGGCAAACGTTGCCTGCCGCGGCACTAGTGGGCCGATCCGGACAGCTGCAGCCCGATGACCCCGATGATGACGAGGCTGATCGAGACGATCTTGAGGGTCGACACCAGGTCGCCGAGGAAGATCATGCCGTAGATCGCGGTGCCCGCCGCGCCGATGCCGGTCCACACCGCGTACGCGGGACCGACGTCCAGCTTCTTCAGGGAGAGGGTCAGCAGGCCGAAGCTGCCGAGCGCGAAGACGCAGAAGGCGACCGTCGGCCAGAGTCTGGTGAAGCCGTGCGAGAGCTTCAGACAGACGGCGAAGCCGGTTTCGAGCAGTCCCGCCACAACGACCAGCAGCCACGCCATTTCGTTTCCTCCCGCGTCCGCACGTCGACTGCTTCGTCCGGGTCGGACCCGGCCGGCGGCCCCGGACGCGGTGCGCGCCGGGCGGCGTGGGATTTGCTTGAACCTCTCCGGGTCGCTCGGTGTGATTATGCATTTGCCGACCGGCCAAACCCTTACCGACGGGCCGCGGACGCAAACACCGCCGAGGTCAGATCGTCCCTCGGACACCTGGCCACGGCCGCCGTGGCCCTCCTGATCAGTCTCCCTCGCGGCGCTCCCGCGTCGCCAGCAGACGGCGCAGGGAGTACAGCCGCTGCGGGTCCGCGTGGCCGTCCGCCACCCACTGGTCCAGCGCGCAGTCCGGCTCGTCGTGGCTGCACGCACGGGGGCAGCCCTCGGTGCCCGGTTCGAGATCGGGGAAGGCGTGGATGACCCGGGACGGGTCGACGTGGTGCAGACCGAAGGAACGGACGCCCGGGGTGTCGATGACCCAGCCCTCGTCGTCCGAGAGCGGCAGCGCCAGCGCGGAGGTGGTGGTGTGCCGGCCGCGGCCGGTCACGGCGTTCACGTGTCCTGTCGTACGCCGCCGTTCGGCCGGGACCAGGGCGTTCACCAGGGTCGTCTTGCCGACGCCGGAGTGCCCGACGAAGGCGGTGATCCTGCCGTCCAGCTGTTCGCGGACCCGGTCCGCCGCGTCGCCGTTCTCCAGCTCCTCACGGCTGGTGACGACGTACGGGATGTCCAACGCGCCGTACAGTTCCAGGAGTTCGTCCGGCGGAGCGAGGTCCGACTTGGTCATCACCAGCAGCGGCTCCAGGCCGCCGTCGAACGCCGCGACGAGACAGCGGTCGATCAGCCGGGGGCGCGGTTCCGGGTCGGCGAGCGCGGTCACGATGGCCAGCTGGTCGGCGTTGGCGACGACCACCCGCTCGAACGGATCGTCGTCGTCGGCCGTGCGGCGCAGGACCGAGTCGCGCGGCTCGATGCGGACGATGCGGGCGAGCGTGTCCTTCTTGCCGGACAGGTCGCCGACCAGGGCGACCCGGTCACCGACGACGGCGGCCTTGCGGCCCAGCTCGCGGGCCTTCATCGCCAGCACCACGCGGTCCTCGACGAGGCAGGTGAGACGCCCCCGGTCGACGGTGAGGACCATGCCCTCGGCCGCGTCCTCGTGCTTGGGGCGGATGTTCGTACGCGGACGGTTGCCCTTGCGGTTGGGGCGCGCGCGGATGTCGTCCTCGTCGGTGTGCTTGCCGTAACGGCGCATGATCCCGGTCCGCCCGTCAGTTCCCGAGCATCCCGGTCCACAGCTCGGGGAAGTCCGGCAGGGTCTTCGCCGTCGTCGCCACGTTCTCGATCTGCACGCCTTCCACCGCCAGACCGATGATCGCGCCCGCGGTGGCCATGCGGTGGTCGTCGTAGGTGTGGAAGACGCCGCCGTGCAGTGGACGCGGGCGGATGTGGAGGCCGTCGGCGGTCTCGGTGACGTCGCCGCCGAGTTCGTTGATCTCCTTGGTGAGCGCGGCCAGACGGTCCGTCTCGTGCAGACGCAGGTGGGCTACGCCGCGCAGCGTGGAGGGTGAGTCGGCGAGTGCCGCGACCGCCGCGATGCCGGGGGTCAGCTCGCCGACCTCGCCCAGGTCCACGTCGATGCCGTGGATCGCACCCGAACCGGTGAACTCCAGTCCGATGTGGGTCAGGTCGCAGGAGCCGCCCATCTCGGTGAAGATCTCCCGGAGCCGGTCGCCCGGCTGGGTGGTGCGTGCGGGCCAGTCGGGGATGACGACCTTGCCGCCGGTCACCAGGGCCGCGGCCAGGAACGGCTGGGCGTTCGACAGGTCCGGCTCGATGATCAGGTCGCGGCCGAGCAGGGCGCCCGGCGTGACCCGCCAGACGTTCGGCTCGCCGCCCGATTCCGGGGTGTCCACCTGGGCGCCGACCGCGCGCAGCATGTCCACGGTCATCCGGATGTGCGGCATGGAGGGCAGGGTGGAGCCGACGTGCCGCACCTCCACCCCCTGGTTGAAGCGCGGGCCGGAGAGCAGCAGGGCGGAGACGAACTGCGACGAGGAGGATGCGTCGATCTCCACCGGGCCGCCGTCCAGGGCGCCGCCGCCGTGCACGGTCAGCGGCAGCGCGCCGCGCGCGTCGTCGTCGATGCGGGCGCCGAGCAGGCGCAGGGCGTCGATCACGCCGTTCAACGGGCGCTCGTACGACCGCGCGTCGCCGTCGAAACGAATGGGGCCGTCGGCGAGTGCGGCGACCGGCGGGAGGAACCGCATCACGGTGCCCGCGTTGCCGACGTCGACCGTGGCAGGGCCGCGCAGGCCCGAGGGGATGACCCGCCAGGCCTCGCCGGAGGAGTCCGGGCCCGCGGCGACCGTGGAACTGGAGGCCACCGTCTCCTCGATGCCCACGCCCATCGCGCGCAGGGCGCCCGCCATCAGCAAGGTGTCGCGGGAGCGCAGCGGGCGGCGCAGCCAGCCCGGCTCGGAGGCCAGCGCGGCCAGCACGAGAGCGCGGTTGGTGACCGACTTGGACCCCGGCACGTGGACCGTCGCGTCGACGGCTCCGCTCGCGTGCGGGGCGGGCCAGAGGGCGGTGTGGGCGGGGTTCACGGTCATGCGCCCCACTTTAGTGGCTGGCGATGGATGGAAATCTTGATCAAAAGCGGCGAAACATGAGCGAAACAGCCCTTGGGTGCGTGCGCGGGCGTGTGTTGTGTCAGGTGCGCCGCCGCCTCTTGCCCGCTCGGGCTCGAACGCGGCGCACCTCCTGGTCCGCACGACATCCCGCGATCCCACGCGGCCCCGGGCCCGCGCGCACGCCCAGGTCCTCGTGCCGCGCTCCGGAAGGCGGTCTGTCAGGGGCGCGCGCGAGATCGGCCCGAGTCGGCTCAGGCCCCGTTCGGAGTCCGCCGAGGATGCGCCCGACACCTCCTCGGGACCCGCCCGATATCGCTCGGACCTGCGGGGAGTCCCCGCGGGCCACGTGCCCGGAGTCGACCCGGCCGACCCGGCCGGCCCGGAGCCCGCCCGGACGGTGGCCCGGCCGTCACACCTCCAGCAGCCACCGCCCGCCGCCTATCAGTGAGCACAGCGACACCGCGTGGAAGAGGAACAGCCACATCCCGGCCGGCACGTGCGTGAGCCGCGACAGCTGGTCCGCGTCGGAGTCACCCGCCCCGCCCCGGCGCCGCTTGGCCTGGAGCTCGAAGGCGGGCCGGACACCGCCGAGCAGCAGGAACCACACCACCGCGTACGCGAACGCCGCCTGCACCTGCGGCCCCGCCAGCCAGGAGACCAGCAGGAAGGTGCCGCCGGTGGCGATCACCGTGAGCGCCCCGTACGCGTTCCTGATCATCACCAGCATGGCCACGAGCAGGGCCGTGGCCAGCCACAGCAGCGCGGTGATGTGCCCCGCGGCGAGCAGGGCGGCGCCGCCCAGGCCGAGCAGCGGGGGAGCGGTGTAGCCCGCGGCGGCGGTGAGGATCATGCCGAGCCCGGTGGGCTTGCCCCGGCTCACCGTCAGGCCGCTGGTGTCGGAGTGCAGCCGGATACCGCTGAGGCTGCGCCCCGTGAGCAGGGCCACCAGACCGTGGCCGCCCTCGTGGGCAATGGTGATGGCGTTCCGGGACACCCGCCAGACGCCGTGCGGGACGATCACCGCGAGGGCGGCGACCAGTGTGGCGATCACCACCCACAGGTCGGGGTCCGGCTGACTGCCGAAGACCTGGTCCCAGAGGCTCGCCAGCGAGGTGGATGCGGTGCTGTCCATTGTCTGCGGTGGCTCCCTGTGGTGTCGCGGAATCTGGCAGTGTGGCACGTATGTGCGGACGGTATGCAGCGAGTCGCAGGCCCGAGGATCTCGCAGGAATCTTTGAGGTCGAGAAGTGGGAGCCCGAGGAGACCCTGGCCCCCGACTACAACGTCGCCCCGACGAAGGAGGTGTACGCGGTTCTCGACCGTCCTCTCAAGGACGCGGACAGCCCGAAGCCGGTTCGCCAGCTGCGCCGGCTCAAGTGGGGACTCGTACCGTCCTGGGCCAAGACGCCCGAGGGCGGCGCCCGCATGATCAACGCACGCGCGGAGACGGTGCACGAGAAGCCCTCGTACCGTCGTGCCTTCACGGCCCGGCGCTGCATCATCCCGGCCGACGGCTACTACGAGTGGGTCACCGCGGCGGCCGAGCGCGAGCTGGAGGTCGAGGGCAAGAAGAAGCGTCCGCGCAAGCAGCCGTACTTCGTCACGCCTGCGGACGGTTCGGTCTTCGCGATGGCGGGACTGTACGAGTTCTGGCGCGACAGGACGCTCCCCGACGACCACCCGCAGGCCTGGTGGGTGACGTGCTCCGTGATCACGACCGAGGCCGAGACCACGCCCCTTGCGGTCGCCCCCGCCGACGGGCCGTACGCGCTGGCGGACATCCACCCCCGGATGCCCCTGATGCTGACCCCGGACCGCTGGGACTCCTGGCTCGATCCCGCCCGTACGGACGCCGAGGACCTCCGCGGACTGCTCGCCCCGCCGCCCGCCGGACTGATGCGCGCCTACCCCGTCTCCACGGCCGTCAGCAACGTCCGCAACAACGGCCCGGAGCTGCTGAAGGAGCTGGAGGGTCCCGAAGAGGGCACACTCTTCTGACGTGACCGAGACCACTGGGACGACCGGGACGAACGAGACCACCGTGACCACCGAGACGATCGAGACCGACGCCGGCACGGCCCGGATCACCTGGCACCGGGCCGCGAAGGCCCGGCTCGTCCTCGCGGCGAGTCACGGCGCGGGCGGCGGCATCGAGGCGCGCGACCTCCGTGCGCTGGCCGCGGTGCTGCCCGCGCACGGCGTGAGCGTCGCGCTCGTCGAGCAGCCCTGGCGGGTGGCGGGCAGGAAACTGGCACCCGCGCCGAAGACGCTGGACGTCGGGTGGCGCGGACTGTGGCCGGCGCTGATGCGGCCGGGCCTGCCGGTGATCGCCGGGGGACGCAGCGCCGGCGCCCGCGTCGCCTGCCGTACCGCGACGGAACTGGGCGCCACCGCCGTGCTGGCCCTCAGCTTCCCGCTGCACCCGCCGGGCAGGCCGGAGAAGTCCCGCGACGACGAACTGCTCGGCGCCGGGGTGCCCACGCTCGTCGTCCAGGGCGGCAACGATCCGTTCGGGAAGCCGGAGGAGTTCCCCGAGGGTCCGTACGAGCTGATCGAGGTGCCGTACGGCGATCACGGCTTCGCGGTGCCGAAACGGGCTCCGCTCGGCCAGGACGAGGCGCTGAAGGTCATCACGGACGGTGTCGCGAAGTGGACCGCGTCACTCGGGTGACGCACGGGAATGCCGGGCGGCGGACAACTGTTGTGCGGAGCAGACAGCACGAACCGTGCTGACCGTTCCGAGGAGAGGAAGTCCGCCGCATGGGTTCGACCATCTGCCCGAGCCGTCGCAGCAGCGCTGACCTGGACTGGACGGTGCTGCACGCGGGTAAGAACGCCCCTATTCGGGCGGCGGGTGGGCCTGATGTTCGTCTATCCTCCGATTCCAGTGGGACCGGTCTCGGTCTCACGACATCGCTTGAGGAGGTGGGTCCGGTCACTGGGACCGACGCAGGGACCGAACACGGCCAGGCGGAGCAGCCCGAGGGCCAGGGCACGAGCACGGAGTCGTCCGCCGAGCGCACCGCGCGCTTCGAGCGGGACGCGCTCGAATTCCTCGACCAGATGTACTCGGCCGCCCTGCGCATGACGCGCAATCCGGCCGACGCCGAGGACTTGGTGCAGGAGACGTACGCGAAGGCGTACGCGTCCTTCCACCAGTTCCGCGAGGGGACCAACCTCAAGGCGTGGCTGTACCGCATTCTCACCAACACCTTCATCAACTCGTACCGCAAGAAGCAGCGCGAACCTCAGCGCAGCGCGGCCGAGGAGATCGAGGACTGGCAGCTCGCACGTGCCGAGTCGCACATGTCGACGGGACTGCGCTCCGCCGAGTCGCAGGCGCTGGACCACCTGCCCGACTCGGACGTCAAGGCGGCGCTGCAGGCGATCCCCGAGGAATTCCGCATCGCCGTCTATCTCGCCGACGTAGAGGGCTTTGCGTACAAGGAGATCGCGGACATCATGGGGACACCCATCGGTACGGTGATGTCCCGGCTCCACCGGGGCCGTCGCCAATTGCGCGGCATGCTTGAGGACTACGCGCGTGACCGCGGGCTGGTTCCGGCCGGCGCCGGAGAGTCGAACGAAGCGAAAGGCTCGGGCTCATGAGCTGCGGAGAGCCGCACGAGACGGATTGCAGTGAGGTACTCGACCATCTGTACGAGTTCCTCGACCATGAGATGCCGGACGCGGACTGCACCAAGTTCGAGGTGCACTTCGAGGAGTGCTCCCCGTGCCTGGAGAAGTACGGCCTGGAGCAGGCCGTGAAGAAGCTGGTCAAGCGGTGCTGCGGCCATGACGACGTGCCGACGGACCTGCGCGCCAAGGTCATGGGCCGCATCGACCTGATCCGCTCCGGGCAGGCCGTGCCCGAGCACGACGTGACCGCGACGCCGCAGGAGTCCTGACTCCCGGCGCGGCGTCGCCTCCTCACGGAGATCGTCCACCAATCACCCGAACGTGCTAATCCGCGGGCTCCGAGCCCGCGGATTCGTTCATACGCGTCCCCGTGCACTCCCCACCGCCCTAGGCTCCGGAGCCGGAAGCCGGGGAGGGGGCGAGGAGATGGGGTCGGTCCAGGTGCGGGCCCGCGTCTACGTGGCGGGTGTCGCCCTCGCGGCCCTGGCCTGTCTGGTTCCGCTGCCCGACCTGCGCGCCCCGTGGTGGATCGTCGCGCTGATGGCCCTGCTCTACGCCGGGTGCGAGCGGATCCCGCTCCGGCGCGCCGCCGGCACCGCCCATGTCCGCGATGCCCCGCCGGGGATGGGCACGTTCCTCCCCGTGCTGCTGGCCGGGGCCTTTCTGCTGCCGCCCCCTGCCGCCGCGCTGGTCGCCGTGCCGGGCGCCCTGCTCACCCGGGTCGAGCAGCGCCCGCGGTGGCTGCGCCGCGTCTGGCGCGCCTCGCAACTCGCCGTCGCGGTCTGGGCGGCCTCCCGTGTGCACGCGGCGCTGGGCGGCCGGGACGCCGTCCTCGCGCCCGACTTCCCGTACGCGCTGCTGCCCGCCGGGGCGGCGGTGCTCACCTTCTGCCTCGTCCTGACCGCCCTCGACGGCGGCATCCTGGCGCTCGCCGAACGGGTGCCGGCGCGCGCCGCCTGGCGCGGGCTGTTCGCGCGCTCCCTCGCGCCGGTCGGCGTGCACGGGCTCGCGGGGCTGATGATGGCGGTCCTGTGGCGCAGCCCGTACGGGCCCGTCGCCGCGCTGCTCGTGCTGCTGCCGATGTACGTGTCCTGCTGGGTGTTCGCCCAGTACCACCGGGAGCGGGCCGCTCATCAGGCCACCATCCGCGCCCTCGTCCAGGCCGTCGACATCAAGGACGGCTACACCCGCGGGCACAGCGAACGGGTCGGCCAGGCGGCCATGATGATCGCGCGCGAACTGGACATGGACGACCGGCGCGTCGAGGTCCTCCGGTTCGCCGGCATCCTTCACGACGTCGGGAAACTGGGCGTCCCGACGCGGCTGTTGCGCAAGGACGGCCCGCTCACCCCCGAGGAGCGGCGGGTGATCGAACTCCATCCCGAGTACGGGCACGAGATGGTGCGGGGCATCGGGTTCCTCGGGGAGGCCCGGTCGGCGATCCTCCACCACCACGAGCGGCTCGACGGAAGCGGATACCCGTACGGCCTGGTCGGGGCGCAGATTCCCGAGTTCGCGCGGGTCGTGGCCGTCGCGGACGCCTTCGACGCCATGACGTCCACCCGCTCCTACCGGCGGGCCCGGCCGGTGCCCGCCGCGCTGGAGGAACTGGAGCGGTGCGCGGGAGCGCAGTTCGATCCCGGGATGGTGCGGGCGCTCGTCCGGGCGCTCTCCCGGCACGGCTGGCATCCCGTGGTCACCGCGGACAGCACGTCGCCGGCCGGCGCCCCGGCCGGCCCGCGGGAAGCGGGGGGCCACCAGGTCCCCGCGCCCGGCGGCCCCGGCCCGAACGGCTCCCGCCCGCCCGGCCCGCCCGCACCCGACGACGGCCCCGCCGCCACCCGCGCGACCGACCTCCGGGCGGACGGTCCGCGTGAGACCGGCACCCGGG
>NZ_JBVHMN010000019.1:84398-219762 GCF_055558435.1 Streptomyces sp. NPDC025784
GGCCTACGGTCCGCGGGTGAACGGGACGCGGTCGGACGGTCCGGGTGTCACCGAACCCCGGGTCGGCGGCTCGCGTGTCGCCGGGCCCCGGGCGGACGGTCCGCGTGAGACCGGCACCCGGGCCTACGGTCCGCGGGTGAACGGGACGCGGTCGGACGGTCCGGGTGTCACCGAACCCCGGGTCGGCGGCTCGCGTGTCGCCGGGCCCCGGGCGGGTGGCTCGGGTGCGGCTGACTCTCCGGCGTACGGTCCGCGGTTGAACGGGACGCGGTCGGACGGTCCGGGTGTCACCGAACCCCGGGTCGGCGGCTCGCGTGTCGCCGGGCCCCGGGCAGGTGGCCCGCGTACCGCCGGGCCCCGGGCGGGTGGCTCGCGTGTCGCCGAGGGCGCGGCGCCCGGCGCCGTGCCGGGCGAGGGTGCGGCGCAGGAGGACGGTGCGCGGGGTGGCCCCGAGGACATCGGGATCGGGAGAGGCCCATGAGCCTGTCCCGGCCGCTCCCGGCGCCCGCCCTCGCCCGTTCGGGCACCGCCTCGTTCAGTGCCGTCGCCCGCACGGGTGCCGCCCTGCTCGGACTCGTCGCCCTCGCCTCCACGCTGTGGAACGGGCTCGACGACCGGGGCACCGCTCTCGCCTTCGGCCTCCTCGTGACCCTCGGGGAACTCACCCGCTGGAGCGGCGCCGAGGAACGCGAGTCCGCGCCGCTCGGTGCCGCCGCGGCCCTGTCGTACGCCCTGCTCGGGGAGCAGGCCGGACGGTCCAGCGAGCACGGTGCCCTCCAGGTCGTCGCCGTGGTGTCGGCCGCCACGCTGCTCGGCAGCGTGCCGCACGTGGCCAGGGGTCACGCGCCCACCACGGATCACCTCACCCGGCGGGTGCTGACCGTCTCCTTCGCCGCCGTCTGCTTCCAACCCCTGTACAACCAGGGCAGGTTGCTGGAGTGGGGCGGTCCGGCGTACGCGGTGCTCCTGGTCGCCCTGCTGGTGCTCACCGCGCTGTGCGACGCCGTGCTCACGGCGGCGATGGCGCACTCGCGCGCGCGGTGGCCGTTCGGGCCGCTGCTGCGGGACGAACTGCGGGCCACGCTCGGCATCGGATCGGCCGTCTGCGCGACCGGGGCCGTGATGTCGTTGGCGGTCGCCGTGGTCGGACTGTGGGCCCTGCCCGTCTTCTCGCTCCCCCTGCTGCTCACCCAGCTCTCCTTCCGCCGGTACGCGGCCGTGCGGGTCACCTACCGGCAGACCATCGCCTCCCTGGCACGGGCGACCGAGATCGCCGGGTACACGCCCGTGGGGCACGCACGCCGGGTGGCGGCCCTCAGCCGGGCCGTCGGCCGGGAACTCGGGCTCACCGCGCCCGACCTCGTCGTGCTGGAGTACGCGGCACTCATGCACGACATCGGCCAGCTCAGCCTCGTCGACCCCGTGCCCGCCGGGGCCACCGCCGCGCTGTCCGCGGACGAGCAGCGGCGCATCGCACTGCTGGGCGGGGCCGTCGTCCGCCAGACCGGGGTGGACGCCGAGGTCGCCGTTGTCGTGGAGCGGCAGGCCGACCCGTACCGGGAGCAGCCGATGATCGCGCGGATCGTCCGGACCGTGAACGCATACGAGGAGATGGCCCGGGAAGCAGGACCCGGAGGGCCGCTGGCCGCGCTGGAGAGACTCCGGCTGGCCACGGCCCACGACTACCAGCCGGAAGTGGTGGAGTCGCTGGCCAGGGTGCTGTCGCAGAACAGGGCCGACGGGTGAGAGCCTCGGACCGGGGACGGCGACCGGGCACCGACGGCCGGTCTGACCTCGCCCCGGGCGGGGTAACCCATGGGTAATGAGCGCCCGTCCGACGGTACGTGGTTGGATGCGAGGAAGAGGGTGTTCGGGGGCACGGGCCAGCCCGGGGCTGCACTGTCTTCAAGGGACTCTTCGAAGGACCAGCAGGCGGGATACGCAAGGAACTGGCAGGCGGGAATCGTGAGGATCTTCGGCAAGGGACGGCACCGGCCCTCCGCCTCATGGCGGCAGGCCACCGACCGTGCGTTCACGCTGATCGGCGACGGCCGGTACGAGGACGCGGGCGCGCTGCTGACACGCGCCGCGGACCTGGAGCCGTGGCTCTCCGAGTCCTGGTTCAACCTGGCTCTGCTGCACAAGTTCCGCCACGACTGGGAACAGGCACGGGCTGCGGGCCTGCGGGCCGTCGCGCTGCTCGACCGGGAGACCGGGGCGCCCGACTGGTGGAACGTGGGCATCGCGGCCACCGCCCTGCAGGACTGGCCGCTGGCCCGGCGCGCCTGGCAGGCGTACGGGCTGCGGGTGCCGGGCGGCGCCGCGGTCTCCGGGGAGCCGGTGGGCATGGACCTCGGCAGCGCTGCCGTACGGCTGTCCCCCGAGGGGGAGGCCGAGGTGGTGTGGGGGCGGCGGCTCGACCCCGCCCGCGTGGAGGTGCTGTCCATTCCGCTGCCGTCCTCCGGACGGCGCTGGGGCGAGGTCGTGCTGCACGACGGGGTGCCCCACGGGGAGCGGACCACGGCCGCCGGACACGCCTACCCGGTCTTCGACGAGATCGAGCTGTGGGCGCCCTCACCCGTCCCCACCTGGGTGGTTCTCCTGGAGGCCGCCACCGAGGACGACCGCGACGCGCTGGAGCAGCTCGCGGCGGACGCGGGCTTCGCCGCCGAGGACTGGTCGTCCTCCGTACGGCTGCTGTGCCGGATGTGCTCCGAGTCGCGGATGCCGTCCGACGAGGGTGACGGCGAGCACCTGGACCCGCACGACCACAGCGAACCGGGCCACCCGGGGCCGCTCGGTCACCGCACCGACGGGCAGCTGTGGGTGCCCGAGCGGGAGTGCGGTCTCGCGGCACCGGCCTCGCTGGTGCGCGGGCTGCTGGACGGCTGGGTGGCCGACAGCCCCGACTCCAGGGACTGGCGGGACCTGGAAGAGGTCTGCTGAGCGCGCTGCTCCGACGGCCGCGGAAGCCGGCCGGGGTGCGACCGTCCCGCGGGATCGCCGGGAAGTCACCCGGTCGCTCCCCGTAGGCTGTACTCGCAGAATTTCCCAAGGTTTGAGGAAGGCGTACGTCGTCATGGCGCAGCAGGACACCGATCAGCAGCACGCGGGCGTGCTCCCCGTGGACGACGACGGCTTCGTCATCGACACCGAGGACTGCGAGGAGCGCGAGACGGCCTACCGCGAGCGCGGGACCTCGCGGCCGATCACGGTCGTCGGGAATCCCGTGCTGCACAAGGAGTGCAAGGACGTCACGGAGTTCGGCGCGGAGCTGGACCAGCTGGTCGCGGACATGTTCGCCAGCCAGCGCACCGCCGAGGGCGTCGGCCTGGCCGCGAACCAGATCGGCGTAGACCTGAAGGTCTTCGTGTACGACTGCATGGACGACGAGGGCAAGCGGCACGTCGGGGCCGTCTGCAACCCCGTGCTCGTCGAACTGCCCGCCGAGCTGCGCCGTCTGGACGACAGCAACGAGGGCTGCCTCTCGGTGCCGACCGCGTACGCGCCGCTCGCCCGTCCCGACTACGCCGAGGTCACCGGGCAGGACGAGAAGGGCAATCCGGTCAAGGTGCGGGGCACCGGCTACTTCGCCCGCTGCCTCCAGCACGAGACGGATCACCTGTACGGCTACCTGTACATCGACCGTCTCTCCAAGCGCGAGCGCAAGGACGCGCTGCGGCAGATGGCCGAGAACGAGCCCCGCTACCCGGTCGTGGCGAACGACTGAACGGTCCGGCGACCGTCCCGGGAGCCCGGCCACCCGGCGTCCGCCCTCGCGAACGACTGAGACAGAAAATGACAGGTGGGACTCACGGCCTCTCGTGAGCCCTCTCGAACGGCGCCTGATCAGGGAACCTTCCCTGATCAGGCGCCGTTCGCGTGTGCGTCGCACGTTCGATCCCATGTGCTCCTCTAGTGATCCATATTCAGTCACACAAGGGGAGATTCTCGGCATCGTGGGGTAGTGAGTGAAGCAAATCCGTTCCCAGAACGGTCAGTTGTGGTGCTGAATGGGAAGTGCGGGGATACGCAACGGCGCACGCCCGGCACAGGGAGGGGCGTACCGCCAACAGGCGGCTGAGAGGGGTTTGTTCGTGCATGCTTTCTCACACGGCACTTCATCGACACCGACAGCGGTCGCGGTTCCACCAGCGCTCTCTCTTCCGGTGATCGAGTCAGAGTTTCCCCGTCAACTGCACCCGTATTGGCCCAGGCTCCAGGAGAAGACCAGGACCTGGCTCCTCGAAAAACGGCTCATGCCGGCGGACAAGGTCGAGGAATATGCCGACGGCTTGTGCTACACGGACCTCATGGCGGGCTACTACATAGGCGCCCCCGACGACGTCATGCAGGCGATAGCGGACTACAGCGCCTGGTTCTTCGTCTGGGACGACCGCCACGACCGGGACGTGATCCACGGCCGGGCCGACGCCTGGCGCAGGCTCAGGTTCCGGCTCCACGCGGCCCTCGACTCCCCCGGGGACCACCTGCACCACCCCGATCCCCTGGTCGCGGGGTTCGCGGACAGCATGGTGCGCCTGTACTCGTTCCTCGGCAAGAAGTGGAACGAGCGGTTCGCACTCCACTTCCATGCGGTGATCGAGGCGTACGACCGAGAATTCCGCAACCGTACGTCCGGCACCGTCCCCACGGTCGACGCATACCTGGAACTACGCCGACTGACATTCGCGCACTGGATCTGGACCGATCTGCTGGAGCCCAGCGCGCAGTTCGAACTTCCCGTCGCCGTACGGAAACACCCGGCCTATGAGCGCGCGGCACTGCTCAGTCAGGAATTCGCCGCCTGGTACAACGATCTGTGTTCGCTCCCCAAGGAAATAGCGGGTGACGAGGTCCACAATCTCGGAATCAGTCTCATTCATCACGACGGGCTGACACTCGAAGAGGCGGTCACGGAAATCAGGCGGCGCGTCGAGGAATGCATCAGTGAATTCCTCGTCGCCGAACGGGACGCATTACGGCTCGCCGACTCCTTCATGGACGGCACCGTGGAGGAAAAGGCGACGGGCGTCGCCGTCAGGGCGTGCATCGGAAATATGCGGAACTGGTTCAGCTCCGTGTACTGGTTCCACCACGAGTCGGGCCGGTACATGGTCGACAACTGGGACGACCGCTCCACACCCCCGTACGTCAACAATGAAGCGGCAGGTGAGAAATGACCGTCGAGTCATCCCCCGAGCTCTCGGCCGCGCCCGACCGGGCGGCACCCCCGCGGACTCCGGCCCCCCGAGCGCCGGAGCTGTCCGTCCCGCCCCTCGCGGGCGGCGGTGTGCCGGGGCTCGGCCACGGCTGGAAACTGGTCCGCGACCCGCTGGGCTTCCTCGCCCAGCTGCGCGACCACGGCGACGTCGTCCGGCTCAAGCTGGGTCCCAAGATCGTGTACGCCGTCACCACTCCCGCGCTCACCGGGGCGCTGGCGCTCGACCCCGACTACGAGATCGGCGGCCCGCTGTGGGAGTCCCTCGAAGGACTGCTGGGCAAGAAGGGTGTCGCGACCGCCAACGGACCACAGCACCGGCGGCAACGGCGCACCATACAGCCGGCGTTCCGGGCCGACATCATCCCCGAGTACGGGCCGATCATGGAGGAGGAGGCGCGTGCGTTCGCGGCCCGCTGGGAGCCGGGGACGACGGTCGACTGCACCTCGGAGTCGTTCCGTGTCGCCGTCCGCATCGCGGCCCGCTGCCTGCTCCGCGGCAAGTTCATGGACGAGCGTGCGGAACGGCTGAGCGTCGCGCTCACGACCGTGTTCCGCGGCATGTACCGACGCATGGTCATCCCGGCGGGGCCGCTCTATCGGCTGCCCCTCCCCCCATTGCGTAAATTCGACCACGCATTGGCTGATTTGCATGACCTCGTCGACGAGATCATCGACGAACGGCGGTCATCTGGTCAAAAGCCGGACGATTTGCTGACGGCATTGCTGGAGGCGAAGGACGACAACGGCGACCTCATCGACGAACAGGAGATCCACGACCAAGTCGTCGCGATACTCACGCCCGGCAGCGAAACCATCGCGTCCACGATCATGTGGCTCCTCCAGGTCCTCGCGGAACATCCGGAACAGGCGGACAAGGTGGCCGCAGAGGTCAAATCCGTCGTGGGGGACCGGCCCGTCGGATTCGACGACGTCCGGAAGCTGTCCCACACGAACAATGTCGTCGTCGAGGCGATGCGGTTGTGCCCCGCGGTATGGATATTGACGCGGCGGGCGGTGACCGAAACCGAGCTCGGCGGCTATCGCATTCCGGCCGGTGCCGACATCGTCTACAGCCCGTACGCGATCCAGCGTGACCCCCGCTCGTACCGGCAGCACCTGGATTTCGATCCCGAGCGCTGGCTTCCGGAACGGTCCAAGGACATCCCGAAGTACGCGATGCGCCCGTTCAGTCTGGGCAACCGGAAGTGCCCGAGCGACCACTTCTCGATGGCGCAGCTCACCCTGATCACCGCGACCGTGGCGTCCCGCTGGCACTACGAGCAGGTGTCCGGGTCCAATGACACGACCCGTGTCGGCATCACCCTGCGCCCGCACAAGCTGCTGCTCACAGCACGTCCGCGCTGATCCCGCGCGCCCACCGGCGCACCGTCAGGCGGCCCGCGGGCCCCTGAAGGTGCGCCGGTACGTCTGCGGGGTGGTGCCCAGGCTCCGGACGAACTGATGGCGCAGGGCGGCCGCGTTGCCGAACCCGGTCCGGCTCGCGATCGCATCCATCGTCTCGTCCGTGGCCTCGAGCAACTCCTGTGCCAGCAGCACCCGTTGGCGCAGGATCCAGCGGTACGGGGTGGTGCCCGTCTCCTGCTGGAATCGGCGCGCGAAGGTGCGCGGCGCCAAGTGGGCGCGGGCCGCGAGCTGTTCGACGGTCACGTCCTCGGAGAGGTGCCGCTCCATCCAGACCAGCACGTCGCCGACCGTGTCGCCCGGGGAGCGGGGCAGCGGGCGCTCGATGTACTGGGCCTGACCGCCGTCGCGGTGCGGGGGCACCACCATCCGGCGGGCGATGGCATTGGCGACCTCCGGGCCCTGCTCCTTGCGGACCAGGTGGAGACAGGCGTCGATGCCCGCGGCGGTGCCGGCGGAGGTGAGCACCGGGTCCTCGTCGACGTACAGCACGTCGGGTTCGACGATGGCCCGGGGATGGCGGCGGGCGAGCTCCTCCGCGTGCCGCCAGTGCGCGCTGCACCGCCGTCCGTCGAGGAGCCCGGCCGCGCCGAGGGCGAAGACCCCGGAGCAGACGCTGAGGACGCGGGCTCCGCGGCCGACGGCCCGGCGCAGGGCCTCCAGCAGTGCGGGCGGGTACTCCCGGCCGGTGAAGTTCTCACCGGCCGGGACGACGACGAGGTCGGCCTCCTCGACCCGGTCGAGACCGTACGGGGTGGACAGGGTGAGGCCCGCGACGTGCGTACCCAGGTCCGGTCCCTCGGCCGAGGCGACGGCGAAGTCGTAGACGGGCAGGCCGTCGTCGCTGCGGTCGAGCCCGAACACCTCGCAGACCACGCCGAGTTCGAAGGGATGCACACCGTCGAGCAGGATGGCGGCCACGTTCTTCAGCATGCGCCCCAGTGTGCCGTGGAAGTGGCAGTAATTCGAGGGTGTGCGGCAGTGCTGCCACTGCCGGTAAGGAGTGAACGGCGCGACACTAGTGTCCATGAACGCACTCATGGACAACTTCGTCGGAATCCTGACCGTCCTGGGCATCTTCGTGGCGGTGGCCCTCCCGTCGCTGATCGGACTCGCTCACGAGCGGCGGGTGGACAGGCAGCTGAGGGAGGCAGGCTCTCGCGCGAAGGCCCACCACCCCGGGCGCGCGGCCCTGCCGCCGGCGGGCGGTGGGCGTTCCTCACGGACTCAGGCCTTCGTCACCACCACGGTGACCGCCCACTCCTGAAGCCCCTCGCACGAGATCCGGGCCGGATCGCTCGGGCACAGCGGGCGGGACGAGGTGAGCCGCACCGTACCCGCCGAGACGGCCTTGAACGCGGAGGACGCGTCACCGGCCTGGAGGACGACACCGCTGTTGGTGGCCTCCAGACCGCTGCCGCCGGCCTTGACGGGCGCCCACGGCCGCGCGGACGTGCCGTCCAGCCCGATCCGGATCACCTCGCCCACGGACAGGCAGAACGTACGGCCGGTGTCGGTGGCGGCGAGCTCCGCGCGTGCCGCGGCGCAGCCCTTCGGGGTGGTGGGGGCGGGTGACACGGTGCCGCTGCCGCCCGCTTCGCCCCCGCCCTGCGTGCCGCATGCCGCGAGGAGCAGTGCCAGCGCGGCGAGGGCCGGCATCCGGTGGTGGGTCGTTCGGCGCATGAGATGACCTCCTTGCCGCTTGGACGTGCCACCCACGCCACAGGATCCACTCGCTTCCGGACGCGGTGCCACGGCCAGGCGTCTTCCGCCCCGCCGCACGCGCGACACGGCACTGTGGCGAAGGCCCCCGCGGGCCCCGCCGCACGCGGGACGCGGTACCGCGGCGAGGGCCCGCCGGCCCGACTGCGCGCCGCGGGGCGGGCGCGACACGACGACGCCGGGCCGCACAAGCGGCCCGGCGTCGCCCACGGCGCATCCGTCAGAAGTCCTCGTCGAGGTCGACGGTGCCCTCCACGGCGACCTGGTACGCCGACGGCCGCCGCTCGAAGAAGTTGGTCAGCTCCTGCACGCCCTGGAGCTCCATGAAGGAGAACGGGTTCTCCGATCCGTACACAGGAGCGAAGCCCAGCCGCGAGAGCCGCTGGTCGGCGACGCACTCCAGGTACTGACGCATCGAGTCGGTGTTCATGCCCGGCAGACCGTCGCCGCACAGGTCGCGGGCGAACTGCAGCTCGGCCTCGACGGCCTCCCGCAGCATGTCCGTGACCTGCTGCTCCAGCTGGTCGTCGAACAGGTCCGGCTCCTCCTTGCGGACCGTGTCGACCACCTCGAAGGCGAACGACATGTGCATCGTCTCGTCGCGGAACACCCAGTTGGTGCCGGTCGCGAGGCCGTGCAGCAGGCCGCGGCTGCGGAACCAGTAGACGTAGGCGAAGGCGCCGTAGAAGAAGAGCCCCTCGATGCACGCGGCGAAGCAGATGAGGTTGAGCAGGAAGCGGCGGCGGTCCGCCCTGCTCTCCAGCCGGTCCAGCTTCTCGACCGAGTCCATCCACTTGAAGCAGAACCCGGCCTTCTCGCGGATGGAGGGGATGTTCTCCACGGCCGCGAAGGCGGCGGTCCGGTCCTCCGGGTCGGGCAGGTAGGTGTCCAGCAGCGTCAGATAGAACTGGACGTGGACCGCCTCCTCGAAGAGCTGCCGGCTCAGGTAGAGCCGAGCCTCCGGGGAGTTGATGTGCTTGTACAGCGTCAGCACCAGGTTGTTCGCCACGATCGAGTCGCCCGTCGCGAAGAAGGCGACCAGGCGGCCGATCAGGTGCTGCTCGGCCGGGGACAGCTTCGCGAGGTCGGCGACGTCCGAGTGGAGGTCGACCTCCTCGACGGTCCAGGTGTTCTTGATGGCGTCCCGGTAGCGCTCGTAGAAGTCCGGGTAGCGCATCGGGCGCAGAGTCAGCTCGAAGCCGGGGTCGAGCAGGTTCTTCTCGGTGTTCGGGGCGGTCGTCACTGGCAGGCCTCGCAGGACTCGGGGTTCTCAAGGGAGCAGGCGACGGCGTCGGGGTCGGCCACCTGCTGGACGGGGATGGTCTTCTCGGGCTGCGCCTGCGCCTGGGCCGCGCGGGCGATGCGGGTCGCCGGGCGCGAGCGCAGGTAGTACGTCGTCTTGAGGCCCTGCTTCCAGGCGTACGCGTACATCGAGGAGAGCTTGCCGATCGTCGGTGTCTCCATGAACAGGTTCAGCGACTGCGACTGGTCCAGGAACGGGGTGCGCGCCGCGGCCATGTCGATCAGGCCGCGCTGCGGGATCTCCCACGCCGTGCGGTACAGCGCCCGGACCTCGGCGGGGATCCACGCGAAGTCCTGCACGGAGCCGCTGGAGTCGCGCAGCGCCTCGCGGGTGCGCGCGTCCCAGACGCCGAGTTCCTTGAGGTCGGCGACCAGGTAGGAGTTGACCTGGAGGAACTCGCCGGAGAGCGTCTCGCGCTTGAACAGGTTGGAGACCTGCGGCTCGATGCACTCGTACACGCCCGCGATGGACGCGATGGTGGCGGTCGGCGCGATGGCCAGCAGCAGCGCGTTGCGCATGCCGACCGCGGCGATGCGTTCCCGCAGCGCCGCCCAGCGCTCCGGCCAGGTCAGCTCGGCGTCGAAGTGGTCGGGGTGCAGCACACCGCGCGCCGTACGGGTCTTCTCCCAGGCCGGCAGCGGGCCGTTGCGCTCGGCGAGGTCCGCGGAGGCCTCGTACGCGGCGAGCATGATGCGCTCGGCGATCCGCGTGGACAGCGCCTTCGCCTCGGCCGAGTCGAAGGGCAGCCGCAGCTTGAAGAAGACGTCCTGGAGGCCCATCGCGCCGAGGCCCACCGGGCGCCACCTGGCGTTGGAACGGCCCGCCTGCTCGGTCGGGTAGAAGTTGATGTCGACGACCCGGTCCAGGAACGTCACGGCCGTGCGGACGGTCTCGTCCAGCCGCTCCCAGTCGATGTCGCCGTTGCCCACGAAGGCACCGAGGTTGACCGAACCGAGGTTGCAGACCGCCGTCTCCCCGTCGTCCGTGACCTCCAGGATCTCGGTGCACAGGTTCGAGGAGTGGACGGTGTGGCCCGGCTCGGCGGTCTGGTTGGCGGCGCGGTTGGCGGCGTCCTTGAAGGTCATCCAGCCGTTGCCGGTCTGCGCGAGGGTGCGCATCATCCGGCCGTACAGATCGCGGGCCGGGATGGTCTTCCGGGCGAGCCCGGCCTCCTCGGCCTTGCGGTAGGCGGCGTCGAACTCGTCGCCCCACAGGTCGACCAGCTCCGGCACGTCGGCCGGGGAGAACAGCGACCAGTCACCGTTCTCGTTCACCCGGCGCATGAACTCGTCCGGGATCCAGTGCGCCAGGTTCAGGTTGTGCGTGCGCCGGGCGTCCTCACCGGTGTTGTCGCGCAGCTCCAGGAACTCCTCGATGTCGGAGTGCCAGGTCTCCAGGTAGACGGCCGCAGCGCCCTTGCGCCGGCCGCCCTGGTTCACCGCGGCGACCGAGGCGTCGAGGGTCTTCAGGAACGGGACGATGCCGTTGGAGTGCCCGTTCGTGCCGCGGATGAGCGAACCGCGCGAGCGGATGCGGGAGTACGACAGCCCGATGCCGCCCGCGTGCTTCGAGAGCCGGGCCACCTGGTGGTAGCGGTCGTAGATGGAGTCGAGCTCGTCCAGCGGGGAGTCGAGGAGGTAGCAGGACGACATCTGCGGGTGCCGCGTACCGGAGTTGAAGAGCGTGGGGGAGGAGGGCAGGTAGTCGAGACGGCTCATCAGCCGGTAGAGCGCGGCGACTTCGTCCACGGAGCGGACGGTGTCGTCCTCGGCGAGACCCGACGCCACCCGGAGCATGAAGTGCTGGGGCGTCTCGATCACCCGGCGGGTGATCGGGTGGCGGAGCAGATAACGGCTGTGCAGGGTGCGCAGACCGAAGTAGCCGAAGCGGTCGTCGCCCTCGACGTCGACGAGCGCGTCGAGGCGGGCCGTGTGCAGGCGGACGAACTCCGCGGTACGGTCCGCGACAAGACCCTCGCGGTGGCCGACGGCGACCGACTCGGAGAAGGACGCGACGCCCTGCGAGGCGGCCTCGGCAGCGATGCTGATCGTCAGCAGCCGGGCGGCCAGCCGCGAGTACGCGGGGTCCTCGGAGATGAGTCCCGCCGCCGCCTCGGTGGCCAGCTCACGCAGCTCCGCCTCGTCGGCCCGGGCGGACCGGCCGCGCAGCGCGGCCGCCGCGACCCGGCCGGGGTCGGCGTCGGGGAGGTCGGCGGTGAGATCGGTCAGGATCCGCAGCAGCGCGGTACCGGGACCGTCCGTCTCCACCGGGGCCTGCTGCGCTGACGCTGAAGCCGGATCGGCTGGCGCGATGGTCACGTGGGGCTCTCCCTCGCTCGGCACGGGGCCTGTCGGGAGGCACGGAGGCACACGGGGGCGCCGGCCGGAGGGCAGCACACCGCGTCCACCGGCCCATTCCGCGAGGCCCGGACGTCGTCGGCACCCGGGCCGGACGGCCGGGGTGCGCTGTCGGCAGGTCCTCGGACTGAAGCCAGCGCGTGCAGGCGGAGACGCGAACACGCACAAGTACACCGTTGCGGGACAGTTCCGGATTCGCACCGGATTCCCCTGCGGCGACAGCGAGCATGAGCATACATCTTGTGCCGGGCTGCGGGACCACCCCCACATGTTGTGTCGTGTCGGCTTCGGAGGGTGGCAGAAGAGCTGTCAGAGCGTCAGTTCGTAGGTGAGCAGCCGGATGTCGTCCAGTTCCGGGATCGGGTTCCAGTCGCGGTCCGGGGTGCGGGTGAAGCCGAGGCGCTCGTAGATCCGGTGGGCGGCGTGCATGGAGTGCTGGGTGGACAGCACGATGCGTACGCAGCCCTCCGTGGCCCGTGCGCGGTCGACGCAGGCGCGGACGAGTGCCTCCCCGGCACCCCGGCCGCGTGCCTCCCGGGCGACCGCGAGCATGCGGATCTCGGCCTCGCCGGGGCGGGCGATGTCGGCCATGGCGCCGCCGCGCGGCACGAAGGTCACCCCACCGAGCAGCCGCTGCGTGCCGGGCGTGGATCCGCGTTCGACCGCGACGAGCACGTCGGCCGCGGCGGCGCGCTTGGCCACGTCCCGCAGCTCTCCCAGGTACGCGTCGCTCTCCCCGAAGTCGAGCAGCCCGTCGCGGAGATAGGCCTGGGCGGTGATCTCGCCGAGGCCCGGGTACTCCTCGGGATGCGCGACGCGGATGACTGTGTCCATGCGCACAGTCTGGGGGAGATCGCGGGGGAGGGCCGCCGAATTCCCGGGGGCGGGGCAGCGGCGCCGGTCGGCCCCGCCGGATCCGGTGGAGTCGTCGGCCCCGGTGGAGTCGACGGACCTCACGGCCCGGGCGGGCCCCCAGGTCCGGGCGGTGGGGCCTGCCGCCGTACGACGGCAGGACGGCGGGCGCGAAAAGACCGCGGCGCCCCCCTGACCGAGGGGCGCCGCGGAGTGTGGAACCGCCGGGTCAGTGGGCCGCCACCGGCAGCTCCACCTCGACCCCCGGGTCGCCCGCGTCCGCCGTGTAGTCCTCGGCGGACGTCTCGTCGACGCCGTCCGGGGCCTTGAACGCACGCAGCGCGAACGTGAGGACGACCGTCACGACCACGTTCAGGGTGAACGCCGTGAAGCCGATGTAGCCGATCTCCCCGATGCCGGGGATCTCCTTGGCGCTGCCGCCGAAGTGCTTCTGCGTCGGCGAGGCCACCCCGTACGCGGCGATCGTGCCGTAGAGCATGCCCACGGCCCAGCCGGCGAGGAGCGCCCAGCGGTGGAACCAGCGTGTGAACAGGCCGCCGACCAGGGCCGGGAAGGTCTGCAGGATCCAGATGCCGCCCAGGAGCTGGAAGTTGATGGCGACCGTCTTGTCCATGGTGAGGACGAAGACCAGCGCGCCCACCTTCACCAGCAGCGAGACCAGCTTGGAGACCTTGGTCTCCTGCTGCGGAGTGGCGTCCGGCTTGATGAAGTCCTTGTAGATGTTGCGCGTGAAGAGGTTCGCGGCGGCGATCGACATGATGGCCGCGGGGACCAGCGCGCCGATGCCGATGGCCGCGAAGGCCACACCCGCGAACCAGTCCGGGAACATGTTCTCGAACAGCTGCGGGATCGCGAGCTGGCCGTTGGTGACCTTCACCCCGGCCGCGATCGCCATGAACCCGAGCAGCGCGAGCAGGCCCAGCATCAGCGAGTACAGCGGGAGGATCGTGGTGTTGCGGCGGATCACCTCGCGGCTGCGGCTGGACAGCGTCGCCGTGATCGAGTGCGGGTACATGAACAGCGCGAGCGCCGAGCCGAGCGCGAGCGTGGCATAGGTCCACTGGCCCGCCTCGGGCGGCACGAGCCCGCCCGCGCCGGCCGCGGTGTACTTGTCACCCGCCGCCTTGAAGATCTCGTCGAATCCGCCCAGCTTGATCGGGATGTAGATGATGGCCACCGCGATCACGATGTAGATCAGGGTGTCCTTCACGAACGCGATCAGGGCCGGGGCGCGCAGGCCCGAGGAGTAGGTGTAGGCGGCCAGCACACCGAAGGCGATGAGCAGCGGAAGGTCCTTGACGAACCAGTTCGTGTTGTCGCCGCCGCCCACGCCCATCACGTCCAGGACGGCCTGGATGCCGACCAGCTGGAGCGCGATGTACGGCATGGTCGCCAGGATGCCGGTGACCGCCACGGCCAGGGACAGGCCCTTGGAGCCGAAGCGGCCGCGCACGAAGTCGGACGTCGTCACGTATCCGTGCTTGTGGGACACCGACCACAGGCGCGGCAGGAAGGTGAAGATCAGCGGGTAGACCAGGATCGTGTACGGCACGGCGAAGAAGCCGGCCGCGCCCGCCGCGTAGATGGCGGCCGGTACGGCCACGAACGTGTACGCGGTGTACAGGTCGCCACCGAGCAGGAACCAGGTGATCCAGGTTCCGAACGACCGTCCGCCCAGTCCCCATTCGTCGAGGCTGTGCTCGTTGTCGGCCTTGCGCCAGCGCGCGGCCAGGAACCCTACGACCGTGACGGCCAGGAAGAAGAAGATGAAGACGCCGAGTGCGACGCCGTTGACGCCGTCCTTCATGCTCCGGCACTCCCCTCGGCGGATGCTTCGGCACCCTCGGCGGAGGCCGGGGCGCCCTTGGTGGAAGTGCGGGTGGCGGCGGAGGCGCGGACCCGCTGGTCACGCCGCCACAGCTGGTACGCGACCATCGTGAGCGCCGTCGAGATGAGCACCCACGCCATCTGGTACCAGTAGAAGAACGGGATGCCTATGAAGGCCGGGTCGGCCTTGGCGTAGGAGCCGACCCACAGCATCGCCACGAACGGCGCGAGCAGACACAGGGCGATCACTACGCGTACCGGCGTGACCACCGGTGGTTTCACTTCAGGCACATCTGACATACGGCGACTCCGTCCCCTCGCTGATCACCTGTGTAACGCGCAGGCAATGTAGGCGACGGCGTCAGCAAAGCGGAACCCCTCGTCCGCATATCGGTCCCCAACAGCAATGAGACCGCGACGCCCCGTCAACCCGACAGCACCCGGAGCGGCGTCCCGGACGCCGCTCCCGACGGGCTGCGCGGGCCCGTTCCGCCGCCGGCCGGGTGTCCCGGGGCGGCGGACCCGAGCTGATCCGAACGAAGCCCCTAGTCCTGCGGGCGCTTGAGGCGGGCCACGAACTTGTACCGGTCGCCCCGGTACACCGAACGCACCCACTCCACCGGCTCGCCCTGCTTGTCGAGCGAGTGGCGGGAGAGCATCAGCATGGGCAGGCCGACGTCGGTGCCGAGCAGCCCTGCCTCGCGCGGGGTGGCCAGCGAGGTCTCGATGGTCTCCTCGGCCTCGGCGAGATGGACGTCGTACACCTCGGCGAGCGCGGTGTAGAGGGAGGTGTACTTGACGAGCGACCTGCGCAGCGCGGGGAAGCGCTTCGCGGACAGGTGGGTCGTCTCGATCGCCATCGGCTCGCCGCTCGCCAGGCGCAGCCGCTCGATGCGCAGCACCCGGCCGCCGGCCGAGATGTCGAGCAGGCCGGCGAGCGTCTCGTCGGCGGTGATGTAGCCGATGTCCAGGAGCTGCGAGGTGGGTTCGAGGCCCTGCGCGCGCATGTCCTCGGTGTATGAGGTGAGTTGGAGCGCCTGGGAGACCTTCGGCTTGGCGACGAAGGTGCCCTTGCCCTGGATGCGTTCGAGGCGGCCCTCGACGACCAGTTCCTGAAGGGCCTGCCGCACGGTGGTGCGCGAGGTGTCGAACTCGGCGGCGAGGGTGCGCTCGGGCGGAACCGGCGTGCCGGGCGGCAGGGTCTCCGTCATGTCGAGCAGGTGCTTCTTCAGGCGGTAGTACTTGGGCACGCGCGCGGTACGGATGGGCGCGCCACCCTCGTTCTCCGCACTGCTGACGTCGGTGCTCATGCTCTGCCTTCCCGGCTCCGGATGCCGAAGCGGCCGACCTACGCATCGGCCACGGCTCACATCGTGGCACGGCTTCATGTGCGAGTACCCCCCGCACCTTCCGTGATCCCCTCTATATACCGTCGGCTCACTCGTTGGTCTAGTCCATCACGGACGCGCGGCCCGTGCGCCGCGCGCGGGTGGTCCGGTCGGGGCATCGGGCCGGACGCTTGAACAGACCTGCCCGATATGCGGATTACCTAGTTAAAGGTCCCTGCATATGTAGGTCCCATAACGGACGGTCGGGGTGCCCGCGAATGTCTTGACACCCCCTTAGGTCTAGGCCAAGCTCCCCGTACTGGTCTACACCATTGGTCCAGTCCCGGCCCCACGGGCGGTACGGCGTATGTCACCGCGGGGAGGCAGGGGGGTTTGTGGCATCCCTGAGGAGGGTGGCGTGAAGCGCAAGCTGATAGCCGCGATCGGTATCGCGGGCATGATGGTCTCCATCGCGGCATGCGGGGACAGTGACAACAAGTCCGGGGGGTCGGACAAGGGCGCGGACGCCAAGGAGCTGACCGTCTGGCTCACCGTCGACGCGCAGAACAACTGGCCCGAGCTGGTCAAGGCCGCCGACGCGGCCGTCAAGGCCAAGCACCCCGGCATCAAGATCAACCACGAGTACTACGGCTGGCCGGACAAGAACACCAAGCTCGACGCGGTCCTGGCCACCGACAAGGCCCCCGACGTCGTCGAGATGGGCAACACCGAGATGCTCGGCTACATGGTCAAGGGCGCCTTCGCTCCCCTGGACGCGAGCAAGTTCGAGAACTCGGACGCCTGGCTGGACGGCCTCAAGGCCTCGGTCACGTACGAGGGCAAGACCTACGGCGTGCCGTACTACGCCGGTGGCCGCGTCGGCAACTGGCGCAAGGACCTCGCCGCCTCCGTCGGCGTGAAGACCGCGCCGAAGACGTACAAGGACCTCACCTCCGCCCTGGACAAGATCCAGAAGAAGGAGGGCGACAAGTTCAACGCCTGGTACCAGCCCACCCGCGACTGGTACGCCGCGATGTCCTTCGTCTACGACGCCGGTGGCTCCATCGCCAAGGAGGAGGGCGGCCAGTGGAAGGCCAACCTCTCCTCGCCCGAGTCGATCAAGGGCCTCACCGAGTTCAAGAACGTCGTCGACAAGTACATGCACGGCGACAAGACCAAGGACGAGTCCGACCGCTACATCGTCTACGGCCAGGGCAAGTCCGGCATGATCTTCGGCGCCGCCTGGGAGGGCGCGACCTCCGAGGACCCGAAGAACGACAAGACCGGCAAGCTCAAGGGCAACCTCGAGAACTTCGTGATGCCCGGCCCGTCCGGCAAGAACCTCCCCGTGTTCCTCGGCGGCTCCGACCTCGCCGTGCCGGTGAAGTCCGACGCGCAGGCCGTCGCCGGCGAGTGGATCAACGCCTTCACGGGCGCCAAGGGCCAGAAGGGCCTGATGGACAAGGGCAACCTGCCCAACAACAAGACCGACCTCGCGACGCTGAAGAGCGACCCGAAGACGGAGGTCCCGGCCACCGCGGCCGAGTCCAACTGGTTCGTCCCGATGGCGCCGGGCTGGGGCCAGGTCGAGAAGGCCCAGGTCCTGCAGACCATGCTGCAGAGCATCGGCACCGGCAAGAAGTCGGTCGAGGACGCCGCGAAGGACGCGGACGCCGCGATCGACAAGGTCATCAACACCAAGTGACCTGAGAGCAGGGCCCCGTCGGTCCTCCGCCACGGAGGGGCGGGGCCCTGCCTTCCGTACGGCACGGCCGTGCGGGGCTCTGCTTACGTACGACCAGAGGGACCGCTGAGGAGCGCGCGATGAGTGCCGCAGACACGACCACCCCTGCCAAGGTGCCGCCCCCGCGGCAGGCACCGCCACCAGCCGTCCCGAAAGCGCCACGCGCACGGCGGAGCCCGGGCGGGGCCGCGCTTCCCTGGATGCTGCTCGCACCCTGTCTGCTGATCCTCGCGCTCGTCCTGGGCTATCCGCTCGTCCGCCTGGTCACGCTGTCCTTCCAGAAGTTCGGACAGTCCCAGCTGTGGGGCTTCCAGCCCGCCGAGTCGGTCGGCTTCGACAACTTCAGCAAGGTGCTCGGGGACGGCGAGTTCTGGGCCGTGGTCGTCCGGACGTTCGTCTTCGCGGCCGGCTCCGTCATCTTCACGATGGTCGTCGGCATGCTGATCGCCCTGCTGCTCCAGCGGGTCTCGGGCTGGGTGAAGACGCTCATCAACATCGCGCTGGTGGCCAGCTGGGGCATGCCGATCATCGTGGCCACCACCGTCTTCAAGTGGCTCTTCGACTCCGACTACGGCATCTTCAACGCGTTGCTCAGCAAGCTGCCGGGCGTCGACATGATCGGCCACAACTGGTTCGCGAGCGGTCCGCAGGGACTGGCCGTGATCATGCTCCTGGTGGTCTGGGGCGCGGTGCCGTTCGTCGTCATCACGCTCAGCGCGGGGCTCACCCAGGTGCCGAAGGAACTGGAGGAGGCCGCACGCCTCGACGGGGCGGGCTCCTGGGGCGTCTTCCGGTACGTCACGCTGCCCATCCTCAAGCCCATCGTCGTGATGCTCACGACGCTCTCCGTCATCTGGGACATGGGCGTCTTCCCGCAGGTCTTCGTCATGCGCGGCGGCCACCCGGAGGCCGAGTTCCAGCTGCTCACCACCTACTCCTACGACCGCGCGTTCGTCGTCAACGACTACGCGCAGGGATCGGCGATCGCCCTGCTCACCGTGTTGCTCCTGCTCGGCGTGGTGGCCGTGTACATGCGTCAGATGCTGAAGATCGGAGAGGTCGAATGAGCGCCGTCGCCACCCCGGGACGTACGTCCTCCCCGCAGCGCGAGGGCTCCGGGCCGGCCAAGGCCCGCAAGTCCAAGACCGGCTGGAACCTGCTCGGACTGCTCGTCTTCGTCACCGCGGGATTCCCCGTCTACTGGATGCTGAACACCGCGTTCAAGCCCGCCAAGGACGCCATCGACCCGGATCCGAGCCTGCTGCCCACCGGGCTCACGCTCGACAACTTCCGCCGCGCCCTCGACATCGCCGACTTCTGGGGACCGGTGGGCCGCAGCCTGATCGTCTCCCTGGCGGTGGTCGTGATCGGCGTCGCCGTCGGCCTGCTCGCCGCACTCGCCATCTCCCGCTTCGCCTTCCGCGGCCGGAAGATCGTGATCGTCGGCATCCTCGCCGTCCAGATGGTCCCGCTGGTCGCCATGATCATCCCGGTCTTCCTGCTGCTGAACGACCTCGACCAGTACGACAAGCTCTCCGGCCTGATCATCACGTACCTGACCTTCATCCTTCCGTTCACGGTCTGGACGCTGCGCGGCTTCATCGTCAACATCCCGAAGGAGCTGGAGGAAGCGGCCATGGTCGACGGCTGCAGCCGCACGGGCGCCTTCGTCCGCGTGGTCTTCCCGCTCCTCGCCCCCGGCATGGTCGCCACGTCCGTGTACGGATTCATCCAGGCGTGGAACGAGTACCTCTACGCCCTCATGCTGATGAGCCAGAAGAACCAGACGGCCACCGTCTGGCTCGGCAACTTCACCACCAAGCACGGCACCGAATACGCCCCGATGATGGCCGGTTCCACGATGATGGCCGTGCCGATCGTCGTCCTGTTCCTCATCGTCCAGCGCAAGATGGCCGCGGGGCTGACCGCGGGCGCCGTGAAGGGATAACGCCACCCGATGACGACACTCGCCAGTGGTACCACCGCGTCCAATTCGGCCCAGGACGGTCCGACACGCGACGCCCTGACCGTCCTCCAGCCCGGTTTCACGGGCACGACCGCCCCCGACTGGCTGCTCCGCCGCCTCGGCGAGGGCCTCGCCTCGGTCGGCCTGTTCGGCCGCAACATCGCCTCGCCCGAGCAACTGGCCGCCCTGACCGCCCAGTTGCGCGCGGAGCGCGACGACGTCCTCGTCGCCATCGACGAGGAGGGCGGCGACGTCACCCGCCTGGAGGTGCGCACCGGGTCCTCCTTCCCCGGGAACCACGCACTCGGGGCGGTGGACGACGTCGCGCTCACCCGGGACGTCGCCCGCGAACTCGGCCGCCGCCTGGCCGCCTGCGGGGTGAACCTCAACTGGGCGCCGTCCGCGGACGTCAACTCCAACCCGGACAACCCGGTCATCGGCGTACGGTCCTTCGGCGCCGACACCGAGCTGGTGTCCCGGCACACGGCCGCCTACGTCACCGGACTCCAGTCCGCCGGGGTCGCGGCCTGCACGAAGCACTTCCCGGGACACGGCGACACGGCCGTCGACTCGCACCACGCGCTGCCGCGCATCGACGCCGGGCTCGACGTGCTCCAGTCCCGTGAACTCGCCCCGTTCCGCGCCGCGATCACCGCGGGCACCCGGGCCGTGATGAGCGCGCACATCCTCGTCCCGGCGCTGGATCCCGACCGGCCCGCCACCCTGTCCCGCCGCATCCTCACGGGCCTGCTCCGCGAGGAACTCGGCTACGAGGGCCTCATCGTCACCGACGGCATGGAGATGCAGGCCATCGCCGCGACGTACGGCATCGAACACGGCAGCGTCCTCGCCATCGCGGCCGGCGCCGACGCGATCTGCGTGGGCGGGGGACTCGCCGACGAAGAGACCGTGTGCCGCCTGCGCGACGCCCTCGTCGCGGCGGTCCGCAGCGGTGACCTCCCCGAGGAGAGGCTCGCCGACGCCGCCGCCCGGGTGCGGGCGCTGGCCGGCTGGACGGCCGCCGCCGCACGCGAGGCGGCAGCCGCGGACACGGCGGAACGGGCCGGGATCGGCCTGGTCGCCGCCCGCCGCGCGCTCACGGTCACCCACTCCGAGGCGTACGCCCCGCTCACCGAGCCCCCGTACGTCGCCGCTCTCACCCCGGTCGCGAACATCGCCGTCGGTGACGAGACCCCCTGGGGTGTGGCCGCGGAGCTGGCCCGGCTGGTTCCCGGGACCGAGACGGGCAGCTTCACCGGTGAGGGCGCGGGCCCCGCCGCCCTCGAGGCCGCGGGAACCCGCCGCATCGTCGCCGTCGTGCGCGACGAACACCGTCACCCGTGGATGGCGGGCGCTCTCGACGCCCTGCTCGCCGCCCGTCCTGACACCGTTGTCGTGGAGATGGGCGTACCCCAGGCCGCGCCCCGGGGCGCCCTGCACATCGCCACGCACGGCGCGGCACGCGTGTGCGGCCAGGCGGCGGCGGAGGTCGTCGTCGGGGCCTGACCCACGACGTGCGAAGGCGCCGGGTGCCCTCGGGGGAGGAGCACCCGGCGCCTTCGTGTGCGCGGCTGCGGGGATGGCCTTCGCATGGACGGCGTCGTACGAACGCTTCCCGTGCGGTCGTCTTCGCCCCGACCGGCTGCGAGTTGTCGGCGCCGGCGCCGACACCGGCAGGGGCGAAGGAACCGGCACCGCCACAGGCGGACGGCGCGGCGACCGGAGACCCGTCGGCAACGGCAGCGCAGGGGGCGGGAGAGAGCAGACGAGCGTGCCGGACCCGTGGTCCGGCACGATCCGCTCGGCGGCGGAGTCTAGATCCCCTGCCAGTCGGGCTTGTTGGCGAAGGTGTGACGGAAGTAGTCCGCGAGCTTCAGCTTGGAGGCGGCCGGCTCGTCCACGACGACGGTCGCGTGCGGGTGGAGCTGCAACGCGGACGCCGGGCACACCGCGGCCACCGGTCCCTCGACCGTCGCGGCCACCGCGTCCGCCTTGCCCTCGCCGGTCGCGAGGAGCACCAGGTGCCGTGCCTCCAGGATCGTGCCGATGCCCTGGGTGATCACGTGGTGCGGGACCTGCTCGATGTCGCCCTCGAAGAACCGGGCGTTGTCGACCCTGGTCTGCTCGGTCAGCGTCTTGATCCGGGTCCGTGAGGCGAGCGAGGAACACGGCTCGTTGAAACCGATGTGCCCGTCCGTGCCGATCCCGAGGAGCTGGAGGTCGACCCCGCCGGCCGACGCCAGAGCCTTGTCGTACGCCTCGCACGCGGCCTGCACGTCCGCGGCGGTGCCGTCCGGACCCATGAACGCGTCCATGCCGAGACCCAGCGGCTCCAGCACCTCACGGCGGAGCACCGAACGGTACGACTCGGGGTGCTCGGCCGGCAGTCCCACGTACTCGTCGAGCTGCGCGATCCGTGCCCGCGAGGCGTCCACGGCACCGGAGCCCACCTTGGCGGCCAGCGCCTCGTAGATGGGCAGCGGGGTCGAGCCGGTGGCCACGCCGAGCAGGGCGTCGGGCTTGCGACGGAGCAGCTCGGCCATGGCTTCGGCGATCAGCTCGCCGCCCGCCTTGGCGTCCGGGACGATGACAACTTCCACGCTGGGCCTGCCGATCTGGAGAGGGGACTCAGGGGACTCAACCGGAACCCGAAAGGGGACACATGTGGTATAGACCAATCTAGCAGAGGCCCCGCCTCACGTCGCCCCGGAGTACGCACCCGGACACCTCCGCCCCCAACCGGACATGTCCGCTGCCGTTCGAACCACCACCCCTCCCCGGACGCGCGTGCCCCCGCTCCCGGGAGTGCAATGGAAGCCGCGCACCGACTCACGAGGAGGCACCATGACCGCCACGCCCCCGGAATCCCAGGGCGACCGTCCCGGCCGGATCATGGCCCGTGAGATGGCCGAGCAGCCCGACGTGATGCGCCGGCTCCTCGACACGGGCGCGCCGCGGATCCAGGACGTGGCCCGGCAGGTCGCCTCCCGCTCACCGCGCTTCGTCCTGCTCGCCGCGCGCGGCACCTCCGACAACGCGGCCCTGTACGCCAAGTACCTTCTGGAGATCCGTCTCGGCATGCCCTGCGGACTCACCTCGATGTCCACGATCACCGCGTACGGCGCACGGCCCGACCTCAGCGACGTCCTGGTGATCACCGTCAGCCAGTCCGGTGGCTCGCCCGACCTCGTCGCCTCGACCCGGGCCGCCAGGGAGGCCGGTGCGATCACCCTCGCGGTGACCAACAACCCGGACTCGCCGCTCGCCGCCGTCTCCGAGTACCACATCGACATCATGGCCGGGCCGGAGAAGGCCCTCCCGGCGACCAAGACCTACACGGCCTCGCTCCTCGCGCTCCATCTCTTCGTCGAAGGTCTGCGTGGCGGGGACGGCGCCGCCGCGCAGGTGCTGCCCGAGCTGGCCGCGGGACTTCTCGCCCGCCAGGACGAGGTCAGGGTCCTCGCCTCCCGCTACCGATTCGCCGGTCGCATGGTGATCACCTCCCGCGGCTACGGCTATCCCACCGCCAAGGAAGCCGCCCTGAAGCTGATGGAGACCAGCTACATCCCCGCGCTGTCCTACTCCGGTGCCGACCTCCTGCACGGCCCCCTAGCCATGGTCGACAACGTCTCCCCGGTGATCGCCGTGGTCACCGACGGCCGCGGCGGCGAGGCGCTCCAGCCCGTCCTCGACCGTCTGCGCGGACGCGGCGCCGACCTCGTCGTCGTGGGCCCGCGGGCGCAGGTGGAACAGGCCTCGGCCGGTTTCGTGCTGCCCACCGAGGGCGTCGCCGAAGAGGTGCAGCCGATGCTGGAGATCATCCCGCTCCAACTGCTGGCCTACGAGGTCACCATCGCCCGCGGCCAGGACCCGGACGCGCCGCGTGCCCTGGCGAAGGTGACGGAGACCCACTGACAGAGGCGCCCCGCGCCCGCACGGCCTGCAGTCACCGCACCAGGCCGGCGTCCCCGACCCGGCACTACGTCAGGGAACCCCCTGTCGCGTCCAGCCGGGCCCCGGTCACCCAGCGTCCGTCGTCCGAGACGAGGAAGGCCACCACGTCCGCGACATCGGCAGGGGTGCCCACCCTGCCGAGGGCGGCCAGTGCGGCGGCGCCCGCCCAGGCCGCGTCGTCGGCCCGCAGCCAGTCGGCATTGACGCCGTCTCGCCCGAGCCGCTCGGCGATGCCCCGCCCGATGCCCCTGCCGCCACCCGTGACCAGTGCCGTCCTGCCTGCGAGCACACCCATGCCGACGCCCCCTCCGTATTTCCCTAATGATCGCTACAGAAAAAAACCGTACAACGACCCGACGACATTTCTCTAGTACCCGCTATAAAATCCACCCCATGGCGAGCAGGCGGCAGACCGAGTCCGGAACCACCGCGCGCACGGGCGCCGAGGCCGTGACCAAGCAGCGCGGCCGGCCCCGCTCCTTCGACCGGGAGACCGCGCTGGAGAAGGCGATCCTGGCGTTCTGGGAGCACGGGTACGAGGCGACGTCCGTCTCCGACCTCACCCGGGTCATGGGCATCGGCGCCCCGAGCCTGTACGCGGCCTTCGGCGACAAGCGCTCCCTCTTCGACGAGGTCGTCCGTGTGTACGGCACGCGGTACGGGTCCTTCGGCGAGCGCGCGCTGGCCGAGGAGCCCACCGCCCGCGCCGCGGTCGAGCGGATGCTGCGCGAGGCCGCGGCGGAGTACACCGCTCCGGGCCGCCCGCACGGCTGTCTGGTCATCCACGCCGCCACCAACTGCACGTCCCCGGAGGTCGAGGAGGGCCTGCGCGAGCGGCGCAACGCGAACATCGCCGCGTTCGAGAGTCGTATGAAGGCGGGCATCGCCGCGGGCGAGCTGCCCGCCGGAACCGATGCCGCCGCGCTCGCCCGGCACACCGGCGCGATCGTCCAGGGCATGTCGCAGCAGGCCCGTGACGGCGCCACGAGGGAGCAGCTGGAGGCCCTCGCCGCGCTCGCCATGGCCGTCTGGCCCGATTCATCGGCCAATCCGGCCCGTTCACGAACCGAAGCGGGTTAGTCTGCCTGATGGACAGTGCTGCATGTTGGATAAACGGACAACGGCGAACACCTGCCGACGCATGGACAGAAGGCATGCGGGCGCAGGAGCATGGACGCGGCAGCATGGTCTAGTCCACAATGATTGTGCGACTGAACAAGCCTCCGTCTTCCCCGCACAGGAAGGCGGACCGAGGAACCGGCGCTCTCTGCCCTGACTGCACCGGGTCCTCTCTTCGGCCGACCGGGACCGCACACCCCGCGGCCGATGTTGCTCCGGGCTGCGGTGCCGGGAGGGTTGAGGGTCCCTCCCAGGCGCCGCGGCCCGCGGGTGTCTCCGGGGCCCTCCGGGGCCGCCGTACGAGCCCCGAGGCGGCCGTTTTCGAGGCCTGCCGCATCCGCCGGGTACGCTCGCACACGTGCCCTCCATGAACGACCTCGTACGCCAGCACACCGCCCTCGGTGACTCCGATCTCGAGTGGCTGCACCTGCTGGTCTCGGAGTGGCAGTTGCTCTCCGACCTCTCCTTCGCCGACCTCGTGCTCTGGGTTCCCACGCGCGACGGCACCCGCTACGTCTCCGTCGCCCAGATGCGGCCCAACACCGGCCCCACCTCGTACCAGGACGACATGGTCGGCCATCTCGTCCCGCGCGGCCGCCGGCCCATGCTGGACGCCGCGCTCGACGAGGGCCGGATCGTGCGCGAGGGCGACCCCGAGTGGCGCGAAGAGGTCCCGGTGCGGGTCGAGTCCATTCCGGTACGGCGTGAGGGACGCGTCCTCGGCGTCATCGCCCGCAACACCAACCTGCTCACGGTGCGCACCCCGAGCCGGCTGGAGCTGACGTATCTCCAGAGCGCCTCCGACCTGGCGCAGATGATCGCCGCGGGCACGTTCCCGTTCCCCGACCAGCAGGTCGACATGGATGCCTCCCCGCGGGTGGGCGACGGACTGATCAGGCTCGACGCGGACGGCATCGTCCAGTACGCCTCCCCGAACGCGCTGTCGGCCTACCACCGCCTCGGCCTGGCCTCCGACCTCGTGGGACACAACCTCGGCGTGACCACCGCCGAACTGGCTCCGTCCCGCGGCCCGGTGGACGAGGCACTGTCCAAGGTGGCCAGCGGCTGGGCGCCCCGCGAGTTCGAGATCGAGAGCAACGACGGCGTGATCCAGCTGCGCGCCATCCCGCTCAAGCCCAAGGGCACCCGGGTCGGCTCCCTCGTCCTGCTCCGCGACGTCACCGAACTGCGGCGCCGCGAGCGTGAGTTGATCACCAAGGACGCGACCATCCGGGAGATCCACCACCGGGTGAAGAACAACCTCCAGACCGTGGCGGCGCTGCTGCGCCTGCAGGCCCGGCGCATCGAGTCGGACCGGGGCCGCGAGGCACTGGAGGAGGCCGTGCGCCGAGTCGGTTCGATTGCGATCGTGCATGAGACGCTCTCTCAGAATCTGGACGAGCGCGTGGAGTTCGACGAGATCGCGGACCGGGTGCTCGCCATGGTCGCGGAGATCTCGCCCGGCAAGGTCACCGGACGACGCACCGGCCGCTTCGGAATCCTGGACGCCGAGGTCGCGACCCCGCTGTCGATGGTCCTCACGGAGATCCTGCAGAACGCGCTGGAGCACGGCTTCCGTGAGGGCGACCGGGGCACCGTCGAGGTCTCCGCGGTGCGGGGCGGCACCAGCAAGGAGGCCCGTCTGCTGGTCACGGTCCAGGACGACGGGGTGGGTCTGCCCGAGGACTTCGACCCGCACCGTTCGGGCAACCTCGGCCTGCAGATCGTGCGGACCCTGGTGGAGGGCGAGTTGGGCGGCACCTTCGACATGGTGGCGGCCCCGGAGCGCGGCACGCAGGTGATCCTGGACATCCCGGTGCGGGGCCACAAGTAGTCGCTCCCGGCCGGGCGGGAGCGGTTCGGCCTGCGCCCGGCCTGCGCGACGGCGGAGCAATCCACACGGTCGCAAACAGCAATGAGCCCCGGATCACCAGGTGATCCGGGGCCGAAAGCTCGTTGCTCAAATGCGCATCGGGGGTACTGCGCGCTGCGGCTCGGGGGCGGGAGATGCGTACTCGCTGTACGCGCCGCCAAGCTCAGGCTCGTGCGGGGTGGGGTGTCAGGCGGAGGCCTGACGGGCCCGGTTGCGGGCGGCGCGACGCTTCATGGCACGGCGCTCGTCCTCGCTGAGGCCACCCCAGACGCCGGAGTCCTGGCCGGACTCGAGCGCCCACTGCAGGCACTGCTCCATGACGGGGCAGCGGCGGCAGACGGCCTTGGCTTCCTCGATCTGCAGCAGCGCAGGACCGGTGTTGCCGATGGGGAAGAAGAGCTCGGGGTCTTCCTCGCGGCAAACGGCGTTGTGACGCCAGTCCATGGCTGCTACCTCTCCTTGGTATTACATGCAAGTTGCTTGTGAATGTGAACGCTTTCACGAATCCCTCAACAAGTGAAGGGCCGACTGCCAGGTTGCCTGACGTGGTCCTGTGATTTGAGGAGGGGTTCTGGCTCTCTGTGGGGCCGATGTTGCGGGCCGTCCCGATCGCCACGTAGAGACTCGCAAACCTCAGCGGCGGATACAACCCCTTCCGGAAAGTTTTTTTTGATTCCTCGGTGTCGACTAGGTCACAGCCGTACTTCCATGGGGTGGATCCTGGCCTAAACGTTCGAGTGAAAGGACTTTGGCCCCTTCTACTCACACAATCACACGCAGTGCACGGCGTACGCCTGTGAACGTCACGCTTGTTCGCAGCCCGAGGTGGTCACCGTCCATCTGGAGGGGCAGCGGGACCTTCGAATGCAAGGTGAAGTCTGTCAAGTCGTGCAGGGAGACGGCGTGCTTGCCATGGGGGCCGCGCTCGGGGGACGAAGTGAGCAACTGTGTGGCATACCGGGCAACCGCGGCCGTCGACATGCGGCTGAGACCGAGTACGTCGAGCCCGGTATCGAACGAAGCCTTAGGCGAGGCGTACACCGGACGATTACCGAGAAACGTCCATGGCGAGGTATTGCAGATGATGGACAGGACCAGATCGGTCACCGGGTCCGCGCCGGGGCGCTCCAGCGTGATCGTTCCGTGCCGGCGGTGAGGTTCGTCCAGAAACTGGCGCATCACCTGGCGGAGATACAGCGCATGGGTGGAGCGCTTGCCCCGCTCGCGCTGCTGCTCGACGCGCCCGACCACCCCCGCGTCGAAACCGAGCCCGGCGCAGAAGGTGAACCAGCGGGACGGCACGGCTTCGTCCTCCGTGCCGGGAGTGCCCGAGGCGAGACCCAGGCCGACGGTGCGCTCACGGCTCTCGCGCAGCGCGTCCAGCAGGGCGCCGGTCGCCTCCACCGCGTCGTTGGGCAGGCCGAGGGCACGGGCGAAGACGTTGGTGGAGCCGCCGGGGACCACCGCGAAGCCGGGCAGCCGGTCCGGGGCGGGGCCGTCGTGGAGCAGTCCGTTCACGACCTCGTTGACCGTGCCGTCGCCGCCGAGGGCGACGACCAGGTCTATGTCCTCGCTCTCCGCGGCCTGCCGGCCGAGGTCCCGGGCATGACCGCGGTACTCGGTGGTGACCGCCTCCAGCTTCATCTCGCTGGCGAGCGCGTGGATCAACACGTCGCGCGTGCGCGCACTCGTGGTGGTTGCTGCCGGATTGACGACGAGAAGTGCACGCATGGGTTGCAGCGTACCTACTAAGAAATACCGGGCCCAGAGCGAGGTAGGGATCGGGTAAGAGATCGCAACGTGAGCCTGCGCACGTCGGACGCCCTCCGGCGCGGCCCCCGCGCCCCGGCCGCCGCATCGCCGACGGCTACCCTGCAGGGGTGAGCGCTGAGCAGAACCCCACCACCTCGCACGACCCCGCCGCGGAACCCCGCCCCGCACGGCTGACCGCCGCGGCGGCCCTGGCCGCGCTGGAGGGCTTCGCCCTCGTCGCGGGGGGTGTGTACGTGCTCGTCCGGGGTTTCACGGGCACCCCGGACAGCCGGGGGCAGGCCATCACCGGCGGTGTCACGCTCATCGTGCTGGCGCTGCTGCCCCTGCTGGCGGCGCGCGGACTGCTGCTGCGCCGGTCCTGGAGCCGGGGCCCGGCGCTCATCACCCAGATCCTGTCGCTGCCCGTGGCCTACACCCTGCTCCAGGCCGACAGCGTCGCGATCCCGGGCGGCATCGCGCTGGCGGTCGTCGCGATCGTGGGCCTGGTGCTGCTGTTGAACCCGGAGACGACGAAGGCCCTCGGCATCCGAGGGCCCGGCGCCGGCGCGTCCGACCAGAAGTGACCGGCCGGGGCGCCCGCCCACGGGCGCTGTGGCCGGCCTCCGCCCGGGGCCGGAAGCGCCCGGTGGGGCGCCGAAGTGCGCGGTGCGGCCGGGGTGACCGCGGATGTGTCCGTCGGACCGGGGTGACCGGTCGGCGCGGAGCGGTCCCGCAAGGGCAGTGGCCCGGAGCCGTCCCGGGGGAGCCGGCAGCGCGGAGATCTTCCACGAGGCCGGTGGTGCGGGAATGTCGTGCGGGGCGGAAGGGGTCGGCCGGGGCCGGCTCACTCCTCGACGAGGAGCTTCTCCCGCAGCTGGGCCAGGGTGCGGGCCAGCAGCCGTGACACGTGCATCTGGGAGATGCCGACCTCCTGGGCGATCTGCGACTGCGTCATGTTCCCGAAGAAACGGAGGAGCAGGATGCGCTTCTCCCGCGGCGGCAGATCTTCCAGCAGCGGCTTGAGGGACTCGCGGTACTCGACGCCCTCCAGCGCCTCGTCCTCGGCGCCCAGGGTGTCCGCGACGGCCGGCGACTCGTCGTCCGTGTCGGGCACGTCCAGGGACAGCGTCGAGTAGGCGTTGGCGGACTCCAGGCCCTCCAGCACCTCTTCCTCGGAGATCGCGAGCTTCTCGGCCAGCTCGTGGACCGTCGGGGAGCGGCCGTGCAGCTGCGAGAGCTCCGCGGTCGCCGTGGTCAGCGCCAGCCGCAGTTCCTGGAGGCGGCGCGGGACGCGGACCGCCCAGCCCTTGTCCCGGAAGTGCCGCTTGATCTCGCCGACGACCGTCGGCGTCGCGTACGTCGAGAACTCGACGCCACGCTCGGGGTCGAAGCGGTCGACCGACTTGATCAGGCCGATGGTGGCGACCTGTGTCAGGTCGTCCAGCGGCTCGCCGCGATTGCGGAAGCGGCGGGCGAGATGCTCCACGAGCGGGAGGTGCATGCGGACGAGCTGGTTGCGCAGCTCCGCGTACTCGGCGCTGCCCTCTTTGAGCTTGCGCAGCTCGACGAACATCGCCCGTGCACCGCTGCGGTCCTGAGGGTCGTGCTCGATGTGCTGGGCGCTCGGCCCGTGCTGCGCGCCCTGCACGCTCTGTGCCCCTGGTTTGTCGTGTCGCTCGTGCTCGCTCATAGTCCCGCCCGTCACCAGCCGCCGCCCTCCCGAGGACGTGCTCAGCGCGGCACCCTCCGGATCCCGTTGTCCATCGCCCCGGCCGGAGAGCTCCTCCCGTTCGTCCTCGTCGGTCCGCGGTTCGGCCGCGGCCTGCGTGACGACCGGTGAGGCGCCGTCCTCCGGATGCGGCCGGGCCTGCTCGGGAATGCCGTCGACGCCTTCGGCGCCGTCCGCCGTCCGCCGCGGCCCGTCGAGGCCGTCGACGCGCCCGGACGGAAGCTCCCGTGTGCCGCGCTCTTCGTCCCGCACCGGCCCGTCCCCGTTCCTCACGCCGGCCCGGGTCCCGCGCCGCGCTGTTTGTAGAGGCTGATCGAAACGGTCTTGTCCTCGGCGACGGAGGAGTCGACCTTGCCCGCGAGCGCCGAGAGGACGGTCCAGGCGAAGGTGTCCCGTGACGGAGCGTGACCGTCGGTGGTCGGCGCGGAGACCGTCACCTCCAGCGAGTCGTCGATGAGCCGGAAGACGCAGCTGAGCACCGAGCCGGGGACGGCCTGTTGCAGCAGGATCGCGCAGGCCTCGTCCACCGCGATGCGCAGGTCCTCGATCTCGTCGAGGGTGAAGTCCAAACGGGCCGCGAGCCCGGCCGTGGCCGTACGCAGCACCGACAGGTAGGCACCCGCGGCCGGCAGCCGGACTTCCACGAAGTCCTTCGTCGCGGGCTCGCCTGCGATCTGGGACACCCTCACCTCCATGGTGGTACAAGCTCTTTCGGGGGCCGAGGGTCGCCCCCCGGGTAACGCACTATGTCGTTCAGCCGTGACGCTACCGCGCTCCCAAGTGTCCTGTCCTGGGGACCCCGCCCCTTGCTGTCACTCATAGTAAGCCTATGAGTACGGACAGTGGCTAGGGGTCTGCGGGCCCAATTAGGAAGAGCGCGCGCCGGGTTGACGTACCCAGGCGTCAGACGGTCGAACCGTCCGGATCGCCGGTCACACGCGTATGCGATCCGCGGGCTGTTCCAGTATGCCTGCGTCGTGTCATACGAGTACGTGGTCGACGAAGCACCAACGCCAGTTCTCCCCGAGCTCGAAGGTGCGCATGATCGAATGCCCGGTGGTCTTGAAGTGCTCCGTCGCGTGTTGCAGCGGAGAGGAGTCGCAGCAACCGAGGTGCCCGCACTCCAGGCACAGGCGAAGCTGCACCGGGTGCGTGCCGGCCGCGAGGCACTCCAGGCACGTCTCGCTGAGGGGCTGGGGTTCGGGGTGCGGCAGCGCTTCGGCGTGCGTGCACTGTTTCATGATGGCCAGGTTACGTCGGGTGTGCGGGAAGTCGCGCGAAAACGAGGGCGGGCGGAAAGTCGATGCACGTTTTGCCACTGCTGTTGCTGGTCGCGGGAAGCGCCGCGGTCGCCGGTGCGGCTCGCCGCACACCGGTGCCCGCGCCGCTCCTGCTCGTCGCGGCGGGCCTGGTCTTCTCGTACATCCCGGGAGTGCCCGTCTACGAACTCGACCCCGAGGTCGTGCTGCCGTTGGTGCTGCCCCCACTCCTGTACACGGCGGCCACCGACAGCTCGTACCTCGACCTGAGGGCACAACTGCGGCCCGTCGCGCTGCTGTCCGTCGGCTACGTCCTCTTCGCGACCCTCGTGGTCGGTTGGGCCGCGTACCTGATCGTGCCGAGCCTGCCGCTGACCGCGGCGCTCGTCCTGGGCGCGGTGGTCGCGCCCCCGGACGCGGTCGCCGCGACGGCGGTGGCGCGGCGCGTGGGCCTGCCCTCGCGGATCACCACCATCCTGCAGGGCGAGTCCCTGGTGAACGACGCGACCGCGATCACCGCCTACAAGGTGGCGCTCGCCGCCGCGATCGGCGAGGGCGCGACGTGGGCGGGCGGCATCGGCGAGTTCCTGATCGCGGCGGTCGGCGGTGTGGCCGTCGGTCTCGTCCTGATGATCCCCATCCACTGGCTGCGCACCCACATGAAGGAGGCGCTGCTCCAGAACACGCTGTCCCTGCTGATCCCCTTCGTCGCATACGGGGTCGCCGAGCAGCTGAAGGCCTCCGGCGTGCTCGCGGTGGTGGTCGTCGCCCTCTACCTCGGGCACCGTGCGTGGGAGGTGGACTTCGCGACGCGGCTCCAGGAGGAGGCCGTCTGGAAGATGGTCGCGTTCGTCCTGGAGTCGGCGGTGTTCGCGCTGATCGGACTCCAGCTGCCGGTCGTCCTCAAGGGACTCGGGCAGTACGAGGGCACGAGCGCAGCCTGGTACGCGGTCGCCGTCTTCCTGGTGGTGGTCGCGGCGCGGTTCGTGTGGGTGTACCCGGCGACGTTCCTGCCCCGGCTGTTGTCCGCGCGGATCAGGAAGCGCGAGGACAACCCCTCTTGGAAGGGCCCCTTCATCATCGGCTGGGCCGGCATGCGCGGTGTGGTCTCGCTCGCCATCGCCTTCTCGATCCCGCTCACCGTCCACGGCGGCGAGGCCTTTCCCGACCGCAACCTGATCCTGTTCCTGACCTTCACGACGGTCATCGGGACGCTGGTCGTGCAGGGGCTGACCCTGCCGCCGCTGATCCGCCTCCTGAAGCTGCCGGGCCGCGACGTCCAGGCCGAGACGCTCGCCGAGGCCAACGCGCAGGCGCAGGCGTCCCGGGCCGCCGAGCAGCGGCTCGACGACCTGCTCACCGACGAGCGCAACGCCCTGCCGCCGCCCCTCGCCGACCGGCTGCGCGGAGTCATGGAGCACCGCCGCAACGCGGTCTGGGAGCGGCTCGGCGCGGTCAACCCGGTGACCGGCGAGTCGGCCGACGACACCTACCGGCGGCTGTCCCGGGAGATGATCGGCGCCGAGCGCGAGGTCTTCGTGAAGCTGCGCGACCTCCGCTTCATCGACGACGAGATGCTGCGCACGCTGCTGCGCCGGCTCGACCTGGAGGAGGCGGCGGCCTACCGCGAGACGGCGTAGGGCGCCGGTGCGCCGACGCTGTCCGGGTGCGCCGCACCGTCAGGGAAGCGGTGCCCCGGTGATCACCGCGGCCACGGTCGTGCCGCGCGGGAACGCCCCCTCCTCGGCCAGGGCGACAAGTCCGTACAGCATCTTGGCGACATAGAGACGTTCGACGGGCAGCCCGTGCCGGTCCTCGAAGTCCTCGGCGAAGGCGTCGAGTTCGGGGGTGGTGCGGGCGTAGCCGCCGAAGTGGAAGCGGTCGTCCAGGGACCACAGGCCACGGCGGGCGCCGAACGCGGCCTGCTGGAGGGCCAGTACGTCCGCCTCCAGGAAACCCCCCTTCAGGACCGGAATGCCGAGGGCGCGGTGGCCGGGGGCCAGTCCGGCGGCCAGGCCCGCGAGGGTCCCGCCGGTGCCGCAGGCGACGGCGACGACGTCGGCCGCGTCGCCCAGCTCGCGGCCGAGCTCCTGGCATCCGCGCACGGCCGGGGAGTTGCTGCCGCCCTCGGGCACCACGTACGCGTCATCGGCCCCCACCGCCCGCAGGATCCCGGCCAGCGTCTCCGGCTCCGCCTTGGCGCGGTACGTCCGTCTGTCGACGAAGTGCAGGCGCATGCCGTCGGCCGCGCACCGGGCGAGCGAGGGGTTGAGCGGGCGTTCGGCCAGCTCCTGGCCGCGGACCACGCCGAGCGTCGGGATGCCGAGGAGACGGCCGGCGGCGGCCGTGGCCCGCAGATGGTTGGAGTACGCCCCGCCGAAGGTGACCACCGTGCGGCCGGCCGCCGCCTCCAGGTTCGGGGTCAGCTTGCGCCACTTGTTGCCGACCAGCTCGGGATGGATCAGGTCGTCCCGCTTGAGCAGCAGCCGGACGCCGTGGCGTGCGAACCGCTCGTCCCCGGCCTCCAGCAGTGGCGACGGCAGCCGCGGCCGCAGCACGGCGGGGCCGGCCGCCCCGGCGGCGGGAGGCTCGGCGGCACCACCGGTGTCCTGGGCGTCGGGGCTGGTCATCCGCCCATTGTCGGACACATGTCCGGAACGGGCGCGGGCCGGGTTCACGGAGAGGGCGCCACCACCTCGCGACCGCGCGGCCCGCTCCGGTGCCCCCGGTGGTGCGCCCGTCTCGGCGCCCCGGAGGGACAGTGCCCCACGGGTCCGCGGTGTCGGCCAGGTCCTGGCGGCCGACGCGGAGTCGGTCGGCCGTCTTCCCTCCGGCCGACGCGGGGCGGGCCAGGTCGTATTCCCCCGGCTGACACAGGGGGCGGCGGCCGTTCTCCTCCGCCGGCCCCGGCTCCCCTCGGCCCCGGACGCCCTGGGCCGCCCCGGCCGGACCGGACGGACCGGCCGGAGCAGCGGGCGCCAGGCGTGGCCGGCGGACCGGACCACGCGTCGGCGCCCGCGCCCACCGCCGGTCCGGGGCGGCGGTCGCCCCGTCACTTCAGGCGGTCGCGGATGCGCTCCCGCATGGATCGCATCGTGAAGCCCCGCGGGTCGATCTTGCCCGGCTGCCATTCGAGATGGCCGACGACCGAGCGTTCCGTCCAGCCGTGGTGGCGGCAGATCGCGGCGGAGACGCGCTCGACGGCGTCCAGCTGCGCCTCGGGCCACGGGTCCGTCCCGTCGCCGAGGTTCTCGCACTCGAAGCCGTAGAAGTGGCGGTTGCCGTCGGTGTTCGCCTCGTTGTCGTGGGGGAGTGCCTTCTCCGCGATCACCGCCCGCAGGACGTCGTCGTCGCCCAGGCCCGCGTGGTTGGCGCGTCCGTAGCCGACGAGGTGGACGACGCCGTCCTTGGTGATGACGCCGTGGCACAGCGGCCCGGGCAGTTCCGAGTGACCCTTGCGGCAGATCTCGACGGTGCGCTCGCTGCCGGAGGTCACCGTGTGATGGATCATCACGCCGTGCACCGGGCCCCACGGGCCCTTGTGGTCGCGGTTGTGGTGCTCCCAGTCGCCGACCTCGGCGACGGTGACGCCTTCGTCCCTGAGCCGGTCCAGGAAAGTACGCGCGGACATGGGTGGGGCCACGGCCGCCTCCTTCGTACTGCGCGGCGGCCACCTTTCGTGGCCGTCTCGTACCGCAGCTTGTACCCGCGACAAGGTGGCCGGTACTACTCGTTCGCACAGCGTGCGAGCCGATCCGGACATGCGGGACGGAAGCGGTGGAACCGGTGGATCGGGCGGCCGGGTGGACCGCCCCAGCGACCCGGCGGACCGCCGAACGGCTGGGCCGGTGACCGCCGGGACCGCGAAATCCGGCCGGGCCGCTCAGGAGTGCAGGAACGCGTCCCCGTGCGCGGCGATGTGACTCTCCAGGGCCTGGAGTGCCTGCTGGGTCGCCTTGGGGGTGCCGCTGCCGCGCCGCTCCGCGTAATACGCCGCGCCGAGTTTCTTCAGGAGGTCGCTGCCGGCGCGCTGCGCCTGCACCTCGTCGAGCTTCTGCTTGCCCTGTGTGAGGCCGCGCTGCGCCTGCTCCTTGGCGCGGTCCAGGAAGCCTGCCACTGCCGTCTCCCTTCGTTGTCCGTCGCTGGGTCAAACGGTTGGCCGGATCTTGGAGTTCCCTGGACAGAATCGCGGCCAATGCCCACTGGCCGGTGATCCATTCCCCCTCATTCGTGTAATAGCACCGGCGCGCTCCGTGATGGAAGGCTGGTCGGCGCAGATCAGTGCACGACCGGGAGGGCAATTCATGTCGGTAGGCGAAGAGGTCCGCGCGCAGCAGAGCAAGCCGCAGCAGAGCCTCGGCACATCCGCCGCGCGGAACCTGGCCACCACCACCAAGTCCGCACCCCAGATGCAGGAGATCAGCTCCCGCTGGCTGCTGCGCATGCTTCCGTGGGTGAACGTGCAGGGTGGCACGTACCGAGTCAACCGGCGGCTCAGCTACTCCGTGGGCGACGGCCGCGTGACGTTCGTGAAGACCGGCGACCGGGTCGAGGTCATCCCGGCGGAGCTCGGCGAGCTGTCCGTGCTGAGGTCGTTCGAGGACCAGGAAGTACTGGGCGAGCTCGCCCAGCGCTGCCGGCAGCGGGAGTTCGCGCCGGGCGAGGTGCTGGCCTCGTTCGGCAGCCAGGCCGACGCGGTGTTCCTGCTGGCGCACGGCAGGGTCGAGAAGATCGGCACCGGCCCGTACGGGGACGACGCGGTCCTCGGTGTCCTCGCCGACGGCGCCTACTTCGGCGAGCAGGCGCTCATCGACCCGGACGCGATCTGGGAGTACACGGCTCGCGCGGTCACCTCGGTCACCGTGCTCACCCTGCCCCGCCAGGACCTCGAACAGGTCGCGGAGCGCGCCGACTCCCTCCGTGAGCATCTCCAGAGCCTGCGCTCCATTCCGGCGCAGCGCACCAACAAGTACGGCGAGAAGGAGATCGACCTCGCGGCGGGTCACACCGGCGAGCCGGACATCCCCGGCACCTTCGTGGACTACGAGGCGGCGCCGCGCGAGTACGAACTGAGCATCGCCCAGACCGTGCTGCGCCTGCACACCCGTGTGGCCGACCTCTACAACCAGCCCATGAACCAGACCGAGCAGCAGCTCCGGCTCACCGTCGAGGCGTTGAAGGAGCGCCAGGAGCACGAGCTCATCAACAACAGGGAGTTCGGACTGCTCAACAACTGCGAGTACGACCAGCGTTTGCAGCCGCACGACGGCGTGCCCAGCCCGGACGACCTCGACGAGCTGCTCAGCCGGCGGCGCGGCACCAAGCTGTTCCTCGCGCACCCGCGCGCGATCTCCGCGTTCGGACGCGAGCTCAACAAGCGCGGTCTGGTCCCGGAGACCGTCGAGATGGCGGGCCATCGCATCCCGACCTGGCGCGGGGTGCCGATCTTCCCGTGCAACAAGATCCCGGTCAGCGACACCCGTACGACCTCGATCATCGCCATGCGCACGGGCGAGGCCGAGCAGGGCGTGATCGGCCTGCAGCAGTCGGGCATCCCGGACGAGATCGAGCCGAGCCTGTCGGTGCGCTTCATGGGCATCAACGAACAGGCGGTCATCTCCTATCTGGTGACGGCGTACTACTCCGCAGCCGTCCTCGTGCCGGACGCCCTCGGCATCCTGGAGAACGTCGAGATCGGCCGCTGGCGGTGACGTCACCGCACGCCGGGCGCCGCGTCCCGGTCCCGCGGGGCGGGTGCACGAGGGGGTGCGCGCCCGGCAGTCGTGGAGATGCCACTGTCCGCAGACGCTCCGAGGCGGTCCCATGGGTGAGTTCATGACGGACACGAAGCAGGGCCCGGCCGAGATCCTGGAAAGGCGGAGCCCCACCGGAAGGCCCATGGACAGGCACGCCCCGCAGGGTCCGCTCGACGGGCAGGAGGCGGCGGGCATCCTGGAGCGCGCGCGGGCGTCCGTCGACCCCGAGCTGCGCAGGGCGATCGACACGCTGCCCGGCTCCATGCGCCGGGTCGCGCTGTACCACTTCGGCTGGGAGCACGCGGACGGCACCCCGGCGGCGGGCAACGCGGGCAAGGCGATCCGGCCCGCGCTCGTGCTGGCCGCGGTCAGGGCACTCGGCGGGCGGCACGGTGCGGCCGTGCGGGCCGCGGCGGCCGTGGAGCTGGTCCACAACTTCACGCTGCTGCACGACGACGTCATGGACCGGGACACCACCCGCAGGCATCGTCCCACCGCGTGGACCGTGTTCGGTGACGCCGATGCGATCCTCGCGGGCGACGCGCTCCAGGCGCTGGCCCAGCAGCTGCTCGCGGAGGACCCCCATCCGGCGTCCTCGGCGGCCGCCGCCCGGCTCGCCGCCTGCGTCGTCGAGCTGTGCGCGGGCCAGCAGGCGGACACGGCCATGGAGAAGCTGGGCCCGGACGAAGTCACCCTCGACGACTGCCTGGTCATGGCCGAGGCCAAGACGGGAGCGCTGATCGGCTGCGCCTGTGCGGTCGGCGCGCTCTACGCGGGGGCGGACGACGAGGACGTCGCGGCGCTGGACGTGTTCGGCCGTGCGGCCGGGCTCGCCTTCCAGCTGATCGACGACGTGATCGGGATCTGGGGGGACCCGAGCCGCACCGGCAAACCGGCCGGGGCGGACCTCATCGCCCGCAAGAAGTCCCTGCCCGTGGTCGCCGCGCTCGGCTCGGGGACCCCGGCGGCGGACGAACTGGCCGAGTTGTACAGGGTGCCGTACGGGGAAGGAGACGCGGGGGAACTGGAGCGCACGGTGCTGGCCGTCGAGCGGGCGGGCGGCCGTGACTGGGCGCAGGTCCAGGCGGCCGACCGGATGGCCCGGGCGATGCACGAGCTGTCCCGGGCGATCCCCGACCCGGAGGCGGCGGGCGGCCTCCTCGCGCTGGCGGAGTTCGTCACGCGGCGCAGCAACTGACCGGAGCGGCGCGCCGGTCACCCGGCCCGCGCGCCTGCCGCAGGCCCCGGGGCCCGGTTCCGTACGGCACCTGACCTCCGTACGACACCGGGCCCCGGACGGGGCGGGTCCCGCACATCCCCACGGTGTGCGGGCTCCGCCCCCTTTCGTCGTCCCCGGTGCGTGACCTCCGGTGCCCGCCCTCCGCGGAGACCGACTAGGCTGCAACGGCCATACGATCAAGGTGAGTTGGGGCGAAGGGCGGGGCGGGACATGGGCGTGGCGATCCGGGCGGCGGACGAGGGCGACAGAGAGCTGGTCGTCCGGCTGCTGGACGAGGCCTTCCAGGACGATCCGGTCAGCGGCTGGGTCTTCCCGGACGAGGCGGACCGCCGTGCGACGCACCACAAGCTGATGGCCGCCTTTCTCGACGCCGTGCTGGCGGAGGGCCGGGTGGACCTGGCCGAGGACGGCACGGCCTGCGCCCTGTGGCTGTCGGTCCCCGCCGGTGACCACGGGGAAGACGCGGACGAGGACGGTCCGGCGCAGCTGCGCGAGGCCGTCGACCCGGGCAACGAACGCGTCGAGCTGATCGGCCGGCTGACGGCGGACATCCACCCCGCGGGCCGTGCCCACGAGTATCTGTGGATGATCGCCGTGGCGCCGGAGCGGCAGGGCGAGGGACTCGGTACGACGCTCATCCGGTCCGTCCTCGACCGCTGCGACCGGGAGGGCCTGCCCGCGTATCTGGAGGCGAGCAGCGTGCGCAGCCGCGCGCTGTACGAGCGGCTCGGGTTCGCCCTCGAGGGCCGCCCGCTCGACCTGCCGGACGGGCCGCAGATGTGGCCCATGTGGCGGGAGCCGCAGGCCTGAGGCATCAGGCCTCGGGCACGATCGTGGCCACGATCCGTTCCAGCAGTTCGTCCGGGACGGCGAGGCCCGGCAGCACCCCGTCCAGGACACCCGGCAGGGTCAGCTGTTCCAGGAGCAGCCCGAGCACGGCCAGGTAGAGGACCGTCACGGTCTCGTCGCCGCCGGGCAGCCCCGCCGCCCGGTGGAACGCCATGCCCTGCTCCAGGTCGCCGCGTACCGACGCGGTGTACGAGGCCCGCAGGGCGGGACGGCGGGTGGCCTCCAGACGCATCTCGAACAGGGCCAGGTAGCCGGTGCGGTCGCCGGTGGCGCGGGACAGCAGGTCGCGCATGAACTCCAGCACCAGAGAGCGGTCCTTCGGTCTGGTGAGCAGTTCGGAGAGCACCGCCGGGTCGGGGGCGAGGCGCGTGTGGAGGTGGGCGTCGACCTGGTTGAGCAGGTCGTCCCGGTCGGTGAAGTAGTTCGACGAGGTCCCCACCGGCACGGCGGCCTCACCGTCCACGGCACGGAACGTCAGCCCGCGCGCCCCCTCTCGTGCCAGCACCGCCACGGCCGCGTCGACGAGGGCGGCCCTGCGCTCCGGGTTCCTTGCCATGTGGACGTCCTCCGGGAATCCCCTTGTAACCACTACAGATGAAGCACTATAACTGGAGTGGTCCGGCCGGGCCGGCCGGACCACCTGAACGTGTCGTCCACGAAAAGAGACCCGCTTGCGCAAGCTCACGTACTTCATCGCCTGCTCGATCGACGGCTTCATCGCAGACCCGAAGGGCGACTGGCAGTTCTTCATGCCGTTCGTCGACGAGGAGTACTTCGAGTTCCTCAAGGCGGAGTACCCGGAGACCCTGGCGACCCACGGCCGGCAGGCGCTCGGCATCGACGATCTGGCCAACCGCCGCTTCGACACGGTGATCCAGGGCCGCGTCAGCTACGACCTGGCGCTGGACATCGGCGTGACCAGCCCGTACGCCCATCTGCGCGAGTACGTCGCCTCGCGCGGCCTCGACGAGTCGCCCGACCCGAACGTGACGGTCGTCGGGGACGACGTCCTCGGAAAGGTCCGCGAACTCAAGGCCGAGGACGGCGAACTCGGGATCTACCTCTGCGGCGGCTCGCAGCTCGCCGGAGCCCTGATCGACGAGGTCGACGAGCTCGTCATCAAGACCTACCCCGTGGTGCTGGGCTCGGGTATGCCGATGTTCGGATCCGGATTCGACGTCGCCGAGTTCGCGCTCGACTCGGTGCGCACCTTCGAGAACGGCGTGCTCGTGCGGACGTACAGCAGGAAGCGCTGAGGCCGCCGCCGCAATACCCTGGGGTCATGGGCACCGACGAGCACGTCTGCCCCTCCTGCGGGCAGCCGGTCGACACCGTAGTGCGACGCCACAAGACCCTGGGCGCCTGGGTCCCCGTGTGGGGACCCGGACCCTGCCACAACCCCGAGTGCGAGGCCGGGCATGCCGAGCACGGCCGGCACCCCGTCCATGAGCCGGACGACGCGCCGGACCGCACACCGGACGACGCGCCGGGCCGCACACCGGACGACGCGTCCGGCGGACGGGCGGACCGGGCGGCCGTCGACCGGCCGGAACAAGGACCGGGCGACCGTCCCGAGGAGCCGGCGCGCCCGAACGCCTAGGGAGCAGGCGTTATCCGCGTGCGGGCCCCGTACGGGGGACCGTAGCGTGGGCGCATGCCTGAACCTCTGCTGCACATCACCGAGCGGTCCCTGTGGGACGCGGCCCGCGCGTCCGGCACGTATGAGATGTCCACGCGCGGCCGCACCCTCGGCGAGGAGGGATTCGTCCACTGCTCCACACGCCGCCAACTCCCGGGCGTGGCCTCCTTCCTGTACGGCGCCTACGCCGGTCCCGACGAGCTCGTCGTCCTCGTCATCGACGCCGAGCGGGTCGGTGCGCCGGTGCGCTACGAGGCGATGAAGCCCGGGGGCGAGGAGTTCCCGCACGTCTACGGCCCCATCCCGGTGGAGGCCGTCGTGGATGTGGAGACCTGGGAGCCGCACACCCCCTAGGGGAGGCTTCCCGTCGCGGGATCCCGGGACGTCAGGCAGTACGTGCCGCCGGAAGGGTCCCGCATGACGTTCCAGTGGGCGCCGCGTGCGACGAGGACGGCACCGAGACTCTCGTGGTGGGCGCGGACCGCGTCGACGTCCGAGCACGCGATGTCGTGGTGGGCGGACGCGGGACGCTCGTCGTCCAGGCGTTGCAGGAGGATGTGGAACGGCAGCGTCGAGGGCGGCCTGACCACGTGGAACTCCGACAGAGCGCCGGGCCGGGACACCCAGCCGGTCAGCTCGCTCCAGAAGACCACCTCGGCGTCGTACACGGACGGCGCCAGGTCCAGGCACACCTGGTCGAGGCGGCTGGTCGCACCGCCGCCCGGGACCTCGACCACCGGTGGGCGCGTCGACTCGCCCTGCCAGGGCACCGCGCAGAACGACTGCCCGCCGGGGGAGCGCAGGACGGTCCATCCCTCGTGCCCGGCGAGGACCTCGGCACCCAGGTGCCGCGCCGACCGCACCAGCGCGGTCACGTCATCGACGACCAGGTCGAGGTGCGCGCCCCCGTCGCCGTCCTCGACGCCCTGCACCTTCACGCACGCGTCCGCTCCGCCCGGCAGCAGCGTGACGAACTCGTCCCGGTCGCCGCGCGGTTCGGACAACCGCGTCCCCGTGACGGCGGTCCAGAAGTCGTGGGCGGTGCCGGACTCCTTCAGGGGCCGGTCGACGAAGGCGTAGGTCCACCGGATCGGCTCGGTCATCGGGGTGCTCCCTGTCGGTCGGCCGGTACGGCTCGTACCGTCTCCCGCCCGATCAGCCCGCGCAACGAGGTTTTCACGCCGGCGACGAACGAGTCCCGGACACCGGGCGGGAGGACGTCCAGGGAGAGGTACGGGTTGAGGTCCTCCAGCTCCACGAGGAGCAGGTCACCGCCGGGGGCACGGCAGGCGTCCACGCGCTGGACGCCGTGGTCGATGTCGTTCCAGTCGACGAACCGCTGGGCGAACTCACGGTCGGCCGCGGTCGGCTCGTACGGCTCCAGGGCCCACCGCCGGTCCGGGTCGGGAGCGTAGAGGGCGTACTGGAAGGTGCGGTCGACGAAGTAGAAGGACACCTCGTAGCGGAAGTCGATACGGGGCTGGACGAGGACCTCGCCGTACGCGCGCCCGGCGAGCTGCTCGCGCGAGACGAACTCCAGGCCTATCGAGTCCGCGCCCAGCTTGGGCTTCACCACGTACTGGCCGGAGTCGGGCAGCAGGCCCAGGTCCTCGGCACGGTCGACGGTGGGGATGACCGGATATCCGGCGGCCGTCAGATCGAGCAGGTACCGCTTGCCCGCCATGTCTCCCTTGCCGGAGAGCTCGTTGAACACGCGCACACCGTCCGCCACCGCCCGCGCGCGGAACGCGTCGTACTGCTCCTGGTAGTTCAGCACCGGCCCGCTGTTGCGCACGACCACCACGTCGAAGCCGTGCATCAGCCGCTCCGCGTCCAGCGGGTGGCACAGGGCGACGTCGAAGTCCTCACGCAGCCGCGAGGTGAGGAAGATGTCCTCGTCGCAGTAGCGGCGGCCCTTGGCCGGGTAGGCCAGGTCACTGACGAACAGGACGCGGGGGCGCGCGGACGGCATGGGGGACTCCTCGGCGTTCATCGTGCTTTCTCGCACGCACTCTCTCAGGGACCGCCGCGTCCGGTGAAGCGGGGGGAGGCCGCCGGCCGGGACGCGCCCGGCCGGCCCGGTCACTCGGCGACCGCGTCGCGCGACGTCGCGTGACGGGCGCGTGCGATGTCGGGGAAGCGCACCGTGAACAGGACGGGAAGGACGAACGCGGCGACGGTGAGCAGGGTGCGGGCCGTGTCCGCCTCCGGCCGGTAGTGCCACAGCAGCGCCCCGCCGACGCCGCAGAGGGTGAACGCCGTGGCCCATACGACGGTGACGACACGGTTGACGTGCAGGAAGAGCGGGCTGTTCCACCGGTTCTCGGGCACCTGGGTGCGAGCGATGCCGAGCGTGAAGGGGCGGCCGATCGCGAGCGAGCCCCAGGCGGTGACCGCGAGCCAGAGCGAGGAGAGCGGCGGGCCGTAATGGACGACGGCGGACGAGGCGGGCGCGACGCACGCGGCGACGGTGTAGGCGGCGAAGAACACGACGGCGCTGCCCTCGATCACCTGGGCGTCCCAGCCGCGGCCCGCGCGGCGCTGGACCGCGACGAGTCCGGCGGCCAGGACGAGGCCGGTGAGCGCGGCGACACGGATGTCGACCGTGCCGGTGAGCGCGGCCACGGCGATCCACGGGACGAAGCTGCGGATGTAGCCCATGACGGTGGTCCCCCAGTGTTCGTACGACCCGGGTTCGGTCGGACCCGGGGCCCTCAGCTTCTCGGTCACATGTGCGCCTCGGCACGGGGAGAAGATGCAAGACTCGGTGCAGGAAGCTGCACGGGACGGGGGGACCGATGAGCCTGGAGAGCCTCGGGCTGACGCATGATCAGGAACGGGTCTACCGCTACCTCCTGCGCACACCGCACGCCGACCCCGACGAGGCCCGGGCGGAACTCGGCCTGCCCCGTCTCGCGGCCGTCCTCGACGAGTTGCGGACGCTGGGCGTGATCGACCGCTCCCTGGTCCCGCTGCCGCCCGCCGCCACCGTGGACCTGCTCGTCCGCCACCAGGTGGAGCGCACCTCGCGCGAACTGGCCCGCCTGGACGCGGCCTTCGACGTGGTGCGCGATCTGGCCGAGGAGGCGCGCCGGGGCCGCCCCGTCGAACTCGTCGAACGCATCGAGGACAGCGCGGGCGTGAACCGGCGCGTCGACGCGATGCGCGACCGGGCCGAGACGATGAACGCCAAGCCCCTGCCGCGCGGCCGGCACCACACCGAGGCGGCCACCCGCCGCTACCGCCGTCAGCTCGCCGACGGTCTGGTCAGCCGGACCCTGGTCGGCGCCGCGGCCCTCGACCTGCCCGAGGAGATGGCCTACGCCCGGCACTTGCACGGCCTGGGCGATCTGCACCGCGTCACGGCCGAGCCGTTCCTGCCGCTGCTCGTCATCGACCGGCGGGTCGCGTTCGTGCTGCTCGAACCGGACCGGTCGGACACCGACGCGCTGATGATCCGTCAGCCCGGGATCGTGGCCGCGCTCGTCGCGCTGTTCGAGAAACTGTGGGAGCGGGCCGCGGATCTCGACGGGCTCGACCTCAGCGCGACGGAGGCGCGGGTCCTGCGGGCGCTGGCCGAGCACGACAAGGACGAGACCGCCGCCCGCGCGCTGAACGTGTCCTTGCGCAAGTACCGCGCGCACGTGGCCGCGCTGATGACCCGGCTCGGTGCCACCACCCGCTTCCAGGCCGCCCTGCGGGCGAAGGAGCGCGGCTGGCTGTGACAGGACGACCGCACCCGGCCCGTGGCGGACGCGGTGCTCGTGCCTCGGGCCATGATGACGCGCACCCGGCTGTATCGCGAGGGCACGCTCGTCCTGGAGCACCTTCCCGTCAGTGACGTCTCCGCGGATCTCGCCGATCCGGCGTCGGTCCTTTGGCTGGACCTGTAGGAACCCGGGCCCGCCGAATTCAGCATGCCCGGCCAGGAGTTCGGCAGCCACGAATTGGTTCTGGCGGATGCCGCACAGTATGGGCGGCGCCCGAGACTCGACCGTTGTCGCACCCACGAGTTCCTCAGCGACCGTGCCGTGACCGTCAGCCCGGACGGTGCGGGACTGACGTACAGCGAGATCGCCGCCTTCCTCATCAGCCAGGCCGTGATCACCGTCCGCAAGGACGACAGTCGCGACATCGAGAACGTCGTCGCCCGCTGGGACGAGAGTCCGGACCCGCCGGTCACGGCGTCGGATTCCTGTTGCACGGCCTGCTCGACCTCTCGTGGACGGGCACTTCGCCGCGGTCCAGCGACTGGAGGACAGCATCGAGGAGCTGGAGGGGCTGCTCCTCGCGGCCGGGCGCCGTGAGATCGAAGCTGTACACCAGGTTCCGAAGGCGGGGAAATACCTGGTCACCCCCGGCTTTTCGGGCCGGTGAGCGGAGTAGTGTGAAGACACCGGGAGTTCTTCGCGCACCGGCTCCGCCGCGGTGCCGTTTCCGGTGATCGACAACGCCGGGCCGCACCCACGAGCCCGGGGACAGGTCCGCGCCATGCCCGTGACCATTGACCGTACGAAATCGAGCAGGCGCGCGCCGTTGCTGCCGGTTCGCCTGTCCCTGACGTCGGCGCCCGGCGGGCTGGACGGAACGTGGTGGCCTCGCTCCCGTGCCCTCACCCGTGAGCTGCCACCCTTGACGGCCGCTCTGGGCGACCTCTGGGGGCGCATCACGCGTATCACGGTGAACCCGGCCTACTGGCCCGTCATCCCGAGTTGGGTGTCCGTCGCCGGGCGCACGGTGCATGTGGGCTGGACCACCGATGGGCAGGATCCGCACAGACTGACCTTCTTCTCCACCGATGGCCGCCGGGACGTGCTGGTGATTCCGCCGGAAAGCGGTGCGGATGCCGCCGCGCAGCTGATGGCCGGCGACGGTATCGGTGCCCCGGCCCGAGAGGAAGCAGCAGACAGGATCGATGCCCGAACCAGGGAAGAAGCGTGGGACACCGACGGCGGAGCGGATCGGCCGTCCTCCCCGCCCCGGCCCATCGGCTCGGCAGGGCCTTCGCCCGGCGGTCCGCGGAGGTGAGAGAACCATGACTGTCATCGCCGTGGCCGTGCTGCTCCTTCTGATCACCGTCGGAGTCGTTCTGATCCACCGGCTCAACGGTCAGCACGACGAACGGATCGCTGCCTTCCACTACAGCGATGTTCTGCCGGGGATCGGGCGTCGGCCCCGGAGACAGTGTCGGTCGGCGGTGGACGGGAAAAACCGTTCCGACGCACCCCACCGCGACAGCGACCGTGGATGACATCGACTTCGGCCCGACCGAGGGCGGTAGAGGAAGGCACGTCATGGCGATATTGCGAGACCGGAAGACGTACCGCGACAGGATCATGCAGGCTCTGTACCAAGCCGCCGAAGGCAATCGCCTCCTGGGCGTCGGTGGGGCGAAGCTCCGCACCGACCTCGGTATCCCTGAGCAGGACATGGCCGCCGCCTGTATGTACCTGGCGGGCGAAGGCTGGGTCGTCGTGGACTGGGAGAGGGGCAACACGCCCGCGATGATCACGCTGACGCACCAGGGCATCCGACAGATGGAGACAGAAGAGGAAGGACGTGGCTGAGCGGCCGCGTCGGCTTCTCGGACCGAAGTGAACCTAGGCAAGGATTGTTCGTGTCGGATTAATCCCTTTGGCGTAATGTGGAAAGCGGGTCGGCGCACGCTCACGTGCAATGATCCGGAAGGGCGGCTCCGGCGGGTTCACGCCGGAGCCGTTGCCTGTTTCCATAACCGCGCCCTGCGGCGAAGCGCGCGCAGCACGGGCAGTTCCGTCACCGATCGACTCCCTGTCGGCCTGGGCTAGATGCGGGCGAACTTCTCCGTCTGCTGAGCGAATTCCCGGGCCATGGCGGCACTGACCGTGGGCTTGGTGTCGCCGATCGTGACCAGGTAGTCGTCCGTGGTAGGGGTGCTCCGGGTTCCGGTGTCGAAGGTGCGCTCGAACTGGGCCTGGGAGACGGTTCGCGCCGCGTGGGCGATGTCGGCGGGGGTGAATCCCTCGCTGGCGGACGCGAGTACCGCGCTGTCGGCCCGCGCGCCCGCTCGGGCCAGGTAGCTCTCCCACAGCGCGGTCCTGGCGGTGCGGTCGGGAGGGCCGATCGGCAGCACGTAGTCGAAGCGGCCGTGTCGGAGGAACGCGGAGTCGAGCGTGGTCACGTTGTTCGTGGCGCAGACGAGCAGACGTCCGTCCTGGCTTCGGAACCGGACGATCGCCTTGAGCAGTTCGTTGACGACGCCGACAGCGGTCGCGTCCGCACCGCCGCGCTCGCTGGCGATCTCCTCGACCTCGTCGATGAAGACCAGGACGTGGTCGAGCCGGGCGATCTCGTCGAAGCGCCGGTTCAGCCCGGTCGCCAGGCCGTACTCAGCGGCCAGACGGGCGGGGAACAGCTCGAGGAAGGGCCATCCCAGGCGGCTGGCGATCGCGTGCGCGAAGGTGCTCTTGCCGGTCCCGGGCGGGCCGAACAGCATCACCGCCCGCGGTAGTTCCACTCCGTGCTGGGCGGCCAGTTCGGGATGGGCCAGCGGCAGGACCAGGCGACGCTCGATGAGCTGCTTCTCCCGTTGCATGCCCGCGACCTTCTGCCACAGTCCCCCCGGCGGCAGCTCCGCTCCGAGCGAGGACAGCGTGCCGACCGACTGCGGAGTCACCGGCCCGCGTTTTTCGAAGAAGACCAACCCGGGGCGGGCGCCGAAGTCGCAGTTGCGCAGGGCGGTGTCACCTGTCTTACCCTCGGGCAGGACGGCGTGCACTGCCCGGACGCCGGCGGTGAAGAGCCGTTGCTCAAGGGCGGTGATCAGGGCACTGCCCAGCCCGCGCTGCCGCCAGCCGGGCGCCATGCAGATGAGCAGGATCCATGCCCGTTCGCCCTCCACCCGGCTCACCGCGGCGCCGATCACCACGTCGTCGGCCGTGGCCACCACAGCCGGGTGGCGTGCCTGGAGAGCCGTCACGGCATCCGAGAGCGGGAAGAGCGGCAGCTCCTCGGTCGTGCTGCTCTCCATGTCGACTCGGATCAGCGCTTCGAGATCGTCCTCGGTGTAGTCCCTGACCCGCCAACCCGTCATGATCAGCTCCGCGTGTTCGGCCGTACTCCCATCATCAGCCGATGCCCGGAGTCCGCGCGACAGGCACCGGCCACGAGTCCGCCCTGGTGGCACGGATCGCTCGCCCGCACCGTCACCGCGGTACGCGGTGACGGTGCGGGCCGTGGTCGGGTCAGGCTGCGGTGCCGGGCGCGTTGCCGACCGGGCTGAGGGACTTGTCGGTGCGGCCGGTGCAGCGCCGCCGAGTGGCGGCGGCGTGGCGGGTGCAGCGGCCGCGGCCCCCGTCGCGGTGGTCACGTCGTTCGCCGACGGTCGGCGATTTGGGCAGTGGTGGTCCCGCAGGGGGTCGTGCCGCGGCGCGGGCCGCCGGGCAGGCTGCGACTGTACCGGCGCTCGCATAGGCGCCTCCTCCGCTGACTGCGGCGGCGGACGACCAGGGTCTCGTGTTCCGTTCAGCCCGTCGCTCCGCATCGGTCCGTCGGGGCTCGGCTAGGAGTACCGTTGTGATTACCGAGAGCATCTCGTACACAGGCTTCCAGGCCGACGTCGTTCTCGGCGATTCACGACAACCGGGCCGGCCGTGACCGGCCCGGGGTTGGGTCCGCGCCGTGACTGCGACCGTTCCGTTCACGCCCGCAGTCGAAGACCGGGCCCCTTCTTCGTCACCGCTCCGACTCACGCCGGCGCCGGCCGGTGTCCCTCCGGCCCTGGTCGACGGTGCCTGGTGGCCCCGTTCGCGCAACCTGACGGAGCAGCTCCCGGCGCTCGTCGAATGTCTCGACGCGCTGTGCGGGCGGATCACCCGGGTAGCGGTGAGCCGCACGTTCTGGCCGGTCATTCCGGGAAAAGTACCCGCGCACGGTCACATGGTGCGCGTCGGCTGGTCCGACGCCGGTCACGACACGCACAAGCTGTTGCTGCTGTCCTGCATCTTCGGCCGCTGGGACCTGCTGGTGATCCCACCGGAGACAGACCCGGCCACCGCGGCCCGGCTCATGGTCACGGCCACCGACCCGTCACGGAACCTCACGGCGAGCGGCCTGATGCGTGAGGCCGAAAGCTTCCGGACCATGACAGAGGACGAGGCCGACTCGGACTCGATGCGGGAGGCGGTGTGGGAATCCGGAGGCGGGCATGACGCCCGCCACCCGACCTCACATGGCCCTGTCGGAACGGTCATTGACCCCTTGCCGACCCCGGCAGAAGGAATGTGAAGGCATGGAGACCTTCTCGACAGTGATCCTGCTTGTGGCCATGATCGCCGTGGGCGTGCTCGTGATTCAGCTGTTCACGAGGCGCCACGACGATCGCACGGCGACCTTGCCCTCCGGTCATACCCGGCTGTGGCGGCTCCGGCCGTGGCGCCGAACCGAGAAGTGACCCCCGCACAACCGGCTCAGCCTGCACCACGGCTCAGCGGAAGGGGGCCCCGCACCAGGACGGCCTGCCATGAGACAGTCGGCCCTGCGCCTGGAACACAGGCTGCTGGACCGGCTGTTCGCTTCTCTGCACGAGAGCACGAACGCGCACGGAGCGCAGGAAGAGCTGGGGATCCGGCTTGTGCAGCGTTACTCGGCCGGTCTCCTGAACCGAGCTGCCATTCATGGTGGTTCGGCGGTCGCCTCACTCCAGGATGGCGAGGTGGTCGGCGGCGCCCCCGCGCCATTCGATCAGGAAGAGGGTCGCGTCGTCGCTGGTGCGGCCACCCCGTTGCTGCTTCAGAGCGTGGGAGAGTGCGCGCACCACCGCGCGTACTCCCTTCTCCGTGTGTTCGACGCGGTTGACCCAGCGGATGAGTTGCTCCTCGCCGAACTGCTCTTCACCGGCTTCGTGTTCCTCGATCAGGCCGTCGGTGAAGCACAGCACCCGGTCGCCGGGTTGAAGCATCTGCTCGCTGATCTGGGGCTCTTCACCGCCGAAGCCGACCGGCAGGGTGGTCGGGCCTGTCAGTTGCCGCACGACCTGGTGGTTGCGGATCAGCAGCGGTGCGGGGTGGCCCGCGTTGACCCACTGCAGGTGGCCCGTTGCGACGTTCAGACGCATCATCTGCGCGGTGACGAAGTGCTCGGGCCCGAACTGGTCGGCGATGGCCCGGTCCATGAACGCATAGATCTCGGACAGGCCGATGTCCGCACGTCTGGCGTGCCGGTAGGCCCCGACGGCGACAGTCGCCATCGTGGCGGCGTCCAGGCCGTGGCCCATCGCATCGACCATGGCCAGGTGCAGGATGTCCTCGTTGAGGGCGTAGTCGAAGCTGTCGCCTGCGACGCTGTAGGCGGGCTCCAGGATTCCGGCCACTGCTGCCTGTGGGACGGACATCGCCAGCGGCGGCAGCAGAGACCACTGAATCTCGGCGGCCACGCTCATCGGTTCGCGGCGCCGGGCGAGGAAGAACCGGTCGGTGTAGCTGTGCTTGGTGACCAGCATGTCGGCCACCAGACCGGCGAGCCTGCGCAGTAGCCGTCGGTCGTTGTCATCGACGGTGTCCAGGGTGAGGCCCATCACTCCCACCTGGTCGCTGCCGTCCAGCAGCGGTAGATACATCCGGACGCCGTCAGGCTGCGGCACCTCGACAGTGGTCGCCTGCAGGAAGGCGGTGCCCGCGGGAGAGTCACCGATCGGCTCGGGCTCGCCGACCATCAGCCGCCGACCCGGCAGCGGCACCAGCACCAGCTGGCCGTAGTCCTGCAACAGGATCGAGACGTCACGGCCACCGACCCTGGCCACCTCTTCCGCGATCAGCGGGGCGATCAGTTGCGGCGGCATCTCGTGTGCCCGGTCCAGCAGTACCCCCAGCAGCCGCTCACCGAACCCTTCCGAACGGTCCGTCATGCCGCTTTCCGGTCGCCGCTCACCCTGTGCCATGGCCGTGCTCTTGTACCTGTGTCCTCGAAGCCTCGGTCATCGTGTTCTTGCTGACCTCGTGCCGCGGATGAGGCCCCCGCCCCGGCAGGCTCGGGGCCATTCGGCGGTCATGGCCGATCCGCTCGACCCTCTCACGTGGTCTGTACACACGGGCTCCCGACATCTTTGCCTCCGCCCTCATCGCCGGCGCGGCGAGCCTCAAGCAGGTCCGGCTGGTTCTCGGCCATACGTCCGCCGTCATCACGCTGCGGATCTGCGCCCACTTGTGGCCGGGTGAAGACGACCGCACCCGGACCGTCATGGACGCCGTTCTCGGCGGCCTGCGGACCGGGTGCGGACAGGTAGGCGATGCGACCCGCGTGAGCGCAGGTCAGACGGCCTAGCCATAGATCAGGCCTTCTTGGTCTCCCAGAAGATCTTGTCGATCTGGGCGATGTAGTCCAGCGCCTTCTGGCCCGTCGCTGGGTCGGTGGACGCCTTGGCGGCCGAGAGGGCCTTCAGGGCGTCGTTGACCAGCTGGTGCAGCTCCGGGTACTTCTCGAAGTGCGGGGGCTTGAAGTAGTCGCTCCAGAGCACCGACACGTGGTGCTTGGCGAGCTCGGCGCGCTGCTCCTTGATGACGGTGGCGCGAGCCTGGAAGTGCGGGTCGTCGTTGCCGGCCATCTTTTCCTGGACGGCCTTCACCGACTCCGCCTCGATGCGGGCCTGGGCCGGGTCGTACACACCGCAGGGCAGGTCGCAGTGTGCGCTGACCTTGACCTTGGGGGCAAACAGGCGGGAGAGCATTGAGCTGTCCTTCCTCGTGATCGTCTTCTCAGGTGGGACATTACTCCGTGGAAGACGGGTTTTCGCGAGTGCCCCCATGGGCTTAGGACAAAAGTCCAGGGTGAAACTGGGACTGGTGGAGGATAGGACCGGGGAGGTGCCGGTGATGCCGGAGCTGTCGCAGGACACCGAGCGTGGGAGGGCCGTCTTGCCGTTCGGTGCGGCCGAGGTGACGGGACCGTCCATGGTGCCCACCCTCCAGCACGGGGACCGGCTCGTCGTGCAATGGGGGGCGCGGGTCAAGGTCGGCGACGTCGTCGTCCTGCGCCATCCGTTCCAGCAGGACCTGCTGGTCGTCAAACGCGCAGCGGAGCGGCGCGAGGGCGGCTGGTGGGTGCTCGGGGACAACGCCTTCGCGGGCGGGGACAGCACCGACTACGGAACCGTCCCCGAGGAACTCGTCCTCGGGAAGGTGTGGTTCCGCTACCGGCCCCTGAAGCGGGGTCAGCGCTCGCCGGTCGCGCTGGCGCGCTGGGCGTTCGGCGCGGCCAGGCCCGTGCTGTCGGACCGGTCCGCCTCCAGGCGCTTGCGGGCCCGGTAGGCCGCGACATTGGCACGGGTCGCGCAGCGGTCCGAGCAGTAGCGCCGCGAGCGGTTGGTCGAGGTGTCCAGGTAGGCGTTGCGGCAGGGTGCTGCCTCGCACAGGCCCAGCCGGTCGACGCCGTACTCGGTGAGGTGGAAGGCGAGCCCCATCGCGGCGATCGCCGCGTAGCCCGCGGTCGCGTTCGACGGGTGGTCCGCCAGGTGCATGTGCCACAGGGGGCGGCCGTCGTCGTCCCGGTGGTCGTGGCCGGAGATCTGGGGGCTCACCGGGAACTCCAGGAGCAGTGAGTTCAGCAGGTCGACGGCGAGGGTCTCGTCGCCGCCGTCCGCCGCCTCGAAGACTCCGCGCAGCCGCGCCCGTACGGAGCGGAAGCGGGTGACGTCCGCGTCCGTGGCACGGCGCGCGGCCGAGGAGTTGCCGCCGAAGAGGTCGCGGACCGCCTCGACCGAGGTCAGCCCGTCCTTGCCCCGGGCCGGCTCCTCGCTGTTGACGAGACGGACGGCGTAATCCGAGTAATAGGCCAGTTCCACTTGTAGTCCTTACGGGCGCGCTCTATCGTCATGTCTGCGGTCGGGTAACAGCTGATCGTGCTTCCAGGGTATTACGAGGTGCGGCGAAGAAGGGGAGTCCATGACCACCACGACCGGAACCACACCGGGAACCGACTGGGCAGCCTGGCAGACGAGCTGGGACCGGCAGCAGGAGTGGTACATGCCGGACCGCGAGGAACGCTTCCGGGTCATGCTCGACATGGTCGAGGCCCTCGTCGGTCCCGAGCCGCGCATCCTGGACCTGGCCTGCGGCACCGGCACCATCACCGCCCGGCTGCTCGCCCGCTTCCCGAAGGCCGTCAGCACCGGAGTCGACCTCGACCCCGCCCTGCTCGCCATCGCCGAGGGCACCTTCGCGGGCGACGACCGGGTCTCCTTCGTCACGGCCGACCTCAAGGACCCGGACTGGGCGTCCCTGCTGCCGTACGACTCGTACGACGCCGTCCTGACCGCGACGGCCCTGCACTGGCTGCACAGCGAACCCCTCGCGGCCCTCTACGGTCGGATCGCGGGACTCGTCCGCGACGGCGGTGTCTTCATGAACGCCGACCACATGATCGACGAGACCACCCCCAGGATCAACGCGGCTGAGCGCGCCCAGCGGCACGCCCGCATGGATCAGGCCAAGAAGGACGGCGCCCTCGACTGGGCCGAATGGTGGGAGCTGGCCGCCGCCGACCCCGTCCTCGCCGGCCCCACCGCCCGGCGCTTCGAGATCTACGGCGAGCACGCCGACGGCGACACCCCCTCCGCCGACTGGCACGCGCGCGTCCTGCGCGAGAAGGGCTTCGGGGAGGCCCGGACGGTCTGGCGCTCCCCCTCGGACGCCCTGGTCCTCGCGGTCAAGTAGCCGCCGCGGTACGTCAGTCAGGAGGCGGTACGGAAAATCCGTACCGCCTCTTCTGCAACCCCCGCAGGAGCCCACCGCACTGGAAGGGTGAGACGGCCCGCGACCGCGGGCCGGGGAAGGGGGCGGGATGACGCGCGGCGAGGAAGCCGCTCTGCACGCCTTCGTGGAGGGCAGACGGACGGCGCTGTTCCGCAGCGCCTATCTGCTGTGCGGAAACCGGGACGAGGCCGAGGACCTCGTCCAGACGACGCTGGTGAAGGTCGTCCTCGGTGCGCGCCGGCACGGCCGCCTCGACAACCTCGAGGCCTATGCGCGCAGAACGCTGGTCAACACCTTCATCTCCGCGCGCCGCCGCTTCTGGCGGCGCGAGCAGGCGTACGGCGACGTGCCGGACGTCGCGGAACTGTCGGTCGACAGCGACACCGGACTGGTGGTGCGGGCCGCCCTCGCGCAGCTCGCGCCCAAGCAGCGCGCCGTACTGGTGCTGCGCTACTGGGAGGACCTGAGCGTGGCCGCCACGGCCCAGCTGCTCGGGATGCGGGAGAGCACGGTCAAGAGCCACACGGCCAGGGGACTCGCGGCGCTGCGGGCCACGGTGCGGGAGGAATACGTATGAACCTTCAGGAGACGGAGACGGAGCGCGTCCGGGAACTGCTCGGGCGGGCGGTGGACGACGTCCGGACGCCGCGCGACCGCGGCAGCGAGGCCGTCTTCGCACAGGCATCCCGGCTGCGGTGGCGGCGCCGGGCGGCGACGACCGGCGTCACCGCGGCGGCCGTGGCGGCGGCACTGGTCCTCGGACCGGGACTGCTCGACGACAAGGGCCGGGAGACGAGCGTGGCCGGCCGGCCCACCGCCGGAGAGCTCACCTCCAAGGCGGGCCGGTTCGCGAAACTGCTGCCCGCCGGGACCGGCAGGATCAGCGAGGTCTCGCTGCTGCGGCTGGTCAAGCAGGTACCGAAAGCCCCGCTGCCCAAGCCCGTCGGACCGTACGACGGGGACTACGCCGTCAGCCGGGACGGCGGGGTCGGCTACATCAGCGTCCACCTGTCCACGGCCAAGGAGATCAAGGCCAAGACGGGCGGCCTGGGGCTCCAGGACCCCTGCAAGGACTCGCCCCGCGACGGCACCGTGGACTGCACCAGCGAGAAGCTCCCGAACGGGAACGTGCTGGGCATCCACCGGACGGGCGCGCCGGATCCCGGCACCTATCCGACCTGGGGCCCGGAGCTCGTCGCGACCCTCCGGCTCGCCGACGGCGGGGTCCTGCACGTGCGCGCCAACGGCGGCTTCCAGGGCAAGGGCCAGCTCGGCCCGCTGCTGAAGACACCGCCGCTGGACCGGGACCAGCTGCGCAAGCTGACGCTGAACCCGAAACTGCTGCCGTAGCCGGGCGGACACGGAGAAGGACGGACACAGCAGGGCGGACACACGGAGAAGGGGCGGTACGGGAGAGTCCCGTACCGCCCCTTCTCGTGCTCGCGGAATCGAACGCCGAGGTCAGAGCACCTTCGACAGGAACGACTTGGTGCGCTCGTGCTGCGGGTCCGTCAGGACGTCACGCGGGTGGCCGGACTCGACCACCACACCGCCGTCCATGAAGACCAGCGAGTCGCCGACCTCACGGGCGAAGCCCATCTCGTGCGTGACGACCACCATCGTCATGCCGGACTCGGCGAGGTCGCGCATGACGTCGAGGACGTCACCGACCAGCTCCGGGTCGAGCGCCGAGGTCGGCTCGTCGAAGAGCATCAGCTTCGGGTCCATCGCCAGCGCGCGGGCGATCGCCACACGCTGCTGCTGTCCGCCGGACAGCTGCGAGGGGTAGTTGCCCGCCTTGTCGGACAGACCCACCCGGTCCAGGAGCTCCATCGCCCGGTGGTGCGAGTCCGACTTCTTGGCGCCCTTCACCTGGACGGGCGCCTCCATGACGTTCTCGACGGCCGTCATGTGCGGGAACAGGTTGAAGCGCTGGAAGACCATGCCGATGTCCCGGCGCTTCAGGGCCACCTCGCTGTCCTTGAGCTCGTACAGCTTGTCGCCCTTCTGGCGGTAGCCGACCAGCTCCCCGTCGACGTACAGGCGACCGGCGTTGATCTTCTCCAGGTGGTTGATGCACCTGAGGAAGGTGGACTTGCCGGACCCGGACGGGCCGATGAGGCAGAACACCTCGCCGGAATTCACCTCCAGGTCGATGCCCTTGAGGACTTCGACCAGGCCGAAGGACTTGTGGACGCCCTCGGCCTTCACCATGGCGGTCATCACACGGCTCCCCTCGGGCTGCCCTTCGAGAACAGGTTCGCCTGGATCTTCTGGAAGACCGTCGGCGGCAGGCTGCGGCTGGAACCGCGGGCGTAGTAGCGCTCCAGGTAGTACTGGAAGACGCTGAACACGCTGGTCATCGCCAGGTACCAGATGGAGGCCACGAAGAGCATCTCCATCACGGCGTAACTGGTGGAACCGATCGCCGACGTCGAACGCAGCAGCTCGTTGTAGGTGACCGCGTACACCAGCGACGAGGTCTTCAGCATGTTGATGAACTCGTTGCCCGTCGGCGGCACGATCACGCGCATGGCCTGCGGGATCACGATCCGGCGCAGCGTCTTGGCGTGGCTCATGCCCAGCGCGTGCGCGGCCTCCGTCTGACCCTCGTCGACGGCCAGCAGGCCGGCGCGGCAGATCTCCGCCATGTACGCGGCCTCGTTCAGGCCGAGGCCCAGCAGGGCGCACATGAACGGGGTCATGACGTCCGTCATCTCGTTCTTGTAGATCGGACCGAGATTGAGGACCGGGAAGATCAGCGCCAGGTTGAACCACAGCAGCAGCTGGACGTAGACCGGGGTGCCGCGGAAGAACCAGATGTACAGCCAGGCGACGCTGCTGGTCACCGGGTTCTTCGAGAGCCGCATCACCGCGAGGAGGATGCCCAGCAGCACACCCACGACCATGGCGAGCACGCTGATCAGCAGCGTCCGGCCCGCGCCCTTGACGACGCTGGACTCGAAGAGCTGGTCGCCGACCGTGTGCCACTGGATGTTGCCCTGCGAGAACGCGTACCCGAGCGCCACCAGGAGCGCGACCACGATGACGGCGCTGGCCCACCGGCCGAAGTGCCGCACGGGGATCGCCTTGATGGCCTCCGGGCCGCCCGCGGGCACCGACGTCTTGGAGAACGTCGGCCCCGAGGGCGGAGTGTCCGCGGGGGACTTGTCGAGATTGTCAGTCACGTGACTGCCCTTCAGTGGTGCGCTCGGCTCACTTGCCGCCGTTGACAGCGGACTGGTCGATCGCGCCCGACTGCGCGCCCCACTTCTCGAGGACCTTCTTGTACGAACCGTCCTTGATGATCGCGTCGACGGCTTCCTTCAGGACGTCGCGCAGCTCGGTGTTCTTCTTGCTGAGGACGATGCCGAACGGGCCGGCGTCGTACTGCTTGTTGATCACCTCGAAGGCGTTGCCGCCGTCCGCCTTGCGGGCCAGGTCGACCGCGACCGGGTAGTCGTTGATGCCGGCCACGGCACCGCCGGACTTCACACGGGTCTGGGCCTCGGTGTCGTTCTCGAACGACTCGATGTCGATGGCCTTCTTGCCCGCGTCCTTGCACTTCTTGGACTGGTCCTGGAGGGCCTTCTCGTACGTGGTGCCCCGCTGGACGGCGGCGGTCCGGCCGCACAGGTCCTCGAGCCCCTGGATGTTCTCCGGGTTGCCCTTCTTCACGTAGATGGCCGTACCGGCGACGAAGTAGTCGACGAAGTCGACGCCCTCGCCGAGCTTCTTGCCCTTGTCGTCCAGGCCCTCCTGGCGCTGCTTGTTGTCCGTGATGGACGACATCGCGATGTCGTAGCGGCCGGAGTTGACGGCCGTGATCAGGCCGTCGAAGGAGCCGGAGGTGAACTCGAACTTCACGCCGAGCTGCTTGCTCAGCGCGTCCGCCAGGTCGGGGTCGACGCCGACGATCTTGCCGCCCTCCGTCGACTCCATGGGGGCGTACTCGGCGTTCGTGCCGACCTTGATGACGCCCGCGTCCTGGATCTTCTTCGGCAGCTTCGAGAACAGCGGAGCGCTGTTCGACTTGGCGGTCTCCGAGGAGCTGCCGCCCTTGTCGGTCTGGTCACCGCAGCCGGTGAGAATCAGGGCGCCAGCGACCGCGATCGCACCGACCGCTGCTATCCGGGACTTCGCGGTCGTACGACGGGTGGAGCTTGCGGTCATGGTGGGTTCCTCCGGCGGATGAGGGAGTAGCCGATAGGTCGACGAGAACACACACCTTCGGGTGTCGCGACCTCGTGTGATGACCGCATCTTGCCATTCGGACCGCGAGATTCAGGGAGCTCGCTATGTCAAAATCGGATAACGGGTGACCCCCGAACCGCTACCGACCGGTACATGGATGCCGGATCTTGTGCGGGAATCTTTCATTCCGGCCGGAAGATCTTCGGTGTATCTCGCGATGCGAGCGACCGTTACTCCGCGCTCGCGACAACATGAGTGCATGTCCGGACTTGTCAATGCATCTGGCCATGAGTCATGTCACCGTCGTGTGACCTTCACGTTATGGACTCGTCGGCGGCACTGTCGGTCGGGTAAGAAGGTTCTTTACACCCCTCATCCGGGGCTCAGGGCGCGTGTGCGGCGCGCCCGTCGCGCACGGCCCGTACGCAATCACGGCGGCAGGGTCTGCGCGGTGCCCGCCCACCCCTCAACCAGGAGTGGTCACCCTCAACCCATGAAGATTTAAGGGGTAAAACAAAGTGGCAGCGGAGATCGTCAATCCTCGCAGCGACAGCAATACGGATCAGGACGGAGGGGCCGAGCCCCTCGATTCCTTCGATCCCGCATTCGCGCTGCACCGCGGCGGCAAGATGGCCGTGCAGGCCACCGTGCCCGTCCGTGACAAGGACGACCTGTCCCTGGCGTACACGCCCGGCGTCGCGAAAGTGTGCAGCGCGATCGCCGAGCAGCCCGAACTCGTCCATGACTACACCTGGAAGTCGTCCGTCGTCGCCGTGGTGACGGACGGGACGGCTGTCCTCGGTCTCGGGGACATCGGTCCCGAGGCATCCCTCCCGGTCATGGAGGGCAAGGCGATTCTTTTCAAGCAGTTCGGCGGCGTGGACGCCGTCCCGATCGCGCTCGACTGCACGGGCGTCGACGAGATCGTCGAGACCGTGGCCCGGCTCGCGCCCTCCTTCGGCGGAGTCAACCTCGAGGACATCTCGGCACCGCGGTGCTTCGAGATCGAGCGGAAGCTCCAGGAGCGGCTCGACATTCCCGTCTTCCACGACGACCAGCACGGGACCGCGGTGGTCACCCTCGCGGCCCTGCGGAACGCCGCGAAGCTGACCGGGCGCTCGCTCGGCGACCTGCGCGCGGTGATCTCCGGCGCCGGTGCGGCCGGGGTCGCGATCGCCAAGTTCCTGCTGGAGGCGGGGCTCGGCGACGTCGCGGTCGCGGACCGCAAGGGTGTCGTGTCGCGTGACCGGGACGACCTGACGGACGTCAAGCGCGAGCTGGCGGAGATCACCAACAAGGCCGGGATCACCGGGTCGCTGGAGTCCGCCCTGGCGGGCGCCGACGTCTTCATCGGCGTCTCCGGCGGTACGGTGCCGGAGCCGGCGGTGGCCTCGATGGCCGAGGGCGCGTTCGTCTTCGCCATGGCCAACCCGAATCCCGAGGTCCACCCCGACATCGCCCACAAGTACGCGGCCGTCGTCGCGACCGGGCGGTCGGACTTCCCGAACCAGATCAACAACGTGCTGGCCTTCCCCGGCATCTTCGCCGGAGCGCTCCAGGTGCGGGCGTCCCGGATCACCGAGGGCATGAAGATCGCGGCGGCCGACGCGCTGGCCGCGGTCGTCGGGGACGACCTCTCCGCCGACTACGTGATCCCTTCGCCGTTCGACGAGCGGGTCGCTCCGGCGGTCACCGCGGCGGTCGCCGCGGCCGCGCGGGCCGAGGGTGTGGCTCGACGCTGACGGGACGCGTCGCCGCTGACGCGGTGCGCGCGCTGTGGCCCCGCCGGGTTGTCCCGGCGGGGCCCTTTCCTTTCCCGGGGTCGGTGGGGTGCCTTCCCCGGGGTCGATCGGTTCGGTGCCTTTCCCGGGGGGTCGGTCGGACCGGAGCCTTGCCCGCCGGGCGGTCTGTTCAGTTGGGTTCTTCGCCCGGGGGTTGGCCCGGGCGGGTGGTGTTTCGCCCCCTCCGCCCCTGCCCGTCCCGTCCCCGGGGTTCCGCCCCGGACCCCGCTCCTCGAACGCCGGAGGGGCTGAACCTTGCCTCCTCCTCAAACGCCGGAGGGGCCGATTTCAGCCTGTCCGGCGATCGAGGACGAGGCCGTCCAGGCCATCGGGGGGCTGGGGGCGGAGCCCCCAGGGACACGGGACGGGCCGGGGCGGAGGGGGCGAGAGACGCTCGGAGGCGTGCCGCCGGGCATGGCGGGACCTGTGTCACACCGGGACATGGTTCCGTGCGGCGGGGGCGGAGCCTATCGTCAAGGTCATGTTCGCTGCCTATGCCGCCCGAATCGACCGTGACCAGCCGCTGAGCGGCCTGGAGTTGGGGGAGCGCCCGGCCCCGGAGAAGAGGCCGGGCTGGACCACCGTGAACGTGCGGGCCGCCTCGCTGAACCACCACGACCTGTGGTCCCTGCGCGGGGTCGGCCTGGCCGAGGACAAGCTGCCGATGATCCTCGGCTGCGACGCCGCCGGAGTCGACGAGGACGGCAACGAGGTCGTGCTGCACTCCGTCATCGGCCAGAGCGGACACGGGGTCGGCCCCGACGAGCCCCGTTCCATCCTCACCGAGCGCTACCAGGGCACGTTCGCCGAGCAGGTCTCGGTCCCGACGTGGAACGTCCTTCGCAAGCCCAAGGAGTTGTCCTTCGAGGAGGCCGCCTGTCTGCCGACCGCCTGGCTGACGGCGTACCGCATGCTGTTCACCAACGCCGGGGTGCGGCCCGGCGACTCCGTGCTCGTGCAGGGCGCGGGTGGCGGCGTGGCCACCGCCGCGATCGTGCTCGGGAAGGCCGCGGGGCTGCGGATGTTCGCCACCAGCCGGGACGAGGGCAAGCGGAAGCGGGCCGTCGAGCTGGGAGCCGTCGAGGCCTTCGAGTCCGGCGCGCGGCTGCCGCAGCGCGTGGACGCCGTCATCGAGACGGTCGGCGCGGCCACCTGGTCGCACTCGGTGAAGTCGCTGCGCCCCGGCGGCAGCCTGGTCATCTCGGGCGCCACCAGTGGCGACCGGCCGTCCCACGCCGAGCTGACGCGCATCTTCTTCCTCGAACTCAAGGTCGTCGGTTCCACGATGGGCACCAAGGACGAGCTGGAGGACCTGCTGTCCTTCTGTGCCGCGACCGGTGTGCGTCCCGTCATCGACGAGGTGTTTCCGCTCGACCGTGCCCGCGAGGGGTTCGAACGCCTGGAGTCGGGCGACCAGTTCGGGAAGATCGTGCTGACGAACGGCTGACGTTTTCTCCTCCCTCGAGCTTCCTTCACGGCCGGTCCGGGTTCCCGGGCCGGCCGTCGGCATGTGTCAACCATGGTTGACATGAGCGGGCGCGTCAACGTAAGTTGACATCATGACCGAAGCAACGGATCTTGCCGAGCGCGCGGGTGATCGCGATCCGCGGATCGGGCTGCGGGCCGTCTCCGCGCTGCGGAGGCTGCTGGAGCAGCTGGAGGCGGTACAGGTGCGCAGTGCGCGCAATCAGGGCTGGTCCTGGCAGGAGATCGCCGCGGAACTCGGAGTGAGCAGGCAGGCCGTGCACAAGAAGTACGGGAGGCAGTGATGTTCGAGCGGTTCACGAAGGATGCGCGCGCCGTCGTCGAGGGGGCGGTGCTGCACTCCGAGCGGACGGGCGCCGACACCGTGGCGGAGGAGCACATGCTGCTCGCGCTCCTCGACCGGGAGGGCAGCCGGGGCTCCTTCGCCCTGACCGCGCTCGGTCTCGCCGACCGCCGGGACTCGGTCGAGCACGACCTCGCCGAGGCGCACCGTCGCGGAGGCCTGTCCCGTGCCGACACCGAGGCCCTCTCCGGGCTGGGTATCGACGTGTCGGAGATCGTCTCCCGGGTCGAGGAGGCGCACGGGGAAGGCGCGTTGGGGCCGGGGTCCGGAGCGGGCGCGAAGCCCGGGGGCGGGCGGCGGACGCGGCGGCGGCCCTTCGCGCCGGAGGCCAAGGGGGTGCTGACGCAGTCCCTGAGGATGGCCCATGCCCGCCGGGACCGGCACATTGGTGACGAGCACCTGCTCCTGGCGCTGACCGTGCGAGGCGGTGTCGCCACGGAGGTGCTCGCCGACCACGGGGTGACGTACGAGTCGGTGACACGGGTGCTGTACGGCGACGGGGGCGCCGCCGAGGCGGGGTGAGTCCCGGGGTCGACGGCCCTGCCCGCCCCGGTGTCGGTGGCCCTGCCCGCGGGGGTCGGCGGTCCGCGATGCCGGGGTCCGGGGCAGGGCGCCGGCCCCGAGGTCAGCGCTCGCCGGAAGCGAGCGGCCCCCGCAACGCCGCACCGATGTGGGCAGCCGCCGTCGACAGGTGGCGGCGGGCCTCCCGCAGTTGCTCCTCCGTGACCCCGTGGTCGCGGGAGGCGTCGCGGATGTCGTCGCGGAAGCGGTCCAGCAGGCGGTCGAGGTCGCGGGCGGGGTTGCCGGTGGACTCCTCGTGGGCCCAGGACGGTTCGTAGTCGGCGGGGAAGTCCTTCGGGGTGTCCGTGTACTCCGGATCCGTGGGCGCCCCGGACGGGGTGCGGCCGAAGCCGAAGTCCTTGCCGAAGTTCTTGCCGAACTCGCCGAACTCCTTGGCCAGTTCACTCAGGCCCTCGCGAACGCCCGTGGGCCAGTCGCCCCGGACGAAATGATCCTGGACCTGCTCCTGGACCCGCTTGGCCATGCGCTGCATCTCCTCCTGCGCCTGGGCGCGGGCCCTCTCCTGGGCCTCCTTGGCCTGGCGACGGGCGCGCTGGGCCTCGTCGCGGGCGCGGCGGCTCTCGTCCTTGGCGCGGCGGGCCTGTTCCTTCCACTCCTGGCGGACGCGCCGCATCTCCTCCTTCGCGGCCCGCCACGACTCCTTGTCCTGGAAGTCGCCGATGCCGCCGAAGTCGCCCGTGGAGCCGTCGCGCTCCTTCGCCCCGCCGCCCTTCGGGCCCCGCCTGGCCTCCGTGGCCGCCGCCCGCATCTCGCGGCGCAGGTCGCCCGCGGCGCCGCGGACGTCGGCACGGATCTCCGCCGCCAGCTCCGCCACCGACTCACGGATCTCCAGCTCCAGATCGGCCAGTTCACCGCTGCGGTCGGCCAGCTCGGCGCGGCCGGCGTCCGTGATCGCGTACACCTTGCGGCCGCCCTCGGTGGTGTGGGTGACCAGCCCCTCCGCCTCCAGCTTTGCCAGCCGCGGGTACACGGTGCCGGCCGACGGCGCGTACAGCCCCTGGAAGCGCTCCTCCAGGAGCCGGATCACCTCGTACCCATGGCGCGGGGCCTCGTCCAGCAGCTTGAGGAGGTAGAGGCGCAGACGGCCGTGGGCGAAGACGGGAGGCATGTCAGAGCACCTTCTTGTCGGTCGATGCGTCCTTGTCGGCAGTCGAGGCGTCGGTCGATGCGTCGGACGGGGTGGTGCCGGCCGTCGGAGCGGCGTGATCGGCTGCGGTGTCGTCGATGGCCGTGTCGTCGGCCGCGGTGCCGTCGGCCGGGCCGCCGGTCCCGGCGGCTCCGCCGGCCGGGGTCTGGGCCACGGTGTCGGCGGGGGCCTCGACCGGGGTGTCGTCGAGCGTCTCCGGACCGTCGTCGTACGGATCGTCCTCCGCCGGTGGCCTGCGCAACAGCGCGATGGAGCCGGAGGCCGTGATCGCCTTCAGCCTGCCATTGCCCGCGCCGAGCCTGCCGGTGATCTTCTTGGCGCCCCACTGTCCGCTGACCCTGAGGTCCTCGAAGGCGTTGGAGACGGTGCCGCTCGCGGTGTTCGCCTCCACCTCGGCGTCCGCCGGATGCGGGAGGCGGATGGCGATCTCGCCCGAGACGTTCGTCAGCTGGACGTTCGTCGGGGTGCCCGTGGGGTCGAGATCCACGATCATCGAGCCGCTCACCGAGTCGGCTCGCACGGAGGCCCCGGAGCCCTCGACCACGGTCAGGTCGCCGGAGACGGAATTGAAGCGGAGGTCGCCCGTGACGGCCTGCGCCTCCAGATTCCCGGACACCGTGTCCACGCGCACGGGCCCGGCGACGCGGACGAGCGTCGTGTCACCGGTGACGCCCTTCACCTCGACGCGCCCGTCCATCCCGGAGACCACGGCGGCCGCGCCCACCACCCCGACCTCGACCCGGGTGTCGCTGGGGACGGCGAGCGAGACCACCACGTCACGCCGCCACCCCTGGCGGTCGAGCCACTTGAGGAAGCCCTTCCAGGGAAGGTCCTCGTACGCCACGGTGAGGGTGCCGTCCTGCTGGGTCACCCGGATCGGCGGGCCCTCCAGGTCGGAGACCTCCAGACGGGCGGAACCCTCGTCGGTGCCCACGACGTTCACCGTTCCGTTGACGATGCGCACGTGCAGTGCCGTCACCGGGTCGTCGAAGGAGAGCTTCTGCGGCTCTGCGACGGACCACTCGGACATGGTGCAGACCTCCTCGACCGGGCCGGACCCCCCACGTGAGCCCGAACGCGACGCGCCATATCGCGTCTTCTGTCATTCACGATATATCGCGGATCACGAAAGTCAAGACACCCGTTCTGGGGATCAAGTGCAGTTTGAAGGAGGCAAATCGTCCTAAAGTGTGACCATGTCGACTGCGTCCGGTGAGCCCTCGGCCCAAGGTCCCGGTGCCCTGCTCCTGTGCCGTGCGCACCCCGCGGCCGTCGGTCCCGCCGCCCGGCTGCTGCACGAGCGGATGCTGCTCGCCGGAGCCGGACCCGGGTGGAGCGTGCTCGTGCCGGAGGGCGGTCCCTGGCGGCACGGCACCGAACCCGTCGACCGGGTTCTCACCGCGTGGGCCGCGGCCCTGGCCGTCAGCACCCCCTGGCCCGTACTGGCCCTGTGGTGGGACGCCGACCGCAGCGGCTGCACCCTGGCCTCGGGTTTCCGCCGCCCCGTCGGCTACGAATGGCTGGCGGACGGCACCCCGGCCGGCGAGGACGAGGCGATGCGCACCTTCGCCGCCCGGCTCGGCCTGGACCCGGTGCTCGACATGCAGGACTTGGAGCACCTGACGAAGCCCGACCCCGGTGCCGACGGGCACGCGCGCGTGCGGGCGCTCCTCGCCGTCCTCGCACGCACGGGAATGGTGGTCCCCGCCGGGCTCGGTCCCGGGGTGCCCGTGGACCGGCTCCGTGAGGTGGCCCGCATCCTGCCCGGTGCGGAGCGGACGGATCGGGACCGGCGGAGCGCGGCCGTGCGCGCGGAACCCGGCACGGCGGAGGACGGAGTCCCGGGGCCCTGGCTCCGCGGCACGAGGGCACGCGTCCTGGCCTCCGCCGAAGTCGGCGCCGGCCTCCCGCTCACCGTCTGGGGCGTGCGGCGGCGAAGCGCCGGGTGGATCGCCGCGGGAGCGCTCCTGACGATCCACGGCGCTCTCGGCCTGGCCTACGACCGGCTGCGCGCCTTCGACTGACGCGGCAGAAGGACCCGGCGCAGGCGCTGCGGCCGGGACCGCAGGCCCGCGCGCAGGCGCTGCGGCAGCGGGTTCTCCGGGGGCGCACGGAGCGGCTTCGGGACCTGTCACGGTGCGCTGCGCGATCTCGTCATGGCGGCCACGGTGCGCATCCGTCGCGCGGGCTCCGGGTATGCCCCCGGTCGAACCCGGCACGTTCCTCGGAAGCGGCTTCTTCATGGCTCCGAATCGGGTTCCTACCCGCGCCTGCGGATCCGCGGGACGGTTCCGGTGCTGTGCCGCCAGGGGGCTTCACGACGACGCCAGGGGGCTTCACGACGAGAGGAGAGGCACGTGTCGCACACGTCGTGCGGAGCGGCCGCGGGGCGTGTGGTCACGGGGTCGGCCGGACGCCGTGTGCGGGGATTTCCACCGGTGGGAAGGCCGGTCGGTGACCGTATGGGCTCACGGCATCGCCCTGTTCTACGACGACCCGTACCGGCCGCTGCCCGATACCGGACACCTGCCGGAGGGCCGGGAGCAACACCTGATTGCCGTGCCGATCGCCCGGTACGGTCCGGCTGACGGCAACAGCCTTGCAGGAAAGGGATGTCGAGTCTCCTTCGCTGCGGCCCTGCGCTCACAGGTGCCGTCACGCGTGGTCCGACACTCCGACGAAGGGAGGAGGAGACGAGTGCGGCCCCCTGCGCTCACAGGGGGCCGCGTGCGTAGCCCAACAGCTCCACCGATCAGGGAGAGAACCATGGGTTGCATACCCGATGCTACGAGTGACCCGGAAGACACGGCGACGTGTCCTGTTCACGGGGGTCCGACAGCCACCGCGCCCTCGTCCCACGCCCGGCGAGACCTCCGGGCGAAGCGACGGAGCGAGGAACGAAGCGGTCTGCGGTCCTTGGGCCGCACCGCCGGTCACGGCCTGGTCCAGGGACTGACGTCCGCGCTCGGCGCGGCCGTGGTCACCGGGCTCGTCTGGTGGACTCGGCGGTGAAAGGCAGGCCCGCCGTCCCTTCGGGCGGCGGGCCCCATTCCCTCGGGCGGCACCGCAGGCGGGGCCGCGGGCGTCGTGTCCGGCACCGCTGCCCCGGCCCGGGTCGGGGGCCCGGGGAACCTCCGGGCTACTCCTCGTCGTCCTCGTCGTCCAGGCGTGCCAGCCAGGTCGCCAGCCGCTCCACGGGCACCTCGAAGTCCGGGTTGAGGTCGACGAACGTGCGCAGCTGCTCGGCGAGCCACTCGAAGGTGACCTCTTCCTCGCCGCGTCGCTTCTCAAGTTCCTCGATGCCACGGTCGGTGAAGTACATGGATGGTGCTCCGTCGGTGAAGTGAAGTGCAACGCTGGGAAAAGGATAGGTGGGGCGGGCGGTGCGCGGAGGTCCTCTGTCGTGGGCGCTCCCCTGCGGCTAGCCTGCAAGGTCGGCGGTACCACGGGGGCGTGGGGGAACGGGGGATGCCATGGGTGACGCAGTGACCCGGATCGCACGGATCGAGTTGCCGGACGGGACACCGGTGTGGGCGCGGATCTCGGGGGCGGAGGAACTGGAGCTCCCCTCGGGCGAGCTGTCGTTCACGGACACCGGGTTCGGTGAACGGATCGAGGCGCAGGTCGAGAGCCTCCAGTCGGTGATCACGGGCGTCGCGCGTTCGCTGGCCGCGCCGCTGCGTGCCGTGCGGCCGGACGAGGTCAGCGTGGAGTTCGGGATCGAGCTGACGGCGAAGGCCGGCAAGGTCGTCGGCCTGCTCGCCGACGGGGAGGCCAAGGCCGGGCTCACGGTGACGCTCACATGGAACGGCGGCCCGCCGGACCTCGACGGCACCGCCGGCGACACACGCGCCGCCGCTGCCGACGCGAACGCCCGGGCGGACGGGACGGCCGGCCCGCACGCGGGCGCGTCCCCCGGCGCCCCGGCGCACGGCGGCGCCGGTGACTCCTCCGCCGGGGGCGGGGCATGACGGACGGGCACGCCCCGGGCGCACCGGGCGGCCCCGGGAACGCTCACCGTGCGCTGCGTGATCTCGTCATGGCGGCCACGGTGCGCATCCATCGCGCGGGCTCCGGGTATGCCCTGGACGAACCCGGCACGTTCCTCGGGAGCGGCTTCTTCCTCGCTCCGAACTGGGTTCTGACCTGCGCGCACGTGGCTCGGAGCGGCGAGGGGGGCGAGGTGACGGTGGTCTACGAGACAGGGCCGGGCCGCGGTACGTCCGCCGTGGCGGGCGAGGTCGCCGCGGCCCTCCCGGAGCACGCCGAGCGTCCCGTCCGGGGCACGTGGCCGGCCCCGGACCTCGCGCTCGTGCGGCTGCGCGAGCCCGTGGACCACGACTGCGCCTATGTCACCGAGCGGCCCGCCGCGTACTACGAGGAGGCGGTCGTCCTCTACTCGGGCTGGTCCGTGGTCGGCGGCGAGCTGCGCCGGCTCAGCGGGACGTGCAAGGTCCAGGGGACCCTCGGCGGCTGGTCGGACGACGAGCAGATCCGGCTGGGCGGCGACGTGCTGCCGCCCGGCGTCTCCGGCGGGCCGGTCGTCGATCTCGCGCGCGGGGAGGTCGTCGGCGTCCTGAAGTCCCAGGCGGACCGCGGCCTCGGCGGCACCTGCACGGGAGTGGAGCAGTTACGGTCCCTGCCCGTTCCGGCGGACGAGGTGCTGGCCGAGCACGACGACGTCTATCAGGCCGTCTTCCACGCCCACGACCGCTACCACCGCGACCGGCAGCGGCACCCCGACACCGCCCGCAGCACCTGGGCCGACGTGCAGAACGAGCTCGGTGCGCGGCCCGGACGGGCGCTCAGCCCGGAGGAGCGCACCCAGCTGCTCGGCCGGCTGGCCGACCTGCCGCCCCCGGTCAGCACCCACTCCCTGCTCGGTCTGCTCGAATCGCTCCTCGGCGGCCGGGCCGCGATCCCGCATCCGGCGCCGCGCGGCTGGCGCGACGCCCTGGGGGCGCTGTACGAGAGCTCGCGTCAGGACGGAGCCCTGGAACTCGTCCTCGACTACGCGATGCGGGCCATGTCCGCCGAGCGTCCCTTCGTCACCCCGGGCACCCAGGCCGCCGAGCGGGCGCTGTGGGAGTGGGTGCGGCAGATCGCGGAGGGCCGCCCGGGTCCGGCGTACCGGCGGCGTCTGAGCCAGCAGTGGATCGAGCGGCTCCAGGTGCCCCGGCACGACCCGTCCCCGGCCGATGCACGGACGGCGCGCGCGGCGGCGCATGCGGCCGATCGCGCGCCCCGCATGTTCGTCCTGCTCGAACTGGAGCAGCTCGGCTGGGAGCCCGGCCGCTGCGACTGGCACGTCTCGGTGGGCCATCCGACCGGTGAGGTGGTGCGCCTGCGTGACGGTGAGCGGGCCCCGCTGGAGGATCTGCCCGGTGTCCTCGCCCAGCCGCTCGCGGAGGCGTTCCGCCAGTGCGACGAACCGGGGCGGCCCGCGGACCTCCAGGTCGCGCTGCCCCATCTGCTCCTCGGTCTCGACGTCGACGCCTGGGAGCTCGGGCCGGACCAGCCTCCGCTGGGCGCCCACCGGCCCGTCGTCGTGCGCTGCGCCGACCGCGAACAACTGCCCGGCGGGGACGCCCTCTTCACGGCCGACGGGAAGCAATTCGCCCCGGACGACGAGCAGGACGAGCGGGAGGCCAGATGGCGCTGGATCCATGCCTACGGCGCACGGGCCGAAGTCCTCGACTGCGAGGACGGGTTGCGGGTACCCGTGCCGCCGGGAGAGTGGCTGCGCGGGCTGCCGCACAGGACGATCCCGGTGCTGTGCCGCTACGGAGACCACCGCTTCGACGGCGACCCCGTGGCGCTCGTGCGGATCGTGCACGGCGGGTACGGAGTCGCGCTGTGGCGGCGCTGGCGGGGCCAACCCGACGCAGTGTGCGGGGAGTTCCACCGAAAGGCCGGGGACACCGTGGCCGGTGCGGGCAGCGCGGACCGGCTCCCCGAGCTGGTGCACGCGCTGCGTGCCGGACTGCGGGCGGGCAAGCCGGAGACCTTCTGGGCCGACGGAATCGCCCTGTTCTACGACGATCCGCGCCGGCCTCTGCCGGGGGCCGGGGACCTGTTGGAGGCGCCGTGACCGCGACCGCCGGAGAAACCGGGGGAGGGCCGTACCGAGTCACCGTCAGGAGCCCCTTCCGGGCCCTTACGGCGGTAACCGAGGGTCGATACGGTGAAGCACGATCGACGGCTGCCGTGGGGGGTCGAGTGACGACGAGGGCTGGGCAATGACCGAATCCAGTGAGTGGCTCATCTACCGAGGCGCCGGCGAGCCCCATGACGGCCTGGCCCGTCTCCCCGCACCGCCTCCGTGGCGGGACTTCGCGAGCCGGGACACGGCCGGGAGCGACGGCGACGGCTCCGAGGACCGCAGGCTCGGTGCGCACCGGCACCTGGCCGAACTGCACCGGCCCGGCGCCGAGGAACTCGAAATGATCAACGCGGCGCTCTACCTGCGCCGCCCGCTGCTGGTCACCGGCAGCCCCGGGGCGGGCAAGAGCACGCTCGCGCACTCGGTGGCGTACGAACTGGGTCTGGGCAACGTGCTGCGCTGGCCGATCGTCAGCCGGTCCAGCCTCCAGGACGGGCTGTACCACTACGACGCGATCGCCCGGCTCCAGGACGTCCAGATCGCCGCACCGCTGGGCAGCGATCCGGCCACTCCCGGGGCGCCCGGCTCCGTCGAGGGCATCGGCAGCTACATCCGCCTCGGCCCGCTCGGCACCGCGCTGCTGCCCTCCGACACCCCGCGGGTGCTGCTCATCGACGAGCTCGACAAGAGCGACATCGACCTGCCCAACGATCTTCTGAACGTGCTGGAGGAGGGCGAGTTCGCCATCCCCGAGCTGGAGCGCGTCGCCGACCGGCTGCCCGGCGGCGAGGCCGAGGTGCTCACCGCGGACGGCACCAAGGCGAAGGTGCGCGACGGCCGGGTGCGCTGCCACGCCTTCCCCTTCGTAGTGCTCACCAGCAATGGCGAGCGCGATTTCCCCGCCCCGCTGATGCGCCGCTGCATCCACCTCGAACTGGGCCGGCCCGACCACAAGCGGCTCGCCACCTTCGTACGCGCGCACCTGGGCGACGAGGCGGCGCGGGCCGGGGACGACCTCATCACCCACTTCCTGGAGCGCTCGCGCAGTGAACTCGTCGCGGCCGACCAGTTGTTGAACGCCATCTACCTCACCGACGCGGCCGCACCGCCCAGTCGTGACCGGCTCGCGGATCTCCTCATCCAGCGACTCGACCGTCCGAGGTGAAGCGCTGATGCCTGATGCCGCGGCGCGCCACGGGCCCGAGCCCGCCGTACCTGCCGTACCCCCCGGACCCGACGGTCCGTCCGGGCCCGCCGGCCCGTCCGGTTCCGGCGGACCCGCGACGGGCTCCGGCGGCGATCCGATCGCCGAACTGGTGGCCAGGATGCGGCAGATCGGCCTCGACCCGGACGCCGGACAGCTCTGCGACACGCTGTGGCTCGCCCGCTGGGCGCGTCCCACCGACGCCGCCGAACCACCGGCGGGCGAAGGCGCGCCCACCGGTACGACGTCGGGGGCGGGGCGCGACCCCGTGCCGGAACGCGCGGACCCGCGCGACGCCGTCCCGCCCGTGCCGGACGACCGGCCCGCGCCGGCGCCGCAGGACGAGAGCGCGGACCGGCGCGTCGCGCTCTACCCGGTGCCGCGGGACGGCGCGCCCCGGGGGTACGGACAGGGCAGGGTGACGGTGCTCCCGGTCGGGGTCCCGGCGGCCCCCGCGTTCCCCTCCCCGCTCGAACTCCAGCGCGCATTACGCCCCTTGCAGGGGTACCGCACCGCGGCACCGCCCCTGCGCACGGTCCTCGACGAGACGGCGACGGCGGAGCTGAGCGCGCGGGCCGGCGGACTGGTGCTGCCGGTGTTCCGCGGCGTCACCCGGGCCGACGCCGCGCTCCAGCTGGTGATGGACGCCTCCTCGTCGATGCGTGTCTGGGACCGGATGTTCGCCGAACTGGAGCAGGTCTTCGGCCAGTTGGGCGCCTTCTGGGACATAGAGGTCAGTCATCTGCATCAGGGGCCGGACGGTGAGCCCGCCGTCAGCCGCAGCGCCGAGCCCGGCGCGGCCCCCCTGCACTCCGCCGACCGGCTCAGCGACCCCACCGGCCGCCGGATCACCCTCCTGGTCAGTGACTGCGCGGGCCCCCTGTGGCACAGCGGGCACGCCCACCGGCTGCTGCACCACCTGTCCCGGCTGGGCCCCGCCGCCGTGCTCCAGCCGCTGCCGCAGCGCATGTGGAACCGCACCCGGCTGCCCGTCTCGTACGGGGACCTGACGCGCGGCGAGGCCCTCGCCGGCGCGGCGACGCTCAGAGTCCGGCTGCCGGCCGGCAGCCCGCCCGAGGCCCGCGCAGGGGCGCTCCCCGTGCCCGTCCTGCCGCCCGAGCCCGCCGCGCTCGGCGCCTGGGCCCGCCTGCTGTCCGGGGCGGGCGCGGGACCCGTGGCCGGAGCCGTCGGCTGGGTGCGCCACGACCATCCGCCGGCCCGTGCCGCCCGCCCAGGCCGCCGGCTGTCCGCCCTCGAACTGGTCAGCCGGTTCCGCTCGAACGCCTCGAAGGCGGCCGGACGCCTCGCCGGCTATCTGGCCGCGGCGCCGCTCAGCCTGCCGGTGATGCAGCTGGTGCAGCGGACCATGCTGCCCGACTCCGGACCGTCCGAGCTGGCGGAGGTGCTGCTCAGCGGCCTGGTGTCGCGCGCCAAGGCCGAGGAGCACGGCGCGGACGGCACCCAGTGGTACGAGTTCGCGCCCGGCGTGCAGGAGGCGCTGCTGTCGCCGCTGGGCCGCGACGAGGCCATGCTGGTGCTCAAACACTGCTCGGAGTACATCGAGTACCGCTTCGGCAAGGGCGGTCCGAACTTCCCGGCCCTCGCGCTGGCGCAGCTCGGCGACGGCGGCTCCGGGCGGCCCTACGCGCCGGGCACCGGATATCCGGGCGGCCACGGGGACAACGGCGACAACGGCGGCGCCACGCTGGTCCCGCAGCCCTTCGCGGAGGTCGCCGCCCGGGTCCTGGAGCGGTTCATGCCGCTGCCCGAGCAGTTCGCGCTGTACGGCGGCCGGGGGCGCGCGGACCTGACCGACGAGAGGCCCACGCACACGGCGGTGATCCGGGCCCGCACGCTCGTCGAGCAGTTCGACACGGACGGGATGGTGCAGGACCTCATCGACGCGGTGCAGTTCCTGCGCGGCGCCACCGAGCACGAACGGCCCGCCGGCGCCGACCCGGAGCTGTGGGCCGAGTACGCCAACTGCCTGCTGCGGCTGTGGGAGGTGCAGGGCGGCGCCGAGCTGCTGCGCGAGGCGGAGACCGCCGCCGAGCGGGCCGTCGCGCACCCGCGGGCCCTGCGCGAACGGGCGGTACTGGCACGGGTGCTGCACGCCGCCGCCACCGACCGCAGGCGGCGCGGCGACCGGCGCGGCGCGCTCGACCTGCTGCGCCGCGCCGACCGCGAGTACGCGGTGGCCTGCGCGGCACCCGGTCTGGACGCCGCGGAGGCACTGCGGCTCACCCTGGAGCGGGTGCGGGCGCTGGAGGCCCAGTGGCGCCTCGGCGGCGACAGCGCGTTGCTCCAGGGCGCGGTCGGGATGCTGGAGGCGTTCGCGGACGCCTGGCCCGACCGGCGCCACCGGCCGCCCGAACTCCCGCTGGCACACGGCCGTGTGCTGCTGCACCTGTCGCGGGCCACGCCCGACCACGAACAGGCCAGGCTGTACGCGGAACAGGGCGCACGCTCCCTGCGGGCCGCCCTGGAAACGGAGCCCGAAGGTGACCGGCCGGCCGGGGCCGAGACCCCGCGCGAACGCGTCCGCGTCCTCCTCGACCTGGTCGACGCGCTCCTGAAGTCGGGTGGCGCGCTCGACGACGCGCAGGCCCATGTCGACGAGGCGCTGGGCCTGACCCGTGAACAGGGGCTGCGCGCACAACTGGCCGTCCGCGCCGGGCGCATCAAGGTCGCGCGCTACGGCGAGTCGGGCGACCCGCGTGAACTCCAGGACGCCGCGGAGCGGTTCGAGCACGCTGCGCGCGGCGTGCCCCGGGACGCCCCCGCGCACGCGGACGTGCTCGCCGAATGGGGCGAGGCGCTGCTGCGCCGTGCCGTGCTGGACGACAGCGACGGCACCCGGGAGACGCTCTCCCGGGCCATCCGGGTGCTGCGGGACTGCCGGACCGAGACCCCGGCGGGCAGCGCGGAACTGGCACACCGCCTGCTGCTCCTGGGCCGTGCCCTGATGTTGCGCTACCGCGTCCGCGGCGACCGGGTGGACCTGAGGGAGGCCGAGCACCTCTTCGGGCTCGCGGCCCTGGAGGCCGGCGAACCGCTGACGGCCGCGCGCTGCTGGCTGGAGCTCGGGCAGGCACAGTTCGAGGCGTACCAGAGCCTCGGCCGGCCGGCGCGGCTCGACGAGGCCGTCGACGCCTTCCGCGCGGCGGCGGAGTCGGCGCGTGAGGCCGAGGAGGACGCGGAGACGGACCGGCGGCGCCAGGAGGCCGTGGAGCTGGGTGCGCAGGCGCACCACTGGCGGGGTATGTCCTACGAGGCGGCGGCGCGTCCGCGTGCCGCGCGCGAGGCCTACCGCGCCGCCAGGAGCGAGTGGTCCCGGCTGCCGGACGGCGCCGTGCGCACGGGCGAGCCGACGGCCCGGCAGACGGCTCAGCGACTGGCCGAGCTGGAGTGAGGGAGCGCGTACCGGCGGCCGCCGGGGCGAGTGAGGATGAGGGGGAGGACATGGGTGCACGGGACGAAGCACTGGATTCCGACGTCGCCGCGGAGCGGCTGCCCGGCCTGGGGGACCTGCCGGCTCCGGAGGAACTGCCGGACCTGCTGGAGCTGGACCTCGCCGATCTCAGGACGATCCAGCACCCGGTGCTGGCCGAGGTGCTGACGGAGCTGAGGGACCGGGCCGGGCAGCCGAGCGAGATGCTGTGGGGGTTCAACAACGCGTTCTGATGGGCGAGCGAGGTCGGCGAGCCGAGCGAAAAGCGGTCAATCTTCTCTCATTAAGCGTCAGTTCCGGTCGGCGCTGCGGTTGAACCGGACAAGTTCCAACGTGCCGCGTTTGTGTCGGGCCCCTGCCAGGGAATGGCGCCCCGTACGGACCGCCGGGGGATGGCGCTCCGTACGGGCAGGGGCCCGTGGCACGGACCGTACGGTCGAAGCCGCGGGCCGGACAGCATGGGGGTGCCGGAGTGTCTGACGAGGTGACCTCCGTGATCCCGACGACACCCGCCACCCCTCCGGCCCCTGCCACGCCTGCGCCCCGCACGGGGGCTCCGGGCCTCACCAGTACTCCGGCACCCACCAGTACCCCGGCACCCGCCGGTATCCCGGGCCCCACCGGTGCTCCGACACCTGCCGGTGCTCCGGCCCCCGCAGTCGCCACGGCGCAGGTGGCGTCCGCCGGTTCGCCGGCGCGCTCCCCGGCCCCGCGCGGCAGCGTGAGTACTCCTGAACCGCCTTTCCCCTTCCGGCAGTTCATCGTGAAGATGCACGGCCGCTGCAACCTCGCCTGCCGCTACTGCTACCTCTACGAAGGCCCCGACCGCGGCTGGCGCACCCGCCCCGCCGCAGCCTCGGCCGCCGTGCTGGAGCGGACCGCGGGGCGCATCGGCGAACACGCGCGCACCCACCGGGCCACGGCCGTCTCCCTGGTGCTGCACGGCGGCGAGCCGCTGCTCGCGGGCGCGGACACGCTCGCACGCTTCACCGGTCTCGTACGGGCCCGTGTTCCCGACGCCTGTGCCGTCCACGCCACCGTCCAGACGAACGCCACCCTGCTCGACGAGCGGCGGCTCACCGTCCTCGCCCGGCACGGCATCCGTGTCGGGATCAGCCTGGACGGCGGCCTGCCCGCCCACAACGCGCTGCGCACCGACCGTGCCGGGCGCCCGTCCTGGCCCGCCGCCGCGCGCGGCGCCCGCCTGATCGCCGACCGCCACCCCGAGGCGTACGCCGGCATCCTCACCGTCGTGGACCCCACGACCGACCCCGTCGAGGTCTACGAGTCCCTGCTCGCGCTGCGGCCACCGGCTCTGGACCTGCTGCTGCCGCACGGCAACTGGTCCGCCCCGCCACCGGGCCGGGACGGCACCGCAACCCCGTACGGGGACTGGCTGTGCGCCGTCTTCGACCGCTGGTGGGGAGCCGGACGCCGGGAGACACGGGTACGTCTCTTCGAGGAGTGCGTCGCGCTGCTGCTCGGGCTGCCCGCCGCCACCGAGTCGCTGGGCCTGACCCCCTTCGACGCCGTGGTGGTGGAGACCGACGGGTCCATCGAACAGGTCGACTCACTGAAATCCTGCTACGAAGGTGCGGCCGAGACCGGCCTCGACGTCTTCCGGCACAGCTTCGACGACGCCCTGCGTCACCCCGGTGTGGTGGCCCGGCAGGCCGGCTCCGCCGGGCTCGCCGCGAGCTGCCGCGCCTGCCCGCTGCTCTCCGTCTGCGGCGGCGGACACTACGCGCATCGATACCGGGCCGGCCACGGCTTCGCCAACCCCTCCGTCTACTGCGCCGACCTCCAGCGCTTCATCCGCCATGTGGCGGTGAGGCTCGCCGGGGCGGCGCCCGTCCCCGCCTCTCGCGAAGGAGGCACCCCGTGATCCTGCCGGCGGTCCCGGAGCGGGCCCTGACCGAACTCGGCCGCACCGAAGGCGGCCCCGAGACCCTGGGGCTCCTCGTCCGCGACCAGCACACGCGACGGCTGCTGTTGCTGCGGGCGGTGCTCGACGCGGCGGAGGCGGCCGACCCGGCGGTCTGCTCCGCCGCGGCACGGGCCCGGCTGCGGGACGACTGGGCGCTGCTGGAGGAGGCCGACCGGGTGGAACGGCCGGGCCGGGTGCACCGGGGCCCGGTGTCCTCCGTACGGACGGAGGGCGGGTACGCCGGGTTGCCGGGCGATCCCGGTACGCGGGGCGGCGACCTGGGGCCGCATGGCGAGCGCTGGACGCGGGGCCGCCTCGGGACGTACGCAGACCCTGGGCCGCCCCCGGACCCCGCACCGCACGCAGAACCCGTGACACAGGCGGACCTCGCCGTGCACACGGACCCCGTGGTGCGGGGCGCCGCCGAGGCCGTCTCCGCCCTCGCCGCCCCGCCGTTGTCCACCGTCCGAGCCCTCCTGCTGCATCCGTTCGTGGGCCCGTGGGCCCGGCACTGCCTGAGCGGGCTGGGCCCCCTGCCGGGGCCGCGCACGAACCGCGACACGCGTGAACTGGCCTGCGGACTCGTTCACTTCGGGGCCCTGGCCGCCGCCGCGGCCACGCGGGCCGGCATCGCCTTCGCGGTACGCCTGACCGCATTCGACGGCGTGCTCACCCTGCCCTCGCTCGGCGCGCTGCGCACGCACACCGCGGGGGACACCTCGGTGGACGTGGTGCACCGCCGCGGGCGCCTGACGTTCCGCAGGGCCGGCGCGGCGGACGTGGTCGTGCACGTCCAGACCGGTGTCGGAGCGTGGTCCGACGCCGCCGCCTGGACCCCGGCGCACGCGCTCCCCGGTCTGCTCCCGGGCTCGGCGCCCGTCCCGCTGGACGACCTCGATCCCTATCGCACCGCACGCGGCGGGTCCCGGCCCCACACGCTCAGCGGCCCGGTGACGCTCGACGACGAGGAACGCAAGCACTGGCTGCACGCCTGGTCGGGTACCGCATCCGAACTCGGACTCGGCGGCGCGCAGCGACTCGCGGAGGCCGTGTCCCTGCTGCGCTGTCTGGTCCCGCTGTCCGCGCCGCCCGGCTCGCTGCCCGGCGGTCGCCCCGGCGGCAGTTGCAGCGTCACCCGGCGCGAGGCCTTCGGCGCCGTGCTCAGCAGCACCCCGGCCGGGCCCACCGCACTGGCCGCCACCCTCGTCCACGAGGTCCAGCACACCAAACTCGCCGCGCTCACGGACATGCTGCCGCTCCATCACGCAGGCTCTACGGCACGCTACTTCGCGCCGTGGCGACCCGACCCGCGGCCGTACGACGGGCTGTTGCAGGGCACCTACTCCCATCTCGCGCTGGCCGACTTCTTCCAGCGCCGCGCCCTCGCCGCCGACCGCCCGGCCGACCGGGACGCCGCCTGGGCCCAGCACGCGCGCTACCAGGAGCAGGTCGGAGCCGCCCTGCCGACGCTCGTCGGGTCGGGCGATCTCACCGAGCCGGGACGCAGGTTCGTGAACCAGATGGTCCGGATGTACGAACGACTGGCCGAGCGCCCCGCGCCCCGGGGCCAGGCCGTACGGGCGGCGGCGTACGTCCGGGCGGCGCGCGCCCTGTGGACGCAGCGCCATGCACCCGCCGAATAATCCCGGATGCCAGCCGTTTCAAGATCCTTGCGCGAAGATCGTCGCGTTTGAGGAAACGAACCACGGCAGCAGCTACTGGTGGCAGGCCACTGGTTGTTGCCGGGCTCAGGTTCTAAAATCACGCGGGGAGGCCGCTGCATGTCTGGAGCTCGTACGCCGGTCGGGCCAACCGAGAGGGGGGCCGCGAAGCAGACCGTCACGATCAGCTTCGCCGGGTTCAACCGGGCCTGGGCGGCCTGGATCGGGGACCGCCTGGAGCGGCGCGGCCATCGCGTCGTGTACCAGCGCTGGGACTCCCCGGCCGAAGTCGCGCTCGTGGACCTGCTGCGCGACCTGATGCTGGCCCAGGGCCGCATCCTCGTCATCGTCAGCGAGTGGTACTTCCAGCTGGGCCCTCGCACCCACGAGGAGTGGAACACCGCCCTGCGCGAGGTCGTCGCCCCCGATCCGGCCCGGTTCGCGGCCGTCTCCGTCACCAACAGCACCCTGCCGGCCGCCGCCGCCGTCCTCGGCGCGGTCGAGCTGAACAACATGGGTGCCGATGAGGCCGAGCGGCGCGTCCTGGACCGTCTCGACCTGCCCGCCGACCCGCTCCCGGCCCCCGCCGACGGCGCCCGCCAGGGCCCCCGCTTCCCCGCGGCCATGCCCGAGGTGTGGGGCGGAGTACCGCGCCGCAACACCCGTTTCACCGGCCGTGAACCGCTCCTGAACGACGCCTACCACCTGCTCCAGGGTGCCGAGCCGGGCGCGGGCGTGGTCACCCTGCACGGCATGTCCGGCGTGGGCAAGACACAGCTGGCGGCCGAGTACGTCTACCGATTCGGCTCCGAGTACGACGTCGTGTGGTGGGTCAACGCCGAGAAACGCGTCACCTACCGGCGCCGACTGGCCGAACTGGCACCCCAGTTGGGGCTGAGCACCGGCGCCGAGTACGGCGAGCGGCTGCGCGCCGTGCGGGACTCGCTGCGCCGCGGCGACCCGTACGCGCGCTGGCTGCTCATCCTGGACGGCGCGGACGAACCGGACCAGATCTGGGACCTGGTGCCCAACGGCCCCGGCCATGTCCTGATCACCTCGCGCAACCCCGAGTGGAGCGAGCACAACAGCCGACTGCTGGAGGTGCCGGTCTACGACCGCGACGAGTCGGTCGCCTTCATCCGCCGGCGCGCCCCGCGGCTCTCGGAGGCCGAGGCCGACCAGCTCGCCGAGGCGCTGGAGGACCTGCCCCTCCTGCTCGACCAGACCGCCGGCTGGCTCAACGACTCGGCCCTCTCCGTCGACGAGTACATCGGCCTCCTCGAAGGCGGCATCGACCAGGACGTCGTCAAGATCTCGACCGACTTCCCGGTCGCCTTCCAGACCGCCTGGTCGATACTGCTGAACAAGCTCCGTGACACCGTCCCGGAGTCCGTGGACCTGCTCCGCCTGTGCACCTTCTTCGCGCCCGGATTCATCCCCGTGCGCCTGCTGAAGGAGATGCCGCACGACGAGCTCCCCGAACAGATCGCCGGCCTCCTCAACGACCCGCTCCTGTGGAACAAGGCGATCAACCAGCTCCGCCAGTACTCCGTCGTCCGCCTGGAGTCCCACGAGTCCGCCGGCGACGAGACCTCCTCCTCCGGCGAGTCCCTCTACCTGCACCGCATGGTCCACCAGATCGTCCACAAGGACATGCCCGACGAGGACCGTGTCGAGTTCATCGAGGTGGTGCGGCGGGCCCTGGCCGCGGCCGACCCCCGACGGCCCACCGACACCCGGCTGTGGCCCGGGTACGCGGAGATCGTCCCGCACCTGAAGTACGCGGACGTCCTGCAGAGCAAGGACCCGGCCGTGCAGACGCTGGTCTTCAACTGCCTGCGCTACATGTACATCTCGGGCGAGTACCGCGCGGGCATCAAGCTCGGCGAACGCGCCCTGAAGGCCTGGCGCAGACTGCTCGGCGAGAACCACCCCAGGATCTGGGAGCTGACCCACCACTACGCCAACCTGCTCCGCGCGGTCGGCGACTACCAGCGCACCGAGGCCATCGAGCGCGCCGCCGTCGACCATCTGCGCGAGCAGCGCGGCGAGCAGGACCTCGACCACTCCCGCGCCGTCAGCGGCCTCGCCGCCGACCTGCGCGGCCTCGCCCGGTACGACGAGGCCCTGACGCTCTCCCAGCGGCTCCTGGTGACCTACCGGGACCTCCTCGGCGAACAGGACTCGCGCACCCTCGGCGCTCAGAACAACCTGGCGGTCTCGCTGCGCCTGCTCGGCCGGTACCAGGAGGCCCTCGACACCGACCGGCGGACGCTGGAGGCACGCAGACTGCTGCTGCGCGCCCGCCATCCCTGGACGCTCAACTCGGAGAACTCGTACGCCACCGACCTGCGCCTGCTCGGCCGCTACGCCGAGGCCGCGTCGATCCAGACCAAGAACATGCGGGAGAACCGCATCGTCATGGGCGCCGACCGGCCGCAGAGCCTGGACGCCGAGCACAACCTCGCCCTGTGCCACTACCGCAGCGGCGACCGCGCCACCGCCGGACCCATGCTCAGCCGCGTCCTGGAGCGCTGCGAACGTGTCCTGGGCGAGACCGACCCGCAGACACTGCGTTTCGCGACCACCACCAGCTGCTTCGCCCGCGAGCACGGTGACATCGACCAGGCCCGGGAGCTCGGCGAGTCCGTCGTCGCCCGCTACGAGGTGATGCTCGCCGAGGGGCACCCCTACATCGCCGGGGTGCGTGCCAATCACGCCTTGGTGCTGCGCAGCGTCGGGGAGCGGGACCACGCCCACGTCCTCATCGAACAGTCGCTGGCCGACATGACCGCCGCGGTGGGGGAGGCCCACCCCTGGACGCTGGGCTGCGCCATCAACGCCGCCGCGCTGCGCAACCTCGTGGGCGACCCCGAGGGCGCCGCCGCGCTCAGCCAGACCGCGGTCACCCAGGCCGGCGAGACGCTAGGCCGCACCCACCCGCTGACGCTGTCCGCGCGCATCGCGCTCGCCGCCGACCTGCGCGCGCTCAGGGAGCGTCAGCAGGCCGAGAAGGTCGAGCAGGAGGCCCTCGCCGACCTGGCCGCCACCCTGGGCGACCAGCACGTCCACACCATCTCGGCACGCTCCCGCAACCGGCCCTACTGGGACTTCGAGCCCCAGTCGACCTGAGCGTCACCGCACGCGCGCCGAAGGCCCGTACCCCTGGTGGAAGGGGTGCGGGCCTTTGTGGTGCGCGCTGTCGAATACCAGGTCGACTCCCAGAAGTGTGGGGCAAGCACTTTCAAGTTGTCGCGGACCGGACGCCTTCGGAAGTTCACTGCTGAACGGGAGAAAACCGCAGTGCCGAAGGGAGAAGCTGTGCCGCACGAAGATGAGCGGGCCAAGCGGAATGTGGCGCTGGTCGAGCGGATGTATGAGCTCTTCAACACCGGAGACCTGAGCCTCCTGAAGGAAGAAGTCTTCGCGGCGGACCTCGTATGGACGCTGCCCGGACGCAATCCGGTCGGTGGGGTCAAGAACGGACCGGACGAGGTCATCGCCTTCTTCGGCGGTCTCGTCAATTCGGGAATCAAGGTCGACATCGTTCAGATCGACGCCTGGGGCGACGACACCGTGGTCGAGGTGCACCGCGGATACGGCGAATCCCGGGGCGCCGAGCTGGACGCGCTGAACTGCACGCACTACCGCATTCGCGACGGGCGCATCGCGGAAGTCCAGGTCTACATGAGCGACCAGTACGCGGCCGACAACTTCTTCTGGGCCGCTTACGACTTGGCCCCCATTCCGGACAGGTGGGCCAAGTAGCAGGCCCGCACCCTTAGGTCGGAACCCAGACAGGAGACACACATGCCCATCATCGAGCTCACCCTGGTCGAGGGATTCGCCGACGACGACCAGAAGTCGGACGTCATCACCCGGCTCGCGAACGTGGTCGTCGACGTCTTCGGCGAGATCACCAAGCCGAACATCTTCTCCCTCATCCGGGAAGTGAAGCCCGGCTCCTGGTCCATCGGCGGTGTCGTCGCGGACGCGGAGATGGTGGCCGGCGGCAAGGCCATCTCCAACGAGCAGATCGCCCACCGTCTCGACGAGGCGCGCGTGGTCGCCGCCTACGCGGCGCTGGCGAGCGGCGACCGTGCCGAGATCGACAAGTACTGGGATGCCGACATGACGTGGCTGGTTCCCGGTGAGGCGCCGGTCTCGGGCCTCAAGCAGGGTCTCGACAACTTCCTCTCCTTCATGGGCGAGGTGGGCGCGCTCGCCGACAACTCCTTCGTGATGGAGCGTTCGGCCACTCTCGTGCTCGGCGACACCAGCGTCGACCTGACGCACAACACCGCCACGCGCGCCGGTGACACGTCCCGCAAGCTCGACATCGACGTGGTGCACGTCATGCGCTGGCGTGACGGCAAGATCGTCGAGGGCCGCGGCGCGATCTTCGGCAGCGGCACCACCGAGTACAACGAGTTCTTCGCCTGAGCTGCCCGGCCGCGGCCCGCGACGCGGGCGGCGGCCGGACGACGGTGGGCCGGGAGGCAGGTGTCTCCCGGCCCACCGTCGCGTCGTGTGCCGATTCCGCGTGCGGTAACGAGTGTTCAGCGGGCGCGCGGGACGACCCGGTGCCCCACCGAGCCGTAGACCCACTGGGCCGTCTGCTCGATGAAGTCGAGCGGGAACCCGCGGCTGAACTCGGTCGGCGCCTCCAGCCGGGTCAGCTGCTCCGCGGAGAGCGACAGGCCGGCGGCGCCCAGGTTGTCGGTGAGCTGGTCGAGCGTACGGACGCCCACGATCGGGTGCACCGACCTGTACCGCGCCCGCGTCCAGGCGATCGCCACCTGGGAGGGCGTGGCGTCCAGTTCGTCCGCGACCTCGGCCACGGCCTCCGCGACGGCACGGTCGCGCGGACTCATGTCCTGGGCCGACATGCGGGTCGGTCCGGTCGGCCTGCGGTCGGGCCGGGTGTACTTGCCGGAGAGGGCGCCGCTGGCCAGCGGGCCCCAGCCCGCGACGGACAGCCCGGTCGCCTCCGCCATCGGCAGCACCTCGCGCTCGACGTCCCGGTTGAGCAGGTTGTACGGCACCTGGACCGCCGAGAACGGGGTCCAGCCGTGCTGTTCCGCCAGTGTGTTGGCCCGCGCCACCACCCAGGCGGGGGTGTCGGAGATGCCCAGGTAGAGGACCTTCCCCGAGCGCACCACGTCGTCGAGGGCGCGCATCGTCTCCTCGATCGGCGTGTTCGGGTCCCAGATGTGCACCCAGTAGAGGTCGATGTAGTCCGTCCGCAGCCGGCGGAGACTGGTTTCGAGGGACAGCCTCAGGTTCTTCCGGTGATTACCGGAGGCGTTGGGGTCCGAGGCGTCGCGGTAGAGCGTGTACTTGGTGGACAGAACGAATCGGTCCCGGTCCTTCTTCAGTAATTCCCCGAGAATTTCCTCGCTTTCCCCTTCGCCATAGTTCACCGCGGTGTCGATGACATTTCCGCCGGCCTGCGCATAGGCTTCGACGATACGTTCGTATTCCTTGTGCGCATTACCGTCGCGGTCCCGTCCGTGGAACGTCATGGCGCCGAGGAACAGTTCAGACACCCGTAGCCCCGTCTGCCCCAGCAGTTGATAGAGCATGTCTGTCCTCCTGTGTAGAACTCGGCCGCATGCTAGACGCCTGAGCTGCCGTGACACGCGTAGCACCGTGCGAGGCGACCGCACTGCGTCAGGTCGCGGCGCCCGGCGGTGCCCGCGCGGCAGACCATCGGGGGCGGTGCGCCGCGGCCCGCGGAGGGCGTCATCACGAAGCACCGGCGGCGACTTGACGCAGTTCCCGCACGGCGGCCACGGCCGCGGACAGGCCCGCATTTCCGGTGCTAGCAATAAGAGCGGGCGATATCGCCTTCGTATGCCGGACAACCGGAAGGATGCATCGCATGCGCATCGGCGTATTGGGCACCGGAATGGTCGGAAAGGCCATAGCTTCTCGCCTTGTGGAAGTCGGACATGAAGTGCGTCTGGGGTCGCGGACCTCGGACAACGAGAATCTGCTGAAGTGGGTCGAGGAGAACGGCGAGTCGGCCAGTGGCGGTACGTTCGCCGACGCCGCCGCCTTCGGCTCCGTCGTCGTGAACGCCACCCGGGGCATCATCTCGCTCGACGTGCTGGAGGCGGCGGGCGAGGACAACCTCGCCGGCAAGACCATCATGGATGTGGCGAACCCGCTGGTCATCACCAGCGAGGTGGAGCCGCCCTCGCTCGGCATTCTCAACGACGACAGCCTCGGCGAGCGCATCCAGCGCCGTTTCCCGACAGCGCGGGTGGTGAAGACGCTCAACACCATGAACTGCGACATCATGGTGAATCCGAAGGTGCTGTCCGGACACCACAACGTCTTCGTGAGCGGCAACGACAAGGCCGCCAAGGACGAAGTCGCCTCCCTGCTGGGCCAGTTCGGCTGGGGCGAGGACACCATTTTCGACCTGGGTGACATCACGACGGCCCGGGGTCCCGAGATGTTCGTCGCTCTCTATTCCCGGATGTTCCTGAAGATCCGGCACCTGCACTTCAACATCTCGGTCGTCTGGGACCCGAACGTGGAGCCGTTGCTGCCCGAAGGGGTGTGACGGAAGGCGGCTCGGTCCCCACGGGGCAGAGTTCAGAATTCGAGGAGCGTATGACAGCCGTGAAATCGGTAATCGACCGGCGCTGGGGTGTCTTCACCCTGCTGGCCATAGCGCAGTTCGTGGTAATCCTGGACATCAGCGTCGTCAACATCGCACTGCCGTCGATGCAAGCCCCGCTGGGGTTCACCCAGGACGGTCTGCAGTGGGTTGTCGACGCCTACATGCTGACATTCGGCGGCTTCCTGCTCCTGGGCGGGCGTGCGGCCGACCTGTTCGGCCGCAAGCGGGTCTTCCTGCTCGGCCTGACCCTGTTCGGCCTCGCCTCCTTCGCCTGCGGTTTCGCCGACACCAGCGGACAGCTGGTGGCGGCGCGTGCGGCACAGGGTCTGGGCGGCGCGCTGATGTCGCCCGCGGCCCTCTCACTGGTCGTCGTGACCTTCCCGGAGGAGCGTGAGCGCAACCGGGCGATGGCCCTGTGGGGCGCCGTCGCCGCCGCCGGTGGCGCGGCCGGCGTGGTGCTCGGCGGTGTGCTGACCGACGCCTTCGGCTGGGAGTGGGTCTTCTGGATCAACGTGCCGCTGACGCTGGGCGGCGCGCTGGTCGGCGTACGCCTGCTCACCGAGGCCGAACGCAGCGGCAACGCCCGTCACTTCGACCTGCTCGGCGCGATCAGCGTGACGGCCGGTCTGTCCGCGCTGATCTACGGGTTCGTGCGGATCGGTGAGCACGGCTGGGACGGGCGCGCGGGCGTGGCACTGGCCGCCGCGGTGGTCCTGCTCGCCGTCTTCGTGGTCACCGAACTCAACGTGCCCGAGCCCGTCGTCGACTTCAGCATCTTCCAGGTACGTGGGCTCAGCGCCGCGAACGTCATCATGCTGATGTTCTCGGCCGGCGCGGTGGCCATGACCTTCTTCGTCACCATCTACGTCCAACGCGTGCTGGACTACGGTCCGATCGCGGCCGGGCTGTGCTTCCTGCCGATCGCGGTGGGCCAGGTGATCACCTCCCAGGTGGTCGTCGGCCGGCTCATGGGCAAGCTGCACATCTTCACCATCCTCGTCATCGGGCTCGGCCTGACCGCCGTGTCCTTCCTGTGGTTCGCCCAGCTGTCGACGGACGGCTCCTTCCTCCGGAGCATCCTCGGCCCCGGGCTGCTGCTCGCGGTCGGTAGCGGGTTCGCCTTCACGGCGCTCGTGGTGTCCTCCGTGTCGGGTGTCGACCCGGAGCGCTCCGGCATCGCCGGCGGCATGATCAACATGTCGCAGCAGATCGGTGGTGCCCTGGGGCTCGCCATCCTCGCCTCCGTGGCGAACTGGCGGAGCGACCGGATCGCGGACGGGCCCGTGGACGACTCCGCCCTCACCGCCGGGTTCCGGCTCGGCTTCCTCGTGGCCGCCGCGATGATCATCGTGGGTGCGCTGATCGGCTGGCTGGCGACGCGTACGCGGCCGGACGCGCAGAGTGCGCCCGCCGCGCGGGTCATCGAGACCGCGGTCGACGAGCAGCACGCCTCGGGGGCCGCCTCCTAGCGAGTCGCGGGCCCACGACGCACCGGACGTGGCCGCCCCCTGCCCCCGCCGTCATCTCCTCCCCCGACGGCGGGGGCCTTCGCATGCGCTGCCGGGGGCTCCGCCCCCGGACCCCCGTATCGGCCTGGACGGCCTCGTCCTCAAACGCCGGACGGGCTGAAATCAGCCCCTCCGGCGTTTGAGGAGCGGGGTCCGGGGCGGAGCCCCGGGTACGGGACGGGTAGGGGCGGCGGGGGCGAGTCCAAGGCCTGCGTGGGCTGCGGCCGGCGCACATGTGTGCACCGGGCGGCGTGTTTCCGGTGCCGCCCGGTGCGGGGTCCTGCGGAGGCGTGACCGTCAGGCGTTCGCGCCCAGCGCGCTCACCACGTACTCCAGGGCGCCCATGGCCTTGGCGGTGCCGAGGCCGTCCATGTAGTCGCGGGCGTGGACGATCCGGCCGTCCCGGACCCGCAGGACCAGGATGCTGGGGACGAGGAAGGACTCGCCCGTCGTCGAGATCGTCCCCTCGAAGAAGCGCTCCGCGATGACGAGTTCGCGGTCCTTGCCCTCGTGGACGGCGACCTCGACGACCTTCTCCGTCCGCGCCGGGCTCTGCTCCCAGGCGGCCCGGTAGCCGGCCCGGACCTCTTCGCGGCCGTGGTAGTCGGTGACCCCGGGGAACAGGAACGGGAACTCGTGGACGGCGTCGACCGCGTACAGCTCGGCGACGGCGTCCGCGTCCGCCGCGACGATCGCTCGGTGGTAGGCCTCCAGGACCTCGCGGGGGCTCAGGTCCGTGCTCGGGGTGTCGGGCATGGCTGGGGATCCTTTCGGTCGGCGCACGGTTCGGGTGGCGCACGGACGCTCCTCGTCCGTCGGCGCGCAGCCGGTTCTCATCCTTGGCCCCGGGGACCGGCGCGACCGGGCTCCCGCGCGACAGCGGGCGTACATCGCCAAGTCGGGGCGGAGACAGGCTGATCTCGGCTCGGGGCCGCCCGCGGACCGCACGGCACACGCCGCCGGGTCCCGGCCGCGACCCGCGCGGAAAGCCGCTCGGGCCCGCACCGGAACACACCCCGACCTGCGAAGGAACCGGCCGACGGCGTTCCGGGCACCGGTCCGCCGGCCTCCGGGACCGCGCCCCGGCCCGGCGGGCACCGGAGGAATGCCCGATGTGCGGAAGTGTTTCCGGCCACTTGCCGATATGGGCCCATCACATCAGCCACTCGTGGTCGGCCCGAACCCGCGGAACGTAGACATGAGTTCGACGGTTCGCGGACCGAACCGAACGAGAGGACATCCCCATGAGCAAGCGCATCCTCGTCGTCCTGTCCGAATACGGGTACTGGGGCGAAGAGTTGATCGGCCCTCTGGAGACCTTCGACAAGGCCGGGTACCACGTCAGTTTCGCCACGCCGACCGGAAAGCGCCCCGTGGCGCTGCCGCCGAGCATGGACCCCGACTACATCGACCCGCCCCTCGGCCGCTCGGTCACGACGCCCGAGATGGCGGCGAAGGTGCGGGCCATCGACAGCTCCTCCCGCCTCGACGACCCGCTCGACCTGTCGTCCTGGCTGCCCGACCGCCCCTACCGCAGCAAGCCGTACTTCCTGCGGGACTGGGAGGCGTACAACACCCGCCTGGAGCAGATCCGCGAGCAGATCGCGGGCCGCTACGACGCGCTGCTCGTCGTCGGCGGCAGCGGCCCGATCGTCGACCTCGCCAACAACTGGCGGGTCCACGACCTGATCCTCGCCTTCCACGCCCTCGACCTGCCGATCGCCGCCGAGTGCTACGGAGTGGCCGCGCTGGCCTTCGCCCGCGACCAGGAGGACCGCCGCTCCATCATCCGCGGCAAGCACGTCACCGGGCACTGCATCGAGTACGACTACAAGGACGGCACCGGCTTCATGGGCACCGACTTCGTGATCGGCCCGCCGCCGTATCCGCTGGAGTACATCCTGCGCGACGCGACCGGCCCCGACGGCGCCTTCCACGGCAACTTCGGCAGGACGACCTCCGTCATCGTCGACTACCCGTTCATCACCGGCCGTTCGACGCCCGACTCGTACCTGACCGGCGAGAAGGTCGTCGAGGTGCTGGAGAACGGCCTGCGCCAGTGGGGTTTCAGGGCCGCCGGCTGACGGACCGGGCACGGCCGGGGGTCCGGGGGACCCCCGGAAGGCACAGTCGATCGAGAGGTGGACGCATCATGGTCAGCAGGCCCGCGCGGGTCGCGATCCTGGAACAGCTGCGGGCCGACGGGGTCCGGTACATGTTCGGAAACCCCGGCACGGTCGAGCAGGGTTTCCTCGACGAGTTGCGCAACTTCCCAGAGCTCGAATACGTCCTCGCGCTGCAGGAGGCCACCGCCGTCGGCATGGCGGACGGCCACGCACGGGCCACCCGCACGCCCACCGTCTGCCAGCTGCACACCGGCGTCGGCCTCGGCAACGGCATCGGCATGCTCTACCAGGCGATGCGCGGGCACGCCCCGCTGGTGGTGCTCGTCGGAGAGGCGGGCCTGCGCTACGAGGCCATGGAGGCGCAGATGGCCGCCGACCTGGTCGGCATGGCGGAGCCGGTCACCAAGTGGGCCACCCGGGTCGTCGACCCCGAGTCCACGCTGCGCGTCCTGCGCCGCGCCTTCAAGGTGGCCGCCACGCCTCCGTACGGGCCCGTCCTCGTGGTGCTGCCCGCCGACGTGATGGATCGCGACACCTCCGAGGCGGCCGTACCGACGTCGTACCCGGTCACGGACAGCGTCCCCGACGCGGAGACGCTCGACCGGGCCGCGGGGCTGCTCGCCGGCGCGGAGCGGCCGATCGTCATCGCCGGCGACGGCGTCCACTTCGCCGGGGCCGAGAAGGAACTCGGCGACCTCGCCGAGACATGGGGCGCCGACGTGTGGGGCGCGGACTGGGCCGAGGTCAACCTCCCGGCCGAACACCCTGCCTACGCGGGCCAGTTGGGCCACATGTTCGGCGAGTCCAGCAGGCGCGTGACCGCCGCCGCCGATGCCGTGCTCGTCGTCGGCACGTACACGCTGCCCGAGGTCTACCCGCTGCTCGACGGGGTCTTCGCCGACGGCGCCCCGGTCGTCCACATCGACCTGGACACGGACGCGATCGCGAAGAACTTCCCCGTCGACCTCGGCCTGGTGGCCGACCCGCGGCGGACCCTCGCGGGACTCACCCGGGCGCTCGGCACCCGCATGGACGACGCGAGCCGCACGCGCGCGGGGGAGTGGCTGCGCCGCAGGACCGCCGAGCGGGAGCGGCAGATCGCGGACGCCCGCCGCCCCGACGACGGCGAACTGGCCCCCACCGCCCTGCCGACCACGGCGTTCCTGCGGGAACTCGCCCGCCGGCTCCCCGACGACGCCATGGTGTTCGACGAGGCGCTGACCGCGTCGCCGGACATCTCGCGGCACCTTCCGCCCAATCGCCCCGGCCACTGGTTCCAGACCCGCGGCGGCTCCCTGGGCGTGGGCATCCCCGGCGCGCTCGGCGCCCGGCTCGCGCACCCGGACCGTACGGTCGTGGGCTTCACCGGCGACGGCGGGTCCATGTACACCATCCAGGCGCTGTGGACGGCGGCCCGCCACGGCATCGGCGCCAAGTTCGTCATCTGCAACAACAGCAGCTACAAGCTCCTCGAACTCAACATCGAGGAGTACTGGAGGTCGCAGTCCATCGAGGCGCACGAGCAGCCGGAGATCTTCGACCTCTCGCAGCCCGCGATCGACTTCGTCGGACTCGCCCGCTCGCTCGGCGTGCCCGCCGTGCGCGTCGAGAAGCCCGACCAGGTCGAGGCGGCCGTCGACGAGGCGCTGGGCACCGACGGGCCGTTCCTGATCGACCTGGTCACCGGCAGGGGGAGGGACTAGCCGTGCGGCTTTCCGGCCACAAGATCGCCGTCCTGATGGAGAGCGACTTCTACGAGCCCGAGATTCTCTACTACCAGTTCCGTTTCCCGGAGGAGGGCGCCGAGGTCCACTTCCTGTCCCGGCTCTGGGGCCAGGACTCGATGACCTTCCAGGGGCACGAGCACCGGATGCCCTTCGAGGTCTCCGAGTCCTTCGAGGACATCGACGAGTTCGCCCTCAAGGAGTTCTCCGCCGTGATCGTCCCCTCGGGGATGGTCTCCGACCGGCTCCGCTACACCGAGGACCCGGACAAACTGCCGCCCGCGTCCGCGTTCCTGCGCCGCGCCTTCCAGGACCCGGCCATCGTCAAGGGCATCATCTGCCACGGCATGTGGCTCACCGCGCCGCTGCCCTCCCTGGTGCGCGGGCGGCGCGCCGTCGTCCACAACAACCTCCTCGGCGACCTGCGCAACATGGGCGGCGAGTACGTGGACGAGGACGTCGTCGTCCACGACGACCTGGTGACCGCGCGCACCGGCCAGCACTGTCACGTGTTCGCCCGCACCATCATCGACCTCCTCGCGAGCAGGGAGAGGCCGGGCGTCCCGGGGCGCCGGACACCGGTGAGGAGCGGGACATGACCGCGATCGTGCCCTCGCACGCCCACCCGACGACACGGGAACGCATCCCGATCAGGGACATCCGCCCCCAGGTGCGCGGCGGGCAGGTGCCCGCCAAGGCGGTGCGCGGCGAGACCCTGACCATCAGTGCCACCGTCTTCCGTGAGGGCGCCGGCGCGGTCGGCGCCAACGTGGTCCTCTACGACCCGGCCGGCCGCCGCGGCCCCTGGACCCCGATGACCCTCGTGGACGCCGACTCCGACCGCTGGGAGGCCACGGTCGTCGTCGGGGCGGGCCGCACCGGACTGTGGACGTACACCGTCGAGGCCTGGGCCGACCCGCTCACCACATGGCGCCGCGACGCGCATCTGAAGATTCCCGCCGGGGTCGACGTCGAGCTGATGCTCGCGGAGGGGGCCCTGCTGCACGAGCGGGCCGCCCTCGGCATCCCGGACAAGGACCGCCGGGAGGCGGTGACGGCAGTGGCCGGAGCGCTCCGCGACGAAGCGAGCCCCTCCCCCCGCCGGCTCGAAGCGACCACCGGCCGTGAGGTGGTCGCCGCGCTGGAGAGCCACCCACTGCGAGAACTGGTCACCGTCTCCCGGCCGTTGCCCCTGCTCGTCGAGCGGCGGCGGGCCCTGGTCGGCTCCTGGTACGAGATGTTCCCGCGCTCGGAGGGCGCCGTGCTGCGGCCCGGCGCGCCCCCGGTGAGCGGCACCTTCGAGACCGCTGCCCGACGGCTGCCCGCGATCGCCGCCATGGGCTTCGACGTGGTGTACCTGCCGCCCATCCACCCCATCGGGCACACGCACCGCAAGGGGCCGGACAACACGCTCACCGCCGGGCCCGACGACGTGGGGTCGCCCTGGGCCATCGGCTCGGCCCGGGGCGGGCACGACGCCGTGCACCCGGACCTCGGAACCCTCGACGACTTCCGCCGGTTCGTCGCCCGGGCGGGGGAGCTGGGCCTGGAGATCGCCCTCGACCTCGCGCTGCAGTGCTCGCCCGACCACCCCTGGCTGACCGAGCACCCCGAGTGGTTCACGCAGCGCGCGGACGGCACCCTCGCCCCGGCCGAGAACCCGCCGAAGAAGTACGAGGACATCCACCCCCTCTCCTTCGACACGGACTTCGAGGGGCTGGTCGAGGAGACCCTGCGGCTGCTGCGCCACTGGATGGACCAGGGCGTGCGCATCTTCCGCGTCGACAACCCGCACACGAAGCCGGTCACCTTCTGGGAACGGGTCATCGGCGACATCGCGCTGACCGACCCCGACGTGGTGTTCCTGTCCGAGGCGTTCACCCGCCGGGCCATGGTGCACGCCCTCGCCCAGGCCGGATTCCAGCAGTCGTACACCTACTTCACGTGGAAGAACGACAAGCGGGAACTCACCGCGTACGCGACCGAACTCGCCCACGAGAGTTCCGACTTCCTGCGCCCCAACCTGTTCGTCAACACCCCGGACATCCTGCACGCCTACCTCCAGGACGGCGGCCGGCCCGCGTTCGAGGCCCGTGCGGTCCTCGCCGCGACCCTCGCGCCCACGTGGGGCGTGTACGCCGGGTTCGAGCTGTGCGAGAACGACGTGCTGAAGGGCGGCACCGAGGACTACCGGCATTCCGAGAAGTACGAACTGCGCCCGCGCGACTGGGCCGCGGCCGAGGCCGGGGGACGCACCATCACCCCGCTCGTCACCCGCCTCAACCAGCTGCGCCGCGCCCACCCCGCCCTCCAGGAACTGCGCAACCTGCGCTTCCACCACACCGGTCACGACCAGGTGATCGCCTACTCCAAGCAGGTGGCGCGGCCCGACGGCGACACCGACACCGTGATCGTCGTCGTCAACCTCGATCCGCACCGCATGTGCGAGACCACCGTCGACGTGGATCTCGCCGCGCTCGGCCTGCCCGAGGACGGCTCGCTGAAGGTGCGTGACGAACTCACCGGCGAGATCCACAGCTGGGGCCGCCACACGTACGTACGCCTGGAGCCCGGGCTGACGCCCGCCCACCTGCTGGTTCCCGTCGGTTCGGGGGAGGCGTCATGACCGTCGCCGTCGCGGCGCCCGTGCTCGAACCCCTGCTGTCCGCGCTGACGCCGTGGCTGCGCACCCGCCGCTGGTTCGGTGCCGACGGCGGGGCCCTGGACTCCATGAGGCCCGTCGTGGTCTCCGTCGTCCACGACGAGGCGCCCGTCCTCGTGCACGCCGTGCTCGGCGTCCCGCGGCCGGACGGCACCGAACAGCTCTACCAGCTCTTCCTCGGCCTGCGCCCCGCGCTGCCGCCGCGCCTCGCGGGCGCGGCCATCGCCACCGTGTCCGAGGGCCGCTGGCAGGGCTGGACGCTGTACGAGGCGACGGAGGACGCCGCCCTGATGGGGGTGCTGCTGCGCTCCCTCGCCGTCCGCGGCCGACGCGACGGTCCCCGCCTGGAACGCGCCTCCGCGCACCCGCTGCCCGTCGGCCTGGTGCCCCGTCTGCTGTCCGCCGACCAGAGCAACAGCGCGGTGGTGTACGGCGACCGGCTGCTGTTCAAGATCTACCGGCGTCCCGAGCCGGGGCCGCACCTGGAGGTGGAGGCCCTGCGTGCCCTCACCGAGCGGCACTGCGTCCGTACCCCCGCACTGCACGGCACGCTGTACACCGACGTCCCCGGCGGCGAAGGCCTGGTCCTCGGCATGTTCGAGGAGTTCCTGCCCGTCGAGGCGGACGGGTGGCAGACCGCCCTGCGCCAGGTCGGCGACTGCCTGGAGGGGCGGGACAGCGCGGCTCCCGCCACCGGCGGCTTCACGGCGCGCGCCCGCGCCCTCGGCGAGGCCGTCGCCGAGGTGCACGCCGTGCTCGCCGACGCCTTCCCGCGGACCAGGGTCACGCCGGAGGAGGTGGCCGATGAGGCCCGGCTGATGAAGCAGCGGCTGAGGCTGGCCGCCGACGAGGTGCCCGCCCTCGACCGCTACCGCGGCCGGATCGGCGCGCTCTACGACGACTACGCACGGCACGCGGGACGCGGCTGCCCCGTCTTCGCCCAGCGCGTCCACGGGGATCTGCACCTGGGGCAGGTGCTGCCCACGGCGGACGGCTGGCGCCTGATCGACTTCGAGGGCGAGCCGGACCGCTCCGCCGCCGAACGCGCCGAGCCCCAGCCCGTCCTGCGGGACGTCGCCGGGATGCTGCGTTCCTTCGACTACGCCGCGCAGACCGGCCTCGCCGCCGTGCGGAAACGGTCCGCCGAGCGGACCCCGGGTCTCCGTCTGCGGCACGCCCGCCGCGCGGAGGCCTGGGCGATCCGCAACCGCCGCGCGTTCATCGCCGGATACGCCGGTGCCGGGGGCGCAGACCCGCGCTGTCACCCGGTGCCGTTGCGCGCGTTCGAGGCCGACAAGGCGGTGTACGAGGCGGTGTACGAAGCCCGGCACCGCCCGGACTGGCTCGGCATCCCGCTCACCGCCGTCCACCGTCTCGCCGGAGTGCGCGGCTGAATGCCGCGTCGCCCGACCCGGGCCGCCACGGAGGAGCCCCCCGCACGAAGGTCAGGCCGATCCGACGGTTTGCCCGGCCCCACGCCCCGGCCGGTACCGGTAGCCACCGACAACGAGAGGACCCCCACCGTTGCTGCAGACACGGGACGCCGACGCCCTCACCGCCGGACCCGGGCCATCCGGTGCACGGATGGCCGACGCCGAGCTCGACCGGCTGCTCGCCGGGGCGCACCACGCCCCGCACGCCGTCCTCGGCGCCCACCGGGCCGAGGACGGCTCCGGCGTCGTCGTACGCGTGCTCCGTCCGCTCGCCGGCGCTGTCGCCGTGCTCACCGACCGCGGCGCCCGGGTCGACCTGGTCCACCAGTCGGCGGGGCTGTTCACCGGCACGCTGCCCGTCGACGAGATCCCGCGCTACCGCCTGCTGGTGACGTACGGGGACGGCGAGGAGGCGCACGACGACGGCTACCGGTTCCTGCCCACCCTCGGCGAGCTCGACCTGCATCTCATCTCCGAGGGCCGTCACGAGGAGCTGTGGCGTGTCCTCGGCGCACGGGTGCTGACCCTAGACGGCGTCACGGGCACCGCCTTCGCCGTCTGGGCTCCGAACGCCCAAGGGGTGCGCGTCGTCGGTGACTTCAACGGCTGGGACGGTGTGGCCCACCCCATGCGCTCGCTCGGGTCCAGCGGGGTCTGGGAGCTGTTCGTGCCCGCGGTGGGCACCGGCACCCGGTACAAGTACGAGATCCGCACCCGCGACGGGCGGCTGATCCAGAAGGCCGATCCGCTGGCGCGCGCCGCCGAGTGCCCGCCGGCCACGGCGTCCGTCGTGCACACCTCCACGTACGCGTGGACGGACGCGGAGTGGATGGCGAGCCGCGGCGGGCAGGACTGCCGGCTCACCCCGATGTCCGTGTACGAGGTGCACCTGCCGTCCTGGCGCCCCGGGCGCACCTATCGGCAGCTCGCCGAGGAACTCCCCGCCTATCTCTCCGACATGGGATTCACCCATGTCGAGTTCATGCCCGTGATGGAGCATCCTTTCGGCGGCTCGTGGGGATATCAGGTCTCCGGTTTCTACGCCCCCACCGCGCGGATGGGCGGCCCCGACGACTTTCGGCATCTGGTGAATGCGCTTCACACAGCAGGAATCGGAGTCGTCGCCGACTGGGTCCCCGCGCATTTCCCCCGGGACGACTTCGCCCTCTCCCGTTTCGACGGAGAGCATCTCTACGAACCCTCCGACCCGCGGCGTGCGAATCATCCGGACTGGGGCACCCTCGAATTCGACTACGGCCGCCGCGAGGTCCGCAATTTCCTGGTGGCGAACGCGGTCTACTGGTGTTCCGAGTTCCACATCGACGCGCTGCGGGTGGACGCGGTCGCCTCCATGCTCTACCTCGACTACTCGCGCCCGCAGGGCGGCTGGGCTCCCAACGAGCGCGGGGGCAGGGAGAACCTCGCCGCGGTCGCCTTCCTCCAGGAGCTGACCGACACCGTCCGCCGCCGGGTGCCGGGCGCCCTCACGATCGCCGAGGAGTCCACCGCTTGGCCGGGTGTGACCCGGCCCACTTTCGACGTCGGGCCCGACGGATTCGGCGGGCTCGGCTTCGATCTGAAATGGAACCTGGGCTGGATGCACGACACGCTCGGCTATCTGGAACGTGACCCTGTGCACCGGGTCCATCACCAGGGCGACATGACCTTCGCGATGGTCTATGCCTATAGCGAGCGGTATCTGCTGCCGCTCTCCCATGACGAAGTCGTGCACGGCAAACGCGCCATGGTGACCAAGATGCCGGGGGACTGGTGGCAGCAGCGGGCGAATCTGCGGGCCTGTCTGGCATTCATGTGGGCCCACCCCGGAAAGCAACTCCTGTTTATGGGACAAGAGTTCGGGCAGGGCGCCGAGTTCGACCACGACGCTGGCCCGCAGTGGTGGCTGCTGGACGAGGACTCGCCCGCGCACGGCGACCACCGGGGGGTCCAGTCCCTGGTCCGCGACCTGAACCGGGTCTACGGGGCGACCCCCGCCCTGTGGGAGCTGGACACCTCACCGGACGGCTTCGCCTGGATCGACGGGTCCCACGCGGAGGCCAACGTCCTGTCGTTCGTCCGCCGCGACGCGGAGGGGCGCCCGCTGGTGGCCGTCTGCAACTTCTCCCCGGTGGTGCGCACCGGGTACCGCGTCGGGCTGCCGGAGGCCGGCCTGTGGCGGGAGGCCCTCAACACCGACGCCGTCGCGTACGGCGGAACAGGCGTACACAACGGCGGGGTGATCCGGGCGGAGCCGGTGCCCTGGCAGGGGCAGGCGCGGAGCGCGGTGCTCACGCTGCCGCCGCTCGGGGTGTTCTGGCTGTCGCCCGCCTCTCCGGAAGGAGGCGGGGGAGCCGGTCGTGAGCGGTGACGCAAGGGGTGTTGCGGGTCGGTGCGGGACCGCTGCTATCCCCGGTCGTCGGCGAGGGACGCCTGGATGTGGGGGGTGCGGGCCATACCGGCCGAGGAGAGCGCCATGTCGTAGGCCTTGAGCGCTTCCTTGACGTCCCCGCCGTGGCGCTGCCACAGGTCGCCGATGTAGCGCCAGTTGAGGGCGGTCTCCCGGGACGGGGGGAAGTGGTGCAGATGCCGGGCGGCCGCCCGGAGGTAGGGGAGCGCCCGGTCGGCGTCCTGTCGCAGGAAGTGGACCTCGGCGAGCGTCGCCCGTGCGGCGGCCGACAGGACGCGCGGCTCGGTGCCGAGCAGCCCGAGCGCGCGCTCCGCGTGGGCCAGCGCCTCGTCCCACTGGCCGCGAGCCTTCTCCGCGTCGGCAAGGAGGATCTCGCAGCGGGCGAGTTCGTCGGCGTTGCCGACCTCGGCGAGGGACTGCTGGGCGGACTCGAGCATGCCCTTGGCCCGGTCGGGATCAGGGTGGCCGCTCTGCAGCAGCAGGAAGCCGAAGTTCATCTTGAGCGAGGCGACATGGCGCTGGTTGTCGCCCTCGGCCATCATCGCCAGGGCCCGTTCGACGAGCGCCAGCGCCTCGTTCAGCCTGCCTCGTGAGTTGGCGACGAGCCCGGCGTTCCAGTAGACGGCGCCGCGCGCGGCGTAGGAGCCCTCCGCTTCGGAGGCCGGGATCAGGCGCTCGCCCAGGAGGTGGGCCCGGGTGAGGTCGCCCCGCATGTGGTACGAGGCCATGAGTGTCGAGCCCAGCTGAATGTGATCCATCGTCACGTCGAGCCCCAGCGAGTCGAGCTTGGCCAGAGCCCGCTCGCCGATCTCGATGCTGACAGCGATGTCCCCTGCGTTGCGGTAGCACCGGCACAGGGCGACGGCGACCTGGCACCACTCGTCCGAGCCGGCGGCCAGCGCCGAGTCGTTGAACACGTCGTCGAGGATCGGGATCGCGGCTTCCAGGCGGTCGAGCTTCTCGAGCGCGGTGGCCTGTCCTATCAGGGCGCGGCGGACCGCCGGAGCGTCCAGGGCGGAGCGGCGCGCCAGCACCTCGCTGAAGGTTTGCAGAGCCTCACCGTTGGCACCGTTGCGCAGGGCCATCTCGCCGAAGGCCAGCTTGAGGTGCGTCTCGCCGAGCTCCTCGCCGTTTCGGCCGGTGCGGAGGTATTCGACGGAGCTCCCGAGTTTGGCCGCGATGGTGGCCAGCACGCCGTCCGACGGAGTGCGCTTCCCGGCTTCGATCAAGGAGATGTAGCTGATCGACACGTCCTGGGAAGCCAGGTCCTGCTGTTTCAGTCCATGCCTCGTGCGGAGCGTCCTTATGCGATCGCCAAGGCCTGTGGGGGCGTGCGCCTCGGTGTAGTCCACCTGGACTCCTTCCGGAGCTATCACAGTCCAGATTACAAAGCTAAGTTACCAGCTTGACCACTCTCTGTCAAAAAGTCAACAGGCCAGGAAGGTTTGCATTTGACAATCAACTTGAGGGACTCCCGGGCGAGGCGGGGGTGTCCATTCGAAGTGGATGTAGATATTCCGATCCCAGCCAGAGATCATCTTTTGCCAAATCAAGACTTGACTGAGCGAGTAATTTGAACTTGACTCAAGGAGTCAATTCACCGCGTGATTTTCGAGAGGTGAAGTAATGAGGGGACGGATCTTTCTGCTCGTCGCGGCTTTGACTTTCGTGGCCGGGATTATCTTCAGCGCATTAGGGATAATGGCCGCCGGGTCGCACGGGAAGGCCGAGTCCGTGGAGACGTCGTACACACCGCAAGGCGTCGGCGGTGCTTCCGGTTGCTGCTGACGACCGTGTCGCGGCCCCGTGTGGACATCCTCACCCGCGAATACCCGCCCGAAATCTACGGCGGAGCGGGTGTCCACGTCACCGAACTGACCAGGAGCCTGCGCAGGCTCACCGATGTGAGGGTGCGATGCCTGGGAGCCCCCAGGACGGCACAGGACGTGGAAGCGTATCGACCGCCCGAGGAACTCGCCTACGCCGACGGGGCGCTGAAGTTCCTCGGAGCCGACCTGGCGATGGCGGGTGACTGTGCCGGTACGGGAGTCGTGCACAGCCACACGTGGTACGCCAACATGGCCGGCCATCTCGCGGGACTGCTGCACGGGGTACCGCACGTCGTGACGATGCACAGCCTGGAACCACTACGCCCCTGGAAGGCCGAGCAGTTGGGAGGCGGGTACGCGCTCTCGTGCTGGATGGAGCGCACCGCCGTCGAGTCTGCCGACCAGGTCGTCGCGGTCTCCGCCGCGATGCGGGAGGACATCCTCCGGGTCTACCCGGAGGTGTCGCCGGCGCGGGTCCGGGTGATCCACAACGGCATCGACACAAGGGAGTACAGAGCCGATCACTGCACCGAGGCGCTCCGCCGCTTCGGGATCGCCGAGGACAGGCCGATGGTGTTGTTCGTGGGCAGGGTCACCCGGCAGAAGGGACTGCCGCACCTGCTTCGCGCGGCGTTCGACCTGCCGCCGGACGCCCAGCTCGTGCTGTGCTGCGGCCGGCCGGACACACCCGAGATCGCCGCCGAGGTGGCGGCGCTCGTAGAGGAACTGCGCAAGGAACGGGACGGAGTGATCCGCATCGACGGGATGCTGGACACGACGTCGGTACGACAACTGCTGACCCATGCCACCGTGTTCGTGTGCCCTTCGCTGTACGAGCCGATGGGCATCGTGAACCTGGAGGCGATGGCGTGCGGTACGCCCGTGGTGGCGTCCGCCGTCGGCGGGATCCCGGAGGTCGTCGACGACGGGACGACCGGAACGCTGGTCGGTTTCGAGGCACATTCCGATGCCTCGGGCGAGCCACGGGATCCGGAGAAGTTCGCGGCCGGACTGGCCGCGGCGATCGGTGAACTGCTCGACGATCGCGTACGGGCCGCTGCCTTGGGGACAGCGGGCCGGGCGCGGGCGGTCGAGGAGTTCTCGTGGGACCGCGCAGCCGAGCGGACGATGGACGTCTATCAGGACGTCCTCTCCGCACGGTGAACCAGGGCGCCGGCCAGGCGCCCCGCTCGATGCTTCAGAGCTGCCCCTTCGACGCCGGCCGGTGTCGGAGGGGCGCTTTGCCGTCCGGGTAGGGGAAATGGCAGGCGGCCACGTGCGGGTCGTCGGCGCTCCGGCCGGCCGGCTCGGGCGTCTCCCGCTCGCACAGGGCACGCGCCTCGGGCGCCGCCCCCTGGTACACCGGGCAGCGCGCACGGAACAGGCAGCCGGCCGTGCGTTCCCCGGCCCCGGGCGGGTCACCGGGCAGGATGATCCGCTCACGGGCCCGCTCGGCACGGGGGTCGGGCAGCGGGACCGCGGACAACAGGGCCTTGGTGTACGGGTGCCGGGGCCGGGTGAACACCTCGGTGACGCCCCCGGATTCGATGGTCCGGCCTCCGTACATCACCACCAGCCGGTCCGCGATCTGCCGCACCACCGCCAGGTCGTGCGTGACGAAGACGCAGGCGGGGCCGAGATCCCGCTTGAGCCGGCGCAGCAGCTCCAGGATCCCGGCCTGCACGGAGACGTCGAGCGCGGAGACCGGCTCGTCCAGGAGCAGCAGTTCCGGCTCGACGGCCAGGGCGCGGGCGAAGGCGATGCGCTGGCGCTGGCCTCCGGAGAACTCGTGGGGATAGCGTCCGGCGGCGGAGGGGTCGAGGCCGACCTGCCGGAGCAGCTCCGGTGTGCGGGCGGCGGCCCGCGCCTTGTCGGTCCGCTGGGCGAGCAGCGGTTCGGCGATGATGGCGCCCACCGTCATCCGCGGGTCGAGGGCCGCCATGGGGTCCTGGAGGACCAGCTGGACGCGGCCGCGCAGCCGCCGTACGTCCGCCCGGCGCAGTTGGGCCGTGTCGTGGCCGAGTATCTCGATGCGGCCCGCCTCCGGTGCCGCGAACGCGATGACCTCGGACAGGGTGGTGGACTTGCCGGCGCCCGACTCGCCCACCAGGGCGACCGTCTCGCCGCGCCGGACGTCCAGGTCCGCCCGCTGCACGGCGTGCAGGGCCTCCGCGGGGCGGCGGCGCAGCCGCAGGCCGGAACGGCGGGGGAGCGGGTAGCTCTTGGTGAGCCCGGTGATCCGCAGCACCTGGTCCGCCCCCGGCCTCAGTCCGGGTGCCGTCGCCTTCGCTCCGGCAACCGCCGCCTTGGCCGCGCCGGCCCCCGGCCCGGCCCCGGCGACCGGCCCGCCGGACCGTTCGCCCGGCACCGACGGGGGGAACAGTTCCTGCGCGGTGTGCCGGGCGGTCGTGCCGGTGTGGAAGCAGGCGGCGAGATGCCGGTCCCCGACGCCCCGGACCGTCGCGGCGGTCGCCCCGGACACGCGGGCCAGCGGAGGCTCCGCCTGCTCGCAGTGCGCGTCCGCGATCGGGCACCTCGGTGCGAAGGAACAGCCCGGCGGTGCGGTCCCGGGCGCGGGGGGCGTGCCCGGGACCGGGGTGAGTGTCGCCACGTCGTCCAGCCGGGGGACCGAGCCGATCAGGCCCAGGGTGTACGGCATCCGGGGGCGGGAGAACAGATCGTCCACCGGCGCCGACTCCACGATGCGTCCCGCGTACATGACCGCGACCCGGTCGGCCGCGCCCGCGATCACGCCCAGGTCGTGACTGACCAGGAGCAGCGCGGCGCCGGTCGCCTTGCGGGCCACCGCGAGGGCGTCGAGCACCTGAGCCTGCACGGTGACGTCGAGGGCGCTGGTGGGTTCGTCCGCGACGATGACGTCGGGGCGGTTGGCGACGGCCATCGCGATCATGGCCCGCTGGCGCAGACCGCCGGACAGTTCGTGCGGGTACGCGCGGGCGGCCCGGTCCGGCTCGGGCACGCCCACGCTCTCCAGCAGCCCGACGGCACGGCGCAGTGCCGACTCCCGTGTCGGGCGGGGCCGTTGGTGGATGCGGAGTGCCTCGCCGATCTGGTCCCCGATGCGCCGCACCGGGGTGAAGGCGGTGAGCGGGTCCTGGAACACCATGGCGATCCGACGCCCGCGCTGCTGCGCCAGCTCCCGTACGGGGAGCCCGACGAGTTCGGTGCCGAGCAGCCGGACCGAGCCGCGGACGACGGCACCGGGCGGGGTGAGCCCGAGCAGCGAGAGCGCGGTCATGGACTTGCCCGCCCCCGACTCCCCGACGAGGCCGAGGACCTCGCCGGCGCGCAGGGTGAGGCTCACACCGCGGACGACCGGAACGGGTCCGGACCGGCGCCCGCCCGGCAACGAGACGTGCAGGTCGCGGACTTCGAGTATCGCGCTCCTCGTCATGCGCGTACCGCCACCGGGTCGAGCGCGTCACGCAGCGCCTCGCCCACGAGATTCACGGCGAGGACGAAGCAGAGCAGCAGACCGGTCGGGAAGAAGAACATCCACGGATAGGTGAGGGCCACGTCCGTGCTGTCGGCGATCAGCGTGCCCAGGGAGACGTCCGGGGGCTGCACCCCGAAGCCGAAGTAGGAAAGGCCCGTTTCGCTGATCACCGCGCCCGCCACCGCGATGGTCGCGTGGGTGATCAGGAAGGACGCCATGTGCGGCACGACATGGCGCCGAATGATCAGGAAGGGTCGGACGCCCATGTGCCGTGCGGCGACGACGTAGGGGCGTTCCTTCAGCGAGAGCGTCATGGCGCGCACGGCCCGCGCCGTGAGCATCCAGCCCAGCGCGGCGAGCAGCCCCACGAAGGCCGTCCAGCCCGCGTCGCGCAGTGCCGGCGCGACCACGACCAGGACCAGGAAGCCGGGGATCACCAGGAGCAGGTCGACCAGGAACATCAGGAGGCGGTCCGTCCAGCCGCCGAAATACCCCGCGCAGGTGCCGACCGCCGCGGCCAGCCCCGTACTGAACAGGGCCACGAACAGACCGATGAGCAGCGATTTCTGCAGACCGCGGACCGTCTGTGCGAAGACGTCCTGGCCGATCCGGCTGGTGCCGAACCAGTGCCGGGTGCTCGGTGCGGACCGCAGCGCGGTGTAGTCCACGTCGGTGTGGCTCCAGGAGGTGAGGTGGGGACCCACGAAGGCGAGCAGGAAGAGGGCGACGATCAGCACCGCGCCGGCGACGGCACGCGGTGAGCGGGCCAGGCCGCGCAGTCCCGGCGTCACCCGCGCCGCACCCTCGGGTCGAGCACGACGAGCAGGACGTCGGCGACGAGGCCCGCCAGCAGGACCGTCACGGACGCGAACAGATTGACCGCGACGACCGAGTTGACGTCGCCCTTCTGCGCCGCGTCCATGAACCAGCTGCCCATGCCGGGCCAGCCGAAGATCTGCTCGGCGAAGACCGAGCCGGTGAACAGGGTGAGGAACCCGAAGGAGAAGAAGGTGGTCATCGGGATGAGCGAGGTCCGCAGCCCGTGCCGCAGCAGGGCCCTGCCGGGGGTGAGTCCCTTGGCCTGGGCCGTGCGCAGGTGGTCGGAGCCCAGCACGTCCAGGGTGGCCCCGCGCTGGTAGCGGCTGTAGGACGCGATCGAGCCGAGTGCGACCGTGGCCGCCGGCAGTACCAAGTGGCCCGCTCTGTCCTGGAGATGGGAGAGCAGGCCGCCGGAACGGCCCGGGGTGCTCTCGCCCGTGTAGCGGATGACCGTGTGGCCCACGGCCTGGTTCAGCTGCAGCGCGCCGTCCTTGAGCAGCAGGGCCAGTACGAAGGTGGGCACCGAGAGCACGAGGAAGGAGAAGACCGTCAGCATCCGGTCCGGCAGCCGACCTCTGCGCACCGCGGCCCACACCCCCGCCAGGACGCCGAGGCCGGTGCCGACGAGCGTGCCGATGAGCAGCAGCCGTGCCGAGACACCCACCCGGCGGCCGAACTCGTCGTTGACCGAGTCCCCGTCGATGGTGCGCCCCAGGTCGCCGTGGAGCGCGTGCCAGGACCAGTGCGCGAACCGGTGCAGGACCGGCTCTCGTTCGTCGAGCCCCAAAGAGGCGAGTTCGCGGTCGACGGAGGCGGCGGGCGGCGGCGGTTGACGGTCCGCGAAGTACGCCCGCGGGTCGAGTGCGGCGGAACTGACGAGGTACGACAGAAGGGTCGAGACCACGAGCAGGATGACGCTGTGGATGAGACGCTGGGACAGGCGGCCGACCATGCGACTCCTCATGGTCAGTGGGGGTCATGGGCTTCACCGGTGTGACACTCGGCAATGCTATGGTCTCCGCGCGTAAATCGTAGATCAGTTCGCCCAGTTCACCTCAATGTCAGTGAAGGAGCTGGTGTGGGGCGTTTGCGTCGGGTGTGGCTCGCGTTCGGTCTGGCGATGACGGTCCTGCTGGCGGGATGTACCTCCTCCGGAGGAGCGCATCCCGACGGAGGAACCCCGTCGAAGCCGGTCGAATTCGGCACCCAGGACATCAACGCCCACTCCCCGAGCGACCTGCGCGCAGGCGGCACCTTCACCCTGTCGACCCCGCAGTGGGCGACGCAGTACAACTTCAATCAGACCAGTGGCGCGCTCGACCAGGTCGCACAGATCGACAGCCTGGTGGAACCCGTCCTCTTCCACCTCGACGCGAAGGGCGTCCCGCACGCCAACCCGGACTACCTCACCTCCGCGGCCCTCACCTCCACCTCGCCGCAGACCGTCACCTACCGGCTGAACCCCAAGGCCCACTGGTCCGACGGAAGGCCGCTGTCCGCGACCGACTTCCAGGCTCAGTGGCGGGCCCTCGGCACCGGCGACGAGCGGTACGACATCGCCGATCCGTCCGGGTACGACCGGATCAAGGAGGTGCGGCAGGGCGCCGGACCGCACGAGGTGAAGGTGGTCTTCCGCACCCCGTACGCCGACTGGCAGCGGCTGTTCACACCGCTCTTCCCGGCCTCCGCCATCGGCACCCCGGAGCAGTTCAACAAGGGCTGGGTCAACCGGATCCCGGTGACCGCGGGCCCCTTCAGGATCGCGTCGATCGACCGCACGGAGCAGACCGTCACCGCGGTGCCCGATCCGCACTGGTGGGGTACGCCGCCGCGGCTCGACAAGGTCATCTTCCGTACGCTGCTGCCCGCCGCCGCCCAACAGGCCTACCTCAACGGAGAGATCGACGCGGTCAACGCGGCGACCACGGAGGACTACGGGAAGCTCAAGGGCGCCAAGAACAGCGACATCAGGATCGGTTCGGCCTGGGACGAGGTCCATGTGTCCCTCAACGGCGCCGGCGGTCCGCTGTCCGACATCGACGTCCGGCACGCGGTCCAGCGGGCCGTGAACCGGCAGGCCCTCGCGGACGTCGCCGCCGAAGGACTGCCCGTCGGAGTCCCGCTGCTCGGCAACCACATCTTCATGACCAACCAGCCCGGCTACGTCGACCACTCGGCACCGTGGGGGAAGTACGACCTGGCGGAGGCCGGGCGCATCCTGGACCGGGCGGGCTGGAAGAACCGGGGCGAGGGCCGGCCACGGGTCAAGGACGGCAAGGAACTGCGGCTGCGGTTCGTGCTGAGCAACGCGACCAACCGCCTCGGCCTCGACCTCGCCCAGCTGGTCCAGCAGATGCTCGCCCAAGCGGGCATCAAGGTGGACATCACCAAGGTGCCGGCCAACGACTACGGCCCGAAATACCTGTTCACCGGCAACTTCGACATGGTGATCTTCCGCTTCACCGGGCTCGTCTACCCCAGCTCCACCGTGTCGATCTACCAGCAGCCCAAGGGCGACCAGGCCTACCTGAACTACGGGCGGGTCTCCGACGCCAAGCTGGACCACCTGCTCAAGCAGGCCGCCGGCACCCTCGACCGGACCCGCGCCACCCAGCTCTACAACCAGGCGGACGCCGAGATATGGCGGCTCGGCCACGACGTCGAGCTCTACCAGCGCCCTCAGGTGATGGCCGTGCGCAAGGGCCTCGCCAACTTCGGCGTCCCGGGACTCGGCGACATCGACTTCTCCAAGGTCGGCTGGGTGAAGGGTGCCCCCGGCGGCTGAGGAACCGCCGCCGGGGGCACCCTCTCAGGTCGTCAGCGGGAGCCGTCCGTGTCGTCCGGCAGGGACACGAGGAGGACGACACTGCGACCGTGCGCGTGCAGGGAGTGGCCGTCGACCGGCTCCTCCCGGCCCTCGGCGAGGATGTCGTGCGGGCCGCGGCAGGCCGTGTCGAGGACGCGGTGCCACCGGTGGCCGCGTATCCGGGGCAGTTCGAAGTCCAGCCCCAGGTGGTACATGTTCAGGATCAGATGCAGGTCGGGATCGCCCTCGAACCCGCCGAGCGTGCACGCCAGCACCCGGGCGTTGGTGTCCTCCCAGCCGGGCTGCTCCAGCCGGGTGCCGTGCCAGGTGACGTCGGGCAGCCGCCGCGCGTTGAGGTGCCCGTTGAAGAACCGCGCCTCGCGGAAGGTGCGGTAGCGCCGGCGCAGCTCGATGATCCGGCGGGTGAAGTCCTTGGTCTCCTGCTCCTTCTCCGCCTGGTCCCAGTCCAGCCAGGACGTCGCGTTGTCCTGGCAGTAGGCGTTGTTGTTGCCGCCCTGGCTGTTGCGGAACTCGTCGCCGGCCAGCAGCATCGGCACACCGCGGCTCAGCATCAGCACGGACAGCAGGTTCTTGATCTGCCGCACCCGCAGCCGCTCGACGTCGTGCTCCTCGCTGGGGCCCTCGACCCCGCAGTTCCAGCTGAAGTTCTCGTTCGCGCCGTCGGCCTCGGCCTCTCCGTTGGCGTAGTTGTGCTTGTGGTCGTACGACACCAGGTCGTTGAGGGTGAAGCCGTCGTGGCAGGTGATGAAGTTGATGCTGTTGGTGGGCAGTTCGTTCTGTGGTCCGAAGAGGTCCTCCGAGCCTCCGAGCCGTTTGGCGACCTCTCCGACGAGTCCGGCGTCGCCGCGGACGAACCGGCGCACGTCGTCGCGGAACGGTCCGTTCCACTGGGACCAGCGCTTTCCGGGGAACCGGCCCACCTGATAGAGCCCGCCGCCGTCCCAGGGCTCCGCGATGATCTTCGTCTCGGCGAGCACCTTCGACAGCTCGATCGCCCACAGCACGGGCGGCACGGCCATCTCGTAGCCCTTGTCGCCGCGGGACAGCTCCGAGGCCAGGTCGAAGCGGAAGCCGTCGACGTGATGCTCGGTGACCCAGTACTCCAGGGACTCGACGATGAACTTGGAGACGAAGGGATGGTTGGCGTTGACGGCGTTGCCGCAGCCCGTGAAGTCCATGTAGTGGCTGCGGTCCTGCGGCCACAGGTGGTAGTACGCCTCGTTGGCCTGGCCGCGGAAGCTGATGGTCGGGCCGAACTCGTTGCCCTCGCTGGTGTGGTTGAAGACGACGTCGAGGATGACCTCGATGCCCGCCCGGTGGAAGGCCTTCACCATGTCCCTGAACTCGCTGATGTGCGTGTTCAGATGGGGCGAGGTGCAGTAGCCGGTGTGCGGTGCGAAGAAGCCGTAGGGGTCGTAGCCCCAGTAGTTGGGCAGCCGTTCGCCGTCCGGGCCGACGCGCAGCACCTGCGTCTCGTCGAAGTCGAAGACGGGCAGCAACTCGACCGCGGTGATGCCCAGTTCCTTCAGGTACGGAATCTTCTCGACGACCGCGGAGAAGGTGCCGGGGCTCGCCGTGCGCGAGGTCGATGACGCGGTCAGACCGCGCACGTGCATCTCGTACAGGACGGTCTCCGCCATCGGGAGCCGCAGCGGCCGGTCGTCCTCCCAGTCGTAGTCGTCGAGGTCGACGACCAGACTGCGCATGGAGTGCGCGACGTTGTCGTCCAGGCCGATGGCGGCGGTGCGGTCCCAGCGGCTGTTGATGTTGGCGCGGGCGTACGGGTCCAGCAGCACCTTGCGGTGGTCGAACCGCGCACCCGACCTGCTCGTGTCATGGGGGCCGTCCATGCGGTACGCGTAGACCTGCCCCGCGCCGATGCCGCCGACGTGGCAGTGCCAGAAGTGGAAGCTGCGATGGGTCTCCGCGTGGAGCTGGACGGTGCGGGAGGGCTCGGGGTCGTCGCAGTGGTCGAAGAGCAGCAGGTCGACACGTGTCGCGTGCTCCGAGAAGACGGAGAAGTTGACGCCGTCCGCGTCCACGGTGCTGCCCAGCGGCTGCGGACGTCCTGCTGTGATGTCCGGCGCCTCGGTCATGATCTCTCCCCGGTCTCATGACAGGGATGTCGAGTCACCCCTGGTCATCTGCCTCGCTGGTGTGCGGATGGTCGGTCGCGCTGATCGCGTGACGCCCGGGGTGAACCGGGCCGGTCGGAACCCTCAGACGGTGGGGCGGTGCACGGCTTCGACGCAGGCCTCCGCGAGGTCCTGCCCGGGCCGCCGCAGGTCGGCCAGGAAGTACTGGGCCTGGGGCGGCAGATGACGATGGGCGCGCAGGGTGCTGCGGCCGATGGCACGGATGGTCTCACCTCGCGCCGTCAGCTCGCGTGTGACGAGCCGGGCCGCGCTGCCGGTGCCGCCGATGACGGCGATGGGACTCTTCACGGAACTCTCCTGAGCAGGCTTCATATCCACTGCAACACGTCGTCCGAGCTGGTGAGCTGGGTGCCGGCGGGCACCCCCGACAGGGCGGGGACGCGCAGCCGTGGATAGACACTGACTCCGGAGAGCCGGGTGCCCGGCCACAGGTGCGCGCCGTCCCCGACCGCGGTGTGCTGTTCCAGCCGGACCGGAGCACGGCGGTCCGACTGCACCTGGACCATCGGGCCGACGTACGAGTCGCTGATGTGCGCGTGCGGGCCGATGACGGCTCCGTCCCCGATGACCGTCCGGTCCAGCCGTACGCCCTCGGCGACGTCGACACCGTCGCCGATGTCCGTGTACTGGAGGTGGACGCCGGTGCCGATCTCGGCGTGCCGGCCGATGCGCACCCCGGGGCCGAGGACGACGCTGCCCTCGGTGATCTTCTGGGCGAGGGTCGTACCGCTCACGCTGTCCTTGGTGCGCAGGCTCGTCTCGTGGATCCAGTAGCGCGGTTTCTCGCTGAGCGGGTCGCCGAGCGCGCGGTTCATGTACGGGTAGAGGCCGTTGAGGGCCTCGCCGAGCGTGCCGAGGTAGTCGCCGATGCTGCCCAGGTCGCCCAGGCGCGCGATGGGTTCCACGGCCACCGGCTGATCGTGACCCACCAGCCAGGGCAGCAGGTCGTGCCCCCAGTCCAGACGCTGCTGGGCGAGCCGGATCAGCTCGGGGGTGCGTGCGGCGAGCCGCAGCCGGGCGCAGTCGATCAGGTACATCCCGGCGTTGGTGGGCAGCGTGGACGACGCCCACGGAAGCCCGGTGCTGGCGAACTCCTCGTGGATACGCCCCAGTCGCGGCTTCTCCAGGAAGCCCGAGACGAGGCCGTCGCGGGTGGTCCGCATGACGCCGTACTTCCCCGCGATCTCCTCCGGGGTCCGGGGGACGGCCGCCACCGTGACCACCGCGTCGGTCGCCTCGTGGGTGGCCCGCAGGTCGTCGAGCGAGTAGTCGAACAGCGAGTCAACCGGCATGACAAGCGCGGAGCCGGTCAGGTTCCACTGCTCCAGATTGTGCAGCGTGGCCGCTCCGGAGCCCACGTTGTACTGGTCGAAGCGGGCCCGTGAGTAGTCGATCTCCACGCCGTAGCGCTCGCCGTGGCCCAGGACGAGCTTGATCTGACTGCGGTTCTCCGCTCCCTGCGCCACCACGTAGAAGCAGCGGATGCCCTGGTCACGGCAGGACTCGACGATCCACTCGATGAGCGGTCTGCCGGCGAACGGGATGAGTGCCTTGCTGCGGATGTAGTCGGCGGACTGCAGGGTGATGGGCTTCGCCCTCTCCCCCCGGCCGCCGGCCAGGATGATGCCGACTGTGCTGTCGTCCCCCATCGCTGTCCTGTCTCCTCGACCGACTTCCCGATACAGCAATTTCAACAGTCGCAGTCATCTTCAGTCAAGTTTCTTGTCAAGAGGGTGGGCTGCTTCCGCATGTGTGCCGGGACGGCTCACCGGGACGCCCGGCGGCCGGTGGCCCGGGCCGCGAGCGAAAAGCCCGAAGGGCCCGGTGCCGAACCCCGCGGACGGGGATCGGGCACCGGGCCCTTCGGGCTGTCGTGCGCCGAGGACTAGGCCTCGTACACCTCACGGACCAGCTGCTCCTGCTCCGCCTGGTGCCGCTTCGCGGAACCGACGGCGGGGGAGGAGGAGTGCGGACGCGAGATCCGGCGCAGGCGCTCGCCGTGCGGGACGTCCGCGCCGACCGCCAGGTCGAGGTGGTCGATCAGGTTGAGCGCGATGAACGGCCAGGCGCCCTGGTTCGCCGGCTCCTCCTGGGCCCACAGGTACTTCTCGGCGTTCGGGTACTTGTTGACCTCCGCCTGGAGCTCGGCACCCGGCAGCGGGTACAGGCGCTCGATGCGGATGATCGCCGTGTCCGTGACGCCGCGCTTCTTCCGCTCGGCCTCGAGGTCGTAGTACAGCTTGCCGGCGCAGAAGACGACCTTGCGGACCGCTGCGGCGTCGACCGAGTCGTCGCCGATGACGGGACGGAAGGCGCCCGTGGTGAACTCCTCCGTCTTCGACGCGGCGGCCTTGAGGCGCAGCATCGACTTCGGGGTGAAGACCACCAGCGGCTTGTGGTGCGGGTTGTGCACCTGCCACCGCAGGAGGTGGAAGTAGTTCGACGGCAGGGTCGGCTGGGCGACCGTCATGTTGTTCTGCGCGCACAGCTGGAGGAAGCGCTCGATGCGGGCCGAGGAGTGGTCCGGGCCCTGGCCCTCGTAGCCGTGCGGGAGCAGCAGGGTGACGCCGGACGTCTGGCCCCACTTCTGCTCGGCGGCCGAGATGTACTCGTCGACGACGGTCTGCGCGCCGTTGACGAAGTCGCCGAACTGCGCCTCCCACATGACCAGCGCGTCCGGGCGGGCCAGCGAGTAGCCGTACTCGAAGCCCATGACCGCGTACTCGGAGAGCAGCGAGTCGTAGACGTTCAGGCGGGCCTGCTCGTCCGAGAGGTACTGGAGCGGGGTGAAGTCCTCGCCCGTGACCCGGTCGATCAGCACCGCGTGGCGCTGGCCGAAGGTGCCGCGGCGGGAGTCCTGGCCCGACAGGCGGACCGGGGTGCCCTCCAGGAGCAGCGAACCGATGGCGAGGGTCTCGCCCATGCCCCAGTCGATCGTGTCGTCCTCGATCATCGCGGCCCGGCGCTGGAGCTGCGGCAGCAGACGCGGGTGGACCGTGACGTGGTCGGGGATGTTGACCTGGGACTCGGCGATCCGCTTCACGATCTCCTGGGAGACCGCGGTCTGCACGGCCACCGGGAACTCGGCCTGCGGGTCGGGCACGTGCGCCTCGGCCGGGGCCGAGATCGCCTCGCGGACCTCGGTGAAGACCTTCTCCAACTGGCCCTGGAAGTCCTGCAGCGCCTGCTCGGCCTCTTCGAGGGTGATGTCGCCGCGACCGATCAGGGACTCGGTGTAGAGCTTGCGCACCGAGCGCTTCTTGTCGATCAGGTCGTACATCAGCGGCTGCGTGAACGCCGGGTTGTCGGACTCGTTGTGTCCGCGGCGGCGGTAGCAGATCAGGTCGATGACGACGTCCTTGTTGAACGCCTGGCGGAACTCGAAGGCCAGGCGAGCGACGCGGACGACGGCCTCGGGGTCGTCGCCGTTCACGTGGAAGATCGGCGCCTCGATCATGCGGGCCACGTCGGTGGCGTACATGGAGGAGCGCGACGACTCCGGGGCGGCGGTGAAGCCGACCTGGTTGTTGATGACGATGTGGACCGTGCCGCCCGTGCGGTAGCCGCGCAGCTGCGACATGTTGAGCGTCTCGGCGACCACACCCTGGCCGGCGAAGGCCGCGTCACCGTGCAGGGCGACCGGCAGGACCGTGAAGTCCGTGCCGCCCTTGTTGATGATGTCCTGCTTGGCGCGGGTGATGCCCTCGATGACCGGGTCGACGGTCTCCAGGTGGGACGGGTTCGCGGCCAGCGAGACGGCGATCTGCTCGCCGTCCAGGCCGGTGAAGGTGCCCCGGGCGCCCAGGTGGTACTTCACGTCGCCGGAGCCGTGCATCGACTTCGGGTCGAGGTTGCCCTCGAACTCCCGGAAGATCTGCGCGTACGACTTGCCGACGATGTTCGCGAGGACGTTCAGGCGGCCGCGGTGGGCCATGCCGATGACGACCTCGTCCAGGCGCGACTCGGCCGCGGAGTCGATCACCGCGTCGAGCAGCGGGATGACGGACTCGCCGCCCTCCAGGGAGAACCGCTTCTGGCCGACGTACTTGGTCTGCAGGAACGTCTCGAAGGCCTCGGCGGAGTTCAGCCGGCGCAGGATGCGCAGCTGCTCCTCGCGCTCGGGCTTGGCGTGCGGGCGCTCGACGCGGTCCTGGATCCACTTGCGCTGCTTCGGGTCCTGGATGTGCATGAACTCGATGCCGGTGGTGCGGCAGTACGAGTCGCGCAGCACGCCGAGGATGTCGCGCAGCTTCATCATCGACTTGCCGGAGAAGCCGCCGACGGCGAACTCGCGCTCCAGGTCCCACAGGGTGAGCCCGTGCTCGGTGATGTCCAGGTCGGGGTGCTTGCGCTGCTTGTACTCCAGCGGGTCGGTGTCGGCCATGACGTGGCCGCGGACCCGGTAGGAGTGGATCAGCTCGAAGACGCGGGCGGCCTTGGTGACGTCGTCGTCGTGGCTGGCGTCGATGTCCTTGAGCCAGCGGACCGGCTCGTAGGGGATCCGCAGCGACTCGAAGATCTCGTCGAAGAAGCCGTTCTCGCCGAGCAGCAGGTTCGCGACGATGCGCAGGAACTCGCCGGAGGCGGCGCCCTGGATCACCCGGTGGTCGTAGGTCGACGTGAGCGTCATGACCTTCGAGATGCCGAGCTTGTTGAGGGTGTCCTGGGAGGTGCCCTGGAACTCCGCCGGGTAGTCCATGGAGCCGACGCCCATGATGACCGACTGGCCGGGCATCAGACGCGGCACGGAGTGGACGGTGCCGAGGCCGCCGGGGTTGGTCAGGGAGACCGTGACACCGGTGAAGTCGTCCATCGTCAGCTTGCCGTCACGGGCGCGGCGGACGATGTCCTCGTAGGCCTGCCAGAACTCGAAGAAGTTCAGCGTCTCGGCCTTCTTGATGCCGGCGACGACGAGCTGGCGGTCGCCGTTGGGCTTCACCAGGTCGATGGCGAGACCGAAGTTGACGTGCTCCGGCTTGACCAGGGTCGGCTTGCCGTCCTTCTCCGCGAAGGAGTAGTTCATCGACGGCATGGCCTTGATGGCCTGCACCATCGCGTAGCCGATGAGGTGGGTGAAGGAGATCTTCCCGCCCCGGGCACGCTTCAGGTGGTTGTTGATCACGATGCGGTTGTCGAAGAGCAGCTTCACCGGGACCGCGCGCACGGACGTGGCCGTGGGCAGCTCCAGGGAGGCGTTCATGTTCTTCGCGACCGCGGCGGCGGGGCCGCGCAGCGTGACGAGCTCGGGACCTCCGGCGGCCGCGGTGGCCTCGGCGGCCTTCGGCTTGGCGGCGGCCGGGGCGGCCTTCGCGGGAGCCGGGGCGGCGGCCGCGGGCTTCGGGGCCGCGGGAGCCGTCGGAGCGGTCCTGGCCGGAGCCACGGGCGCGGCGGGCGCGGCAGGGGCCGCGGGAGCGGCCGCGGGAGCGGCCGGAGCGGCCGGAGCCGGCGTGATCGTGGTCCCTGCGGCCCCCGCGGCCGCAGTACCCGCCGGAGCCGAGGCGGCAGCCGCCCCCGGCTTGTAGTCGGCGAAGAAGTCCCACCAGGCACGGTCTACCGAATTCGGGTCCTGGAGGTACTGCTGATAGATCTCGTCGACGAGCCACTCATTGGGACCGAAGGCAGCAGCGGGGTTCTTCCCGGCTTGGTCATCGGTCGAGATGCTCGAGTTACTGGGGGACTGTGGCGACACGGCGGCAACCGCCCTCTTCCGCTTCACAAGGTGATGGACAGCGGAAATAAAGGCTACGCCCCCATGGCCGAGAAGGTCAGGCCGGGCCCGTCCAACGTCGTGTAAGTCACATCGGAAAGCGTGTTTCGGGCGTGGAAATGGCGGGAAACAAGCGAGGTTCCGGTTCGGAACGGGTATGGCGACTCAGGGTCGCGGCAGTCCTCACGCGGCCCTCTGCCTGATCACACGTGTCCGCCAGCGGCGACACGGATGGATCTTGTGGCTCCGGTTCGAACTTTACGTCAACTTGGCAGAGAGGGGAGCCCCGGAAGGGTGACCTGAATCCGGCAACCCCGCTGAGATTCGGCCACACCGATCCGGCCGCCGTGCAGATCGACCGCCCAGCGCGCGATCGCCAGGCCCAGTCCCGTGCCGCCGTCGCTTCCCGGCCCGTGCGGCGCGGGCACCCCGCCCCGGTTGAACCGCTCGAAGACGCGGTGCCACTCCGACTTCGGGATGCCCGGGCCCTCGTCCAGGACCTCCAGGGCCAGCGACTCCGGGTAGTCGCCGCGCCGCGCCTTGACCGTCACCCGGCCGTGCGGCGGACTGTGCTTGACCGCGTTGTCGATGAGATTCGCCACCACCTGGTGGATCCGCTCCGGGTCCGCGTGCGCGGTCAGCTCGGGCGGGGACACGTCGAGGTGCAGATGCACGTCGGTGCGCGTGTGACTGCCGGAGCCCGAGGCGATGCCCGCGCGCGCGGAGGAGACCATGTTGGCCTCCTTGAGCACGCCCGACAGATACGGCCAGACCTCGAAGCGCCGCTTGTGCAGCGGCACCACGCCGTTGTCCAGCCGCGACAGGTCCAGCAGCGTCTCCACGAGGCGCCCCAGCCGCTCCGTCTGCTTCAGGGCCGTACGCATCGTCTCGGGGTCCGCGGCGGAGACGCCGTCCACGACGTTCTCCAGGACGGCGCGCAGCCCCGCGATGGGGGTGCGCAGCTCGTGCGAGACATTCGCCACGAGCTCCTTGCGCTGGCGGTCCTGGGCCTCCAGCTCGTCGGCCATGAGGTTGATCGTCTCGGCCAGGTCGCCGAGCTCGTCGCGCCGGTTGTCGCTCACCCGGCGCGTGTAGTCGCCGTGCGAGATGTACCGGGCGACCGCGTTCATCTCGTCCAGCGGCGCGGTGAGCGAATGCGCCACGAACTGCGTGATCAGCAGCGTGGCGATCATCGAGAAGACCGTGATGAAGCGCAGCTCGGTCTTGGTGTGCACCGCGATCATCGACAGCCCGGTCGTGATGAACACGGCGACGACGACGAGCGTGCCCAGCTTCGTCTTGATCGAGAAGGGCCGCAGGCCGCCCCAGGGGCTCACGCTCCTGCGCTCTTCGAACTCGTGCCCGCCGGACTCGCGCCGGCCGGCACCGCGCTCCCCGAGCCCGCTCATCACATCAGCCCCCTCGAAGGTCCCGACGACCCGGCTCAGGGAGTCGGGGTCTCCAGCGCGTAGCCGACACCGTGGACCGTGCGGATCCGCTCGGCGCCGATCTTCCGGCGCAGGGCCTTGATGTGGCTGTCCACGGTGCGGGTCCCGGAAGCGTCCGCCCAGTCCCACACCTCGGCGAGCAACTGCTCGCGCGAGAGTACCGCGCGGGGGGTGTTCGCCAGGCAGACCAGGAGGTCGAACTCGGTGGGCGTCAGGTGCACGTCCTCGGAACGGACCCGGACCCGGCGCTGCGCGTGGTCGATCTCCAGCTCGCCGAGCCGCAGGATGCCGCTGCGCGGCGTCGACGCCGCGACCACGGCGCGCTCGACCCGCCGCAGCAGGACGTGCACGCGGGCGGCCAGCTCGCGCATCGAGAACGGCTTCGTCATGTAGTCGTCGGCGCCGACGCCGAGCCCGACCAGCATGTCGGTCTCGTCGTCGCGCGCGGTGAGCATCAGCACCGGCACCGGGCGCTGGGCCTGCACGCGGCGGCAGACCTCCAGGCCGTCGAAGCCGGGCAGCATGATGTCGAGGATCAGCAGGTCGGGCTGCCAGGCCTCGGCGGTGTCGACGGCGGCCGGGCCGTCGCCCGCGGTCTGCACCAGGAATCCCTCGGCACGCAGGCGGGCCGCGATGGCGTCGACGATCGTCGGGTCGTCCTCGACCACCAGCACCCGGCGCTGAGCGCCCGGGGTCGCCGCCGTGCCGTTTTGGGAGGTGTGTGTCTGCTCCATCGCCCGCCCCTGAGGTGTGCTTTCCGGAATCAGTGGGGTGATCCCATGACTGCGCTTGACGCTTGAATGATCCGCGTCAGGGAAGCAGAGTACGGGCAGTCACCGTGCCGCGGCTATCCAGGCCTGACCGCGAGATGCACGACGTCCGGAACGCCCCGGGCAACCGGGATCTCTTCGGTACGCACCCGTTGGAACCCGGCATTCCGCAAGGTTCCTTCAAATTCCGGAGAGGGCTGGGCCGACCAGACCGCGAGTACTCCGCCGGGCTTCAACACCCTTGCGCAGCTTGCCAGTCCGGCGTTCGCGTACAGCCCCTCGTTGCTCTCGGTGACCGTCCAGTCGGGCCCGTTGTCGATGTCCAGGCAGAGGGCGTCGTACGTGTCGGATGTCTCATTGACGTAAGTGAGCAGATCGGCCTCGACGATGTCCGTGCGCGGGTCGGCGAGAGCCGCCGCGGACAACTCGCCCAGAGGGCCCGCCCGGTGCCAGCCGATGACGGCGGGCTCGCGCTCGACGACGGTGATGCGCCCCCAGCGCGGATCGGCCGCGGCGTGTGCGAGCGAGAACCCGACGCCGAGACCCCCGATGAGCACGTCCGGCTCCCGGCGCCCGTCGAGGGCGTCGTACGCGGCGTCGACGAGCAGACGCTCCGAGCGGCCGTCGGAAGTGTCCATCAGGAAGCACCCGTTGGCGATGATCTGCAGCAGCGCACCGTGTCGCCGCAGCACGACCTCGCCGTAGGGGCCCTCGCTGCGGTCGATGACTACAGGAGTGTCGTACGAGGCGGTCATGGCGCTCATCCTGGCACTTCCGCCGGGGCGGGCCTCCGAATTTTCCGTATCCGGGGCGGCGACCGCGGGGACACCCCGCCGCCGGACGCCGCCGGACCCCGCGACGAGGGGCGCCGTCGCCGGCCTCCGGCGCGGCAGCCGGCCCGGGGTCGCCCGGGGGATTCATCCGAACGTGTCCCGGTGGGGCACGGGCCGCCCGGTCGGACGGTCGGCCACGGTGGCCGCGCGGGCCGGGACGCCGCACCGGACGCCGGGGACGTGCCCGTGGCGGGCCCCCGCGTGGCGACGGTCGGCGCGATGTTCGTCGCGGACCTGATCGCCCTCACCGACCGATGACCGAGTGGGGACACCTGATGGCCCTCGCCGTGGGGATCCCCACCTGGCCCCTGGTGCGGCGCGCACGGGTGGCACCGTGAGCACCGGAGTCGCCCGGCGCCGCCGACCACGGCCCTCGCCCGATCGTGGACCATGGCCCTCGACCGGCGCCGACCACCGGCGCCACCAGGCATTCCCCCGGCCGGCCGCCGTCGGCGGGCCCTCGGGCCGGGCCCGGAAATGAGCGATCGCTCACAGCGAACGGAACCCGGGGAACAATCGAAGCGCGCCCAGCATTGAGTCGGCATAGCTCAACTTGACTGCCGAAGGGGAGATCATGGCTTCGACGTCCACACCGCTCACCTTGCCCGTGCTGCCGCTCGATGACGAGGTCGTGCTGCCCGGAATGGTGGTTCCGCTGGACCTGAACGACACCGATGTACGCGCCGCGGTGGAGGCCGCCCAGGCCGCCGCCCGTTCGACGCCCGGCAAGCCGCAGGTGCTGCTGGTTCCACGTATCGACGGGACGTACGCGGGCACCGGCGTGCTCGGCACCGTCGAGCAGGTCGGCCGCCTGGCCGACGGCGACCCGGGCGCGCTGATCCGCGGGCGCGGGCGTGTGAAGGTCGGCGCGGGGACGACGGGCCCCGGTGCGGCACTGTGGGTGGAGGGCACCCGGGTCGACGAGACCTTGCCCGAGCCCCTGCCCGGCCGGGTCGCCGACCTGGTCAAGGAATACAAGGCCCTCGCCACCAGCTGGCTGCGCAAGCGCGGCGCCTGGCAGGTCGTGGACCGTGTACAGCAGATCGACGATGTCTCCGCCCTTGCCGACAATTCCGGTTACTCCCCGTTCCTCTCCATCGAACAGAAGGTGGAGCTGCTGGAGACCGCCGACCCGGTCGCCCGGTTGAAGCTGGCCACCGAGCAGCTCCGCGAGCACCTCGCCGAGCAGGATGTCGCCGAGTCCATCGCCAAGGACGTGCAGGAGGGCGTCGACAAGCAGCAGCGCGAGTTCCTGCTGCGGCGCCAGCTGGAGGCCGTGCGCAAGGAGCTGCGCGACCTGAAGGGCGAGTCCCCCGAGGACGAGTCCGACGACTACCGTGCCCGCGTCGAGGCCGCCGATCTTCCGGAGAACGTCCGCGAGGCCGCGCTCAAGGAGGTCGAGAAGCTGGAGCGGTCCAGTGACCAGTCGCCCGAGGGCAGCTGGATCAGGACCTGGCTCGACACCGTCCTCGAACTGCCGTGGAACGAGCGGACCGAGGACCAGTACGACATCCAGGGCGCGAAGGCGCTGCTGGACGCCGAGCACGCCGGTCTGGAGGACGTGAAGGAGCGGATCACCGAGTACCTCGCCGTGCGCAAGCGGCGCTCCGAGCGCGGTCTCGGAGTGGTCGGCGGACGTCGCGGCGGTGCCGTGCTCGCCCTCGTCGGCCCGCCCGGCGTCGGCAAGACCTCGCTCGGCGAGTCCGTGGCGCACGCGATGGGCCGCAAGTTCGTCCGCGTCGCTCTCGGCGGCGTCCGGGACGAGGCGGAGATCCGCGGCCACCGGCGCACCTACGTCGGAGCGCTGCCCGGCCGTGTCGTCCGTGCCATCAAGGAGGCCGGGTCCATGAACCCGGTGGTCCTGCTGGACGAGATCGACAAGGTGGGGTCGGACTTCCGCGGCGACCCGGCCGCGGCCCTGCTCGAAGTGCTCGACCCGGCACAGAACCACACCTTCCGCGATCACTACCTGGAGGTCGAACTCGACCTCAGCGACGTGGTGTTCCTGGCCACGGCCAACGTGCTCGAAGCCATCCCCGAGGCCCTGCTCGACCGTATGGAGCTGGTCCGCCTCGACGGCTACACCGAGGACGAGAAGGTCGTCATCGCCCGGGACCACCTGCTCCCGCGCCAGCTGGAGCGGGCCGGTCTCAAGCCGGACGAGGTCACCCTCGACGAGGGTGCGCTGCGCAAGCTGGCCGGCGAGTACACGCGGGAAGCGGGCGTGCGCAACATGGAGCGGGCCGTCGCGCGGCTGCTGCGCAAGGTCGCGGCCCAGCACGAACTGGGTGAGCGCGAGCTGCCGTTCACGGTGACCGAGGCGGACCTGCGCGGTCTCATCGGACGGCCGCACCACGTGCCCGAGTCCGCACAGGACCCGGCCGAGCGCCGCACCGCGGTGCCCGGTGTGGCGACCGGTCTGGCCGTCACGGGCGCCGGCGGCGACGTGCTGTTCGTGGAGGCGTCGCTCGCCGACCCGGAGACGGGCGCGGCCGGGCTGACCCTGACCGGTCAGCTGGGCGACGTGATGAAGGAGTCGGCGCAGATCGCGCTGTCCTTCCTGCGCAGCCACGGCGCCGAGCTGGAGCTGCCGGTCGGCGACCTGAAGGACCGGGGTGTGCACATCCACTTCCCGGCGGGCGCGGTCCCCAAGGACGGGCCGAGCGCGGGCGTCACGATGACGACGGCGCTGGCGTCCCTCCTGTCGGGCCGTCTGGTCCGCACGGACGTGGCGATGACCGGTGAGGTCTCCCTGACCGGTCGGGTGCTGCCGATCGGCGGCGTGAAGCAGAAGCTGCTCGCCGCGCACCGGGCGGGTGTCACCACGGTGATCATCCCGAAGCGCAACGAGGCCGACCTGGACGACGTCCCGGCCGAGGTCCTGGAGAAGCTCGACGTCCACGCCGTCACGGACGTCCGCCAGGTCCTCGAACTGGCCCTCGCCCCGGCGACGAACGGCGCGAGCCCGCGGGTACCGCTCGCGGCATGACCCCGGAGGCACCGGTGGTGGCGTGACGGCCGCCGCCGGTGCGTCCGGTACGGGAAGGCCCGGGTCCGTGAGGGAGCCCGGGCCTTCCCCATGTCCGCCAGCGGTGTCAGCCGTTGGCGAGTGCCTGCACCCGGTCGAGGGCTCCGTTGAACTTGTCGTGGTCGCCCACCGTCGGTCCGGACGACGTGTACTGCCACATCGTGTAGTAGGACCAGCCGGCCGGCAGGGTGCCCGGGGCGGAGGCGTAGCGGGCGATCCACAGCGGGTTGGCCGAGGCGAAGCCGCCGTAGTTGCCGGTGCAGTCGACCCACCAGCTGGTGGCCGTGTAGATCACGGCGTCCCGGCCGGTGCGGGCCTTGTACTGGGCGAGGAAGCTGCTGATCCAGCTGACCATCGCGCTCTGCGTCTTGCCGTAGCAGGCGGCGCCGTACGGGTTCCACTCGATGTCGAGGACACCGGGGAGCGTCTTGCCGTCACGGGACCAGCCGCCGCCGTGGTCGACGAAGTAGTTGGCCTGTGTGGCGCCGGTCGTCGTGTCGGGCGTCGCGAAGTGGTACGCGCCGCGGATCATGCCGATGTCGTACGAGCCGTTGTACTGCTGGGCGAAGTACGGGTTCGTGTAGTACGTCCCCTCGGTCGCCTTGGTGTAGGCCCACTTGACCCCGCTGTTCCACAGGGTCGACCAGGCGACGTTGCCCTGGTGGCCGGAGACGTCGACGCCTTCGGTCTGGGTGGCGTCGCCGCTGTTGGGGGTGCCGCCCTGGCCGTCGTGCGCGACGACACCCATGCCCATACGGGCGGTGCCCCGCGCCGGGGTGTCGGCGGCGGACGAGGGGAGCGTGCTGAGCGAGGAGAACGCGGCGAGCAGGATTCCTACCGCGAGCAGACGCAGGCGGTGGGCCGTTCCGGATCTGTGCACGGGCATGTGCGTGCCTCCGAAGGGCTCGGTGGAGCTCGGTGGGGGGAGTGCGCGGACATGCGCGCCGCCGTGGCACTGGGGAGTCAGGTCCGCGTCGACCTGGAATGGCGTGCGCATGCCAGTAAGTGCCTGGTAAAGAAGCTACGCACGTAGAGCACGGCGTGGGAAGAGGGGTCGGAGGCTGCCGTTGGTCTACGCCTGCGAAATACTGACGGAGCTGCGGCAATGGCGAGTTCTGGCGGAAACTTTCAGGATCGGGAAACCGGGTCAGGGGTGCTGACGTGCACGACAACGGAAACGGCGGCGGGCAGCGTGTCGAATCCGCGGCGTCGGGAAGTGGTGTGGACCAGGAATTCCCGGCGCTGGAACGCGAGTTGACGGTGTTCCTGCGGCGCGCCCGCGCCTCCTCCGGCGAGATGGCCCGGGAGGTCCATCCCGACCTGGAGTCCTCGGCGTACGGGCTGCTGTTCCGGCTGGAGGAGTGCGGCCGGCAGCGCGCCACGGAACTCGCCGCGTACATCGGCGTCGGCAAGGCCACGATGTCGCGGCAGCTCCGGGCCCTCGAAGACCTCGGCCTGGTCGGCCGCGAGCCGGACCCCGCCGACGGCCGCGCCTGGCTCGTCCACCTCACCGACGAGGGGCGGGAACGCTTCCGCAAGGTCCGCGAGGCCCGCCGGGCGCGTTACGTCCGCCAGCTCGCGGGCTGGGACCCCCGCGAGGTCGCCGAACTCGCCCGTCTGCTGCACCAGCTGAACACGGGCATGGAACAGCGCTAGGGGGCGTCGCTCGGGCCGGCCCGGACCTGCCGGGCGGGCCCCGCGTCCCGCCCGCGTCCCGGCCGCGTCCCGGCCGGGCCCCGCACCCCGCCCGCGTCCCGGCCGGGCCCCGCACCCCGCCCGCGTCCCCGCCGGGCCCCGCTCACAGCTCCACGTACACGACCGTTGCGTCGTCGTGCGTCTTGCTGCGGCGCAGATGCACCCGCTCCTCCGCGTCCGCGGCCTCCAGGGCCCGTACGCGGTCGACGAGGGCCTGCGCGCCCTCCTTCCGCACGAGAGCGAGCAGTTCGGACCAGCCGCCCGCGCGGAACTTCTCCGTCCAGCGGGTGGCGCCGTCCGTGAGCGCGGCCAGGGCGCGGACGGAGTCCCGCGGCAATGTGCCCGTCACCGCGCGGGAGGCCACCGCGGGATCCGCCGCCGCCGTGAAGAAGCCGCCCTCCTTGTTGCGCGCGGTCGCGTCGGCGACGGCGTCCGTGGCGAGGGAGGCGCGCGGAAGGCGGGACAGCCGGTCGTCCAGCAGCGCCGTCACCTCGCCGGTGGGGGACTCCACCAGCAGGGCCGAGTCCGACAGCACCAGGTACTCCACCTCGGTCGCGGACCACCGGGCGAGGACCACGGTTGCCTGGGGCGTGCGCGGGTGAGAAAGGTCACATGTGCCGGCATGGGTCTCGGCCACCCTCCGAATGGCACGCGACAGGACCTCGGTCAGGGTCAAATCCCTGAGCGAAACGGACAGTTCGGTCAGAGCGCCGCCGAGCCGGGCGGAGAACCAGGAGACGGAATGCAGACAGCCGTACTCCCCCTGGGGAGGTGTCACCCCGTCGAGGACGACCAGTGAACCCCCTTGTCCCGAGGCGGGAAGCCCGACCGATGCGAAGTCCTCATTGGGGCGGCCCGGGTCGCCCGGCTCCGAGACGAGTTCAGTGCGCATCCAGCCAGTCTGCACGAGCCCTTCACAAGGCCCACGGAAGGGCGACATCGGTTGCCGAACACCTGCGGACCAGCAGCTCAGGCGCCGGGTTTGGCATGGAATGATCGACTCCGGGAATGCGTGGCGGCGAATACTGCCAAAGGGCGTCGCCGACGTCCAACCGGCCCGCCGTACGAGGCGTCGGCGGGTGCCCGAGGAACTTGCCCGCCAACTCCCGTCCGGGGTTCACTCCTTCGAGTGGCGGGTCAGATGATGCGGGACCACTGCCCACCGGCACTGGGAGGGTCGGGGCCGTACCGGGCGGACGCCGCAGTTGACGGGATGTCACCCGGGCCCATGGGTTAACGAGTCAGGAATGCGAGCACCGGTGCAGAAGACGCGGCCGAGGCGCACAGGCAAGCAGACGGCCACCGGGCCCTCCGGGCCCTCGGGCCCATTGGCAGGGGCCGCCACCGGCGACGGCGGCGACTCGGCGGGCCGGGGGAGGCGCGCCCACGTACGCAACCGGCTGATCGTCGCCGTGGCGGTCGTCGCGGCTGCCATCGCCGGCGCGGGAGCCCCGACCGTGCTCGCCGCCTCCGAGCAACTGAACGACTCCCAGAATCTCGTGACGCTCGCCCAGCGGACCCAGCAGGCGCTGACCCTCGCGCACTCGCTGGCCGACGAGCGCGACGAGGTCACGTCCTACGTCGCCGCGGGGCGGCCGAAGGACAAGGCACCCTCGGAGCAGCGCAGCGCCCGGGTCGACCGGCAGGTCGAGGAGCTGCGGGCGGACGAGGACGCCCCCGCGACCCTCCTGAAGGATCTCGACGGCATCTCCGCCCTGCGCAGGTCCGCGCTCACCGGCAAGAGCACCGCCCTCGAGGCGCACCAGGCGTACTCCGCCGCCATCACCGAACTCCACGCCCTCGCCGAGGGCCTGGCCGACCAGCTGCCGCCCCGCGCGGGCTCCGGCGCGCACGCCCTCGCCGAACTCGACTCCGCGGTCCAGCAGTCCGCCGCCGCCCGTGGCCTGCTCCTCGCGGCCCTCGCCGTCCCGCGCTCCACGCAGACGGTCATCGATCCGGCCACCGGCCTGCCGACCACGACCAGCAGTTCGTCCGCCGCCGACATCAAGCAGCGGGACGCGCTGAGCGCGGCGGCCCAGCAGGCCCGCCTCCGCTCGGACGCGGCGCTCGCGGACTTCCGGGAGACGGCGCCGAAGAGCGCCAAGTCCTCCTACGACTCCACGGTCACCGGACCCGATGTCGGCACCGCCGACCGCTACCTCGCGCGCCTGACCGACCAGCCGACGCTCTCCAGCGCCGAACTCGACACGTCGGTGAAGAAGCTGGACGCCGCGCTGTCCGCCCGTATCGAGCTGATGCGCGGCGCGGAGGCCTCCCTCAACGAGCACCGCACCGAGGGCCTCGAGCAGCTGCGTGACGACGACGTCACCGCGCTGGAGATCCGTATCGCCCTGATCGGCACGCTGTTGCTCGTCGCGGTCGGCGTCTCGATGGCCATGGCCCGCTCGCTCACCCGCCCGCTGGCCGTGCTGCGCCTGGGCTCCGCCCGGCTCGCCGCCGACCCCGGCATCGAGGAACCGGTCAAGTTCACCGGCCGCAACGACGAGTTCGCCCAGGTGGTCCGCTCCGTCAACGCGCTGCACGCGCACGCGGCCGGACTCCACGAGCGGCTCGCCACCCTGGAGGGCGACCGCAAGCACCTCATCGGCCAGCGCCAGCTGATGGCCGACGAACGCGACCGGCTGCGCGGCGAACTCGCCGAGGCCGCCACCCACCTGGAGCAGGTGCGCGGCACCATCCACGGCACCTTCGTCAACCTCGCGCTGCGCACGCTCGGCCTCGTCGAGCGTCAACTCGGCGTCATCGAGGGGCTGGAGGACCGCGAGCAGGACCCGGACCGTCTCGCCACGCTCTTCAAGCTGGACCACTTCGCCACCGTCATGCGGCGGCACAGCGAGAACCTGCTGGTCCTCGCGGGCGCCGAGCACGTCCAGCACCACGCGGGCCCGGTCCCGCTCGTCGACGTCGTCCGTGCCGCGGTCAGCGAGATCGAGCGCTACGAGCGTGTCCGGATCGCCGCGCTGCCGCCGCACGCCCACATCGCCGGTTTCGCCGCCGACGACATGAGCCACCTGCTGGCCGAACTCCTGGAGAACGCGACGTCGTTCACGCCGCCCGACCTCCCCGTCGAGGTCTCCGGCTGGCTCCTGGAGAGCGGCGAGGTGATGCTCTCCGTGCAGGACGAGGGCATCGGCATGACGTCGGAGCGGATGACCCAGCTCAACGACCGCCTCGCCGCCTTCGACCCCGAGGACGCCTACGACCAGGAGAGCGGCGAGGGCCTCGGCCTCGGCCTGTACGTGGTGGCGCGGCTCGCGCACCGGCACGGTGTGCGGGTGCAGCTGCGCGAGCAGAAGCAGGGCGGCGTCGCCGCCGTGGTCGTCCTCCCGAAGGCGCTGCTCGCCGCCGCGCCCTCCGCGGCCGTCCCCACGACCGCGCGGCACGTCGGGGGCGCGCCCTCGGTGACCCTCCCCGGAGCGGACGCCGAGGCCAACTCCAACGTCCTGCGCGGGCGCGCGGCGCTCACCGCCTCGGACCCCGCCGGGGACGAGGACCCGCTGATCGCCGCGGCCCAGGCGGCCGTCCGCGAGGCCGACACCGACCCCCGGCCCGAGGGCACCGTTCAGCCCCAGGGCACCGTTCAGCCGCAGGACACCGACCGGCCACAGGACGCCGTCGCTCCGGAGCCGGAGCCGGAGCGGACGCCGGAGCCGGAGCAGGCGCCCGAGGCGCCGGCCGCCGCCGAGGCGCACCGCGTGCCCGGACCCCGGCGCGAGGCCGAGCCCCGGACCGCGCCCGAGGCGGACTTCGCGGACACGTCGGCACCCGAGACCACGATGGAGCTCCTGCTCCCGTTCCCCCCGGCCGAACCGGCGGCGCCGGAACCGGCCACGCCCGGACCGACCACGCCCGATACCGGAGCGCCCGGGACCGCGGCCCCCGCTCCGGAGCCCGGCCAGGCGGCACCCGAGCCGGAGCCCGAGCCGGTGTCCGAACCCCGGGCGGAGACCTCCCGCACCACGGGAGCGGCTCCCCGGTTCTCCGGCCCCGCCGGCGGCGCCGCCCAGGACGCGGACGGAGCCGCCCAGGCGGCCACCGACCCGTACGCCATAGGCCCGGACACCCACGACCGTGTCCCGGACGAGACCCCGCGGATCACCGACAAGGGCCTGCCCAAGCGGACACCGAAGATCTCCGCGCCCGCCCCGGCCCCCCGCCCGCGCACGGGCGGTGTGGACGCCGAGGCACTGCGGCGCAGGCTCGGCGGCTTCCACCGGGGCGCCGTCGAGGGCCGTCGCGACGTGGAGGCGGAGATCGCCGAACGCACCACGGAGACCAACGCGCCGCAGACGCTCAACGCGCGAGACGCAGAAGCATCGGGGGGCACCGTCGAGGAGGCAAGCAGTTGACCGCGTCCAGTACCTTCGGCCTGAGCAGTGAGGCCCGCAATCTGCACTGGCTGCTGACGAACCTCGTCGAGGAGGTGCCGGGACTCCTGTCGGTCGCGGTCGTCTCCTCCGACGGGCTGCTGCTGCTCTCCTCCGACCCCGGCAGGAACGCCGAGGCCCGGACGGCGGAGACGGAGCGCCCCAGCGGCCCCAAGGGATCCTCCGCGGACCTCGCCACCATCGTCTCCGGCATCGGCAGCCTCACCATCGGCGCCGCCAAGCTGATGGACGCCGGCGGGGTGAAGCAGACGATGGTCGCGATGGACGAGGGCAGCGTCTTCGTCATGTCGATCAGCGACGGTTCGCTGCTCGGGGTGCACGGTTCGCCGGACTGCGACATGAGCGTGGTGGCGTACCACATGGCGCTCTTCGTCGGCCGTGCCGGACATGTGCTGACCCCCGAACTGCGCAGTGAACTCCGAAAATCCCTTGAGTCCGACTCGATGGGGAGTACCCGATGAGTACGTCGAGCAGTACGTCCGCCGCGGCCCGGCTCCCGGTGCGCGGCGGCGATCGCAAGCCCGCCCGCGTACGGCCCTATTCGCTCACGGGCGGCCGGACCCGCTTCGGGCACGTCCTGCTCGTCGAGACGTTCGTGGCGGCGCTGGAGGCTCCCGAGGAGCGCAAGGAACTCACCGACGGCCGGCCCGCGTACCGGGTGATGCCCGAGATGCGTGCCATCGTCGAACTCTGCCGCCGGATGCGGACGGTGGCCGAGATCGCCGCCCTCCTCAGGATGCCGCTCGGCGTGGTCCGGGTCCTCCTGAGCGACCTGGCGGACCAGGGAAAGATCCGCGTGTACGGAACAGGTCACGGCCCGGGACAGCCGGACCGCGCTCTGCTGGAAAGGGTGCTGAGTGGACTCCGTCGTCTCTGACGCCGCCCCTGGCGTCGCCCCTCTCCTCGACGAAGAGGAGAATCTGCAGGCCTGGCAGACGGACCGCACCCGCGCCCCGATAGCCACCAAGATCGTCGTCGCGGGCGGCTTCGGCGTGGGCAAGACCACGCTGGTCACCACGGTCTCCGAGATCCAGCCCCTCCAGACGGAGGCGCTGATGACACAGGCCAGTGAGGAAACCGACGACCTCACCGGTACGCCGGACAAACTGACCACCACCGTGGCCATGGACTTCGGCCGCATCACGCTCGACGACGACCTGGTGCTCTACCTGTTCGGTACGCCGGGTCAGCAGCGGTTCTGGTTCATGTGGGACGACCTGGTGCGCGGCGCGATCGGCGCGGTGGTCCTCGCCGACACCCGCCGCCTGTCGGACTGCTTCCCCGCACTGGACTACTTCGAGAGCTGCGGACTGCCGTACGTCGTCGCCGTCAACCACTTCGACGGCAGCGACCGGTTCGAGCCCGAGGACGTGCGCGAGGCCCTCACGGTGCCTCCGCACATACCTGTCATGATCATGGACGCGCGTCGCCGGATCTCGGTCGTGGAGACCCTGCTGGCCCTGGTCGGCCACGCGCTCGAAGTAAGCCCCGAATAGGGACGCCTAGGTCCTAGGAGAAACAAGCCGCATGCGGAAGATACTCGTCGTCGGAGCCGGTCAGTCCGGACTCCAGCTCGCCCTCGGCCTCCAGTCGCACGGGTACGAGGTCACCCTGATGTCGAACCGGACGGCGGACGAGATCCGTACCGGCCGTGTCATGTCGACGCAGTGCATGTTCGACACGGCCCTGCAGCACGAGCGCGATCTCCAGCTGAACTTCTGGGAGTCGCAGGCCCCGAAGATCGAAGGGCTCGGCGTCTCGGTCGCCGCCCCCGGCTCCTTCGACCCGGGCCCCTCGCAGCGTGCGATCGACTGGGTGGGCGAGCTCGACGGGTACGCCCAGTCGGTCGACCAGCGGGTCAAGATGGCCGGCTGGATGGAGACCTTCGCCCAGCGTGGCGGCCAGCTGGTCATCCACGGCGCCGCGGTCTCCGACCTCGACTACTTCTCCCGCACCTACGACCTGGTGCTGGTCTCGGCCGGCAAGGGCGAGCTGGTGTCGATGTTCGGCCGCGACGCCTCCCGCTCCCCGTTCAGCGAGCCGCAGCGCGCCCTCGCCGTCGCCTACGTCCATGGTCTGGGCCCGCGCCCCGAGCACCCGGACTTCGACGCGGTCCGCTGCAACCTGGTCCCGGGCGTCGGCGAGCTCTTCGTGATGCCGACCCTGACCACCTCCGGCCGCGCCGACATCCTCTTCTGGGAGGGCATCCCCGGTGGCCCGCTCGACGTCTTCAACGGCGTCAAGGACCCCGCCGAGCACCTCTCCCTGACCCTGGAACTCATGGAGCGGTTCACGCCCTGGGAGTACGCGCGCGCCACCAAGGTCGAACTGACGGACGCGAACGCCACGCTGTCCGGGCGCTACGCCCCGACCGTGCGCAACCCGATCGGCCGGCTGCCCGGCGGCGGCCTGGTGCTGGGCGTCGCCGACGTGGTCGTGGCGAACGACCCGATCACCGGCCAGGGCTCCAACTCGGCCTCCAAGTGCGCGGCCGCGTACCTCGCTTCGATCCTGGAGCAGGGCGACAAGCCCTTCGACGAGGAGTGGATGCAGGCCACCTTCGACCGCTACTGGGACACCGCCCAGCACGTCACGAAGTGGACCAACGCGATGCTGGGCGTGCCGCCGGAGCACGTCCTGAACCTCATCGGCGCGGCCGGCCAGCTCCAGCCCGTGGCGGACCGTTTCGCCAACGGCTTCGACAACCCGGCCGACTTCGAGAACTTCTTCTTCGAGCCGGAGAAGGCGGAGGCGTACCTGGCGTCGGTCGCCGGGGCCTGACGGGCCTCTGACCTGCGATCCAGCCGTCGTCGCCTGTCGTTGTCTGTCATCGACGGTTCTTCTCGGACGGCCCACGGACGGCCCAGGGTTAGCCCCTGGGCCGTCCGTGTTTTCCGTTGCCAGATCACCTCGATGCGAACTCTCGGCTCCGGATCCCACGATCGGCGGACGGGATGGGAGCACTCCGCGCACGCCACACTCGGTCGGCCACCTTCGGACGGTCCAGAGACGGCCCGGCCTCGATGGTCGTCCATTCGCCGCAGCAGTCGCGGAGCCAACGGCTCGGTCAGGGATAGATCAGGATGAGTGTCACGGTGGGCAAGAACGTGCCCATTCCGCTGAGCAGCCAATAGGTCCGAGCGGCGAGTGAGGTGCGGCGTGCAAGGACCCGGTTGGCTGTCCACCACAGCAGCGTGTACAGGCCGACGATGGGCAGGATGATCACGAGCCAAAGGGCCATGCCGTCGTTCTCCGTCGGTTCCGGATGGCTCCAGTTCGCCGCCAGGAACCACAGCAACCAGATCGGCACCACCCCCGGGACTCCAAGTAGCAGGTTCACGCCCAAGGCTGTCGGCCACCGTCTGATCATCGCCACCCTCCCCTTGATCGACTGCGGCGACGGTACAACGAAGGTCGGCGGAGTGTCAGTGGCCGCGGTTGCCCGCGAGTTCCGGTCCATCGGGCACGGATGGGGCACGGCCGCGCACGGGCTTTGCGGTTAGCCAGCATCCTTATCAGGTCGATCATGCCGGACCTTCGACGTCGGCCGACCGGCTCTGCGCCTCGGCTGATCGTGCGCTGAGGTTCGGCGCCGACCGCGACTGTTCGCGCTTGTTGGTGTCAGCTGCTGATGTCAGCCGCCGAACGCGGTCTGGACAAGATGCCCCCGTCGCTCCGGAAACGTTTGCCGATCCCTGGCGAAAGCGCTGGCCAGGACGCGGATGGCGTGGTCTACAGTTCCTGCCCGTGACACGGATAGATACGACTCTCGCCCTCATTGCCCGCCGACGCGGTCGGGGATTCCACTTCTACTACTTGGGTGGGACGGGCTGGCTGGTGGGGCTGATGTGCCTCATCGTTGTCGTAGCGCTCGCCACGTGGTGGCAGACCTCAAAGCAGCGCCGCGCTGCCCAAGGGAGGGAAGACGCGGGACGTGCCGCTTCCCGGTCCTGTGGCCGACGCGCTCAGGGCTCACATGAAGCAGTTCCCGCCGGTTGAGATCACGCTGCCCTGGCGGGCATCGGACGGACCGAAGGTGACCAGGCGGCTCATCTTCATGGCTCCCGGGGGTAATCACGTCTGGCGCACCGTGCTGAACGAGGAGGTGTGGAAGCCTGCTCTCGTCGCGGCCGGAGTCATTCCTGAACCGGAGACGAAGGAGGACGGCTACGCAGCCGCGGGCGAGCCACGGAATGCACGCGCTGAGGCACTTCTACGCGTCGGCGCTCCTGGACGGCGGGGAGAACATCAAGGCCGTCGCCCAGTACCTCGGCCACAGCAACCCGGCACTGACGCTCCGGATCTACGTGCACCTGATGCCGAGCAGTCAGGAACGCACGGGCAAGGCAGTCGCGATCGTCTACGACAAGGCCCGGCACACGGGCTGACGGCCCACAGACGGCCGGCGTCACCCGTCACGTACGAGACTCCGGGCCCCTGGACACCATGTCCGGGGGCCTCCGAGTCTCGATCACGTCAGGCGAGGTTGACGGTCAGGGAGCCGTTCGCGGGCTTCTTGATCGGGATGTTGCCGACCTTGTACGTATTCGTGTCGCCGTCCTCGTCGACGCAGACAACCTTGGCGGTGCCGGTCGTGCCGCCCTTCGGAATGCCTCCGAGACTGACGCTGTACTTCTCGGCCTTGGCCTCGCCAGGCGGTTCGTCCGAGTCGGCGGTCCCCTTCTTGGGGGTTATCGTCACTGTCTTCGGTGCTGAATCAGGGAATTTGGCGCAGCTCACGGTTCCAGTGACAGTGACCTTCACGGCGGCGTGCGCTGTGCTGATCGTCGCCAGGGATGCGGCGAGCGTCAGCGAGGCCAGGACCGCGACGGGGCCGAGTGTCTTTCTTCTGGTGCTGCTGAAATTCCGCATTTCAGACTCCCGTACCGATGTCAGACAGCTTTGTCGAGAGCGCCGGACTGCGTAGGACGCAGGCCGCAGCATTGCGCCGCGTATGTTCGACTGCGCCGTCATATGGCTCCGTGCGCCCGCCGTCGAGGCCCGCACCCGACCGCTGATTCATGCAATGGGGTCGGCCGTGCGTCGCGCTGGATGACGCCGAATGTCATTGGTGAACCGGTTGACTCCGGTATTTCCACGCCAACTTCCTTGCGTGCCCAGTGCTTCCTCAGGCGTGGCGTTCGTCATTCGAGCCTAGCCAGAGGCGGGCATCGTGTCCACTTTTGGTCCAATGTGCGTCATTGACCGCTAAATCACTGCGGCAGCGTCACTGACTGCCGAGCGGAGGAATTGATTTCGAAAGTCGATGCTTCCGGCACCAGAGGCGATCGCGTACGGCAAGGCCCGGAACGGGCGTGACGGCCCACGGCCCGCAATGAGCCCTCCTGTCGGGGACGTCTTGCAGGTGAACGGCCTGCAGGGCCGTGGGCGCACCGCTCCGGGCCGGCGAGGGCCGAGGTGTACCTGGCGTCGGTCGCCGGGGTCGCCTGATCGTCGGCCGTGGGCTACGACGTCCTGTTGTTGCCCGTGTCCGAGCCCTTCGCCGCCGGTGCCGGGAGCTTCGGCGGGGTGTAGTGCCGCAGGGGCTTCCCGGCGGGATCGGGGCGGACCGCGCCCAGCAGCGGGTTCGCCGCGATCGGTGACACCTTCACGTGGGTTCCCGGCCGCGGCGCCTGCACCACCATGCCGTCGCCCAGGTACAGGGCGACATGGGTGGCCTCGGGGAAGTAGATCACCAGGTCGCCGGGGCGCAGCTCGCTCAGCGGGATCCGCGGCAGCCGCGCCCACTGCTCCTGGCTGGTCCGGGGGATGGGATCCCCGGCGTGGACCCACGCCTGCGAGGTCAGCCCCGAGCAGTCGTAGGACTTCGGGCCCTCGGCACCCCACACGTACGGCTTCCCGATCTGTCGCACGGCGTACCGCACCGCCTTCTCGCCCTCCCGCGACGGCGGCTTCGCGCTGCTGAGCGAGCCCGAGGCCAGGAACTTCTTCTGTGCCTCCGCCACGCCCGACTTCTCGAACCGGTCGAGCTCGGCGAGCTGATCGGCGGTCAGCGAGGCCAGCAGGTCCTGCACCGCGTCGAGCCGCTCGGTCACATCGTCCCGGTCCTTCTTCTGCCGTTCGGCGAGGCCGAGTTGGGTGTCGAGCGCCTTGCGGGCCGCAAGCGCCAGCGTCTCCGTGCGCTTCTCGCTCCCCGTCACCCGCTGCACCGTCTCGGCGCGCTCCAGAGACAGCCGTCCGAGTACGTGGCCCTGGTCGAGGGCGTGCTGCGGATCGCGGGCGAGCAGCAGCCGCACGTACGAGGAGATCTCGTCGCTGCCCTGGTACTGCTGGCGGGCCAGTCGCCCCGCCTCCCCGCGGCTGTCGTGCAGGGACAGGCGGGCCTGCGCGAGGTCGGCGTCGAGCCGGGTGACCGCGGCGCGCTGCTTCTTCAGCCTGTCCGCGGTCGCGTTGTACGTCTCGGTGGCGCGTTCCGCGTCCCGATACAGCCGCTGAAGGTCCGTCAGCAGCTGGGCGACGGAGCGCTGTCCGGAGCTACCCGCCTGGCCGCCCGTGCCCGGGCCGGGTTCCGGGACGGCCGCCGCCGGCGTGGGCGCGAGCAGCGTCCCGGCCGCGACCGCCGCCGTGCAGACCAGACGCAGAAGCCTTCCTGACACGTCATCACCTCCGGTGCCGGGGTGGTACCTCCACCTCGCACCGGCAGGATGGGACGAGCGCATCCCGATCGCGCGCAGACTGGCCGCTTCGGCCCAAGAAGGTCACTCGTCGGCATGGGGGTCCGGCGTGGCGCCGCCGGCCGTCTCCCCGCTCTTGCCCTCGGCCCCGGTCGTGGTCCCGCCCTTGTGCTTGGACCACGGCCAGACGGGCCCGCGTCCCCGCTTCCCCTCGGGGTCGTACTCGTACTTCCAGCCCTGGTGCAGCCCGAGCCGCTTGCTGCGGCCCGCTTCCACGCGACGGTAGACGAGCACGGTGGGCGGGCCGCCGTCCTTGTCCGGCACCGGCACGCGGTAGGTCTTCGGCGGATGTCCGGTCGGCCCGAGCAGGATCGGCAGCACCCGTCCGTCGAGGGGGCCGCCCACGAAGGGGGTGTCTTGGCTCTTCACGCCCCCAGTGTCACAAACGCCGCGGTCGCACCGGCCCGTCGTCCCGGCCGCGGCGGCACGCGGGTCACAGCAGGTGCGCGGCGTCCCCGAGCACGGGGATCACCCGGCGGGCCAGCGAGCCCACCGCGCCGTCCGCCGTCTCCATGGCCAGCGCCGCCTTCACCACCGCCGCGGTCTGCGCGTCCCTGCCCGCACCCGCCGCGAGCGTCGCGACGAACTGCTCCACGAGCCAGTCCCGCAGCTCGTCGAGCGGCGGCTCCTTGTCCTCGTCGAGCCAGATCAGCGAGGCGGCCTCGACGGCGGTGATCCACATCCGCACGGTCATGCGCAGCCGCGGTCCGGGGTCGCGGACGGCCAGATGGTCGAGGATGTGCTGGGCGGCGGCCCGGCGCACCCCGTCCACGATGGCCGTGGTCCGGGACGTCTCCACGACGCTGCCGCCCTGGAGCAGGGCACTGAACCCGGCGTCGTGCTCGTCGACGAAGGCGAGATAGCGGTCGAGAGCCCGCCCGAGCCGCTGGGTGAGCGGCCCCTGCGGCGGCTCCGCGAAGCACTGCTCCAGCTCCTCCGCGGCGGACCGCAGGGCGGCCTCGTACAGCTGCTGCTTGCCGCCCGGGAAGTACCGGTACACCAAGGGCCGCGACACCCCGGCCGCCTCCGCCACGTCGTCCAGCGAGACCTCCTCGGGCGCTCGCTGGGCGAACAGCGACAGCGCCGCGTCGAGGAGCTGGCTGCGCCGTTCCTCGACGCTGAGCCGACGGTATGCGGGGGTGGGCGCCTGCGAGGTCATGTCCGGCAGCGTAACCGGACAGCGACGGACAGCCCTCACGAGCCCGCGACCGCCCCGCGCGGGAGGGCCGGCACCAAGGCCCGTGGCCACCCCGCCTCCCGGACCGCCCGGCCCGAGGCGCCCGTGCGCGATGCCCGGCCCCGCCCGGGCGGACGCCCGTACGCCGGGAGGGCGGGGGTCAGGCCAGCAGGCCGGACGACTTCCACAGCCGGCGCCCGGCGCCTCGCAGCACCCCGATGTCGTCGAGGAAGTCCGTGAGCCTCTTGGCGCCGGTCTGCATCACCTCGCGGCGGTGGCCACTGGCCTTGACCTGGGCCAACGCCTCGCGCTTGTCGAGTCCGACGTTCGTGTAGACCTCGGGATTGACGAAGGCGACCGAGAAGACGCGCGCGAACTCACCGGAGGTGAGCCGGGTGAACTCCTGGGACCAGCGCGGGGCGGTCACCATCTGGCGCCGCAGCTCCTCCCGTGCGTAGCGCACGTGCCGTGCCTCCTCGACCACGTGGATGCGGGTGACGCCGCGGATGAGTGTCTGCACCCGCTCGTCGGGGAAGGTCAGCCGCTGCATCCAGTCGAGGATCTCCTCGCCGAGCAGCGTGGCCGTGAAGGACCCGGGCGTGGTCGAGATGGTCTTGAAGAGCCGCCCGAGGTTCTGATGGGCGCGGCTGACCGGGTAGTACGGTGTCCCGCCGCGGGTGATCAGCCGGGCGAACATCTTCGAGTGCCGGCACTCGTCCTCGATCTCGGTGAGCGCGTAGCGCACGTGCGCGCTCGTCGCCGCCTTGTCGTAGATGTGCCGCACCAGCAGCTGCATGAGGATGATCTCGAACCAGATCCCCAGCGACGCCAGGGCCGCGGCCTCGTGCTGCGAGAGCGCGATCCGCTGCTCCTCGCTCATCCGCCGCCACAGCGGGGTGTCGTACAGGGACACCAGCTCCGGGGGCCAGAACCACTTGCCCTCCTCGAAGGGCGCCTCCCAGTCCAGTTCCTTGTCCGGATCGAAGGAGTGCTTGGCGGAAGAGTCGAGCAGCCGCTCGGCCACCTGTTCCCGGTCCTTGAGCCGACCGAGCGCGTCGCGGAGACCATCGAGTGCGTCTTCCGTCACCGTCGTCATGACTGTTCCCACCTCGTCGTACGGGATCTACAGGAGTTACCGGCGGTCACGTCTTATGAGACTGCTTGTCAGCAAGCTCGTCAATCCCCTGCGCGCGACTTGTTGACGACGCGTCTACCCCGTGTGAGCCTGCGATGTATGTCCACTCATGAGCTGTACGCGAAGGACGCGGGGGATCCCCACTGGGAGGTTCCGGCCTCCGGGGCGGCACGTTTCAGCTGGGAGTACGACGACGGTCGCGACCGGCTGCTCGCCCTCTACCAGAAGGGCAAGGACAAGCAGTGGGACGGCCAGAAGCGCATCGACTGGGCGCTGGAGGTCGACCCGCACGACCCGCTGGGCACCCCCGACGAGTCGATGACGCTGTACGGAACCCCGTACTGGGCGAAGCTGACCGACCGGGACAAGGGCGAACTGCGCATGCACTACGCCTCCTGGCAGTTCAGCCAGTTCCTGCACGGCGAACAGGGCGCGATGGTCTGCGCGGCGCGCATCGTCGAGTCGGTCCCCGACCTCGACGCCAAGTTCTACTCGGCCACGCAGACGATGGACGAGGCCCGGCATGCGGAGATCTACGCGCGCTTCCTGCACGAGAAGATCGGCATGCTCTACCCGATCAACGACAACCTCCAGGCGCTCCTCGGCGACACCCTTCGCGACTCCCGCTGGGACATGCCGTACCTCGGGATGCAGGTCCTGATCGAGGGACTGGCCCTCGCCGCCTTCGGCATGATCCGCGACACCACCGACAAGCCCCTGCCGCAGCAGATCCTCGCCTACGTCATGCAGGACGAGGCCCGCCACGTCGCCTTCGGCCGCATGGCCCTGCGCGACCACTACCGGCAGCTCTCCGACGCCGAACTGCGCGAGCGCGAGGAGTTCGTCATCGAGGGCTGCTACCTGATGCGGGACCGGCTGCGCGGCACCGAGGTCCTGGAGAACTTCGGCATCCCGAAGGCCGAGGCCGAGGAGTACAGCGAGCAGTCCGAGTTCCTGCACCTGTTCCGCCGGCTGCTCTTCAGCCGCATCGTCCCCTGCGTCAAGGACATCGGCCTGTGGGGCAAGCGCCTCCAGCAGGCCTACGTCGACATGGGCGTCTTCGAGATGGGCGACTCCAACCTGGACCTGCTGATGGCCCAGGACGAGGAGATCGCCGAACAGCTGGACGCGCGGCGGTTCGCCGAGGAGGAGAAGGAACGCGTCGCCGAGGTGGCGGACGCCGTCGAGCAGGGCGCGCAGTCCTGACCGGCCGGACCGGGCCGGTCGGGCCGGCCTGATCGGAACGAACCCCCTAGACGAGTAGTTCCAATTGCGGGGTTCACGAACGGAGGGAGGGTGTCCAACATCGGGTTGTGACGACCGATTTAGACACCCTCTTGACGGCA
>NZ_JBVHMN010000020.1:0-53536 GCF_055558435.1 Streptomyces sp. NPDC025784
AACATGACCATGCGCATTCTGGACGCGCGTCAGGAGCCCGTCCCGGTCGGTGTGGTCGGTGAGTTGTACGTGGGCGGGGCTGGTGTGGCGCGGGGGTATGTGGGTGATCCGGTGCGGACGGCGCTGCGGTTCCTGCCGGATCCGTTCGGTGAGCCGGGTGCGCGGATGTATCGGTCGGGTGATCTGGCGCGGTGGCGGTCGGACGGTGCGGTGGAGTTCCTGGGCCGGATCGACGATCAGGTGAAGGTGCGTGGTTACCGGATCGAACTGGGTGAGATCCGGGCTGCGTTGACGGCTCACGCGGATGTCTCGGACGCGGCCGTGGTCGTGACCGACGACCGACGCCTGATCGCCTACGTCGTCGGCGGAGACCCCGACGCACTGGGGGAGTGGCTGAACGGCACGCTGCCCGAGTACATGATTCCGTCGGCGTTCGTGCGGCTCGATGCGATTCCGTTGACGGCGAACGGCAAGCTGGACCGGCGATCCCTGCCGGACCCGGAGGCGGTCGCCACGGACACCTACGTGGCTCCCCGTAGTGCGACGGAGGAGAGGATCGCCGAGGTCTGGGGTCAGGTCCTGGGTCTGGACAAGGTCGGTGTCGAGGACAACTTCTTCGACCTCGGCGGTCACTCCATCAAGGCGATCGCGCTGGTCGGTGCCCTGCGGGCCGAAGGGTTCGAGGCGGCCGTCAGTGACGTGTTCCGTCACCGGACCGTCGCCGGACTCGCCACCGCGCTCGGCGACGACAGCGGAGCCGGCCCCGGCGGGGCGCACCGGACCGACCGCACGGCGCCGGTGGCCGTGGCCCCGTTCGCGCTGGTCGCCGAGAACGTCAGGGAATCCCTCCCCGACGGCGTCGTCGACGCCTACCCGCTCTCGCAGGTGCAGCTCGGCATGGTCCTGGAGATGCTGGCCGACGACGGTCTGAACAAGTACCACAACACCTCGACGTTCCGGATCAAGGACGGACGGCCCTTCGACGAGGACGCTCTGGCCCGCGCGGCACGGACCGTCGTCGAGCGGCACGAGATGCTGCGCGCCTCCATCGAGCTGGAGGACTTCGAGGTCCCGCTGCAACTGGTCCACGCGACCGCCGACGCTCCCGTTTCGGTGCGGGACCTGCGCGGTGGCTCCGCCGAGGAGTTCGAGGAGGCACGGCGGGACCACATCGTGCGGGAGCGCGGCGACCTGTTCGACCTCGGGCGCGCACCGCTGCTGCGGATCTCCGCGCTCGTCGAGTCGGACGAGGCCTGGCACCTCGGGTTCACGCACTGCCACGCGATCACGGAAGGCTGGAGCCAGCAGTCCCTGCTGATGGAGGTGCTCGGCCTCTACCACGCGTACGCGGCGGGGGAGGAACCCAGCACCCCCGAGCCCGTGCCGGTCCGCTACGCGGACTTCATCGCGGCCGAACTCGCCTCGCTGGACTCCGAGGACGACCGCGCGTACTGGCGGGGCATCGTGCACGAGCACGCGCCGTGGAGCCTGCCCGCGGACTGGGGCACCGGGCCCGGGATCCCCCGGGAGGACTTCAAGCTGTCGGTGGAGTTCCGCGACCTCGAACCGGAGCTGCGGGCCCTCGCGGCGGAGACAGGCACCTCATTCAAGGCGGTGCTGCTCGCCGCGCATCTGAAGGTGCTGAGCACGCTCACGCACGAAGAGGCCTTCCACACCGGCGTCTTGTACAGCGCGCGCCCCGAAGTCCCCGGTGTCGAGCGGGTGTACGGCATGTACTTGAACACGCTGCCGTTCGCCCACCGGCGGGGAGCCCGCACATGGGGCGAACTCGTCCGCCAGGTCTTCGACCGCGAGGCCGAGGTGTACGGGCACCGGCGGCATCCGCTGCCGGCCGTGCAGCGGCTCGCCGGCGGACGCCGGCTGTTCGACGTCATGTTCCGCTACCAGGACTTCCACCAGGTGGACACCGGAACGGTCGACGTGCGGGCAGGAGCCGGGGACAGCTCGAACGAATTCACGCTGTCCCTCGCCAACGTGCCTGGGCGTCTCGTGCTGCGCGCGATCAGCACCGGCCTGAACCGGGCCAACGCCGAACGTCTCGCCGGGATGTACCGGGCCGTGCTGGAAGCCATGGCCGCCGGCCCGGAGGGCGACGCGCAGGCGGCGGTCGTCCCGGAGGCGGAGCGCGCACAGATCCTCCAGGACTGGAACGACACCGAGGTGGAGTGGGAATGAGCAATCCGCGACAAGGGCCGCGCCGCGTGCACGAGGTGTTCGCAAGCGCCGCCGCCGCCCGCCCCGACGCCGTCGCCGTCGAGGCACGGGACGGATCACTGACGTACGGAGAACTCGACCGGCAGGCCAACCGCGTCGCGCACCGGCTGCGCGCGGCGGGCGTCGGCACGGACGCGGTGGTCGGTGTGCTGCTGCGCCGTCGCCGGGGACTCCTGCCCGTGCTGCTCGGCATCTGGAAGGCGGGCGGTTCCCACCTCCCGCTGGACCCGGCGCTGCCCCGCGAACGGCTCATCTACATGCTGCGAGCGGCCGGCGCCCGCCTGGTGGTCACAGAGACGGACCTGCTGGACCGGATCGGCGACGCCTCCACCGGCGTACCCCGTCCGGGCGGGCCGTCCGACGGGCCCGAGGACGGTGTCCCTGCCGCCGACGGCGGAGCGTACGAGGGCGTGCTCCTCGACCTGGAGGCGCCGGGGGAGCGGGAGGGTATCGCCGGCCTGCCGGACACCGCTCCCGACCTCGGCGCGCCGGACGCCCTGCAACTCGGCCTGGCCTACACCCTGTTCACGTCCGGTTCCACCGGGCGGCCCAAGGGTGTGCAGATCGCGCACCGTTCGCTGCTGAACCTGCTGTTCTCGATGCGTGAGCGGTTCGAGGCAGGGCCCGCGCACACCTGGCTCGCCGCCACCTCGCTCTCGTTCGACATCTCGGCAGCCGAGCTGTACCTGCCGCTGGTCACCGGCGGCCGGATCGTGCTGGCCGGCGACGAGGAGACCGGTGACTCCGGGGCGCTGCTGGAACTGATCGACGGCCGGGGCGTCACTCACGTCCAGGCCACCCCCGCAGGGTGGAAGCTGCTGCGGGCGGCGGGCTTCGCGCACCGGCCGGTCACCGCGATCACGACCGGCGAGGCCTGCCCGCCGCCCCTCGCCCGGGAGTTGCACGGACACGTGGACCGCCTCGTCGACCTGTACGGGCCGACCGAGACGACCGTCTGGGCCACCGGCTGGGAGGTCGAAGGCGGCGCGGACACCGTGCCGATCGGCCGCCCGATCCACAACATGCGGGCCTACGTGCTCGACGCGGCCCTGCAACCCGTACCCGTCGGGGTGGTGGGCGAGCTGTACCTGGGCGGTGCCGGTGTGGCGCGCGGCTACGTGGGGCGGCCCGCGCTCACCGCCGAGCGGTTCCTGCCCGAACCGTTCGGCGGCCCACCCGGCTCGCGCATGTACCGGACGGGCGACCTCGCCCGCCACCGTGCGGACGGTCAGCTCGAATACCTGGGCCGCGAGGACCACCAGGTGAAGATCCGGGGCTATCGCATCGAACTCGGTGAGATCGAGGAGCGGTTGCGGCGCCGTGAAGGCGTCCGGGACGTGGTCGTCGTGGTCCGTGAGGACGCCGGCGGCGAGAGGTGGCTGGCCGCGTACGTCGCCGTGGACCGCGCCTCGGGCCCGGACCAGGAGGCGTTGCGGGGCGGCCTCGCGGCGGAACTCCCCGCGTACATGGTGCCCGCGGCCTTCGTCCTCCTCGACGAACTCCCGCTCAGCGCCGCCGGGAAGATCGACCGCAAGGCCCTCCCGGCCCCGGGCCGTTCGGCGCTCGTCGCCGACCGCGCGTACGTGGCCCCACGGACCCCCGTCGAGCGTCTCCTGGCGGACGTCTGCACCGAGGTGCTGGGCGTGCCCGACGTGGGTGTCCGGGACCGGCTGGTGGATCTCGGCGCCGACTCGATGCGGATCGTCCACGTCCTCGCCGCCGCCCGCCGGGCGGGCCTCGCCCTGAGCCTGCGCATGCTCCTGGACAACGGGACGATCGAGGACCTCGCGACCGCGCTCGACGCCGGAGCGTCCGACAGCGCTCCGTCCGCAACGGCGGACGGAGCGCCGAGGGACACCGCCCGGACGACGGCCGCGCGTACGCCCACCACGAGGAGGACGACCATGACGACGACAGCGGACGCCCGTGCCCTCTCCGCGGGCGAGGTCGAGCGGGTCATGGCGGAGCACCGCGTCCCGGGCGCGGCCGTCGCGGTCCTGCGGGACGGCGAGGCCGTGGCCGTCGGCGCCCACGGCGTGCGCTCGACGGAGACCGGCGCTCCCGTGACCCTGCGCACCCGCTTCCAGGCGGGCTCCATCAGCAAGCACGTCACCGCGTACGCCGCCCTGCGGCTCGTCGACCGCGGTGTCCTCGACCTCGACGCGGACCTGGACACCGTGCTCATCGGCCGGACGCTGCCACGGGCGGCCGGCGGCCGGCCCGTCACGCTGCGCCAGTGCCTGTCCAACACCTCGGGTCTTGCCGGGACCAGCGCCACCTGGTGGCGTCCCGACGAGGCGATGCCGAGTCTCACCGGGATCCTGGACGAGGTCCGGGCGGAGCACGAACCGGGCGCGCAGTTCCGCAAGGAGGGCGCCCAGTGGGCGGTCGTGGAACAGGTCCTGGCCGATGTCATGGGACGGGACTTCGACAAGGCGGTCCAGGAGCTGGTGTTCGAACCGCTGGGCATGCGGGACAGTGCCTTCGGGGCGCCCGGGACCCCGGACGCCGCGGCCGGACACGACCAGCACGGACGCGCACTGTCCGGCGGCCACCGGGTACGCCCGGTGCGGGCCGGCAGCGGCCTGTGGTCCACAGCCGCCGACCTGGCCGCCTTCGCGGGGGCGTTGCGCCGCGCGCACCAGGGATTGTCCGACCTGTTGTCCGCACGGCTGGCCGGCGCGATGCTCACAGAGGCGTTCCCCGGCAGCTTCTACGGGTTGGGCACCGTGGTCGACGCGACACCAGGGGAACCCGAGTTCGGGCACGGTGGACAGACCGCCGGCTTCCGTGCGCTCACCTCGGTGCGGCTGCGGTCCGGCACGGGCTGTGTGGTGATGACGAACTCCGACAACGGCAAGGAGGTCCACCGGGCCGTCGCCGCCGCCCTCGGAAGGATCATTTCCGCCTAGCGCAAGGTACCGGCAGGCCAAAGAGGCCGACGGATAACGCAGGAATAACGGTCCTCCATAGTTTCTCCACCGAGCCAAGTTCCGCACATGTCAGAACGGGGGGTGCCGAATGGACTTCCAAGTCCTCGGCCCGGTGGAAGCCCGCAAGGGTGGCGTGAGAATCGCATTGTCCGGATCCAAGGTGCACACGGTCCTCGCGAGCCTGCTGCTCGCACGGGGGCGGGTCGTGTCCGACGAGCGCCTGAGCTCCATGCTGTGGGGGTGGGAGCCGCCCGCCACGGCCGGGGCGCAGATCTACACCTACATGTCGCGCCTGCGCAAACTGCTCGGCGACGACGTCGAGATCGACCGGCGCCCGCCGGGTTACGTCCTGCGGGCGCCGCACAGCACGTTCGACCTGCTGGAGTTCGAGCAGCTGGACCGGGAGGGCCGCGCGGCCCTGGGCCGCGGGCGGCACAGGGAGGCGAGCACCCTGCTGAGCCGGGCGCTCGGACTGTGGCGGGGGGCCGCGCTCGGCAACGTGACCGAGTACCTGGCGGGCGCCGAGCTGGCCCGCCTCGAAGAGCAGCGGCTGCACGCCCTGGAGAGCCGCGTGGAGGCGGACCTGGAGCTCGGGAGGCACGAGCAGCTCACCTCCGAACTCACGGGCCTGGTGGCGGAGTTCCCGCTGCGTGAGAAGCTCCGCGCGCAGCTCATGACGGCCTTCTTCCGCTGCGGCCAGCAGGCCGACGCGCTGCACACGTATCACGAGGGCCGCAAGGTGCTCGACGAGCAGCTGGGCATCGAGCCCGGTGAGGCGCTCGGCGCCACCTACCAGGCCGTCCTGGTCGGCAGCCTCGGTGTCAGGAGCGCGGGCCCGGCCCGGACCGCCGTCGCCGTCTCCTACGGGGACGAGGAGCCGTGCGACCCGTACGAGCCGCGTCCGGTCACCCTGCCGCCGGACATCGAGGACTTCATCGGGCGGGGGGAGGAACTGAACACGCTGTGCGCGCAGTTGGCCGAATCGCGCAAGGGCGGCGGGCCGCGTGCCCTGCTGGTGACCGGCATGGCCGGCGTCGGCAAGACGGCGCTGGCCGTGCGGGCCGCGCACCGCAGCGCCGAGCACTTCCCGGACGGGCAGCTCTTCGCCGAGCTGGCCCACCCGGACGGCCGTCCCAAGAAGCTGGCCGAGGTCCTGACGGTCCTGCTGCGAGCCCTGGGCGCACCGGCCGACGGTCCGGGGCGTGGCGCCGACCTGGACGAGCTGATCCGCCGCTACCGCACCCGGACGGCGCGCAGGCGGCTCCTCGTCGTCCTCGACGGCGCCGTCGACAGCCGGGAGCTCGACCTCCTGCTGCCGGGGTCGGCCGAGGCGGCGGTCCTCATCACCGGCCGGGCGAGGCTGACCCGGGTGGCCCAGGCACGGACCACCGTCCTCACCCCGTTCGGCAGGGACACCTCGTACGAGCTGCTGGCGGCCGGAGTGGGGCGCCGGCGACTGCTTGCCGAGCCGGACGCCACGTACCAGGTGCTCGCGCACTGCGGAGGGCTGCCGCTCGCGGTGCGTATCGCGGGCAGCAGGCTGGCCGCCCGGCCGCACTGGCCGGTCTCCTGGCTCGCCGCCCGACTCGCCGACCCCGACCAGCGACTGCGTGAACTCACCTACGGGGGCCTGGACCTGCGGCGCGTGCTGGTCCCGTCGGTGCGGCAGCTGCCGAGACCGGCGGGGCGGACACTGGTGCGCCTGGCGGGGATCGGCACGGAGCCCTTCCCCGCCGAGCGCGCTGCCCGGTATCTCGCCGAGCCCGAGTCGGCGGCGGAGGAGAGTCTGGAGCACCTGGTGGACGCGGCGCTGCTCGACATCTGCGGTGTCGACCGCCTGGGCCGTCCGCTGTACCGCTTCCACGAGCTGGTACTGCTCTTCGCGCAGCACCTTGCGACCGCACATCGCGAACGGGAACGGTCGGCCGCGGCCCGCTGAAGAAGCGGGTGACGCGGTGACCGGGCCCGGCTCGGACCGGTCCGGCCCCGCGGCGGCGGGGCCGGACCGGTCGCTCTGCGCGGGAGCGTTCAGTGCCAGTCCTCCTCGTCGGGGCCGACGACCACCGTGCCGGCCGATCCAGCACTGGTGGAGACGGCGGCCGCCAGGGAACCCGCCGCGCCGAGCGCGCAGAGCGCGATGATCCAGGCCACCAGGATGTGACCGGCCGTCGTGCTCCGGATGTTCTGCATTGCGACTCCCAGGTCTGCGCCGTAGCGGGTGCGTGAGGGGGCGGCGCCCGGCGCCGCTCCCTTCGTTCGCATTCGAAACTAGGGACCTTCGGCTTCGGACCACTATCGATCCGCCTTCGTCCCGCACACCACGAGGGTCGGCGGCGTAGCGCGGGACCGACGGCGTGCCGCCGGGGACGGCGGCATCGCCCCGGTCCCGGTGGCGCTCCTTTGGTCCTCGTGTCGTACCACCGTGGTCGTCGCCCGCTCCGTCCCGGCGTACTGAGCCATCCGCCGGAGCGTCGTGGCGACACCCGTTCCACCGGCCGCGACACCGTCCCGGCGCGGTGCCGGCCGTCAGGGCATCGTTGTCGCGACCAGCGCCCGGCTCAGCGGCGACGCAGCGAGGTCGCCGCCGCGGCCCGTGCCGTGCTCCCGCGGTCGTGCGCGCCATCGGCCTGGGAAGGCCGCGCCGTGTCCAGCGCAGGTGCCCGCTCCGTGCTCAGCGCTTCGAGGGCCCGGTCGACCCGGTCCAGCCACGGCTTCACATCGATGCGTGCGAAGCACTCGCGGGCCTCCGCGAGATGGCGCAGCGCGCGGGTGCGGTGACCGCACTTCGCGCAGGTCTCGCCCAGCGCCAGCTTGATCTTCCCCTCCACCAGGGGATTGCTGACCTGCGACGCGGCCTCCAGCGCCTGCGTCAGCGTCATCCGGGCCTGCTCCCACCGTCCCGCCCCGAGCCGCGCCTCGCCCAGCGCCAGCAGGCCGTGCGCGAGCCCCAGCGTGTCGGAGTTGTCCTGCACGATCCGCACCATGCGCAGGAGGGCCTCCTCGGCCCGGACGAAACGCTCCTGGGCCAGCAGGACCCGGCCGAGCCGGTGCGTGGCCAGCGCCACGCTGCGCGAGCCGCCCTCCCCGATGGCCTCGGCGACCCGCACGGACTCCCGGCCCAGCTCGGCCGCTTCGTCCACATGGCCACGATCGAGTTCGATCTGCGCCATGTTGTTGAGCACGTGGGCCTCGGACGAGAGATCGCCCACCTCCCGGAAGACCTCCAGGGCCTCGGTGCTGCGCCGCATCGCGCGCGTCAGTTCGCCGCGCATCTCGTCGATCATCGCCATGCTGCGCAGCACGAGTGCGCGCCCGTGCCGCTCCCCGGCCCGCGCATGCAGGGACAGCGCGGCGGCGAAGCAGTCGTCGGCCTCCGGGAACCGCCGCAGGCGCATCTCCAGCGCGCCCAGGATGTGCAGCATCGCGCCCTGCCCCCGGACGTTGCCGGCGGCCCGTGTCGCGGCGAGGGCACGTTCCGCACAGGCCCGCCACTCGTCGGTGTGGTCACGGGTCTCGAACAGCACCACTGTCGACATGGTGAGGTCCCAGGCGAGTTCGTCCATCCCGTGCTCGGCCGCCTGCTCCACCACGGCGGACAGCGCGCGCCGTTCGGCCTCCAGCCATTTCAGCGGCCGGGCGGCGAGATCACGGGCGAGGTCGGCGGGCAGCGGACGGCGCGCGGCGGTGCCGTGGATGATGCTGAAGTCGCCCCCGTAGAAGCGGCGATGGGCCAGCTCCGCCAGGGAGAGCGCGCTGCCGAAGGCCCGTTCGCGGGAGGCCCGCCGCTCCTCGTCCGGCTCCTCCCGGTGGGCGCGCTCATGGGCGTACAGGCGCAGCAGGTTCTGGAACCGGTAGCGGGGGCCTCCGGTGGCGTCCGCGGCGGTCACGTCCAGGAACTGCGCGTCGACGAGCTGTTCCAGGAGCCGTTCCGCGGTCACGGGATCCGTGTCGAGCACCGCGGCACCGAGCCAGGGAGCGAAGTCCGGCACCTCCAGCAGTCCGAGGAGCCGGTAGAGCCGTGCCGCCTCGTCGCTCAGGTACCGGTAGCTCACCGCGAAGCCCGCTCTGACCTGTGACTCGCCCTCGCTCAACTCGTCGAGGCGGCGGCGCTCGTCGGTGAGCAGCGCCTCCAGCCGCGCCACCGTCCAGTGCGGTTTGGCGGCGAGTCGTGCCCCGGCGATCCGGAGGGCCAGCGGCAGCCGGTCGCACAGCTCGGCGACCCGGGCGACGGAGGCGGGATCGTCGGCGACGCGCCGTTCCCCGACGATGCGGCCGAGCAGTTCCACGGCCTCGGGTCCGGTGAGCCGGCCCAGCTGCACCCGGCACTGCGGCGGCCAGGCGACCAGCTCGGCGAGCTGTTCCCGGCTGGTGATCAGCACACAGCAGCCCGGACTGCTCGGCAGCAGCGGAACGATGTGCGGGTAGGAGTGGACGTTGTCGAGCACCACGAGCACCCGCCGCTCGGCGAGGATGCTGCGGTAGAGCGAGGCCCGCTCCTCCAGCCCCACCGGGATGCGGTCGCCGGGGACGCCGAGCGACCGCAGGAACCGGCCGAGGATCTCACCCACCGGGGCGGGCTCGTGGTGCTCGTCGTAACCGCGCAGGTCGGCGAAGAGGTGGCCGTCGGGGAAGCACTCGGAGACGCTGTGCGCCCAGTGCACGGCGAGGCAGGTCTTGCCGAGGCCGCCGACCCCCGTGACGAGGCCCGCCGTCGGACCGCGGACCTCCTCCGTACGCTCCAGCAGGGCGTCCAGCAGAGCCATCTCCCGCACCCGTCCGGTGAACCCCGGTACGTCCGGGGGCAGTTCGAAGGGTTTGCCCACCGGATCGCGAGGCTCTTCGGGCTCCGTCGAGGCGGGCTCCCGCTCGCCGGCGGCCGGCTGCACCTCGTCGTGCAGGATCGCGTCGTGCAGCTCGCGCAGCGCCGGGCCCGGTTCCAGACCGAGCTCGTTGATGAACAGCCGGCGCCCCAGCCGGAACGTCTCCATCGCCTCGGCGCGACGGCCGGAACGGTACTGCGCGGTGATCAGATGGTGCCGGGTGCGCTCGCGCATGGGGTGCGCGCGCACCGTGGCGGCCAGTTCCGGGATGATTCTCTGGTGGTTACCGAGCTCCAGTTCGACTCCGATGGCGTCGTCGTAGGTGTTGAGCCGTAACTCCTCCAGGCGGCGTGCCTCGTCCTCCACGGCCGCGCCGGTCACGCCCGCCAGTGCGGGGCCGTGCCACAGGCGAAGTGCCTCGGCGTAGTGCTCGGCGGCGTCGGACAGCCGCTTCTGCCGGGCGGCGTGCTCCGCGCCGGAGACCAGCGCGGAGAATTCGAGGCTGTCGAGTTGATGCTCGCTCGCCCGCAGGAGATATCCAGGGTGAGCCGTGACGATGACTTCCTCGGAGAATCCAGCTTTCCTGAATGATTTGCGCAAGGCGGCAATGCAAATCGATACCTGGGTGCGTGCCGTCGCGGGCGGCTGGTCGCCCCAGACGGCGTCGACCAGCCTGTCGACCGATACGGTCCTCTCCGGATTGAGCAACAACAGCGCCAGAATGGTCCGGTGGCGCGGCCCGCCCACCTTCACCTGTCCGTCGTCCGCGAGCACGCTCAGCGGACCGAGAATCTTGAAGCGCAACCGCTTCTCCACTTGCCCTCCCCTGCTCCGAAGTCCCTGCCGGAGCTCGCGGGTGCCCCGTGACGGGCCATGGTTGATCCATTCTATGCATCGGCCGATGTGGAATTGTTAATTCCAGCGGAAGGGCTGGATTTGGTTGTTTCTGAATACGTGTCAGTAGGTTTGATGTTGAGTAAAGGGTGTTGTTTGCGGATCAATAATTGCGGCGAAAGTGAATTCCTGAACAAGTCTCAGCTTTCCCTGAACGGAGTTCAATTCCCACGACGACGCCCGTCGACCGGTCCCGTCACCCGTCGTTCCGACCCGCCCTCCGTCGGCTCCGCGCCCTCACGGCCCCTCGGCGGCGCCCGCCCGAGCCGGCAGGGGTCGGGTCGGGCGGACGGCGCCGGGCGCCGGGAACCTCGTACGGCGCTCAGGGCCGGTAGCGCAGCGGATGGTCCCCGGGGACCTCCACGACCACGATCTCCGTGCCGTCCGGGTCCGCGATCCACATCTCGATCAGCCCCCACGGCTCCCGGACCGGCGGGCGCACCACCTCGACCCCGGCCGCGGTGAGCTCCTCGTGCGCCGCCGCCACGTCCGCGACCTGGAGCCACAGCTTGAGCGCGGGGGACGGCGGGGTCTCGGAGCGCCCGGCGACCTCCAGGAAGCCGCCGCCGAGGAAGTAGACGGTGCCGCGCTCGGGGCCCGTGCCGAATTCCCGGTAGACGTCCAGCCCCAGCTGCTCGCCGTAGAACGTGCGGGAGCGCTCCGGGTCGGTGGGGCGCAGGAGGGTTCGGCTGCTCAGTACGTGCACCATGCAGCAGGAGCGTAGGGGAGGGTTAGGCTCATCGGTGCCTCAGCCGCGCCACCGAACGGGGATACGTTCCATGGACACCGCCGCCTCCACCGGACTCACCTTCCGCGACGCCACCGACGGTGACGTGGACGCCCTGGTCGCGCTGATCGAGTCGGCGTACCGCGGGGAGTCCAGCCGGGGTGGCTGGACGACGGAGGCGGACATCCTCCAAGGTCAGCGGACCGACCCCGAGGGCGTGCTCGCGGTCGTCAAGGCGCCCGACAGCCGGCTGCTGACGGTGGAGCGGGACGGCGCGATCGTCGCCTGCTGCCAGCTCGAACACCGCGGTGACCACGCCTACTTCGGCATGTTCGCGGTCAGCCCCGGGCTCCAGGGCGGCGGCCTCGGCAAGGTGATCATCGCCGAGGCGGAGCGGACCGCGCGCGAGACCTGGGGGATCACCGAGATGCACATGACGGTGATCTCGGTGCGCGAGGACCTCATCGCCTGGTACGAGCGGCGCGGCTACCGCCGTACGGGGAGGATGACGCCCTTCCCGTACGGCGACGAGCGCTTCGGCATCCCGCAGCGCGACGACCTCCAGTTCGAGCTGCTGGTCAAGCCGCTCGTCTGACCCGGGCCGTGCCGCGGGACGCGCGGACGGCCGGGCCGCGGCCGTCGGGTCGGAGTCCTCAGGCCCGGCCGTGACGGCACGGCCGGGCCGTGGGCCGCGCGGCGGCCGTCACGCGGTGAAGCGGCCGGTGCGCTTGATCTCGGGGTAGTCGGTGGTCGCGCCGTCCAGTTCCAGCGCGCGCACCAGTCGCAGATGCTCCTGGGTGTTCACGACCCATCCGATGATCCGCAGGTCGGCCTTGCGGGCGTGCTCGACGACCTCCAGCGTCAGCCTGCGGATGTTCAGGCACACGGTCGCGGCGCCGACGGCCGTGGCCCGCTCCACGACGTCGATGCCGTAACGGCTCGCGATGAGGGCGGTCCGCACGCCGGGCACGAGCCGGGCGATCTCGGCGATCGCCTCGTCGTGGAACGACGACACCTCGACCCGTCCGACCAGGTCGCGCCGGTGCATGACCTCGGCAAGCGCCCTGGCCGCCGCCACGTCCTTGATCTCGGCCTGCAGCGGTGTGCCGACCGCGTCCAGGACCTCCTCGAAGACGGGGACGCGCTCCCCGCGCCCCGCGTCGAGGGCGCGCAGCTCATCGAGGGTCATCTCGACGATCGGCCCCGAGCCGTCGGTCGTACGGTCCACTTCGGCGTCGTGCATGACGACGAGAGCGCCGTCCTTGCTCAGATGCAGATCGAGTTCGATCAGGTCGAGGCCCGCTTGCTGGGCGGCGACGAAGGAACGGAGAGTGTTCTCGGGTTCGACACCCATCACTCCACGATGACCGATGGTGAGGAAGTTCAAGATTCGACTCGCTTCCGTCGACGGCGGCTCGGCTCGCGCGTGGTGGCGACGGGGCCGCCCACGCGACTCCGCAGCCTAATGGTCCCGCCGCCCCGTGTACCCGTTCGTACACGGGGCAATGGGGGTGGTCGGCAGGGGTGCGGCCTCTTTCCGCCCGATCGGGTCACTCGCGGGTGGGCGAGTCCTCCATTGGTTGACCGGGGCGTCTTGCGGTCCGAAGGCCTGACGACTAGTCATGTTCACTGCTGACGGAAGCCGTGGGACCGCGCCGTCCGTACGGTCCGTGCCAGTGGCCGGAGCCGTGCAGACCGTGCAGACCGATGACACTCCGCGACCGTCCTCGACCGTCCGTGAACACCGGCGGACATCCGTGGGCGCGTGCCGGTGGACGGCGGTGCGTACGGCAAGTTCCCTCGACCGCCCCGATCTTGACCGCCCGGAACCCGACCGCCCGGAACCTGCTCGCCCGGAACCTGCTCGCCCGGAACCCGACCGCCCGGAACCTGCTCGCCCGGAACCCGACCGCCCGGAACCTGCTCGCCCGGAACCTGCTCGCCCGGAACCCGACCGCCCGGAACCTGCTCGCCCAGAGCCCGACCGGCCCGGGCCCGACCGCCCCGAAGTGGAGCCGTGATGCCCACCGAACCCGCGCCCGACGTCCTCGTCCTCCTCGACGCCATCAGGCTCCATTTCCCGGACCTCGGTGGTGCCGTCACGGATGCGGCCGAGGCCCGCCGTCTTCTCGCCGCCGCGCCCGCCTGGCCGTTCGAGCCGCCGGCCGTGGGCTCGGTCGAGGACCGCGCGATACCGGGACCGCAGGGCGCCCCGGACATCCCGGTACGGATCTACCTGCCACCGTCTCGTCGGCCCGCCCCGGCGGCGGACCGGGCCCGGCCACCGGCGCCCCGCCCCACCGTCGTCTTCCTGCACGGCGGGGGCTGGGTCATCGGAGGCCTGGACTCCCACGACCCCGTCGCACGGGCCCTGTGCCGGGACGCCGACGCGGCCGTCATGTCGGTCGACTACCGGCTCGCGCCCGAGGCGCGCTTCCCGACCGCCGTGGACGACGTGTACGCCGCGCTGTGCTGGGCCGCGCGGCACGTCGGCGAACTGGGCGGCGACCCGGGCGCGCTGGTCGTCGCGGGCGACAGCGCGGGCGGGAACCTGGCGGCCGTCGCCGCGCTCGTCGCCCGTGACCGGAGCGGCCCCGCACTGGCGCTCCAGGTGCTCGTCTATCCGGCGACCGACGTCCGGCCGCGCACGGAGCTGCCGGGCCGGGGCGGCCTGGGCTACTTCCTCACGCCGGCCCACGGCCGCTGGTTCGCCGAGCAGTACTTCGGGGCCGACGGCGACCGGGCGCACCCGCACGCCTCGCCCCTGGTGGCCGACCTGCACGGCCTGCCTCCCGCCCACGTGGTCACGGCGGGCTTCGACCTCCTCCACGACGAGGGCCGTGCGTACGCCGCGAAACTGCGGGCATCCGGTGTGCGGGTGACGGAGAGCGTGCACCCGGGCATGTTCCACGGGTTCTTCGGCTTCCCCGAGCTCCTCGAGGACGCCCGGACCGCCCAGCGCCGCGTAGCGGAAGTAATCGCCCACACGGTGTCCGGCAGGAAAAAGAACGGTGATGATGGGGGTTGCGCAGGATAATCTCCCGAGTCTCCTCTTGCGGGAAGGAACCTCGCTTACATACGGTGTCCATACGCGAGGTTCTCCCGTGGAAGGTGGGACATGACGGAAATTCTTGTGCAGGTGGGTACGGAGGAGCGGGTTCCTCCCGTGGGCAGGGTGGTGGAGCACCCGGCATGGCCCGTGCTCAAGGATGCCGTGGAGGAGATCCGTCCCTGGCAGTCCAAGGACGGCTCCATAGACCTCGACGCCGAGGGCGCCCCGGAGGCGGCTCAGGTGGAGGCGACCGTGCGCCGTGCCACGGAGGCCATCGAGCAGCTCGCCCCGCTGCTGCCGCACGACGTCGCGTACCACGAGGCCCTCGTGAAGGACCTCCGGCGCTGGGCCGACGGCGGCTTTCAGGTGCCGGACTTCCTCGACTCGCTGCTGGCCTTCCAGCCCGCCGCGAGCCGCGAGGACGGCCTTCAGCACCTCGTCGTCTTCCCGATGTACACCCAGAACGGCAACCCGGACCGCAACTTCGAAGCGGTCGTCCTGCGCATGGTGTGGCCCGACTGGCTGGCCGAACTGGAGCGCACGCGCTACGACAATCCGCTGTTCTGCGGTATCACTTTCGAGGACTTCACCGCGGGTTACGACACCAATTCGGCCGTTCTCTTCCCGGAGACCATCGCGGTGCGCGAGGCGCCCGAGCGCTTCACCTGGGGCGGCATCTTCTGCGACCGCGAAGCCGCCCGCTTTCGCGCCGTCACCGACGCGGCCGTGGACATCCTGGGCCTGGAGCTGCCCGAGGACATCGCGGCCATGGTCCACGACCAGGAGCGTTGCGAGCAGGCCTTCGTGCTGTGGGACATGGTCCACGACCGCACCCACAGCCGCGGCGACCTGCCCTTCGACCCGTTCATGATCAAGCAGCGCCAGCCGTTCTGGATGTACGGCCTGGAGGAGCTGCGCTGTGACCTCACCGCCTTCAAGGAGGCCGTGAAGCTGGAGGCCGAGGGCAACGCGCACGGCCGCGACGTGCAGTACGCCGTGCTCTTCGACCGGATGTTCCGCTTCCCGGTCTCCGGCGACCGCGTCCGCAACTACGACGGCCTCGGCGGCCAGCTGCTCTTCGCCTACCTGCACAAGCACGACGTCGTCCGCTGGACCGACAACAAGCTGCACATCGACTGGCAGCGTGCCCCGCAGGTCACCAACCAGCTGTGCGCCGAGATCGAGGAGCTGTACCGGGCCGGCATCGACCGCCCGAAGCTCGTCCACTGGTTCAAGGCCTACGAGCTGGTCTCCACCTACCTCGCCCCGCACCCCGGCTCCCGCTGGGCCAAGGGCCCCGACGCGCTGGACCTCTCCCAGCCCCCGCGCAAGCTCGTGGACGACGTGCTTCCGGACGAGTTTCCGCTGAGCATGTTCTATGAGGCACTGTCCAAGAAGCTCAAGAACGTGATCGCCGCCACCAAGGGCATCACCGCGGACGGCGCCGAGCGGGTCGCCGCGTGAGCGACCGCGCCGGGAACATCGCTCACCAGGAGGCGAAGATGGGGAACGGGAACGGGGCACTGAGCGGTGCGGTGATCGCGGTGGCCGGTGCGGGCGGACCCGCCGGCCGGGCGGCGCTGCTGCGGCTCGCCGAGGAAGGCGCGACGGTCGTCGGGGCGGACAACGACCCGGAGCGTCTCGCCGAGGCCGTGGACGCGGCCCGCTACGCGTCGGGCGGCGCCACCGTCACCGGAGAGCCGGTCGACCTGCTCGACCTGCAGTCCACCCGTGACTGGGCCACGCACATCGAGAAGGAGTTCGGGCGCGTCGACGGGCTCGTGCACCTGGTGGGCGGCTGGCGCGGCAGTGAGACCTTCACCAAGACGAGCCTCGACGACTGGGACTTCCTGGAGCTGCTGCTCGTCCGTACCGTGCAGCACACCTCGCTGGCCTTCCACGAGGCGCTCCAGCGCAGCGACCGCGGCCGCTACGTCCTGATCAGCGCCGCCGGCGCCAGCAACCCCAGCGCGGGCAACGCGGCCTACGCCGCCGCGAAGGCCGCGGCCGAGGCGTGGACGCTGGCCATGGGTGACTTCTTCCGCAAGGCCGGGGGCGCCGAGGGGCCGACGTCCGCGGCTGCGATCCTGGTGGTCAAGGCGTTGGTGCACGACGCGATGCGCGCCGAGCGTCCCAACGCGAAGTTCGCGGGCTTCACGGACGTCAAGGACCTGGCCGATGCCATCGCCGGGGTCTGGAGCAAGCCCGCCGCCGAAGTGAACGGAAAGCGTCTGTGGCTGACCGAGAAGCCGTGAACCCTCCCAGGACCGATGCGCGTCGTCACCACGACCCGGAGGTCCGCGGTTTCGCCAGTGACAACTACGCCGGGGCCCACCCGGAGGTGATGGCCGCCCTCGCCGTGGCCAACGGCGGCCACCAGGTCGCCTACGGCGAGGACGACTACACCGAGAACCTCCAGCGGATCGTCCGCAGCCACTTCGGGGCGACCGCGGAGGCCTTCCCGGTCTTCAACGGCACCGGCGCGAACGTGGTCGCGCTCCAGGCGGTCACCGACCGCTGGGGCGCGGTGATCTGCGCGGAGAGCGCGCACATCAACGTCGACGAGGGCGGCGCCCCCGAGCGCATGGGCGGCCTCAAGCTGCTCACCGTGCCCACGCCCGACGGCAAGCTCACCCCGGAACTGATCGACAAGCAGGCCTGGGGCTGGGAGGACGAGCACCGTGCCATGCCGCAGGTGGTGGCGATCACCCAGAGCACCGAGCTGGGCACGCTCTACACGCCCGACGAGATCCGGGCGATCTGCGACCACGCGCACGCCCGTGGCATGAAGGTGCACCTGGACGGGTCCCGGATAGCCAACGCGGCCGCCGCCCTGGACGTCCCGATGCGGACGTTCACCAACGCGGTCGGCGTCGACATCCTGTCGCTGGGCGGCACGAAGAACGGTGCGCTGTTCGGCGAGGCCGTCGTCGTCCTGAACCAGGATGCCGTCAGCCACATGAAGCACCTGCGCAAGCTGTCCATGCAGCTCGCCTCCAAGATGCGCTTCGTCTCCGTCCAGCTGGAGGCGCTGCTCGCCAAGGACCTGTGGCTGCGCAACGCCCGTCACGCGAACGAGATGGCACAGCGCCTGGCCGAGGGCGTGCGCGCGGTGCACGGCGTGGAGATCCTCTACCCGGTGCAGGCCAACGCGGTCTTCGCGCGTCTGCCGCACGAGGTCAGCGAGCGGCTCCAGAAGCGCTTCCGCTTCTACTTCTGGGACGAGGCGGCGGGGGACGTCCGCTGGATGTGTGCCTTCGACACGACCGAGGAGGACGTCGACCGGTTCGTGGCCGCCCTCAAGGAGGAGATGGCCCACCGGTAGGCAGCCTCCGAGTGTGCATAGATATGCGGTCATCCGAAAAGTCATTGACTCCCGGGTGGCCGCATTCCTATGCTCTGCGCGCATGGAGCTGATCCAGAACACCACAGATCTTTCCGCCTACTTGGCGGCCGACGATGTGATCGACCACCATCATCCGAAGGTGCGCGAGACGGCCGCGCAACTCGCCAAGAGTGCCGCCGATTCGTATGACTATGCGCGATCGGCCTTCGAGTTCGTGCGCGACACCATTCCGCACTCGTACGACTCGGGCGATCTGCGGGTCACCTGGCGCGCCTCCGACGTCCTGGAGCGGCGCACCGGCATCTGCTTCGCCAAGGCTCACGCCCTGGCCGCACTGCTGCGGGCCGAGGACATCCCGACCGGGTTCTGCTACCAGCGGTTCGAGGAGGTGCACGGGCTCGTCGCCGTCCGGTTCGACGGAGCGTGGCACCGGCAGGACCCCCGGGGGAACAAGCCCGGTGTCGACGCCCAATTCTCCCTGAACGGTGAGCGGCTTGCCTTCACACCCGACCCCGAGTCCAATGAGTTGGACTATCCGGTGTTGTACGCTGAACCTCACCCGGTCGTGCTCGACGTCCTGAAGGCCGCACCCGACCGGCCGACCCTGTGGAAGACACTCCCCACCGCACTCTGAGGCAAGGCAGACGATGACTCCCACGCTCACCGTGTCCGACGAGGTGCGCGCCCTCGCGCCCGGCTTCACGCATGTCGCCGTCGAGGCCCACGGACTGGTCAACGGGCCGAGCACCGAGGCGACTTCGGCGCTACTCGACGACGCGGGCCGGCGGCTGGCCCGGCGGCTGGACGGCCGGTCCCCGCACGAGGACCCGCACATGGCGGCCTGGCGCGAGGTCTACACGGCGTTCGGCTCCAAGCCCTCCCGCACCCGCAACTCGGCGGAGGCGCTGGCGCGGCGCGCACTCGCCGACTCCGGTCTGCCCCGGATCAACGTGCTGGTGGACCTCTACAACGCCGTCAGCGTCGCCCGTCTGATTCCGGTCGGCGGCGAGGACACCGACCGCATCCGGGGCGCGATGCGGCTCGTACGCGCCACGGGCGACGAGGACTTCGTCACCGTCGTGGGCGGCGCGGAGGTCGTCGAACACCCCGACGCCGGTGAGGTGGTGTGGTGCGACGACGAGGGCGTGACCTGCCGCCGGTGGAACTGGCGGCAGGGGCCGCGCACCAGGCTCACCGAGGAGTCCGTCTCCGCGCTCTTCCTGCTGGAGAGCCTCGCGCCGATGCCGGTCGCCGACGTCGAGAGCGCCGGAGCCGAACTCGCCGAGCTCCTGGAGAAGTTCAGCCCCGGGGCGCGCATCACCGTGCACGCCCCGGAGTGACGATTCAGCGTGCCTCGGCCGCGCGCACCTGCTCGGGGGTCGGTGCCGTGCCGCCGAGGTGGGCGGGCATCCACCAGGTGTCGTCCGCGCCCTTGGGCCGTACGGGATAGGCGCGCTGGCCGGCCTCCAGGAGTTCCTGGACGCGCTCGCGCAGCCGCCGCGTGATGGCCCCCGCGTACTGGTCCTTGGGGGCCTCCACCGCTTCGCCGACCCGGATCGTGACCGGGGTGTGGCTGCGCTTGAAGTTGCGCGGGTGGCCCTTGGTCCACAGGCGCTGAGTGCCCCACAGGGCCATCGGGATCAGCGGGACGCCGGCCTCCTGGGCCATGCGCGCGGCACCCGACTTGAAGCTCTTCAGCGTGAAGGACTGCGAGATGGTCGCCTCGGGGAAGACGCCGACGATCTCGCCGGAGCGCAGTGACTCCAGCGCGTGCTGATACGCCGTCTCGCCCTGCTTGCGATCCACCGGGATGTGTTTCATCCCGCGCATCAGCGGGCCGGAGATCCTGTGCCGGAAGACGGACTCCTTCGCCATGAAACGCACCAGACGCTTCTGCGGCAACGCGGCCAGGCCGTCGAAGATGAAGTCGAGATAGCTGATGTGATTGCTCACCAGCACGGCGCCGCCCGAGCGCGGAATGTTCTCCGATCCCTTGCAGTCGATCTTGAGATCCCAGACCTTGAACATCGTTTTGGCGAGACCGACGACGGGACGGTAGACAAGCTCTGCCATGGAGGCGGTGGACCCTTCTCTCTGCCAGGGAAGGGGTTCTCCCGGCGGGAAGTTACGCAGCCGTAGGTTTACGGCATTGCGCAGATCGTGCCCGAAGAACGGGCGAGGGGCCAGTCCTGGTGCCGGAAGGCGGCGAGATTCTCGTCACGTCCATCGTCAGTTCCACCTCGGACTTTTAACTCGCCTTTACTCTGCGCGTGCCGTGACCCGCCGTATGACCAGGTACATCTCGCACCCCAAGCAGTACCCGAATGCGGCATTGAGGAAGGCGGCCGCGAGCGCGCAGCCGGTCGCCGCCTGCCCCAGCCACTCCGGTCCGATCGCGTAGCCGGCGAGTCCGACGACCGCGAAGAAGAGCCCCACCGCCTGTGCGAACCGCGGCGGTTCGGGCGCCTCGAAGTCCGTCGGCGGCCCGAGCCTGGGGCGCACGGCGCGCCGGAACAGCAGGCCGTACGGAGAGCGGCCCACGCCGCCCGCCGCCCCGAGCGCGAACGCCAGCGTCTGCCAGGCCAGCAGCCAGGCGCTCCCGGTGATCAGTACCACCGCCAGAACGGCGGCCGTCACGGCCGCGCCGAACCGCGGTCCCCTCGCATCGATGTCCATGAATCAAGCATTCCGCACCGGAGGCGATCCGAGGGGCCGGGAATCTTTGCGGTCTCGTGAATGCTTGTGCAGACGATGACCGGACTTGTGGTGTGCGTGGTGGTGCTCGCGGTGGCGAGCGCCTACGGAGTGCTGCATCGGCGGCGGAGCGGGAGGGTGAGGGTGCGCGGGCGCGACGGCGGAAAGAGGCTCGGCGCGGCGGAGTTGGGGGAGGGGCTCGGTGAACGGGCCACACTCGTCCAGTTCTCGAGCGCCTTCTGCGCCCCCTGCCGGGCGACCCGCAGAGTCCTCGGCGAGGTCGCGCACATGGTCCCGGGCGTGACGCACGTCGAGATCGACGCCGAGGACCACCTGGACCTCGTGCGCGAGCTCGACATCCTCAAGACCCCCACCGTGCTGGTGCTCGACGCGCAGGGGCGGATCGTCCGACGGGCCACCGGCCAGCCGCGCAAAGCCGATGTGATCGCCGCACTGGGGGAGGCCGTCTGAGGCCGTGACGATCATGGTGACGCATCTCCCAGATGACGGGACGCACTTGACTGCACGCACCACCTATCGTCAGCCTGACCGTATGCCCCCGGAACTCCTTCTCTTCGAGCGCGTCCACGTGGACCTGGCCCGCACCGCGAGTGCGCGCTGTCCGGACTGTTGAGCAGTCACGGCCCCGCCCCTCACTCCCGGCTTCACGCGAGCGGGGGGACTCCCACGTCACTCCCGCAGAAGGACAACTCCATGACGGCCACGCCCGACCTGGGTACCGCTCGGCTCGCCTCAACCGACCTGTTGCGCTCCGTCTTCCGGCGACACGCCGCGGGAGTGGCCGTGATCACGGCGGCCGGCGACTCGGGACCCGTCGGCTTCACCGCCACCTCGCTCACCTCGGTCTCCGCCGAGCCGCCGATCGTCTCCTTCGGGATCGGGACCGGAGCCTCCAGCTGGCCCGCGATGTCCGAGACCGGCCATGTCGGCGTCCATGTGCTCGGCGAACACCAGCAGGAGCTGGCGGCCACCTTCGCGAAGAGCGGCGCGGACCGTTTCGGCGCGCCCACCCGGTGGCGCGAGGGCCCGGAGGGGGTGCCCGTCCTGGATGACGTGCTCGCCTGGCTGGTGTGCCGGGTCGTGGCGCGCGTGCCCGCCGGAGACCATCGCATCGTGCTGGCCGAGGTGGTCGTCGGCGACCACTCGGGCCCGGGCCGTCCACTCGTGTACCACCAGGGTCGCTTCAACGGCCTGCGGGACTGAGCGGGCGATCCCGGGGCAGAGAGCTACCCGTTGGTGCTACTCGCTGGTTCTACCCGTCGGTTACGCAGCGTTGCCAAGGTCACAGTCCAAAGCGCTTGCTTAGTGTGCGCCCGGTGGGTGTACTGGCGAGTAATATTTCGTTCGGAGCGCGGGCCGCCCCGACCGGGATCGGCCGCTTCAGGCGCCTATGCTGCCTGAAAGCAGGCAGCCCAGAAATGACGATGCAGTAGGAGAGCCGGCGTGAGCTTGAGGATCGTTGTCACTGTGAAGTACGTGCCCGACGCCACTGGCGACCGGCACTTCGCCGATGACCTGACCGTCGACCGTGACGACGTGGACGGCCTGCTGTCCGAGCTCGACGAGTACGCCGTCGAGCAGGCGCTGCAGATCGCCGAGGACGCGGACGACGCCGAGATCACCGTGCTGACCGTCGGTCCGGAGGACGCCAAGGACGCGCTGCGCAAGGCGCTGTCGATGGGCGCGGACAAGGCGATCCACGTGGAGGACGACGACCTGCACGGCACGGATGTCATCGGTACCTCGCTGGTGCTGGCCAAGGCGATCGAGAAGGCCGGTTACGACCTGGTGATCTCCGGCATGGCGTCCACGGACGGCACCGCCGGTGTGGTCCCCGCTCTGCTGGCGGAGCGCCTGGGCGTGCCGCAGGTGACGCTGCTGTCCGAGGTGAGCGTCGAGGACGGCGTGGTCAAGGGCCGCCGTGACGGTGACACCGCCTCCGAGCAGCTGGAGGCCTCGCTTCCCGCCGTCGTGTCGGTCACCGACCAGTCGGGCGAGGCTCGCTACCCGTCCTTCAAGGGCATCATGGCGGCCAAGAAGAAGCCGGTGGAGTCCTGGGACCTGGAGGACCTGGAGATCGAGGCGGACGAGGTCGGCCTCGAGGGTGCCTGGACCAAGGTCGACTCCGCGGCCGAGCGTCCGGCGCGCACCGCCGGCACGATCGTCAAGGACGAGGGCGAGGGCGGCAAGCAGCTCGCTGAGTTCCTCGCGGGCCAGAAGTTCATCTGAGCCCAGCAGTCGCTGACCGCCCCTCAACTCATCCAAGCAGGAGAGCAATCCCATGGCTGAAGTTCTCGTCTACGTCGACCACGTGGACGGTGCCGTCCGCAAGCCCACCCTGGAGCTGCTGACCCTGGCCCGCCGCATCGGCGAGCCGGTCGCCGTCGCGCTGGGTTCCGGTGCGGAGAACACCGCCGCCGCGCTCGCCGAGCACGGCGCGGTCAAGGTCCTCACCCACGACGCCGCCGAGTACGCCGACTACCTGGTCGTGCCGAAGGTCGACGCCCTGCAGGCTGCCGTCGAGGCCGTCTCCCCGGCCGCCGTGCTGGTCCCCTCCTCCGCGGAGGGCAAGGAGATCGCCGCCCGTCTCGCCGTCCGCATCGGCTCGGGCATCATCACCGACGCGGTCGACCTGGAGGCGGGTGACGAGGGTCCGGTGGCCACGCAGTCCGCGTTCGCCGCGTCCTTCACCACCAAGTCCCGTGTCTCCAAGGGCACCCCGGTCATCACGGTCAAGCCGAACTCGGCCGCCGTGGAGGCCGCTCCGGCCGCCGGTGCGGTCGAGGCCCTGTCCGTGTCCTTCTCGGAGAAGGCGACGGGCACGAAGGTGACCGCGCGTACGCCGCGTGAGTCGACGGGCCGTCCGGAGCTGACCGAGGCCGCGATCGTGGTCTCCGGTGGCCGTGGCGTCAACGGCGCGGAGAACTTCTCGATCATCGAGGCTCTCGCCGACTCCCTCGGCGCGGCCGTGGGCGCGTCGCGTGCCGCGGTGGACGCCGGCTGGTACCCGCACACCAACCAGGTCGGCCAGACCGGCAAGTCGGTCTCGCCGCAGCTCTACATCGCGTCCGGCATCTCGGGTGCGATCCAGCACCGTGCCGGTATGCAGACCTCGAAGACGATCGTGGCGATCAACAAGGACGCGGAGGCCCCGATCTTCGACCTGGTCGACTACGGCGTGGTCGGCGACCTCTTCGACGTCGTCCCGCAGCTCACCGAGGAGATCAAGACCCGCAAGGGCTGAGCGACTTCGCGACGACGGGGCCCCCGCGACCGTACGGTCGCGGGGGCCCCGCCTCATCCCAGGGTCAGTGAGGCCCGCACCGGCAGATGGTCGCTCGGGAACTGTCCGTCCAGGGAGAACGTGTCGACCGAGGCCCGGTGCACGGCCACCGCGGGCGTCGAGAGAATCCAGTCGATGCGGTCGCCGTCCGGCACCAGCGGCCGGTAGCCGTGGAACGTGGCGTACGACGGACCGCGCTCGGCCGCGGCGTCCCAGGCGTCCACCAGGCCCGCGCCCAGCAGCGTGTCGTACACCGGGTCCCGGTGGGCCGCGACATTGAAGTCGCCGGTCACGAGCAGCGGCAGGGAAGGGTCGAGCCCCGCGATCCGCTGCCCGATCAGCGTGGCGGCGCGGGCGCGCGCGCCGCCGCTGCGGCTGTCCAGGTGGGTGTTGAGCAGGTAGAACTCGCGGTCCCCGTCGTGCAGGTCGCGGAACCGGACCCAGGTGACCATGCGGACGCAGACCCCGCCCCAGGTGTTCGAGCCGATCACCTCGGGCGTGTCCGACAGCCAGAAGTGCTCGTACTCCACCGGAGTGAGCCGGCGCGTGTCGTAGAAGACGGCCATGAACTCGTCGCGGCTGCCGCCCGCACGGCCGGTGCCGATCCACCCGTGGTGCGCGCCGAGGTCGGACGCGATGTCGCGCACCTGGTGGTAGAGGCCCTCCTGGGTTCCCATGACGTGCGGCGTCCCGCGCCGCAGCAGCTCCCGCGTCGCCGGGCGGCGCGCGGCCCAGCTGTGGGGCTCGGCGGTGCCGGCGTAGCGGAGGTTGAACGTCATCACGTCCAGGGGCCGGCCGCCGCGCCGGGATGCGGCGGTCTCGGCCGTGCTGAGCAGGGGCGTCGCGAGCGCCGTGGCCGCCGCGGTCCTGAGCCCCGTGCGCCGGGTCACTCTGCTGGAGTTCGACACGCCGTCTCCTTCGGTCGCGAGTCAGGATGAGGGGTGCGCACCACAGTGTGGAAGCTGGAAGCGAGACACGGGTGAACTCGGCGCGGTGCCCGAGCGTCCCGCGATCCAAGAGGGTGTTGACCGGCGGGAAGGTCCCCGGATAACTTCGCTCTACGGATTGTTGATTCCGTAGTGCGGAAAACTGGAGGGTGTGGGATGGGTCAGGGTCAGCAGGAGAAGGTGTCGACGAGCCTGGCGGGCGCCGTCAGCGAGGAGATCAGCGCCTCTCTCGCCCCGGTCGACGCCGAGCTGGAACGCCGCTACCCCGGAGACCCAGGCACCCGGCAGCCCGTCCACACCGTCTACGTCCCCGGTGACGTGTTCGCCGCCGACACCGTCCGCACGTGGGGCGACCGGGCCCTCGCCGCCCTGGACGAGCACGCCCCCGACGCCGCCTCGTTCGCCGCCGTTCTCGGTCTCGCCGACGAACTCGCAGAACCCGTCCACGACCGCGTACGGGCGAAGCTGGAGCGCGAACCCGTCGAGGACCTCCGCATCGACTTCGAGGACGGCTACGGCCCGCGCCCGGACGCCGAGGAGGACGAGGCGGCTGCCCGCGCGGCACGCCTGGTCGCGGAAGCCTACCGGGACGGCACGGCGGCCCCCTGTATGGGCATCCGCATGAAGTGCATGGAAGCCCCGGTGCGCGACCGCGGCATCCGCACCCTCGACGTCTTCCTGACCGGTCTGATGGAGGCCGGCGGCCTGCCCGGCGGACTCGTCCTGACCCTCCCCAAGGTGACGTACGCGGAGCAGGTCACCGCGATGGTCCGCCTCCTGGAGGAGTTCGAGAAGGCGCACGGGCTGGAGCCCGGCCGGATCGGCTTCGAGATCCAGATCGAGACCAGCCAGTCCATCCTCGCCACCGACGGCACCGCCACCGTCGCGCGCATGATCCAGGCCGCCGAGGGCCGGGCCACCGGACTGCACTACGGCACCTTCGACTACAGCGCCTGCCTCGGCGTCTCCGCCGCCTACCAGGCCAGCGACCACCCCGCCGCCGACCACGCCAAGGCGATCATGCAGGTCGCGGCGGCCGGTACCGGCGTACGCGTCTCGGACGGCTCGACGAACGTCCTCCCGGTCGGCCCCACCGCGAAAGTCCACGACGCCTGGCGCCTGCACTACGGCCTCACCCGCCGGGCCCTGGCCCGCGCCTACTACCAGGGCTGGGACATGCACCCCGGCCACATCCCGACCCGCTACGCCGCCGTCTTCGCCTTCTACCGCGAGGGTTTCGAACAGGCCGCGGCCCGCCTCGCCCGCTACGCCAACCACGCCGCCGGCGACGTCATGGACGAGCCCGCCACCGCCAAGGCCCTCAGCGGCTACCTGCTCCGCGGCCTGGACTGCGGCGCCCTCGACATCGCCGAGGTCGCCCGCCTGACCGGCCTGACCCGAGCGGACCTGGAGGGCTTCGCGTCGCCGAGGCGGGCGGATCTGACGATCTCGGGCCAGTAGAAGGCCGTCACAGCACGTACTGCTCCAGCCCCGACGCTCCCGTGAGTCCCTCTTCCGCGAACAGACCGGTGCCTCGCTCGCAGAGGCGCCGGTCGAGCCGGGCGCGTGAGCAGAACTCCTCGGGGGTCTCCCCGAACAGTGCTCGCAGCCGCGGCGATCCCGCCAACAGGGCGGCGAGCAGCGGACGCTCACCGGGGTGGAAGAGGGGCACTCCAGCGTCGTCCCGCAGGATGCCGTGCCGATTGACGTAGAGGTAGGCACCCTCCAGGAGCTCGCCGGATTCCAGCTCGATCGCGAAGTGCGAGGGGAGCCGGGCACGGTCGTACGCTCCCGCCGGTACGTTCACGCCCTCGCTCGCGTCGATCACGGCGAGTTGGTCGGCGTCGAGCCAGGTGATGAACAACTCGCTGACGCTGCCCGGCGCGTGGAACGGGGACGCGGACACGTACCCCATCGAGCTCACGTGGGCCGAGACACCGAGACCGATGCCGGCGACCCACGAATTCACCATCGGGATGGTGCAGGGCACCTTGTGCTCCGCCATCTTGTGACGGAGTTGGGCGGGGCAGGCGTTGGAGCCGACGGCGACGACGGGCGCCCTGTCCTCGTGCACCAAGCGGCTCAGTGGCACCATGCGGCTGCCGTCGAGGAGCCCCGACTCGGCCGGCCAGACCCCCGGATAGCTCAGCGGCCGGTCGCGCGGCGCCTCGGCCAGGCCGAGTGCCTCGAGGCTGTGCGGGTCCGGGGCGGCCACAGTTCAGCCCGACGGCGGCAGTTCCCCCGAGCCGCGGGTGATCAGGCGGGTGGGGAGTTCGATGCGTTCCGGCGTGACGAGGCTGCCGTCGAGCTGGCGGAAGAGGCGTTCGGCGGCGGTGCGGCCGAGGGCGGCGGCGTCCTGGGCGACCACGGTGACGCCGGGGTTCAGGAGATCGGCGAGTTCGATGTCGTCGAAGCCCACCAGGGCGACGGGGCGGCCGATCTCGGAGATGACACGGACCACGGTGACGGTGACACGGTTGTTGCCGGCGAAGATCGCGGTGACGGGCGAGGGGCCCGAGAGCATCTCCTCCGCCGCCTCGCGCACCCGCTGCGGATCGGTGACCCCGAGCGACATCCAGGCGTCCTCGACCGGTATGCCGGCGTCCTCCATCGCCGCCCGGTAGCCGCGCAGTCGCTCGGCGGCCGTGTGGATGCGCGGCATGTCGCCGATGAAGCCGATCCGGCGGTGGCCGTGGCCGATGAGGTGGGCGACACCGTCGCGGGCGCCGCCGAAGCTGTCCGACAGGACCACGTCCGCGTCGATCTTTCCGGCCGGACGGTCCACGAAGACGGTCGCGACACCCGCCTTGATCTCGGGCTCCAGATAGCGGTGGTCGTCACCGGCCGGGATCACCACCAGCCCGTCCACCCGGCGGGCGCACAGGGCGAGGACCAGCTCCTGCTCCCGGTCCGGGTCCTCGGCGCTGGAGCCGTTGATCAGCAGCGCTCCGTGGGCGCGGGCCACCTCCTCCACCGCGCGGCTGAGCGGACCGTAGAAGGGGTCGGCGAGATCCTCCAGGACGAGGCCGATGCTCGCGGTGCGCCCCTTGCGCAGCACGCGCGCGCTGTCGTTGCGGCGGAAGCCCAGCGCCTCGATGGCCTCCTGGACGCGGCGCTCGGTGTCCGGGGTGACCCCCGGCTCGCCGTTGACCACGCGCGAGACCGTCTTGAGGCCGACTCCGGCACGCGCCGCTACGTCCTTCATGGTCGGACGGTTTCCGTAGCGGCTTCCGGAGAGGCGGTCTGCTCGGCGGGCGGTCTCTGCCACGATGTGCTGTCCTGTCCTGTCGTCCACGGGGATGCGCCGGTCCATGGGGTTGTATGAGGATGTGGCGTCGAGCATAGAGCCTGGACAACGTTGTCAGATGCGGGAGACACTGTCCACCGCAATCTCCGGCCTGCGCCTTCCCCTCGAGGCGTGCGGTCCTTGCCGTCGTCACGGCGCCCTTCGCACGGCGTCCGGCAGGGTCCGGTCCTGCCCGCACCCGGCCGGGGACCCGGACCCGCAGCGCGGCGGGCCCGGCACGACACCGCCTTGGGAGTTCTGACACTGATGCACACCGACCTCGTGGCCGCGCTCGACATCGGCGGCACCAAGATCGCCGGAGCGCTGGTGGACGGCCACGGCCGGATCCTGCTGCGCGCGCAGCGCGCGACGCCCGCTCAGGAGGACGGCGACACCGTGATGCGCGCCGTCGAGGACGTGCTCGGCGAGCTCACCGTCTCACCGCTGTGGAGCGGGGCACGGGCGGTCGGCATCGGCAGCGCGGGCCCGGTGGACGCCTCCGCAGGCACGGTGAGCCCCGTGAACGTGCCCGGCTGGCGCGGCTACCCGCTGGTCGAGGGGGTCCGCAGGGCCACCGGAGGGCTTCCCGTGGAGCTGATCGGCGACGGCGTGGCCATCACGGCGGCCGAGCACTGGCAGGGCGCCGCCCGCGGCCACGACAACGCGCTGTGCATGGTGGTGTCCACCGGGGTGGGCGGCGGACTCGTCCTCAACGGGCAGCTGCACCCCGGCCCCACCGGCAACGCGGGCCACATCGGCCACATCAGTGTCGACCTCGACGGCGACGCGTGCCCGTGCGGCTCCCGCGGCTGCGTGGAGCGCATCGCCAGCGGCCCGAACATCGCGCGCCGCGCACTGGACGCCGGCTGGCGGCCGGGCCCGGACGGCGACACGACGGCCGCCGCGGTCGGCGAGGCCGCCCGCGCCGGCGACCCGGTGGCCGTGGCCTCCTTCGAGCGGGCCGCGCAGGCCCTCGCCGCGGGCATCGCCGCGACCGCGACGCTCGTCGAGATCGACATCGCCGTCATCGGCGGGGGAGTGGCCAAGGCCGGCGAGGTCCTCTTCGCGCCGCTGCGCAGGGCGCTGGCCGACTACGCGACGCTGTCCTTCGTGCAGCGGCTGACCGTGGCGCCCGCGCTGATGGGCACGGACGCGGGCCTGGTCGGCGCGGCGGCGGCCGCGCTCACCCGCAGGACGAGCGCGACCGCGGCCGGGGTCTGAGGGGGACTGACGCCGCGGTGTGAGGTCGGGGCGTCGGCCGAGGCGTGCGGTCGGGGCGACGGCCGGGGACGAGGTTCCGGCTTCGTGGGCTCCTGTCGGCGGCCCCCCGTGCCGTGCCCGCGGCCGGGGGCGAGGTTCCGGTGTCACGGGCTTCCTCCAAGCGGCCGGCCCGCGCCGTTCCCGCGGTGGGGATCCCCCTGCTGTGGTGGCCACCAGCAGGCGGATCTCCGTCCCCCGGCGTGCGGTGGGGCGTCGCGCCCTGCCCGGGGCTGTCCCCCTGCCGGCCGGCACCCTGCCGGGGGCTCTCCCCGTGCCGCGGAGGGACGGCACCCCTGCCGGGGGCTCTCCCCGTAGCGGGCCGGCACCCTGCCGGCGTCTCTGCCCATGCCGCACGGGGCCGGCACCCTGCCGGGGTCTCTGCCCATGCCGCACGGGGCCGGCACCCTGCCCGGGGCTCTTCCTCCCGCCCGGAGACGGCCCGCCCCCCGCCAGGGCTCTCCTCCGCCCGCGGGCCGCGGGCCGGTGGCCCGGGCCGGCGGCCCGCGCCCCGGTCCCGGTCCCGGTCCCGGTCCCGAGCGAGGGTGGGCGTCGCGTCGGCCGGTCCGCCGTCGCACGCCCCCCTCGCGCTGTCACGGCCTCAGCAGCTGAGCCTCGCGTCCGCCCAGTCGGCGTGGTCCGAGTCGATCCCGTCGCCGCCGTCGGTGACGACGAGCCGGACCACCTGGGCGCCGGTCACATCGGCCGTGACCGGCTGGGCCGGCATCGCGTTGGTGAGCACGCCGGTCGAGGCGACCTTGACGTCGTCGGCCCAGATCTCGAAGGCGACGCTGCCCTTGACGCCCTTCTCGTCGTCCACGCCCACGTCGGCGGTGACCGTCTCGCACGCCTTGCCGGTGTAGTACTCGACGGCGCTCTCGGCGTGCACACCGAGCCCCTTGGCGTAGGCGACCCCGCCCAGAGTGATCGGACGACCGTCCCCGGCGGCGCTCTCCCCGTTGCTGGTGTTGCGCTCGACGGGTCCCCAGCCGTTCGTCGTCGACAGCCACGGCAGGTCGCCGAGGGAGGAGACACCCGAAGGGGGCGCCACGACCACGGACGCCTTCAACGGCAGTACGGTCTCGGCGCGTACGCCGGTCGGCGAGCGGTACGCCGTCGTCAGCGTGAGGTCGTAGGAGCCCGTGGGCGTGCCCTCGGGCGCGGTGACCCGCCACTGTGTGCGCAGGGCACGGCCGGTCGGCAGTACGGCCTGGGTGGTCGGACCGGTCGCCCGCACCGTCCAGCCCTCAGGTCCGCTCATCGTCACCGAGACCTGCCGGGCGGGCGTGCGGCCGAGGTCGGTGACCGCCGACGTCAGCGTGGCCGCCTTTCCGGCCTCCACCAGCGGGCTACCGTCCAGGCCGAGTTCGACGGCGGGCGGGTTCTCGGCCCACCGGGGGTCGGCCGCGACGCGGAACAGGACCGTGCCGTGCGCGGGTACGGTCGCCGAGATCGTGCCTGCGGTGTTGTAGCTCTTGTGCCGCCACAGGTCGCGCTGGGTGTACGCGTCGGCCGCGGGCAGGCCGACGGCCTGCGCGGTCGTGGCGATGCGCTGTGCGTTGCCGGTCTCGTTGAACAGCGCCACGGCGCGGCTGCCGTCCTTCATCTCCTTGGAGACGACCCAGCGTCCGCCCGAGGAGGACACCACCGCGCCCTGCTTGCCCAGCGGGTCCTGGTCGACGGCGATGACCTCCTTGTTGTCGAGGATGTCGAAGGTCGCCGCGGAGGCCTTGCGCAGGTCCGAGCCGATGAGCAGCGGGGCCGCCATGACCGACCACATGGAGAAGTGCGAGCGGTACTCGGTGTCGGTCATGCCGCCGTTGCCGACCTCCAGCATGTCCGGGTCGTTCCAGTGCCCGGGACCGGCGTGCGGGGCGAGCGGCAGGTTCTGCTTGAGGATCGACAGCATGGAGCCCCAGCTGTCGCTGATGTCCCCGGTCGTGCGCCACAGGTGGCCGACGTCCGCGGCCCATTCCCAGGGCTTGTTCTCGCCCCATTCGCAGATGCTGTAGACGATCGGCCGTCCGGTCGCCTTCAGCGCGTCACGCATGGTCGTGTAGCGCAGGCGGGCGTCGACGCCCTGGTTGTTGCAGTTGTCGTACTTGAGGTAGTCGACGCCCCAGTCCGCGAACTGCTGGGCGTCGCTGTACTCGTGGCCGAGGGCGCCGGGGAATCCCGCGCTGTTGCAGGTCTTCGTGCCGGCACTGGTGTAGATGCCGAGCTTGAGCCCCTTGGCGTGTACGTAGTCGGCGACCGCTTTGATCCCGCCGGGGAACCGCACGGGGTCGGGCACCAGTTTGCCGTTCGCGTCCCGGCTCGGGAGAGCCCAGCAGTCGTCCAGATTGACGTACTGGTAGCCGGCGTCCTTGAGGCCCTTGTCGACGAAGATGTCCGCGATGCCCTTGACCATGTCCTCGTTGAACTCCGCCCGGCAGTGCGTGGAGTTCCAGTTGTTGAAGCCCATCGGAGGGGTGAGGGCGAGACCGTCGGCCAGAGCCGGGGAGGCGGGGGAGGCCGTGGCCGGTGTGCCGGAGGCGCTTCCGGGGGCGGCGAGAGCCGGTGAGGCGAGGCCGGCCGCACACAACAGTCCGGCGGTTAGCGCTCCGACCACTCTTCTGCGGGTTGTGCGGGTGTGAAGGTGACGCATCGTTACGTTCCTCCGAACTCGCGAAAGATGGGATGACGACATGTCCGCGACAATGGTGCGCGTTTACGGTAGGACGTGTCGGACTCTGTTGGAAGAGAAGTGGTAACGGTTGTTCGATATCTCGTCAGAACCCTTGACGGAGCCCTTACATGGGAGTGAGATCCAAGCCTCGCGTTCGGTTGTGTTGGATGGCACCCCGAGGAGGGGGACATGGCACAGTCATCGTCGGACGGGCTTGTCGTGCCCGAAGGTTCCACAGGACATCGGATGTCCCGGCGAAATCTCCTGCGAGGTGCGGCCGTCGGAATCGGCGCGGTCTCGCTCCCCGCCCTGCTGTCCGCGTGCGGCGACGGACCGGGAGGGAACAAGAACCAAGTCACCGTGGGGTCCAACGCGTCGGACGAGGTCCCCAAGAAGGCCTACGCGGCGGCCTTCGCGGCGTACGAGAAGAAGACCGGCAAGAAGGTCAAGGTCAACACCAAGGACCACAACGACTTCCAGGAGAACATCAACCGCTATCTCCAGGGCACGCCCGACGACGTCTTCATGTGGTTCGCCGGATACCGCATGCAGTACTTCGCCGAGAAGGGGCTGCTGCACGAGATCAGTGACGTCTGGAGCGGCTTCGGCGGGTTCTCCGACGCCCTCAAGGAGCAGTCCACGCACGAGGGCAAGCAGTACTTCGTGCCGTACTACTACTATCCGTGGGCCGTCTTCCACCGGAAGAGCCTCTTCGCGAAACAGGGCTACGAACAGCCCGCGAAATGGGACGAGTTCGTCGCGCTCGCCAAGAAGATGTCGAAGGACGGCACCCCCGTCGCGTTCTGCGACAAGGACGGCTGGCCCGCCATGGGCACCTTCGACTACATCAACATGCGGCTGAACGGATACGACTTCCACAAGTCCCTGATGGCGGGCGAGAAGGCGTGGACCGACACCAAGGTCAAGAACGTCTTCGACACCTGGCGCGAACTCATGCCGTACTACCAGAAGGGTGCCCTCGGCCGTACCTGGGAAGAGGCAGGCCAGAGCCTCCAGCAGCGCAAGACCGGCATGGCGGTGTTCGGAATGCCGCACCCCGGAACCCAGTTCCCGGAGAACGAGCGCGACGACATCGACTTCTTCGCCTTCCCCGAGATCGACCCGCAGTACGCGCAGGACGCCGTGGAAGCCCCCATCGACGGATTCCTCGTCGCCAAGAAGTCGAAGAACGTCGACGGGGCGAAAGCCCTGCTGAAATGGCTGGGCACACCCAAGGCCGAGGACACCTATCTCGCGCTCGACCCCAACAACGTGGCCGTCAACGACGGCGCCGACACCTCCAAGTACACCGCCCTGCAGAAGAAGTCGGCCGAGCTGGTGTCCGGAGCCAAGCAGATCTCACAGTTCATGGACCGTGACACCCGGCCCGACTTCGCCTCGACCGTCATGATCAAGGCGATCCAGGACTTCATCGGAAACCCGAAGGACGTCGACGGTCTCTGCAACAGCATCGAACGGCAGAAGAAGACCATCTTCTCGTCGCCCGTCGGCTGAACCTGGGGGAAGACGTCCCGTGGCGCTCAACATCCCACGGCGCGCGGGACGACGACGGCTGCGGCGGTTCACCCGCCGCGACGTCGTCGTCCTCGGCGTGCTCCTCGGCATACCCGTCCTGCTCGACATCGCCGTCGTCTGGGGCCCGACCCTCGCCTCCATAGGACTCTCCTTCACCTCCTGGGACGGCATCGGCGACATCCACTGGGTCGGCGGCGACAACTACAAGAACATGGCCGAGAACTACCCGGTCTTCTGGCCGGCCGTCCGCCACAACATCCTGTGGCTGCTCTTCCTCGGCCTGATCGCCACGCCCTTCGGCCTCTTCCTGGCCGTCCTCATCGACAGGGGCGTCCGCTTCAGCCGCTTCTACCAGTCGACGATCTACCTGCCGGTCGTGCTCTCCCTCGCCATCGTCGGTTTCATCGCCCAACTGGTGCTGGGCACCGACCAGGGCGTGGTCAACACCATCCTGAACAACCACGACGACCCCATCGACTGGCTCGGCGACTCGCACCTCAACCTCTGGATGATGATGATCGCGGCGAGCTGGCGGCACACCGGCTACGTGATGATCCTCTACCTGGCCGGACTCAAGTCCGTGGACCCGCAGTTGAAGGAAGCGGCCGCCATCGACGGCGCCAACGCCCGCCAGACCTTCTTCCGCGTCGTCTTCCCGACGCTGCGCCCCGTCAACGTCATCGTCGGCGTCATCACCGTCATCGAGGCCCTGCGTGCCTTCGACATCGTCTACGCCGTCAACAAGGGCCGCAACGGCCTGGAACTCCTTTCCGTCCTGATCACCGACAACATCATCGGCGAGGCCGGCCGCATCGGCTTCGGCTCCGCCATCGCGGTCGTCCTGCTCACCGTCTCCCTGGGATTCATCGTGACGTTCCTGGTCCAAGAGCTGCGAGGTGCGCGCGACCGATGACCGCCGACATCCGCACCGACGCGCCCGTCCGGACGGAGTCCGCCACGACACGACGTCCCGCGCCCCGCCGCGGGCCGCGCCCCGGCCGCTTCGGCGTGCACATCTTCCTGATGGGCGTGTCCCTGGCCTTCCTCGCCCCGCTCCTGCTCGCCGTCTACGCCTCGCTGCGGCCGTACGAGGAGACCGCACAGCACGGCTACTTCTCGTTCCCCAGGCACCTGTCCTTCGACTACTACCGCCGGGCCTACACCGAGTCCGGCATGGGGAAGTACTTCACCAACACGCTGCTCATCGCCGTCCCCGGGGTGCTCCTCACCCTGTTCCTGGCATCCTTCGTCGCGTTCGCGGTCTCCCGTCTCAAGCTGCGGGGCGGTCTCGTCCTGCTGATGTTCTTCACGGCGGGCAACCTGCTGCCCCAGCAGGTGATCGTCACCCCGCTGTACGTCCTGTTCAACAAGATCCCGCTGCCCTGGTGGATGTCCGACTCCCTCACGATGTACGACTCCTACTGGGCCGTGATCGTCGTCAACGTCGGGTTCCAGCTGGGCTTCTGCGTCTTCGTGCTCGCCAACTTCATGCGGACCCTGCCGCAGGAGATCCTCGAGGCCGCGGTGGTCGACGGTGCCGGAGTCTGGACCCAGTTCTGGCGCATCACGCTTCCGCTGTGCCGGCCCGCGCTCGCCGCCCTCGGAACCCTCGAATTCACCTGGATCTACAACGACTTCCTCTGGGCACTGATCTTCATCTCCAACCCCGACAAGCTCCCCGTCACGTCGTCCCTGAACAACCTCCGGGGCCAGTTCTTCACCGACTACAACCTGTTGGCCGCGGGTTCGGTCCTCGTCGCGCTGCCGACGATCCTCGTGTTCCTGCTCCTCCAGCGGCACTTCATCGCGGGACTGACGCTGGGGTCGACGAAGGGGTAACGCTCCGCGTCAGGACGGGGCGAGGACGCAGAACTCGTGGCCCTCGGGGTCGGCCAGGCACGTCCACGGGGCGTCGCCCTGGCCGACGTCGAGGTCGGTGGCGCCGAGGGCCCGCAGCCGCGCCACCTCCGCCGCCTTGTCGTCCCCGGGGTACGGCAGCAGATCGAGATGGACGCGGTCCGGCACGGTCTTCACGCCGGGCGTGCGGAGGAACTCGAGATACGGACCGACACCCTTGGCGGCACGGAACACCGCCTGATCGTCGGTCACCCCGTGCAGGGTCCAGTCCAGCGCCTCATCCCAGAACCGGGCCATGGCCCGGGGATCCGTACAGTCGACCACGACGGCGGCGATCGGCCCGGTGTCCCGGTAGATCTCCCGGGGCTCCAGCACGCAGAACTCATTGCCCTCGGGGTCGGCGAGGACCGTCCACGGCACACTGCCCCGGCCCACGTCGACGGGCGTCGCACCGAGAGCCTTCAGACGTGCCACCAACTCCGTCCGATGGGCCGCGGACATGGTGGCGAGATCGAGGTGTACACGGTTCTTCGTCGCCGTCTTGGACTCCGGGACGGGAACGAAGTCGACGCCGACGACGACCGGGTCCGGCCAGACGAGGCCGCCGGCGGGTCCGACGTAGGTCGTCGCGCCGGGGCTGTAGGCACTCCAGCCGAGCGCCTTTGCCCAGAACCGGCCGACCGCCGAGTGGTCAAGAGCCTTGATGTTCACCATCACGGGTCGCAGCGCCATGCCGGCGATCCTATGCAGCCGCTCCGCGACGACAGGGAGAGCCCCGCGCGCAGGCACACCTCCGGCGCGCGCCGAGAGCACGCGCCTCTTCGACGTACGAGGCCGCCCGGCCGTGCGGTCTCAGCCCGTGCCGAGGGCCGCCGCCTCGTCGCCGTCGTCGTCCGACTCCGCGTCCGGCGAGGGGACCGCGCCCTCGACCGCTCTTCGCCGCGCGGACTTCTGCCCCTTGGTCACGCACGCGGCCGAACGGGCCAGCTGCGCCTGCAACTGCTCGAACGCCGCCGGCCCTGCCAGATCCCGCAACCTGCGACTTCTGCTCATATCTGGAGAAACGATCCACCGCCCGGTCCGTAACCCGGCCGCGCCCGAACGGAGCAATACCGACGCCGCGCCCGGTGCCTCCCGGCCCCGGACGCCGCTCATGCACCCGCAGGGATCACATGCCGTCCAGCAGCGACCCGCCCAGGTCACCCGGTACGCCCGCCTCCGGCGACTCCGCCCACAGCCGGGCAGCGATCTCATCGGCCTCGTCCTGCGGTGTCCCCGCCTCGACCAGGATGACCCCCTTGCTGCCGTCGGGGAACTTCACGGCCCGAGCCTCTTTGCCCAGCCGGTCCAGCTTCGCCCTCTCCGGCATCCTCACTCCTTCAGTCGGGGAGACCACGCTAGAACGCCTTCACCAGGGCCGACAGTCGAGTTCGGCCGTACGGCCTACTGCTCGACCGCCTCCGTCGGTGGGTGCCGGGGGCGGGGTGCCGGTGGGAAATGACCGGCATCTCGGACGGCGCGCGTGACCCTTCGGCGGTTTGCCAGTTGAACCGGGCATGAAGAAGCGCAGCATGCTGGCCATTGCCTCCCTCGCCACCGGGTTCGTCGTCGCGGCGATCACTCCCTCGCACGCCCTGGAGGGGGACGCGCTGGGCGATCTGAACGTCGGTGACTCCCTCAGCACCGTCGATCACACGATCAGCAGCGACAGTCTGGCCGTCGACCAGGACGCGCTGGGCGGGGAGAACGGCTGAAGGGTTCCTTCCATGGCGCCGGTGCCCGGGGACGGGGCACCGGCGCCATGCTGTGGGCGCCCTCATCAGGGGCTGGTTTCCGTGGCAGGGTGGAGCGGGCAAGCCACAGGGGGCCAACAGAAGAGGGGGAATCGTGATCGTCTGGATCAACGGTGCGTTCGGTGCGGGGAAGACCACCACCGCACGGGAACTGATCGAGCTGATCCCGAACAGCACGCTCTTCGACCCCGAGGTCATCGGCGGCGCACTCACGCACCTGCTGCCGGCCAAGCACCTCGCCGAGGTCGGCGACTTCCAGGACCTGCCGATCTGGCGACGTCTGGTGGTCGACACCGCGGCGGCGATGCTCGCCGAGCTCGGTGGTGTCCTCGTGGTCCCGATGACCCTGCTCCGCCAGGAATACCGCGACGAGATCTTCGGAGGCCTGGCCGCGCGCCGTGTCTCCGTACGGCATGTGCTCCTCGCCCCGGCGGAAACGATCCTGCGCGAGCGAATAGCCGACCGTGAGGTGCCGCCGGAACTGCCCGACGGCGAGATCAGGGTGCGCCAGTGGTCCTACGACCACATCGAGCCGTACCGTGCCGCGCTCGGCTCCTGGCTCACCGCGGACGCCCATCCCGTGGACACCAGCGCCCTCACCCCGTACGACGCGGCGGTCCGCATCGCCGAGGCCGTGCGGACCGGGGAGGTACCGGTCTGCGACATCGTGCAGACCCCCGAACCCACCGCGGAGACCGTCGCCGCCGGAGTGCTCCTCTTCGACGAGCAGGACCGGGTGCTCCTCGTCGACCCGACGTACAAGCCCGGCTGGGAATTCCCCGGCGGCGTCGTCGAGCCCGGCGAGGCCCCCGCCCGCGCCGGCATGCGCGAGGTCGCCGAGGAGACAGGCCTCACGCTCGAGGACGTGCCCCGGCTCCTGGTCGTCGACTGGGAGTCGCCCAAGCCCCCGGGCTACGGCGGCCTGCGGCTGCTGTTCGACGGAGGCCGCCTCGACGGGGCGGCCACCCGCCGGCTGCTGCTCCCCGGACCCGAGCTCCGCGACTGGCGCTTCGCCACCGAAGAGGAGGCGGCCGACCTCCTGCCGCCCGTGCGCTACGAACGGCTGCGCTGGGCCCTGCGGGCGCGCGAGCGGGGCGCGGCACTCTACCTGGAGTCAGGGGTCCCCGTGGGGTGACACGGAGGAGTCGGGGCGCCCGTGCGCGGTCTTCTCCCGCCGGGTGCCGGGTGCCGGGTGCCGGGTGCCGGGTGCCGGGTGCCGGGTGCCGGCCGTCGGACGAGGGACACCGGGCGCCGGGTATGACCGGTCGACCCCGACCGCTCATACCCGGCACCCGGCCGGAAGACCGGTCAGCTTGCCGCGTAGTTCCGGAGGAACAGCGCCTCGGCGACCGACAGGCGCTCCAGCTCGTCCGGTGAGACGCCCTCGTTCACCGCGTGGATCTGCGCCTCCGGCTCGCTCAGTCCGATGAGCAGGATCTCGGCCTGCGGATACAGCGAGGCGAGGGTGTTGCACAGCGGGATGGAGCCGCCCAGGCCCGCGTACTGCATCTCCTGGCCCGCGTACGCGACCGACATGGCCTCGGTCATCGCCGCGTACGCCGGGCTCGACGTGTCGGCGCGGAACGGCTGCCCCTGACCGATCTGCTCGGTGCTCACCCGCGCGCCCCACGGCGTACGTGTCTCCAGGTGGGCCTGGAGCAGCTTGGTCGCCTCGGCGGCGTCCGCGCCCGGCGGCACCCGCAGGCTCACCAGCGCGCGGGCGCCCGCCTGCACGGAGGCCGTCGCGCCGACCACCGGCGGGCAGTCGATGCCGAGGACGGTCACGGCCGGACGCGCCCAGATGCGGTCGGCGATCGTCCCGGAGCCGATGAGTTCCACCCCGTCGAGCACCTTGGCGTCCTTGCGGAACGACTCCTCGTCGTACTCCAGCCCGTCCCAGGACGCGTCACCCGCGAGACCGTCGACCGTCGTCGAACCGTCCTCGGCCCGCAGCGAGTCCAGGACGCGGATCAGTGCCGCCAGCGCGTCGGGGGCCGCCCCGCCGAACTGCCCCGAGTGCAGGTTCCCTTCGAGGGTGTCCACCTGAATGCGCACGAGGGTCATGCCGCGCAGCGTCGCGGTCACCGTCGGCAGGCCGGCGCGGAAGTTGCCGGCGTCGCCGATGACGATGGTGTCGGCCGTCAGCAGATCCGGGTGCTCCTCGGCGTACCGCTCGAGGCCGCCGGTGCCCTGCTCCTCCGAACCCTCGACGATCACCTTGACGTGCACCGGCACGCCGCCGTTCGCCTTCAGCGCCCGCAGGGCGAGCAGGTGCATGATGACGCCGCCCTTGCAGTCGGCGCTGCCGCGCCCGTACCAGCGGCCGTCGCGCTCCGTCAGTTCGAACGGCGGGGTCACCCAGGCCGCCTCGTCCAACGGCGGCTGCACGTCGTAGTGCGCGTACAGCAGGACCGTCTTCGCACCTTCCGGTCCGGGCAGGAAGCCGTACACCGACTGCGTGCCGTCAGGGGTGTCGAGCAGCGCCAGGTCCTGGAAGCCCTCGGCGCGCAGCGCGTCGACTATCCAGTTCGCCGCGCCCTCGCTCTCGCTCTTGGGGTATTGGTCGAAGTCCGCCACCGACTTGAAGGCCACCAGCTCGGCGAGCTCCGCCTTCGCACGGGGCATGAGCGAGGCGACGGTCTCGGCGACCGGATTCGACGACATGGGCACGCTCCTTGTGGGTGCGACGTTGACTTCTGTGTACAGGTGATCGGGTGGTGCGTACGCGCTTGCTGGTGTGCAGGGCGCATACGCTGCCGATCCTCCCACAGCGGCCTGCGGCGATGCCCGCCGTAGGATGCGGGAGACAGGTGCGGCAGACGGCTGGACTGGGAGCAGTAGACCATCGTGAGCAGCGAGAACACTTCGGCGGACGACGGGCAGCGGGTGTGGGACGTCGTCGTGGTCGGCGCGGGCCCCGCAGGGGCATCGGCCGCCTACGCGGCAGCGGTCGCGGGACGCAGTGTCCTGCTGCTGGAGAAAGCGGAGCTGCCCCGCTACAAGACGTGCGGCGGCGGCATCATCGGCCCGTCGCGCGACGCGCTGCCGCCCGGCTTCGAGTTGCCGTTCCGGGACCGGGTGCACGCGGTCACGTTCTCGCTGGACGGCAGGTTCACCCGCACCCGGCGTTCCAAGCAGATGCTGTTCGGGCTGATCAACCGGCCGGAGTTCGACCAGCAGCTCGTCGAGCACGCCCAGAAGGCGGGCGCCGAGCTGCGTACCGGCGTCACGGTCTCCCGTGTCGAGCAGCACGGCTCGGCCGTCCCCGACCGCCGCACCGTCGCCGTCGTGCTCCAGGGCGGCGAGACGGTACTGGCGCGGGCGGTCGTCGGCGCCGACGGCAGCGCCAGCCGCATAGGAGCCCATGTCGGCGTGAAGCTCGACCAGGTCGACCTCGGCCTGGAGGCGGAGATCCCGGTCCCGGAGACCGTCGCCGAGGACTGGCAGGGCAGGGTCCTCATCGACTGGGGCCCCATGCCCGGCAGTTACGGATGGGTGTTCCCCAAGGGGGACACGCTCACCGTCGGGGTGATCTCCGCGCGCGGCGAAGGCGCCGCCACCAAGCGCTACTTGGAGGACTTCGTCGCCCGCCTCGGCCTCGCGGGCTTCGAACCGGCGGTCTCCTCGGGTCATCTCACGCGCTGCCGCGCCGACGACTCCCCGCTGTCGCGCGGCAGGGTCCTGGTGTGCGGGGACGCGGCCGGGCTGCTCGAACCGTGGACGCGTGAGGGCATCTCCTTCGCGCTGCGCTCCGGGCGGCTCGCGGGGGAGTGGGCGGTACGGATCGCCGAGGCGCACGACGCGGTGGACGCGCGGCGCCAGGCACTCAACTACGCCTTCGCCATCAAGGCGGGCCTCGGCGTCGAGATGAGCGTCGGCAAGCGCATGCTCAACGCCTTCGAACGCCGCCCCGGTCTGTTCCACGCGGCGCTCACGACCGTCCGGCCCGCGTGGAGGGCCTTCACCGGGATCACCCGCGGGTCGACCTCGCTCGGCGAGCTGGTGCGCACCCATCCGATGGCCGGGCGCGCGCTGACGGCGTTCGACCGCGGAGCGGCGGGCGCGGTCGAGGGCTGAGTGCCGGCATGGACGGGTCGAGCGCCGGGCATGGGCCGGGCTGAGTGTCGGCGCCGGCAACCGGTGAGTTCGAGGCGCCGGCACAGCTCGGCATGAGGATCGGGGCCGGTACGGGGGTCGGTACGCCCTGGACGCCAGGGCGCGCAGGCCTCTTGAAGACCGGGTGCGGCGGACGGCTCGGTGTCCGCCCCTGGCCGACGTGCCCGTGGCCGAATCCGTGGTGAGCCGCTGCCTGCCCGCGGCCGTGCGGTCGCGTGCCCGGAATCAGCCGGTGACCGTGACGCGGAAGACCGGGTGGTCCGGGGCGATGCGCAGCAGTTCCTCGTGGGACGAGTCGGGGCCGACACCGTTGAAGAAGACGCCGACCTCCGCCTTCCAGCGCTTGAGGTAGGCGCGCAGCAGCGGGACCTTGTCCGCGTCGGCGACCTCGGTCGCCGTGAACACGTCCACGTTCTTGCCGAGCCGCAGCTCGCCGCCGCCCGCCGCCCGCATGTTGTGCGTCCACTGGACATGACCGCGCGGGGCCACCAGGTACTGCTCCCCGTCCACGACGAGCAGATTGACCGGAGTCGTCCGCCACTCGCCGCTCTTGCGGCCACGCACGGCCAGCACGCGGGAGCCCCAGACGCTGAGCCCGCGACGGGTGATCCAGGCGACCGCGCGGTTGAAGACGTTCACGGTGAACCAGCCGGGCTTCTGGACGTGAGTGGACATGACGACCCCCATCGATCGAGAGAGCGACGCTCTCTTTTGTGAGCACTGCTCTCGCTCGAGAGCAGTCTGCTCCAGATCGGTGCGCCAATGCAAGAGCGGTGCTCTCTTTTTGGAGCACCGATCTTCAATCGGGGCGTCGACCCGGCTTGGAAGCAACGCTCCGGTTTCGGATCGGTGCTCTCTTTTGTGTGCGGTGCTCTGCGAACGTGTCAGACTGCCTGGCATGAGTACCGCACGAGGGGCGCGAGTATGAGTACGGCACGAGGGGCGCGAGCCCGCGCCAGGATCGAGGTCACCGCGGCCATCAAGGACGAGGCGCGCAGACAGCTCGCCGCGGACGGTGCCGACAGGCTCTCGCTGCGGGCCGTGGCCCGCGAACTCGGCATGGTCTCGTCCGCGCTGTACCGCTACTTCCCCAGCCGCGACGACCTGCTGACGGCACTCATCATCGACGCGTACGACTCGCTCGGCGAGGCCGCGGAGGCGGCGCACGCCGAGGTGGCCGGGGCGGCCCCCCGGGAGCGCTGGATCACGGTCTGCGCGGCGGTGCGTCGCTGGGCGCTGGAGCATCCGCAGGAGTACACGCTGATCTATGGCTCGCCGGTGCCTGGTTACAGCGCGCCGGAGACGACCATCCCGGCCGCTGCCCGGGTGGGGCTGCTCCTGATCTCCATCGTCAGGGACGCTCACCAGGACGAGGGGGTGGCCCGCACGCCGCTGCCCGCCGAGCTGAAGCCGGAGGCGCGGCGCATGGCCGACGAGCTCGCGCCGGACCTCCCGCCCGAGACGGTGACGACGCTCGTGGCCGCGTGGGCACAGCTGTACGGTCTGATCGGTTTCGAGCTGTTCGGGCAGTTCCACCGGGTCGTCGAGGACCGGGAGGCGTTCTTCCGGCACGCGGCGGGGCGACTGGCCCACGAAGTCGGCCTGGTGTTCCCGCGGGCGGCCGGTCCCGCGGAGTAGTCGGGCGGACCGGTCGGGCGGACCGGTCGGGCTGGTCGGCCCCGGTGCGCAGTGCGCCCCGGTACTCCCCGGGGAGTACGCCTGATCACCTCGCCCGGCGGACGCGGTCGCCGTCCGGGGAGGTCTAGCGTGACCGTCATGGAAGAGCAGCGCACCCCCAGGTTCCCGGCGTGGGGAGGGCCGCACCTGTGGTGGCGGCACGGGCCGCCCGGGTGGAGCCGCTGGGGCGACCCGGAGCGTGCCGCTCGCCTGCCCTGGCGGTCCACGCTCGCGCTGACGGTCTTCGTCCTCATCGGCTCGAACGTCGCGGCCCACTCCCAGACCGGCGATCGCGTCCAACTCGACCTCCTCGGACGGGCGCTGTTGCTCATGGCCTGTGCGCTGCTGCTGTGGCGGCAGCGGTGGCCGGTGCTCGTCGCGTTCGGCACGGCGGGCGCGGCGCTGGTGTATCTCGGCGCCGGATACCCGTACGGGCCCGTCTTCCTCACCGTCGCGCTGGGCTGCTTCAGCGCGGTCGTCAGCGGGCACCGCCGGGCGGCCTGGACGGCGGTCGGCATGCTCTGGGCCGGGCACGTACTGGTGGGGCACTGGCTGTACCGGTGGCTGCCGCCCGGCACGGACGGGCCGGCGTCCTGGGGGCAGGAGATCGTGACCGCCACCTGGATCGTGGCGATCGTCGCACTGTCGGAACTGGTCCGGGTGCGTCGGGAGCAGTGGGCCCGTGACCGGGCCGAACGGGCGCAGGCCGCGCGGCGGCGTGCCGACGAGGAGCGGCTGCGGATCGCGCGTGAGCTCCACGACGTGCTGGCGCACAGCATTTCGGTGATCAACGTCCAGGCCGGCGTCGGCCTCGCACTGCTCGACTCCGACCCGGAACAGGCGCGTACGGCGCTGACGACCATCAAGGCCGCCAGCAAGGAGGCGCTCGGCGAGGTCCGGCAGGTGCTCGACACACTGCGCGCCCCGGGGGAGGCGCCGCGTGCCCCCGCACCGGGACTGGACCGCCTCCCCGAACTGGTCGAGCAGGCGGCGGGTGCGGGCCTCATGGTGGAGGTCGAGGGCGCGGACGCGGTGCCGAAGCTGCCGCCCGGGATCGACCTGGCGGCGTTCCGCATCGTCCAGGAGGCGCTCACCAACGTCGTACGGCATTCGGGCTCGCGGCGTGCGCGGGTGCGGCTCGATCATGGGGAGAGTGCGCTGCGTCTGCGGATCGACGACGACGGACCGGCCACCGGCGCCGACGCGGGCGGAAGCGGTAACGGCCTGGTCGGAATGCGGGAGCGGGCCGCGGCCCTGGGTGGCACGATCGAGGCGGGCCCGCGTGGGGACGGGGGCTTCCGTGTGCTGGCCGTACTGCCGTCGAAGGTCGAGGAGGACCGGTGATCCGCGTACTGCTCGCCGACGACCAGTCACTGGTGAGGGCGGGGTTCAAGGCGTTGCTCGACGCGCAGCCGGACATCGAGGTGGCCGGTGAGGCGGCCGACGGCGAGGAGGCGCTGCGCAAGGTGCGCGAACTGCGGCCGGACGTCGTCCTGATGGACATCCGGATGCCGCTGCTGGACGGTCTCGCCGCGACGCGCCGTGTCACCGACGACGCGGATCTGAGGGACGTCAAGGTGGTCATGCTCACCACGTTCGAGCTGGACGAGTACGTCTTCGAGGCGATTCGCTCGGGCGCCTCCGGCTTCCTCGTCAAGGACACCGAGCCGGAGGAACTCCTGCGCGCCGTACGGGCGGTGGTCGAAGGCGACGCCCTGCTGTCACCGGGGGTGACGCGGCGGCTGATCTCCGAGTTCGCGGCTCGTTCCAAGGAGCCGGCGGCGGCGGAGTCCCTGGCCGAACTCACCGAGCGGGAGAGGGAGGTGATGGCTCTGGTCGGCATCGGGCTCTCGAACGACGAGATCGCCCGCCGTCTGGTCGTCAGCCCGCTGACCGCGAAGACTCATGTGAGTCGCACGATGGTGAAGCTGGGGGCCAGGGACCGGGCCCAACTGGTCGTTCTCGCCTATGAATCGGGGCTGGTGCGGCCCGGCTGGCTGGGCTGATCGGCGGTCTCGCGTCCGAAGCGGACCAGCACGGTGACCACCCGTACGGCGAAGACGAGGACGGCCGTGCCGACTCCCGTCATGACGAGTGCCCGCACGGCGGTGTCCGACAGGTCGAGGAAGAGCGCGGGGCCGGCCACCGTCCCGAAGGCGACGGCCGCCACGAACGCCGCGCTGAGCAGCGCGTATCCGATCTCCACAGTGATCGCGTCCCGCTGCGCCTGGGTGCGCCGCTCGGCCGTGGAGCCGTCGGTGTGCGTGCCTTCCGCGCCGGGGCCGCGTGAACGCCCAGGTGATCCCCCGTGGTTCTCCATCCGGCGAGTGAAACAGGTGTGCGTCCGGCGGGGCAAGGGGCCCCGCCGGACGCACATCGTGGGGAGGCGTCCCCCTAGTCGCGGAGCGCCACGGGCTCCTTCTCCGCCTCCCTCTCAGGGGACTTGGCGACCAGGACCGAGTGTCCGGTGCGCCGTGTCCGCAGCCCGGGCAGGGTGATCAGCAGGCCCGCCACCGCGATGCCCGTCACCACGATCAGGCCGGGCCGGTAGCTGTCGAGGACGGCCTGGGGCGAGGCGCCCTCGGACGAGTTCGCGGTCACGACCGCGGTGACGACGGCCAGGAAGATCGCGCCGCCGACCTGCACCGAGGTGTTGAGCAGACCCGAGACCATGCCCTGCTCGTGGTCCTCCACACCGTTGGTGGCCTGGATGTTGAGCGAGGGGAAGACCAGCGCGCAGGCCGCGCCGATCAGCAGCATGGTCGGCAGGATGGCCGCCGCGTACGCCGGGTCGAGGTCGACGCGCAGGAAGAGCGCGTAGCCGGCGACCATCAGGGCGAAGCCCGTCGCGATGAGCCGCGGTGTGCCGAACCGGTCGACGACGGCGCCCACCTTCGTGGAGGACAGCGCCACCAGCGCGCCGGCGGGCAGGAAGGCGAGTGCCGTGTGCAGGGCGGACCAGCCCAGCAGCGACTGCATGTAGAGGGTCACCAGGAACTGGAATCCGACGTACGAGCCGAAGAAGGCCATCGCGCCGAGCTGGGCCCGGATCTGGCTGCCCGAGCGCAGCACGCCGAGCCGGATCAGCGGGCTCGGGCTGCGTCGCTCGACGGCCACGAAGACGGTGAGGAGGACGGCGACCGCGGCGAAGGAGAGCAGGGTGCGGGCCGAGCCCCAGCCCGCTTCGGGGGCCTGGACCACGGTGAAGACGAGCAGCAGCATCGCGCCGGTGCCGATGATGGCGCCGGGTATGTCGTACCCGCGGTGGTCCTTCTCGCGCTCGCTGCGCGGGATGAGCTTCAGTCCGGCGAGCAGGGCGATGACGGCGATGGGTGCGGGCAGCAGCATGGTCAGCCGCCAGCTCGCCTCGGTGAGCAGGCCGGACAGGACGAGGCCCATGGAGAAACCGGTGGCCGCGCAGGTGGTGTAGATGGAGAGCGCGCGGTTGCGGAGCGGGCCCTCGGCGAATGTGGTGGTGATGATCGACAGGCCGGCCGGGGCGGTGAACGCCGCGCTGAGGCCCTTGATGAAGCGGCTGGCGATGAGCAGCGGGCCCGAGTCGACGAGGCCGCCGAGCAGGGAGGCGAGCGCGAAGACCGCGAGAGCGACCAGGAAGACCTGGCGCCGGCCCAGCAGGTCGGCGGTGCGTCCGCCGAGGAGGAGCAGTCCGCCGTATCCCAGGATGTAGCCGCTGACGATCCATTGGAGCGTCGAGGTGGAAAGGTCGAGTTCGGAACCGATGGACGGCAGGGCGACGCCGACCATCGACACGTCCAGCGCGTCCAGGAACATCGCGGCGCAGAGCACCAGCAGGGTGCCCCACAGCCGAGGGGTCCAGCGTCCCTGTGACGCGGAGTGGGTGAGCGGAGAGGTCATGCGGTCGAGACTACATGCACATGCATTGAATGCAAATGCATTTAATTCCGATGCAACAAAGCGGATTCTTTGCTACGGTGCGGCCATGGCGGCGAAGAAGGCCGAGCAAGGGCTCGTCAACCAGTGGCGCGACATCCTCGCGGTGCATGCCCGCACCCTGTGCGAACTGGACCGCGAACTGCATCGACACGGCCTGGGCGCCAGCGACTTCGAGGTGCTGGACGTCCTCGCCGAGGGCGCGGCTTCCGACGGCGGCGCCTCCTACCGCGTCCAGGAGATCTCCGAGCGCGTCCACCTGAGCCAGAGCGCTCTGTCCCGGCTCATCGGCCGCCTGGAGAAGGACGGTCTCGTCACGCGGGGGATGTGCGCGGAGGACCGCAGGGGCGTCCGTGTGTGCCTGACGCCGAAGGGGCGCGCCCTGCACGGTGAGGTCCTTCCCGTGCAGCGCGCGGTGCTGACCCGGATGCTGGCCGGTGGCGCGCCCTCCGGCTGCGAGTGACCGGACCCGGCGCCCGGGGCCGTGGTGCAGCCGTCGCGGCTCCGGGCGATCTTCAGCTCCAGGTGATCGCGGACTTCTCCCGCCACGTTTCGGCCGTCGAGGCGTCGCCGGTCATGCCCGGGAACGGCAGGCGGTTCCACAGGGACAGGTAGAGCTCGTCGACGGGACCGGTCAGCTCGCAGTCCGCCGCTCCTCGCTCCTCCCGCTCGCAGACCGGCGGCTCCTGCGAGAGCCGTAGGGTCCAGACCGCGTCCGGGACGTCCGTCGCGCGCACCCGCAGGACGCGCGGCTCCGGTGTCCGCACCTTGCTCCGCGTCCGGCCGTGGAAGCCGCGCAGCAGCTCGTCGATGCCGTCCACCGCGAACTCCGCCGCGACGGCGCTCCGTTGCGGGCCGAGTGCCGACTCGGCGTCGACCCGGTGCACCGTCGTCTCGTGGGCCTGCCGCCGCGCCCAGAAGGCGAGCGGCGAAGCGGCCGGCAGAAAGCTCCAGCACTGTACGTCCGGCGTGGCGCCCGCCAAGGTGCCGACGAGCCGTCGGTGTCCGTCCCTGAACCAGCTCAGGAGTTCGTCGCCGTCGAGATCCGGAAGGCCGCCGTCGGGGTGGTACGAGGTGTGCCCCTCGGCGACGAACGAGGTCGCCCACCGGTGCACCATGCCCGTGTGCCGCACCAGGTCCCGTACCTGCCAGCCGGGGCAGGTCGCGACCTTGGCGTCGGTCCCCGCCTCCTCCGCGGCCGCGGCCAGCAGCCGGCCCTCACGGTCCAGGGTCTCCACGAACTCCGGAATCTCCATGCGGCGAGTCTGCCCGATGGTCCGCGGCCGAAGACAGGCGGCACGGTGGTGCGGCCCGGTGCGCACCGGGCGTTCGCACGGCGTCGGCGTCGCCCTCGCCGGGCGTCCGTGTGGTGCCCGCGTCAGCCCACCGCCGCCCGCCGGGTCGCGCATCCGATGACGGCGGCCACGGCAGCCAGCGCCGCCACACTCGTCAGGGCGGTGGGCAGTGAGTACCAGTCGGCCATGAACCCGATCGCGGGCGGTCCGAGGAGCATGCCGCCGTAGCCGAGCGTGGACGCGACGGCGACGCCGCTCGGTCCGGCGAGCGCCCCCGCACGTTCCACGGCGACCGGGAAGATGTTGGCGAGCCCGAGCCCGGTGACGGCGAAGCCGAGGAGGGCCGCCCAGACCGAAGGGGCGAGCGAACCCAGCACCATGCCGAGCGCCGCCGTGGTGCCGCCGGCGACGAGGGTGCGGGTCCGCCCCAGGCGTTCCAGGAGGGTCGTGCCACTCAGCCGCCCGATCGTCATGGCGAGGGCGAAGCAGGAGTAGCCGGCCGCCGCGACGCCCGGGTGCGCGTCCAGGTCCTGTTCCAGGTGCAGCGCCCCCCAGTCCGCGAGGGCGCCTTCTCCGTACGCGGTGCACAGGGCGATCAGACCGCAGACGATCACCAGCAGGCGGACGCGGCCGTCCATGGTCCGACCCGCGTCCGCGTCCCGGTCCTCGCGATCGGGTGGCGTCGGCACCTCCTGGCGGAGCAGGGTCCGTCCGGCGAGCGCCGTGACGAGCAGGCCGATCAGACTGAGACCGAACAGATGGCGAGTGGCGGACAACTGGCCGGCGACCAGACCGCCGAGTCCCGCCCCGATCATCCCGCCGAGGCTGAACGCCGCGTGGAAGCTCGGCATCACCGGGCGGCGCAGAGCGGCCACCAGGTCGACGGCCGCACTGTTCATGGCGACGTTGATCCCGCCGTAGGCGGCACCGAAGACCAGCAGTACGGCGGCCAGCGCTCCCGCGGAGTGCGTCAGCGGAGGCAGCGTGACGCTGAGCGACAGCAGGACTCCGCACACCACGGTCATCGGATGGCTGCCGAAACGGCGGCACAGCCGTCCGGTGAGCATCATCGTGATCACGGCGCCCGCGGACACACCGAGCAGGGCGAGGCCCAGGGTGCTCGCCGAGGCGCCGGTCCGTTCCTTGACGGCGGGGATGCGGACGACCCATCCGGCGAAGACGAAGCCGTCCAGGGCGAAGAAGGTGGTGAGGGCGATACGGAGCCGGGTGAGGTCGTGACCTGGCGGGATGTGGGAGGTGAGGGGTTTGTTTATCAGCGGCACAAAATCAGGCTAGGCGGGAGGGCCGGGAGTGGCAAGAGAGTTGACGGCTGAACGATCGCGGGGCGGCGGTCGGGTGGACGCCCGGACGGCCGTGTGTCGCGGCCCCCTTCTGTTCCCGTGACTCCGTCGCGCCCTGTTTCTGTGACTCCGTCGCGCGGCTCCGGCCGCCTCGTCGCGCGGACGGACGGGTGGGCGTGCTCACCCGCGTCCGGTCCGCTGTCCGGCTGCCGAGGCGTCGAACCGGTGTGGCCGGTGAGCCTCCGGTGGCGGAGCGCGGCCATGGTGGCGAGCGGGACGTATGGGGTGACATCCCGGGTCTTCGGAAGGCGTGAAAACCCGGGATGTGCGGGTCGGGCGGCCCTGAGCGGACCGGTCCGCCCGATCCGCCGACTTCCGTTGCGGTAGGTGCCCTTGACAGCGTGCGTACTGTTTCGCGACGTTTGAGCCCTGCCGAACCGTTCAGGTCTCGGCCGCCGGTCGAGTGGGGAGCGTGTACACGGCGGGGATCGGCAGATACCAAGGAATGGCAGCACGCGGACAGCGCGTCATGGGGGGAGAGCGGTCGTCCATGCGTTCCATGAACAGTGATCCACACGCCTCACCGGCCTGCGCCGCAACCGGTACGTCCCTCGCGGAGCCTCTGGAAGGGCGGTTGATCTGAGGTGGACACAACGATCCACGGACTCGACGAACTCGGTGCCTCGCTGTCCAAGGCGTGGCATCAGGCCATGGACGAGTCGCCCGTGTACGCCAACCCGTTCCTGGCGCCGGAGTTCGCGATCGGGGTCGGCAGGCACCGCTCGGGGACGCAGGTGGCGGTCCTGTGGGAGGACGGGGAGGCCGTGGGCTTCCTCCCGTACGAGCGCAACGTCTTCGGCGTCGGCCGGGCCGTCGGTCTTGGGCTCTCCGACTGCCAGGCCCTCGTGCACCGCCCCGGTGTCACCTGGAACGCTCAGGAACTGCTGCGGGCCTGCGGTCTGTCCATCCTCGAATTCGATCATCTCGTCGAGGAGCAGAAGCCTTTCGCCAAGCACGTCACGGGGACCTTCGCCTCGCCGGTGATCGACCTGGAGCGCAGCGACGGCGACTACGCGCGCTGGCTGCGCGCCACCTACCCGGGGCTGGCCAAGACGACACTGAAGAAGGAACGCCGGATCGGGCGCGACGCAGGCGAACTGCGGTTCGTCTTCGACGAGCGCGACCCGCGGATGCTGCGCCGACTCATGGAGTGGAAGTCCGCGCAGTACCGCAGGACGGGCCGGATGGACCGGTTCGCGCGACCGTGGATCGTCGAGCTGGTGGACCACCTTTTCGATGTCCGCGAAGAGCATTTCACCGGCGTGCTGTCCGTGCTGTACGCGGGGGACCGGCCGGTGGCCGCTCACTTCGGACCGAGGTCGCGGACCGTGCTCGCGGCGTGGTTCACCGCCTACGACCCCGACTTCCACTACTACTCACCCGGGTTGATCATGCATCTGCGGACCGCGGAGGCGGCCGGCCGCGACGGGGTGCGGATCATGGACCTGGGGCGTGGTGACAAGGAGTACAAGGACTGGCTCAAGACCCGCGAACTGCGTGTGGGCGAAGGCTTCGCGGCCCGTCCCCATCCGGTGGCGGCGGCGCACAGAATGTGGCGCAGACCGGTGCGCGGTCTGCGCAACACGGTCCTGGCGCATCCCGCGCTCAGGGAGAGGGCCGACCGTCTGCTGAAGACGGCCGGCTCGATGCGTACGCCGCGTCGGCAGGGTTCCGGCGGAGCGGGGGCGCGGTCGCGCTGAGCGGGCCGCCTCCCTGTGAGGGGCCCGCGCGCGGGGCGAGTGCCCGGTGCCGGCCGCGTCTCCGCGGATGCGCCCATGGGTTCGCGGGCGGGTCGAGTGTGCGAGCGCCGGCTGAGTCGTCCGCGGTCCCGCCGATGGGGTCGCGCGCGGGCTGAGCGGTCGTGCGCCGACCGCGAGGTCTGTGTCCCTGTCGGGGCGCGGGGCCGAGTCGTCCGTGCGCCGACCGCGTCGCTGTCACGGGCGCGTTGCGAGAGCGGGGCGCCCACGGCAGGTGGGCCACGCCATCCCGACGTCCCGTCACGGCATGCCTCCTGATCCCGGACGGTCCGCGGCGGCAACGCGGTCGTGAACCGCGCGCTTCCCCTGGCCTGGCGTGCCGGTATGTACGGATATAGGCGAATAGTGCACTGCGACGATGCCTCAAGTGATCCTGCCCGCGGAGTCAAAAGAGGGTCGGGTTAGCATATGAGCACCGCCTAGCTCGAAAGATAAACCTGTGACTGTCAATGACGACTCGTTCACCAACTGGAAGAACCGCGAGGAGATCGCGGAGTCGATGATCCCGATGATCGGGAAGCTGCACCGGGAGCGTGACGTCACGGTCCTGCTGCACAGCCGGTCGTTGGTGAACAAGTCGGTGGTCAGCATCCTGAAGACCCACCGATTCGCACGGCAGATTGCCGGTGAGGAACTCTCGGTCACCGAAACCCTGCCTTTCCTGCAAGCTCTCACCACGCTCGATCTCGGCCCCTCCCAGATCGACATCGGCATGCTCGCCGCGACGTACAAGGCCGACGACCGCGGTCTGTCGGTGGCCGACTTCACCGCCGAGGCCGTCGCCGGTGCCATCGGTGAGAACAAGCTCGACCGCTCCACCGGCCGTGACGTCGTGCTCTACGGCTTCGGCCGCATCGGCCGCCTCGTCGCCCGTCTGCTGATCGAGAAGGCCGGTTCCGGCAACGGCCTGCGTCTGCGCGCCATCGTCGTCCGCGGCGGCGGTGACCAGGACCTCGTCAAGCGCGCCTCGCTGCTGCGCCGCGACTCGATCCACGGTCAGTTCAACGGCACGATCACGGTCGACGAGCCGAACAGCACGATCGTCGCCAACGGCAACGCGATCCGGGTGATCTACGCCAACGACCCGTCGGACGTCGACTACACGGCGTACGGGATCAAGGACGCCATCCTCATCGACAACACCGGCAAGTGGCGCGACCGCGAGGGTCTCTCCAAGCACCTGCGCCCCGGTATCGACAAGGTCGTGCTGACCGCTCCGGGCAAGGGCGACGTCCCGAACATCGTCCACGGCGTCAACCACGACATGGTGAAGCCGGACGAGCGCATCCTGTCCTGCGCCTCCTGCACCACCAACGCCATCGTCCCGCCGCTGAAGGCCATGGATGACGAGTACGGCGTCCTGCGCGGCCACGTGGAGACCGTCCACTCGTTCACCAACGACCAGAACCTGCTGGACAATTACCACAAGGCCGACCGTCGCGGCCGCTCGGCGCCGCTCAACATGGTGATCACCGAGACCGGTGCCGCCTCCGCCGTGGCGAAGGCGCTGCCCGACCTCAAGGCGCCGATCACCGGCAGCTCGATCCGCGTCCCGGTGCCGGACGTCTCGATCGCGATCCTCAGCCTGCGGCTCGGCCGCGAGACCAGCCGCGAAGAGGTCCTCGACTACCTCCGCAACGTCTCGCTGCACTCGCCGCTGAAGCGGCAGATCGACTTCACCACCGCCCCCGACGCCGTCTCCATGGACTTCGTCGGCTCGCGCCACGCGTCGATCGTGGACGCCGGCGCCACCAAGGTCGACGGTGACAACGCGATCCTCTACCTCTGGTACGACAACGAGTTCGGCTACTCCTGCCAGGTCATCCGCGTCGTCCAGCACGTCTCCGGGGTGGAGTACCCGACCTACCCGGCCCCGGTGGCCTGACGCGTAGGTCTCCGACAGACACCCGAAACGTTTTGGACAACCCTGGAGACCAGGGAGGTCCACCGGGTCCTCGCGACGGGCGGGGGGGGCGGGGGGGGGGGGGGGCGCCCCCCGCGGGCGGGGGGGCCCCCCCCCCCCCCCCCCCGGGGGGGGGGGGGGGGGGCCGGGCGCGCGCCGGGGGGCC
>NZ_JBVHMN010000020.1:53546-207874 GCF_055558435.1 Streptomyces sp. NPDC025784
CCCCTCCTTGTTTGGCCACACGCGCCCCCCCGGGGGGGCCCCCGGGGGGGGGGGCGCGGGGGGGGGGCGGGGGGGGGGGGGGCGCGGGGGGCCGGGGGGGGGGCCCCCCCCCCCCCCCCCGCCCGTCGTCGTGTGCGGGGGAGACCTGGTCCGATCGGTTCGCCGAGCCCCTCCGTGCGGGCACCAGGATGCGCCAGAATTGGCCTCATCCATGCGTTGACTGTGTGTCAGATCGCCCAATTCCTCGTTAAATACCCAGGGTTACATCTGCCGGGGCGGCGAGTCTTGCTATCGTCCTACTCGTCGGTAGCAAGCTGCACGGGGGTCGCGAGGCACCTGCGCGCGTAACGCGGCTGCTCCTCGGGCGGGTTGGCCGAGACGGACGTTCTGGCAAGGGGGCCAGGCGGCCACGGTCACCACGCGGACGCATCGAAGCGTCCCTCCGGCATGCCTTCGAACTCCAGTTCTCTCATGCTCCAGCTCAACGCACTTCTTCTCTGCGGACCTCGTCACCCGGTCCGCATCTCCCGGACCTCGTTCTCCGTGCCCCATGATCCGAACAGGTGAGACTCGTCAAATGGCCCCTTCCCTGGTCGACTTACTGACCGCGCACGCCTCGCAACAGCCCGAAACGACCGCCTACCGCTACCTCGTCACGGGCGACGGTGACGGGGAGGTCCAGGACATCACGTACGCGAGGCTGGCCCGCCGTTCCCGTGCCGTCGCCGCCTGGCTCCAGGACCGCGGCCTCGCCGGTGCGCGCGCCGTGCTCCTCTATCCGCCCGGCATCGAGTTCATCTGCGGCTACCTGGGCTGCCTTTCGGCCGGAGTCGTCGCCGTGCCCGGCGTGCCCCCGCAGGGGCGGTCCCAGAACCACCGCGCGCTGATCCGGACGAAGCGCCTGATCGCCGACGCTGACGCCACGGTCGTCCTCGGTGGACGGGAGGTGCTCGCGGCCCTGAACGCCATGGCCGAGCACCTGCCCGAACTGGCCGGCATCACCTGCGTGGCCACCGAGGACATCCCCGACGAGGCGGCCGACGCCTGGCACGAACCCGACCTCGCCGCCGACCAGGTCGCCTTCCTCCAGTACACCTCCGGGTCCACGTCCGTCCCGCGCGGAGTGATGGTCACCCACGGGAACCTGCTGGACAATGAGCGGATCATCACGGAGCGGATGGGACACACCCCCGACGCGATCGCCGAGCACCGCGGTGAGATGTTCGTCAGCTGGCTGCCCGTGTACCACGACATGGGCCTGATCGGCCCGGTCCTCAACACGGTCTACCTCGGCGTCACCGCGACGCTCTTCTCCCCGCTGCACTTCCTGCAACAGCCCGGACGCTGGCTCGACGCCGTGACCCGGTACCGCCCGCACACCAGCGGCGGCCCCAACTTCGCGTACGAGCTGTGCCTCAAGCACGCCACGCCCGAACTCCTCGACGGCCTCGAACTCAGTGCGTGGAAGGTGGCGTTCAACGGCGCCGAACCGGTGCGGGCCGCCACACTGCGCCGGTTCGCCGACACCTTCGGCCCGGTCGGCTTCCGCCGCGAGGCGACCTACCCGTGCTACGGACTGGCCGAAACGACCTTGATGGTGACCGGCGGAACCGTGGCGGCCCCTCCGGTCCTGGTCGACGCGGCAGCCGGCGGACCGCACGCGGGAGAGGCGGACGCGGCGGCGGTGGGCTGCGGGCGACCAGGCCCCGGCACCACCGTGGTGATCGCCGACCCCGAGCGGCAGGAGGAACTGCCCGAGGGCGAGGTCGGCGAGATCTGGGTCGCGGGCGCGAGCGTCACCAAGGGTTACTGGCGCAACGCCCTCGCCACCCGCGAGACCTTCCGCGGCACACTGGAGGACCGCCCGGACCGTTTTCTGCGCACCGGCGACCTCGGCTTCCTGCGGGACGGCGAACTGTTCGTCACCGGTCGGCTGAAGGACCTGATGGTCATCGACGGACGCAACCACTACCCGCAGGACCTGGAGCTCTCCGCCGAGATGTCCCACTGGGCGCTGCGTCCCGGGTGCACCGCGGCGTTCTCCGTGGACGGTGGGACGGCGGGTGAACAGCCCGTCGTCGTGGCCGAGTTGTCGCCCGAGGCGGCAGGCGAGTCCGAGAAGATCACCGACCTGATCCGCAGCGCGATAGGCCGGGCCCACGGGCTGCCGGTCCGCGACATCGTGCTGGTGCACCCCGGCACCATCCCCAAGACGTCCAGCGGCAAGATCCAGCGCCACGCCTCCCGGGAGGCGTATCTCGCCGGAACCCTCTCCGTGCTCGACGCCGCCGCCTTCGGATGACGCGGCGGCCCCGACGCGGCGCGTGGCGCCCTCGGTCGTAAAAGCCCTGCCGTGGGGGCGTTGACCCCGCGGTCGTCCCGCCGTGCCGTTCGTCCGGAACCAGCCCGACCGTACGGAACCCATCCTGATCGTCAGGCACCCAGCCCCTTGTCGTACGGAACCCGGACGGGTCGTACGGAACCACGCTGAGCCCGAGTTCCCGAGGACACCTCTTCAGATGCCTTCGCACGAATCCGAGAAGCCGTCACCCGAGACCCCCGTCACGACCCCTGAGGAAGCACGGGCCTGGCTCACCTCGGCCGTCGCCCAGGCGGCCGGGCTCGACCCGCTGGCCGTGGACCCCGACCGGCCGATCGCCGAACTCGGACTGGGGTCACGCCAGTTGGTGACCCTGGTGACGGAGCTCTCCGCACGGACCGGCCGGACCCCCGAGCCGTCCCTCGCCTTCGACCACCCCACCATCGCCGCACTCGCCGAAGCGGTCCTCGCCGACGGGGCCCACGGCGCCACGGTTGTCTCGCAGGGCACGGCACCGGACCGGCTGCGGACGCGGGGCTGCGACGACGTCGCGATCATCTCCATGGCCTGCCGCTTCCCGGGCGGTGCCGACGACCCCGAGGCGCTGTGGCGGCTGCTGGCCGCGGGCGAGGACGCCATCACCGAAGTACCGGAGGGCCGTTGGGACACCCGGGACCTCTACGACCCCGACCCCGAGGCCGTCGGCACGACCTACACCCTGCGTGGTGGCTTCCTCGCGGACATCGACCGCTTCGACGCCTCCTTCTTCGGGATCTCACCGCGGGAGGCGGCGGCCATGGACCCGCAACAGCGGCTGCTGCTGCGGACCGCCTGGGAGGCCGTCGAGCGCGCCGGGATCGTGCCCGGGACGCTGAACGGCAGCTCCACCGGTGTCTACGTGGGCCTGTACGGCAGCGGGTACATGGCATCCGCCCAACTGGGCCTGCTCGACGGGCACGTCGGCACGGGATCGGCGTCCAGCGTCGCCTCCGGACGGATCGCCTACACCCTCGGCCTCCAGGGACCGGCGGTGACCCTGGACACCGCCTGCTCCTCCTCCCTCGTCGCCCTGCACCTGGCCGCGCGGGCGCTGGCCGCGGGGGAGTGCGACATGGCGCTGGCCGGCGGCGCCACCCTGCTCGTCACCCCGCGCGGCCATGTCGAGTTCAGCAAACTGCGCGCGCTGTCGCCGTCCGGGCGGTGCAGCCCCTTCTCCGCCGACGCGGACGGAGTGGTGTGGGCCGAGGGCTGCGGTCTGGTGCTGCTCAAGCGACTCGCGGACGCACGCCGGGACGGCGACCGGGTGCTCGCGGTCGTCAGGGGCTCGGCCATCAACCAGGACGGCCGCAGCCAGGGGCTGAGCGCTCCGAGCGGACCCGCCCAGGAACGAGTGCTCCGCGCGGCGCTCGACGCCGCCGGTCTCGGACCCGACGACCTCGACCACGTCGAGGCGCACGGGACCGGAACGCGGCTCGGCGACCCGATCGAAGGCCGGGCCCTGGCCGCCGTATTCGGCCCCGGGCGCCCCGCCGACCGACCGCTCGGCGTCGGTTCCCTGAAGTCCAACATCGGTCACACGCAGGCCGCGGCGGGCATCGGTGGCGTCCTCAAGACGGTACTGGCGCTCGGCCACGAACTGATCCCGGCATCCCTGCACGCGGATCGGCCGACGGAGCACGTCGACTGGGCGGGCGGTGGCCTGCGCGTGCACAGCAGCGCCCAGCCCTGGCCACGACGCGGCGACCGCGTACGGCGGGCCGGGGTGAGCGCGTTCGGGATCAGCGGTACGAACGCCCACGTGGTGCTGGAGGAAGCGCCGGCGGAACTCGCCCGCCCGCTCACCGGGCCGCGGTGTGCCGTTCGGCGGGACACGGGGCAGGAGTCCGTCTCCGACGGCGCACCCTCGACGCCCCGCGGGTCGCGGTCGTCGGCCGAGTCGACCGAGCGGGCGCGGGCGCAGTCGCGGTCCGAAGTCCGGCCGGGCGAGGCGTCGGCGCCGGTACCGCACCTGTCTGCGGTGTCCGCCGGACAGCCGGGGCCAAAGCCGCAGTCTCAAGCGGAACCCGGGCCGGGAGAGGCGGCGGCACCTGGGCCGCAGGCGTCCGCCGAGTCCACTGAGCAGCCGCAGCCGCAGCCGCAGCCGCAGCCGCAGCCGCAGCCGCAGTCCGAAGTCGGGCCGGGCGAGGCGTCGGCGCCCGTGCCGCAGGAGTCCGCCGAGTCCGCCGAGTCCACCGGAGAGCCGGAGCGGGAGGGGGAGTTGGACCCGGAGGCGGAGCCGCAGTCGCAGTCCGCACCCGTCCCCGGCGATCCGTCGGACGGCGGCCCCGGCGCGCCGCGCGGCATCCTCTTCCCGCTCTCCGCCCGTACCCTTCCCTCCCTCCAGGGACAGGCGCGTCGGCTGCTCGGTGCGCTCGGCGCGGATCCGGGACTGCCGCTGCCCGCCGTCGCGGGGACGCTCGCTCACCACCGCACGCACTTCGAGCACCGGGCCGTGGTCCGGGCCGGCGACCGCGACGAACTGACGGCCGCGTTGCGGGGGCTGGCCGACGGGCGGCCGGACACGGCGCTGACCGTGGGACCCCAGCAGGCGGCCCCGTCGGGAAAGGTGGCCTTCGTCTTCCCCGGCCAGGGCGCCCAGTGGGCCGGCATGGCCCGCGATCTCCTCGACGCGTCCCCCGTGTTCGCCGACGAACTCGACCGTTGCGACGCCGCGCTGCGTCCGTTCACCTCCTGGTCGGTGACGGCCGTGCTGCGCGGTGACGAGGGCGCCCCGTCGCCGGACCGCGTGGACGTCGTCCAGCCGCTCCTGTTCGCCGTGATGGTGTCCCTGGCCGCCGTGTGGCGGGCCCGGGGCGTGCGTCCCGACGCCGTGATCGGGCACAGCCAGGGCGAGGTCGCCGCGGCCTGCGTCGCCGGAGCGCTCGGTCTCAACGACGCGGCGGCGGTGGTCGCCCTGCGCAGCCAGGCCCTGACCGCGCTGTCCGGCACCGGTGCGATGGCCGTCGTGGCGCTCCCGCACACCGAGGTCGAGTCCTACCTCGCCGAGCTCGGCGGCCGGGTGTCCATCGCCGCGGTGAACAGCGGGCGTTCGACGGTCGTCGCGGGAGACGTGGAGCCGCTGCGGGCGCTGCTCGCCGACCTCGACCGCCGGCAGGTGTTCGTACGCCGTCTCGACGTCGACTACGCGTCCCACAGCGCCCAGGTGGAGTCCGTCCGCGGCACGATTCTCGAAGAACTCGACGGCGTCACCACCTTCCCGTCCTCCGTCGCCTGGTACTCGACGGTGACCGCCGAGCCGGTCACCGGGGAGCTCGCGGCCGACTACTGGTACACCAACCTCCGTGAACCCGTCCGGTTCGCACCCACCGTGGAGCGCATGGCCGCCGACGGCTTCCGTCACTTCGTCGAGCTCAGCCCCCACCCCTCCCTGCTGACGGCCGTGCGCACCGTCGGCGACGCGCTCGACGCCGACCTGCTCGCCGTCGGATCGCTGCGGCGCGACGAGGACGGACCCGCCTGCCTCGACCGGGCGGCGGCCGAACTCCACGTCCACGGACGACGGATCGACTGGGGCCGGCTGATCGCCGCGACGGAGCCGGCCGACCTGCCGACGTACGCCTGGGACCCGCAGCGCCACTGGATCGAGCCCGAGCCGGCCGGGGCGGTGCCGGGGCTCCTCGACAGTGCCGGGCATCCGCTGCTCGGCGTCCTGCTGCGGTCCGCCGACGAGACCCGCTGGACCTTCCGCAACGAGTGGTCCCGCGCCACCGCCGACTGGCTGCCCGACCACACGGTGTTCGGCCGGACCGTGGTGTCCGGCACCACCCAGATGGAGCTGTGTCGTGCCGCGCTCGACGCGGCCCGCCCGGACGACACCGCCGATGTCACCGACCTGGTGCTGCTCGCGCCCCTCGTCCTGCCGGACTCGGGCACGGTCGAGGTGTCCGTCGAGGTCGACGTCTCCGGTCCCGCACCGGAGATCACCGTGCACAGCCGCCCGCGGGGGCAGGCTGATCCGAGCTGGACCCTGCACGCCACCGCCTCCGCGGCGGCCCCCGCCCCGGACACGGCAGGCCCGGCGCCGCAGTGGCCGCGGACGGCGGAACCGTCCTGGAGCGCACAGACCTACGAACGGCTCGCCGGCCTGGGTCTCGTCTACGGTCCTGCCTTCCAAGGAGTTCGGGCGGCGGCCGCCACGGGTGACGGCGAGCTGCTGGCCCGGCTCTCGTTGCCGGCCACGGCCCGGGACACGGCCGACCCGTACCCGGTGCACCCGGCCCTGCTCGATGCCGCGCTGCATGTGGCCGCCGCGCTCGACGCGGCGGACGGCCGGGTACGGCTGCCGGTCGCGGTGGGCCGCTGCGCACTGCCGCCCGGGGGCGGGCACGACCTCACGGCGCTCGTGCGCCGGTCGGAGGTCTCCGGGACACGGTCCGGGGCGGGGGAGCCCGGCGAGGACCTCACTCTGGACGTGACGCTGTGGGACGCCGACGGCCTCCCGGCGGGCCGGTTGGACGGCGTACGGCTGCGGCTCGCGGATCCGGCGGATCTCTCCCGGGGCTCCGGGAACGCCCGCCACCTCTACGAAGTGGCGTGGACGCCCGTGCCCGACGAGCCGGCCATGGAAGCCGCGCACGAGTGGGCGGTCGTCGGCGACCGGTCGGACCCTGAGGTGGAGGCGGTCCGGCGCGTGCTCGCGGCCGCGCGGGCCGGCGGGCGCGAGGAGGCCGCCGACGCCGTCGTACGATTCTGGCCGCGTCCGGCGGCCGGCACGGAACCGGCCGCCGCCGCACATGAGTTGGCGGCGGCGGCGCTGGCCGAGCTGCGTGCCCTGATCGCCCTCCCGCGGAGCGGGACACCCGCCCGGACCGTGTGGGTGACCCGGGGCGCGGTCGCCGCCGGGGACGGGGACGAGGTGCCCGGCCTGGCCCAGTCGGTGCTGTGGGGCCTGGCGCGCGGCGCCCGCGCCGAGCACCCCGACCTCGGGCTGACCTTGGTCGACTTCGACGACGCCGATCCCGCCGGGGCTCTGCCGGCCGCCTTGGCACAGATCGGCGAGCCCGAACTCGCCGTACGCGACGGCGCGTTGCTCGCTCCCCGGCTGATCCGTGCCGCCCGCCGCGAGGCGAGCGGGGCGGCCGGGGCCGTGCCCACCGACGGCACGGTGCTGATCACCGGAGGCCTGGGCGCCGTCGGCCGGCACATCGCCCGTCTTCTCGCCGAACGCGGCGTCCCCCGGCTGCTGTTGACCTCACGACGCGGTCCGGACGATCCGCGGGCGGCCGACGTCGTCGCCGAACTGCGCGCGGTCGGCGCCGAGGCCGAGGTCGCCGCGTGCGACGTCGCGGACGCGGCGGCCGTGGCCGACGTCCTTGGCCGTGTCGGCGCCGCATCGCCGCTGCGCGGCGTCGTGCACTGCGCGGGCGTCCTCGACGACGGGGTGGTCGCCGACCTCACTTCCGACCGCCTCGCGAACGTGCTGCGCCCCAAGGCCGACGGCGCCGGCCATCTGCACCGGCTCACCGCCGACGCTCCGCTCGCCCTCTTCCTGCTGATCTCCTCCGCCGCGGGAGTCGTCGGCAACGCGGGACAGGCCAACTACGCGGCGGCCAATGTCTTCCTCGACCAACTCGCCCACCACCGGCGGGCCCTGGGACTGCCCGCCACCTCCGTCTCCTTCGGGGCCTGGGCAGGTGAAGGCCTCGCCGCCGAGCACGCCGACCTCGCACGGATGGCCCGGACCGGCCACCGCGCCCTCACCGCCGACGCGGGCCGGGAACTCGTCGAACTCGCCCTGTCCCAGGGCGCGCCCCACCTCGTCGCCTGGTCCCTGGACCTCCCCCGGCTGCGGGAGACCATGGCCGCCGCGGGCGGCGCGACGACGGCCCTGTGGCGCTCGCTGCTGCCCGCGGCCCGGACCGGCCGCGGCGGCGAGCTCGCCGACCGTCTGGCCCGGCTGCCGGAGCCCGAACGTGCCGCCCGCGTCCTGGCCCTGGTCCGTGAGGAGGCCTCCCGCGCCCTCGGCCTGCGTTCGGCCGAGTCGGTCCGCCCCGATCGGCCACTGCGTGACCTCGGCATGGACTCGGTGACGGCGGTGGAACTCCGCAACCGGATCAGCGCCCGCATCGGCGCCAGGCTCCCCGCGACCCTGGTGTTCGACCACCCCACCGCGGCCCGGCTCGCCGAACACCTGCTGGCCACCGCACTCGCGACGAGCGGGCCCGCGGCCCGGGCGACCGCGTCCGGCACGCGGCACGCCGGCGGGCCGGCCCCCGCCTCCGACGAGCCGGTGGCCGTGGTCGCGATGGCCTGCCGCGCACCGGGCGGCGTCGACGACCCGGACGCCCTGTGGCGCCTGCTGGCCGAGGGCCGCGACGCGGTCGGCGCCTTCCCGGACGGCCGCTGGGACGTGGAGTCGCTGTACGACCCCGACCCGGATGCCCTGGGCAAGACGTACGCCCGCGAAGGCGGGTTCCTGGACGACGACGTCCTCAGGACCTTCGACGCGGCCTTCTTCGGGATCACGCCGAGGGAGGCGGCGGCCATGGACCCGCAGCAGCGTGTCCTGCTGGAGACGGCGTGGGAGGCGCTGGAGCGTGCCGGGATCGTGCCGGGCGAACTGGCGGGGAGCAGCACCGGTGTGTACGTCGGCATGTTCGGCAGCGACTATCTCGCGGGCTCCCGGCTCGATCAGCTCGACGGCTACGTCGGCACGGGATCCGCGCTCAGCGTGGCCTCCGGGCGGCTCGCCTACGCCCTGGGCCTGCACGGCCCCGCCTTGACGGTGGACACCGCGTGTTCGTCTTCGCTGGTGGCGCTGCATCTGGCGGCGCAGGCGCTCAGGTCGGGAGAGTGCGACCTGGCGCTCGCCGGGGGCGTGACCCTCATGGTGACACCGCAGACGTTCGTGGAGTTCAGTCGGCTGCGCGGACTCTCCCCGACCGGGCGGTGCCGATCCTTCTCCGACGACGCCGACGGCGCCGTCTGGGCCGAGGGCGCGGGCATGATCGTACTGAAGCGGCTGAGCGACGCACGGCGCGACGGCGACGAGGTGCTGGCCGTGCTGCGCGGCACGGCCGTCAACCAGGACGGCCGCAGCCAGGGGCTGTCCGCGCCGAACGGCCCCGCGCAGGAACAGGTGATCCGCCGGGCGCTGGAGGCCTCGGGGCTGGAGCCCGCCGACATCGACCACGTCGAGGCGCACGCAACGGGCACGACGCTGGGCGACCCGATCGAGGCGAACGCCCTGTCGGAAGTCTTCGGCCGCTCCCGTCCCGGCGGACGGCCCCTCCACGTGGGCTCGCTCAAGTCCAACATCGGTCACGCACAGGCCGCTTCGGGCGTCATCGGACTGATGAAGGTCGTGCAGTCGCTGCGCCACCAGGTGCTGCCGCGCACCCTGCACGCCGACACTCCGAGCCGTCACGTCGACTGGGAGGGCAGCGGGCTGCGGCTGCTGCACGACGAGGTGCCCTGGCCCGCCTCCGCCGAACGGGTCCGGCGCGCCGGCGTGAGTGCCTTCGGCATCAGCGGCACCAACGCGCACGTGATCGTGGAGGAGGCACCTCGCGCCGAGGAAGCCGTACCGCAAGAACAACCCGCCCCGACACAACCGCTGTTCGTGCTGTCCGCACGCGGCGAGACCGCCCTGAGGGGGCAGGCCGCACGACTGGCCCGGCACATCGGCGGCGGCACCGAGCTGTCCGCTGCCGCGCACACGCTGGCCAGGCACCGCAGTCACTTCGAGCGGCGGGCCGCGATCGTCGCGCACGACCGGGACGAGCTGCACGCCCGGCTCGACGCGCTGGCCGCGGGACGGGCGCCGCTGGCACCGCCACGCGAGGAGGCCACCGGCAAGGTGGCGTTCGTCTTCGCCGGGCACGGCGGCCAATGGCCCGGCATGGGCCTCGAGTTGACGTCCGGGTCGCCCGCCTTCCGTGAGGAGCTCGCCCGCATCGACGCCGCCGTGCACCGGCACACCGGCTGGTCCGTCCTCAATGTGCTGCGCGCTCCCGAGGAGTTCTCCCCGCTCGACCGGACCGAGTACCTCCAGCCGGTGCTCTTCGCGGTGAACGCGGCCCTGGCCGCCGGCTGGCGCGCGCTCGGCGTCACCCCGGACGCCGTGGTCGGACACAGCCTGGGCGAGATCGCCGCCGCCCACGTCGCGGGTGCCCTCACCCTGGACGACGCCGTGAAGGTGGTGACCGGGCGCGCCGGAGCGGTCGCACCACTGGTCGGCGAGGGGGGCATGCTGTCCGTCGCACTGCCGCGGGCCGAGGTCGGGGAACTGCTCGCGCCGTACGCCGGCCGGCTCTTCGTCGCGGCGGTCAACAGCGGCCGTTCCACGGCCGTCTCGGGCCGGGCGGACGACCTGGCCGAGCTGCGCCGGCACTTGGACGAGCGGGGCGTTCCGGCCCGGCCCCTGTCGACGCCGTTCGCCTCGCACACGCCGTTGATGGAACCGCTCCGTGGGGACCTGCTCGACCGGTTCTCCGGCATCCGGGGCGCCGTGGCACCGACCACGCTGTACTCGACGGTGCGCGCGGAGCCCGTACCGGGTGACCTGCTCGACGCCGCGTACTGGTACGCCAATCTCCGCGAACCCGTCCGGTTCGCCGACACCGTCCGCGGCATGCTCGACGACGGCTACCGCTGGTTCGTCGAGCTGAGCCCGCACCCGTCGCTCCTCCCGTCCGTCGAGGCGGTGGCCGCCGAAGCGGGCATCGACGCGGTCGGTGTCGCGTCACTGCACCGCAGGCAGGACGGACGCGACGTCCTGCTGCGCAGGCTGGGGGAGTTGTACGAGAGCGGGTACAGCCCCGACTGGCAGACGTTGTTCCCCGAGGGGCAGCGGACCGATCTGCCGACGTACGCCTTCGCGCGTGAACGGCACTGGCTGGCCCCGGCGCCCGCGAGCGGCGGCGGGTCACCGCTGCTGGGCACGCACGTCGAGTCCAGCGACGAACCCGGCCGGCACCTCTTCCAGAGCGAGATCGACCTGCGCGACAGCAGGTTCGCCTATCTGACCGATCACCGCGTCGGCGGCGAGGTGTGGCTGCCCGGTGCCGCGTTCCTCGACATGGCCCTGGCCGCCGCGTCCGCCGTGCGGGACGGCCTCGACAAGCGGCGGGCCGAAGTGAGCCTCGCCGGCGTGCGGTTCCTCCACCCGCTGCGCCTCGACGAGGACCGGCCGGTGCGGCTGCAACTGGTCCTGCGGCCCGCCGCCGACGGTTCCCGGAGTTTCACCGTCGCCTCGGCGACCGCGGGGGAACGGCCCGCGCGATGGCAGCGGCACGTCGCCGGACGCCTCGTCGTCGACACCGGCGAGCTCACGGTGCAGTCCACCGCCGAACCCGCCGCGGAAGCCACGGGGGGATCGACCGCCGAGGCCGGCGCGGAGCCCAACGCCGAACCCGCCGCGGAGCCCGCCGTCGGAGCCACCGGCGAGGCGTACGAGACGCCCCGCGCGCTCCGCGAACGATGCACGCGGGAAGCGGACCTGCCCGCCGTCTACGCACGCCTCGCCGCCCTGGGCATCGAGTACGGCCCCGCCTTCCGCGGCCTGGAGGAGGGTCATCGCACGGACACCGCGGCGCTCGGCCGCCTCGCCGACCGGGCCGCCGCCGGCCACCTGCTGCACCCCGCCGTCCTCGACGCCGCCTTCCACAGCGCCGCCCTGCCGGCAGGTGCCCCGCAGGAACGGGCCTTCGTGCCCGCGGGCGTCGGACGGCTCCGCTTCACCGGGCTGCGCACCACCCCCGTGTGGGTCACCTGCGTCCTGCGGTCCCTGGACGGCGACACCGCGACCCTGGACCTGCGGCTCTGGGACCAGGACGAACAACTCGTCCTGGAAGCAGTGGATTTCGAGCTCACCGCCCTGTCACCGCTGGACGGCGCGCTGTTCGAGACCAACTGGCAACCCCGGCCGGCCGCACAGGAGCCGCCCCCGCAGGGCAGTTGGCTGTTCCTGGCCGACGAGTCCGGCACGGCCGACGAACTCGCCGAACGGCTCGGCACCTCGGTGCCCCATGTGATCGCCCGTCGCGGCGACACGTTCCGCAGGCAGGGACCGGGCCGGTACGTCCTCGATCCGTCCGACCCGAGCCAGCTGGCCCGGCTGCTGGACGAGGCGTTCGCCGACGCACCACCCGAGCGGGTGGTCCAGCTCTCCGCCCTCGACGCCCCGCCCGTCACGGACACCCGCACGGCCGAGGAGGCGGCCCGGCTGTGCTGCCTGAGCACGCTGCATCTGGTACGCGCCCTCACCGGCCGCACCCGGAGCCCGGCGCCCCGGCTGTTCGTGATCGCACGGGGCAGCCAGGCCGCGGGAGGCAGCGAACAGGTGACGCACCCCGAGCAGGCGCTCGCCTGGGGGTTCGGGCTCGCCGTCGCGCAGGAGTACCCCGAGCTGTCCACCACCCTCGTCGACCTGCCGTCCGAAGGCGGCACCGACGCCCTGTGGACACAGCTGAGGCACGCCGACGACGAACGCCTGGTCGCGCTGCGGGAGTCGGGCCGCCTCGTGCCCCGCCTGGCCCGCACCCGCGCCGACGAACGCGGGCACGGGGCCGTCACCGAGGACGGCGTGTACCTCGTCACCGGCGGCCTGGGCGGTCTCGGCCGCGTCGTCGCCGAACGGCTGACCCGGCGGGGCGCCCGCCGACTCGCCCTGATGAGCCGGGGCACCCCCGACGCGGACACCCGGGACTGGATCCGCGGCATCGAGGAGCGGGGCGTCACCGTGCACCTCGCACGCGCCGATGTCGCCGACCGCGACAGCCTCTCGGCCGCCCTGGACGCCCTGCGACGCGAAGCCGGCCCCGTCGTCGGGGTCGTCCACGCCGCCGGTGTGCTCGACGACGCCACCGTGGCCCGGCTGACCGACGAACGCGTCCTGGGCGTCCTCGCCCCCAAGGTGCTGGGCACCGCCCTGCTCACCGAACTCGTCCCGGAGGCAGGGAACCTGGTCCTCTTCGGGTCCGCGGCCGGACTCCTCGGCTCGGCCGGACAGAGCCCGTACTCGGCGGCCAACGCCTTCCTCGACGCCTGGGCCCATCACCTCTCCCGCACCGACCGCCGCGCGCTGAGCCTCGACTGGGGTGCCTGGACAGGGGTCGGCATGGTCGCCGAGTCCGGCACCCGGGCAGCGGAGACCGGCCGCTCGGGCCTGCTCGCCTTCTCACCGCAGGACGGCGGCGACATGTTCGAGCGCGTGCTCGGCACCGCACGCCGTCAGCTCGCGCCCATGGCCGTGGACTGGGAGATGCTCGCGCTCGCCCCGGACGTGGCGCGCACCCGCCCGCTGCTCGCCGACCTCGTGACCGTGCCGACGCGCACGGCGGACCTGGACGGCCTCGTCAGGAAGGTGTTCGAGGCGACGCCGGGCCACGACCGCGCCACCTGGCTGGAAGCGTACGTACGCGCCCGGGTCGAGGAGGTCGCCGGAGGCGTCGTGGACGTGTCCGCCACCACGGCCCTGAAGGAACTCGGCCTCGACTCCCTGATGCTGGTGCGGCTGCGCAACGCCTTCGCCCGGGAACTGGGCGTCGAACTCCCGACGGCCGAGATGTTCTCGGCGAGCGACATCCGCTCTCTCGCAGGCTCCCTGGGCGAGGCGCTGCCGGAACGCCCGACCTCGGCGCCGCAGAACCGGGGCGGGGCGGCGGGCCACCCGCCGACGGTTGTGCCGGAGACCGAACTGCGACCCGTCACCCGTGACGTCGTCCGCCTCCTGCGCAGCGCCCGGCCGGGCATGCCGGACGCCGCACACGCCGTGGGGCTCGCGGTCCGGCTCACCGCACCCACCGACCGGGAGACGCTGACCGGCATCGTCACCCGCCTCGCCGGACGGCACGCCGCCCTGCGCACGGCGATCGTCAGCGACAGCGAGGCCGGGAGGCAGTTGCGCGTCGACCGGGAGCTCGCCGCACCGCTGCTGCGCTGGACCACCGTGGACGACCCGGCCGGACTCGACGCCGCGGCTCGTCTGAAGGAGCTGCTGGAGCCGCCCTTCGACCTGGCCGAGCCGCCGCTGTGGCGGTTCGAACTGCTCGACGGCGGCGCGCACGGCCAGATCCTGGTGTTCGGCGCCCACCACGCGGTCAGCGACCTCCAGTCGCTGCTGCTCGTGGCCGGGGAGATCGACGCCGAGCTGTCCGGCACCCCGCTCGGGAACGACGTCACCAACCGCGACATCGACCTGCTGATCGCGGCCCAGCAGCCGGGCGGCGGCGCCGCGGTCTCCGAGTGGCGAGAGGCCTTCCACGGGAGCGAGCGACTCGACCTCACCCTCGCCCGGCCCCGCCCGAGGGCCCGCGCGTACCGTGCCGGAAGCGTCACCCTGGAGATCCCCGCCGGGCTCACCGAAGACGTGGCGGAGGCGGCGGGCCGGCTCGCCGTCACCCCAGCCGCCTTCTGTCTCGGAGTCCTCACCGTGCTGCTCGCGAGGACGCGGCAGCGCGAGCGCTTCGTCCTCGCCGTGCCCGTGGACACCCGCATCCACGCCGACGCGCACGACGCCGTGGGCTTCTTCGGCGTGCCGGTGCCGTTCCCGGCCCGGGCCGGGGCGGACGAACATGTCGAGGACGTGGTGCGCCGCACCGACAGCGGCCTCGACCGCATCCTCGCCCGGGGCGCCATGTTCTCCGACGTCCTGTCGGCCCTGGCCTCGCAGGGGCTGCACCGCCCCGAAGCCCCGCTGGTGGAGGTGTACTTCAACTACGTCCGCTCGTCGGCGGCCGGCCTCACCCACTTGGAGGTGCTCCCGGCCGGGACCGGCTACACGGACCTCGACCTGATGGTCACCATGACGCCCGACGCGCACCGCGTCCGGCTCGACCACAACCTCGACATCCTCGACGCGGCCACCTCCACCGCACTCGGGGAGGAGTTCCTGCGCCTGCTCGCCGCGGCGGCGCAGGATCCGACGACGACGGTCGATGCGGCGCGGAGCATGGCGACGACGGTCGAGGCCGCACGGAGCACGGTGACGACGGACGGTGCGGGAGACACGGCGACGACCGGTGCCGCGTTGCGCACGGCGACGACCGGTGCCGCGACGGGCACGGCGGCGGACGCCGCGGGAGACACGGCTGCGGCGGACGCAGCGAGCGGCAGGGGCAGCGATGCGACCGCGGAGGTCACCGTGCCGCGTGCGTTCGCCCTCGCGGCCACCTTCGCCCTCGGTGACCTGCCCCGCCTGTGCGAAGCGGCGGTGCGGGACGACACCCCGGACGGCGGTCTCACGGTCACGGAAGCCCCGTACCACCAGGTCCTCGCCGCGCTGCGGGACCCGTCGGGCGGCTTCGCCGACCCCGCCGCGGAGATCGGGGCGGTGCTGCTGCGCGCCGCGGACCTGACACGGTTCGGGCCGGTGGACGACGGACTGCTCGCCGAGCTGCGCGTCGCGTACCCCGCCGCGGTGCGGGACCTGATCGAGCGGACCCGGAGGCCGCTGATCGTCGGCTTCCTGCCGTCCGCCCGCGAGGAGGACGAGCGCTTCGCCCGCTGGGAGCGCGAACTTGCCGCCGAACTGGCCGAGTTGTCCGGCGTCGCGGTGCTCCGGCCCGACGACTGGACCCGTCGGCACGCCGTCGAGGACCGCTTCGACGAGCGCACCGAGCGCCTGGCCCACCTGCCCTTCACCCCACGCTTCCAGGCGGCGGTGGCCCTGAGCCTGGCCGACGTCGTCCGGGCCGTACGCCGTCCCGCGCCGAAGGTGATCGCGGTGGACGGTGACGAGACCCTGTGGGGCGGGGTGGCGGGCGAGATCGGTCCGTCGGCGGTTGACCTGACCGGTCCGCGCGCCCTGCTGGCCCGGCGGCTGCTCGACTGGCGTGCCGCGGGCGCGCTGCTGGTGCTGGTCAGCAACAACGACGAGGAAACCGTCCGGGCCGTTTTCGACAGGCCCGAAAGCCTCCTGAAGGCGGAGCACTTCAGCGTGCTGTCCGCCACCTGGGGTCCGAAGTCCGGCCGTATCGCCCAGGCGGCGCGCACGCTCGCCTTGGGACCGGACAGCTTCCTGTTCCTCGACGACAATCCGGTGGAGATCGCGGGGATGCGGTCGGCGATGCCCGAGGTGCTGTCGGTGACCTGCCCACCGGCCGCCGAACTGGAGGAGTTCCTCGGCCGGTTGTGGCCGCTGGTCCCGGTCGCCGCCACCGCCGAGGACGCACTCCGGGCCCGCTTCTACGAACAGGAACGGGAACGCGACGCCGCACGCGACCAGGCCGGATTCGAGGAGTTCCTCGACCAGCTGGGCCTGGAGGTCGACATCCGCGAGCTGAGCGGGACGGACGTGCCCCGGGCCGAGCAACTCGTACGCCGCACCAATCAGTTCACCCTCCGCGCACGGTCCGCCGACGGCGGTGATCTCGCCCGCTGGCGGGAGTGCGGCGAGGTGTGGACGGCCGCGGCCCGGGACCGCTTCGGCGACTACGGCCAGATCGGGCTGCTCGCCGTTCGCGCCGAGGGCGACCAACTGGACGTACTGGCCTGGATGCTGAGCTGCCGGGCGCTCGGCCGGGGCGTCGAGGAACACCTGCTGCGCCGACTGGCCGACCACGCCGAGCGGCTCGGCTGCGCCAAGGTCCGGCTGACCGCGGAGCGCACCCCGCGCAATGCGCCCGCCCGCCGGCTCCTCGCCGCGCTCGGCGGCGGCGATCCGGACGACGAGCGCCTGGAGAGCGTGGTCACACCGGAACAGCTGCGGGCCTTCCGCTCCTGGCGGCAGCGGTGAAGTCCCGGCGGCAGCAGTGAAGAACACGACCGTGTACACCGTGAAGGGTTCTCATGCCTGACGTGAACGACGACGCCCCGGCGCAGACCGGGCAGCGCGCGACCGCCGAGTCGATCGAGCGGGGCGGCGGAGGGCTCGACGTGGACGCCCTGCTGGCCAGGGTCCGATCGGCCACCACACCGCCGGGGACCGGCCGGCACGCTCCGACCGAAGCCGCGGTGACCGTGGGCGCACCCGCCCCCGAGAGCCGCGGCGACGGCGACACCGTCGGGGCGGCGGCGACCGCGGCACCGCCGGGGCAGGGGGCGCACTCCGGCTCCGGCGCGGGTGCCGGTGCGCTCGGCAGCGGTACGGCTTCCGGCGTCCGGAGCGAGGGGAGTTCACCCGGCACGGCCTCCGGCGGCAGCGTCGGCACGGCTTCGGGCGGCAGCGTCGGCACGGCTTCGGGCGGCAGCGTCGGCACGGCCTCCGGTGGCAGCGCCGGCACGGCCTCCGGTGGCAGCGCCGGCACAGCCTCCCGCAGGAGCACCGGTACGGCCTCCGGCGGTACCGATACGGAGTCGCCCGGCAGCGGCGGGGCATCGGGCCCGTTGCTGCGCCGAGCGGGCCGCGCCGACGCCCTGCGGGACGTGGACGCCCTGGCCGCCGCCATCGCCTCCGCCGCGGTTCCGTACGTGCCCGACGGGCATCTGCCGCTCGACGTCGACTTCTTCGACGCCGGGGGCAGTTCGGTGGGTGCCGTGGAACTCGTCGCGGAGCTGGAGCGGCTGCTCGGGACGGAGGTCGCTCTGGACGACGTGTTCGCCGACGCCCGTCCGCGCAGCCTGGCACGACGGTGGCTCTCGGCCACGGGTTACGGAACCGCCCTCGCGCCCTCTGCCGCGCCGGAAGCCCCCGTGACCGAGACGACACCGGCCGCGCAGTCCGCCCCGGTGGACGGCCGGGCGGCTGCCGGGGCCACCCGTTCCGCGGGTCCCGCGCGGGCTCGCCCCGCGCCGCCCGCGAACGCCGGGGCGGCTGCCGCGTCCACTCGACCCGTGACGTCCGCCGACGGTCGGGCCGTCCCCGTGACCACCCGCCCAGCGGCCTCCGCGGACGGGCGTACGGCTGCCACGACCACCGCCCCCGCGGCCCCCGGGGGCGTCACCGCCACCCTCACCACCTCTGAGGGCACCAGCCCGGCGACCTTCGAGGGCACCAGCCCGGAGACCTCCGAGTGCATCCGCCCGGCGACCTCCGCCGGCCCGCGCACCGAGCCCCCCGCACGTGCGCTCCCCGCCGTAGCCCCATGCCCTCTCCCCGTCCCGTCCCCGCGCACCCCGCCGTTCACGGCGGCCGCCCGCGAACCCGACGGCCGCGCCGCCGCGTTCGCGACGGCGCGCTCGGAGGATCTGGACCAGATCCTCGCCGACCTCGCTCTCGCGGACCGGCTCCCCTGGACCGGCGCCCCCGAACCGCTGCCGCCCCGGCGGGTCCTGCTGACCGGCGCCACCGGCTTCCTCGGCGGGCACATGCTGCTGGACCTGTTGCGGCACACCGACGCCCACGTCCACTGCCTGGTGCGCGCCGCGGACGAGGAGTCGGCCACCGCACGGCTCGGTGAGCAGCTCAGGAGCTACCGGCTTCCCTGGTCGTCGGAGGTCCGCCGCCGGGTGACGGTGCTGCCCGGCGACATCCGGAGCCCACGGCTCGGCCTGTCCGACGAGCTGTGGGACACCCTCGCCCATGAGCTGGACAGCGTCGTCGGTGTGGCGGCGGCCGTCGACTTCCTGCGCGGCTACCAGTCGCTGCGGCGCAGCAACGTCCTCGGCGCCCTGACCCTCGCCGAACTCGCCGCGACCGGACGGCCCAAACCGCTGCACCACATCTCCTCGATCGCCGTCTTCAACGAGGTCGGCATCGCCTCGATGGGCGAGGACGATCCCCTCGCCCGCATCGACCGTCTGGTCTCCGGATACGACCAGAGCAAGTGGGCGGCCGAGGTCGCGCTGCGCCGGGCCCGTGACCACGGCCTCGTGGTCACCGCACTGCGCCCGGGCGGCATCGGCGGTCACACCAGGACCGGTGCCTACAACCCTCAGGACCTCAGCAGCGGCCTCATCTCCGCCTTCGGCCGCTTCCGCACCGTGCCCGCCTTCCGGCACCTGAACGCGGCCCCGGTCGACTGGGTCAGCCGTGTCGCGGTCGCCGCCGTGTGCGACCCCGACGCCTGGGGTCACGACTACAACCTGACCGGTGTGCCCAACACCCTGGACGACGTCGTACGCGACATGGCCCTCGGCGGCATGCATGTGCGCGTGCAGGGCTGGGACGAGTGGCGCGCCGACACGCTGGCCCGCCTGGACGCCGAACCGGTGCCCGAACTCGCCTTCCTCGGACGCGTGCTGCGCAGTCCCACCGCCCTCAAGCTGTGCGAGGCGACCCTCACCGGACCGGCGGCCACCGACGACCGGACGACGGCGCTCGTCGAGACACTCGCACTGCCGGGGGCGGCTCGCTACGACGCGCGGGCCCAGCTCAGCACGTTCGAGCGGCTCGCCGAGGACGGTCTCGCCCGGCTGCCCGGCAAGGACGACCGGCCGTACCTCTGGTTCGCCGAGACGACGGACGGAAGCGTGGGTCCGGTCGGCGCGCAGCCCGAGGTTCCCTGCTCCATGGCGCTCACCCTGTCCATCGCGAGCATGTACCAGCTCGTGAAGGAGCGCCGGGTGGACGTCGCCGGAACGCTGACATGCACCGCCCTGCACCCCGAGCCGCTCACGGTCGACCACGGAGACCTCTGGGTACGCCCCGAGGAGGGCATTCCGCAGGAACACGGGATGCGCCACCAACTCCTCCGCTACAGGCTGTCGTTGCGGGACGCGGACGGCGGGAGCTGGTGGCTGGAGGGCCACAAGTACGCGCGGGCCCGCCGTGACGTCTGGCGGCAGGCCCGCGCGCTGACCGTCGAGATCGGCCGCGAGGGCGAACCGGCCATTCTGGCGGGCGAGATGGTCGTACCCGCCGACCGTTACGTGCGCGACCAGATCGACGGCATCAAGGTCGACCCGCGCCTGACCGGCCCGGAGAAGCGCGCCGCCAAACTCACCTGGCTCGCCTGGTTCGGCGCCGAAGTGGGCCGCGGACTGCTCGGCCCCTTCGCCCGCGCAGCCGCGGACCTCCTCGACCTGCGCCGCACCCCCACCCTCACGGAGCACAAGCGATGATCTTCAGGACGACCGGCTCACCGGCCCGGACCGCCCGGCGCGGGGCGAGGACCGCCACGGTCCCGCGTCCCCTGCGCCACCGCCTCGATCCGGCGGCCGTCGAGGAGATCCCGTTCCACGCGGGCGACGGCGTCCGGCTCGGCCTGACCCGCGTCGGCGAAGGGCCGGGCGAGGGCCCCGCGGTGCTGCTGCTGCACGGACACACCGCGTCCGCCGACATGTTCCTGCTGCCCGAGACCCGCAATCTGGTCGACGTCCTGCTCGACGACGGCTACGAGCCCTGGCTGCTCGACTGGCGGGGCAGCTGCCGGCTCCCGTACAACGAGACCGGCCGGAGGTACACGTACGACGACGTGGCCCTGTACGACATCCCCGAGGCCGTCGCGTACATCAGACAACGCATCGGGCGCCGGCCGCTGTTCGTGGTCGCCCACTGCATCGGCTCCCTCGCGCTGTCGCTGAGCATGACGGCGGGGCTCGTGCCGGGACTCGCGGGCGTGGTGTCGCAAGGCGTGTTCCTGACGCCGAAGCTCGCGGGGCGCACCTCGCTGCGCATGTCCGTGGCCGGGGAACTGCTGAAGGGGCGCATCGACCACATCCCGGTCGACTTCCGCACGGTCGGTCTGAGATCGAAGTACACGCCGCTGTTCGCGCTGGCCGGCCGGAAGGCGAGCTGCCCGGACCCCACCTGCCAGATCCTGCACAACTCCGCCTGGGGCACGGGCGCCTCGCTCTTCGTGCACGAGCACCTCTGCGAGACCACCCACCACCGGCTCGCTGAGCTGCTGGGTCCCGCCCCGCTGTGGATCCTGCCGCATCTGCGCCGGATCGAACTGGCCCGTACCGTGGTCCGCTGGCACGACACCGACCACCGCTACCGGGCCCTGCCGGCGAACGCGCTGGACGCGGCGGCCCGCATCGACACCCCCGTCCTGCTCCTCGCGGGCAGCGAGAACGGTCTGTGGCTGGACTCCCAGGAGCTCTGCCACGACGTCCTCGCCCGGCGGCAGCCCCAACTGGACGTGTCCTACACCGAGATCCCCGGCTACGGCCACCTGGACACGTTCCTCGGCCGGGGCGCCGCGCTCGACGTGTTCGGTCACATCCTCGACTTCCTCGGCGAACGCCGATGACGCCGGGCCCGGCCGACAGCTACCGTACTCGCCAGTAACCGGACCTCACTCCAGGAGGAGCCCCATGCCGCAGCTCGAAGTCGACGGCGCAGTCCTGACGTACGACGACGAGGGCCCGCGCGACGGTGACGGCGTGCCCCTGGTCTTCGTCCACGGCTGGACGGCGAACCGGCACCGCTGGGACCACCAGGTGGCGCACTTCTCCGACAGCCGCCGGGTGATCCGCCTCGACCTGCGCGGGCACGGGGAGAGCAGTGGGGCGGGGGTGCGGACGATCGCGGAGCTGGCCAAGGACGTGCTCGCGCTCCTCGACCATCTGAAGGTCGAGCGTTTCGTGCTGGTCGGTCACTCCATGGGCGGGATGATCTCGCAGAACATCGCCCTGTCCCATCCCGAGCGGGTGGAGCGCATGGTGCTGGTGAACTCGATCAGCCGGATGACCTACAGCCGGGGGAGGGGGCTGCTCATGGCGGCGTCCACCCTCGCCCCCTTCAAGCTGTTCATCGCGGCCAACATCCAGCGTGCCTTCGCACCGGGCTATCCGCGCGAGGAGATCCAGGAGTACGTCCGGGCCTCCGGCGACACTCCCCGCGAGGTGGTCATGACGCTCTACGGCGCCATGCGGGCCTTCGACGTCCTCGACCGGGTCGGTGAGATCCGCACCCCGACCCTGATGGTGCACGGGTACCACGACATCCAGCTGCCGGTGTCGCAGATGCTGCGGATGGCGAAGGCCTACCCGGACGCCGTGGTGCGGATCCTGGACGCGGGCCACGAACTGCCGGTCGAGAAGCCGGAGGAGCTGACGGCGGCGGTCGACGGATTCGTGACAGGCCGGGCGTGAGGCGGCGGGCCGCCGCGCATGTCCCGCGGCGGCCCGGGCTTTCCGTGCCGGGCCCTGCAGGCCGCGCCGGTCCCGGGTTCCCGTGACCTCCGTATCCCCGCGACGACTCCCGGCGGCCGAATCCGTATGTTGACATACCTATGAGTCGATACCTATCTTGAACGCGTGACCCCCTCCAGCGCGCCCGCACGGGACATCGACCGCACGGCCACCGGCCTCGCGGCGAGTCTCCCCGCGCTGCACCGGGCCCTGGACCGGCGGATCGCCGCCGAATACCCGCACCCCAAGCCCCCCGAGGGTCAGCTCGCCCTGCTGCGGTTCGTCTCCGAGCAGGAGGGCGCCACCGTGCGCGAGGCAGCCGAGGCGCTGTTGATGAAGCCGAACAACGTGAGCGCCCTGGTCACCCAGCTCACCGAGCAGGGCCTGCTGGAGCGCCGGCAGGGCAGTGCCGACAGGAGAGTCGCGCACCTCCACCTCACGCCCACCTCCCGGCAACGGCTCGCCGAGGTGCGGCACCTGGAGGCCGCCCACCTCCGCGAGGCCCTGCTGTCCCTCACCGAGGGCGAGTTGGACGCGCTCGGCTCCGCCGTGGGCGCGCTCTCGGCGCTGGCGCGACGCCTGCACCCCGCGGCCCGCTGACATCACCGCCGTCCCCGGCGGACGAGCCGGCCCGGCCGTGGGGCCGCCCATCCCGTACCCGTGGGCGGTTCCGTCGCGTCCCTGCCCAGGGGCGGTTCCCACGTGTCACGTGAGGTCCGACTCCGTGTCCCGCACCGGGACACGTACGCCGTCCACCGCGCGGCGGGGCGCAAGCCCGCCGGCGGCACCGGCGCGTCCGCGGAGCGCTTCCACGGGGCGTACTCCCGTTCATCCCCTCGACGCAGACAAGGTTCCGTCATGCCGTCCGCCTCCGTGGATCACCCCGCTCCCGTCACGCGAACCCCCGCACCGCCACCGGCGACCGGCCGCCGGGCCAACCCCTGGCTCACCCTGTGCGCGGTCGCCTTCGGCCTGTTCATGGTCCAGCTCGACGCGTCCGTCGTGGTCATCGCGAACCCCGAGATCGGCCGCCGACTCGACGCGTCCAGCGCCGACCTGCAGGGGGTGACCAACGCGTATCTGCTCGCCCTGGCCGCCAGCCTGATCCTCGGCGGCAAGCTCGGCGACCGGTTCGGACGGCGCACCTACTACCTCGTCGGCGTCGCCGGCTTCGCCCTCGCCGGATTCGCCCTCGCCTCGGTGGCGATCGGACTCGTCGGCTCGATCGGGGGCGTCATCGCCTTCCGCGCCCTGCAAGGTGTGTGCGGCGGCCTGCTGATGCCCAACACCCTCGGCCTGCTCCGCGCGGTGTTCCCGCCGCGGCGATTCGGCATGGCGGTGGGCATCTGGGCGATGGTCTCCGCGGTGTCCACGGCACACGGCCCCATCGTCGGGGGCCTGCTCGTCGAGAACGTCGGCTGGGAGTCCGTCTTCTGCATCAACGCGCCGATCGGCGTCGTCGCCCTGGTGTTCAGCGCCCTGGTGCTCCCGCAGAGCAGGAACGGCACCGGCCGGCACGCCTTCGACGTCGTCGGGGTCGCCCTGCTCGCCCTCGGTCTGCTCAGTCCGTGTTCGGTGTGGTCAAGGGGGAGACCTGGGGCTGGTCGTCGGCCGGCACCTGGGGCGCCATCGGCGCCGGCGTGGCGATCCTCGTCCTCTTCGGCCGGTATCAGACCTGCATCGAGCACTCGCTGCTCCCGATGCGCCTCTTCCGCAGCCGGGCCCTGACGACGGGCACCGTCGTCACCGCCCTGAACTTCTTCGTGCTGTTCGGCGTGATCTTCTTCGTGATGCTCTACCTGCAGAACGTACGCGGCTGCACACCCGTCGAATCCGGCGTCCGCACCTTGCCGCTCAGCCTGGCCTCCCTGATCGCCTCCCCGCTGGGAGCCGCGCTCACCGACCGCTTCGGAGCCCGCCTCACCATGCCGCTCGGCATGCTGCTCCAGTCCGCCGCCTGCTTCGGGATGCTGACCTGGCGGACCGATTCCCCGTACGCCACGATGTGGCCGCCGTTCGTCGCCCTGGGGCTGGGCGTCGGCATGGTGCTGGCCGCGTCCTCCGACGCCATCGTCGGCAACGCCCCGGTGCGGGACGGCGGTGTCGCGGGCGGACTGCAGGCAACGTCGCTCCAGATCGGCGGTGCGCTCGGCACGTCCGTACTGGTCTCGGTGATCAGCGCGAGGGTCGGCGCCACCCTCGGCACGGAACTGACCGGGGCGGGCGTGCCGCCGGCCCTGGCCGGGCAGCTCGACGGGGCCACGGACGCGGTGTCGATGGGCGTGGCTCCGGTCGGCGACGGGATGTCCGCGCGTCTCGCGGCGGCCGTGGCCGAGGGCAGCGGCAGGGCGTTCCGCAACGGCGTGCACTCGGCCTCGGTCCTCACCGGCGTGCTGTGCCTCGGAGGAGCCGTGCTCGCCGCCGCCGGGATCCCGCAGGGCGCGTCGGCCGAGTCCCGCTGAGCGAAGGGTGACGGTGCCTGCCCGCCGGGCGGGCACCGTCACACGGCGAAGACCGCCACCCCGGCATCCTCGAACAGCCGCACCGTCTCCTGCCGCACCGCGGAGTCCGTGACCAGCGTGTCCACCGAGCCCGCCGCGCAGATCCGCGCGAACGCCCGCTGGCCGAGTTTGCTGGAGTCGGCGGCGACGATCACGCGCTCGGCGCGCTCGCACAGGAGGCGGTTGATGGCGGCCTCCGCCTCGTCGTGGGCGGCGGCGCCGTGCGTGGCGTCGAAGGCGACCACGCCGAGGACGGCGACGTCGAGGGTGATCTGGCCCAGCACGCCGTCGGCGAGGGGGCCGATGAGCTCGTAGGACTGCGGACGGGCGACCCCGCCGGTCACCACGATCTTGAACTGGGGGCGCACGGCCAGTTCGTTGGCGATGTTCAGGGCGTTGGTGACGACGGTGAGCGCGGGGGACCCCGAGGCCAGATCCGGGCGCACGGCCAGGGCGCGGGCCACCTCGGTGGTCGTGGTCCCGCCGGTCAGGCCCACCGCCTCACCGGGGGAGACGAGTCCGGCCACGGCCGTGGCGATGCGCTGCTTCTCCGAGGCGTGGCGGGCGGTCTTGTAGCGCAGCGGCAGTTCGTACGAGACGCCGTGAACCACCGCTCCGCCCCGGGTGCGCACGAGCATCTGCTGCTCGGCGAGCTGGTCGAAGTCGCGCCGGATCGTCGCGGCCGACACCTCCAGCTGGGCCGCGGCCTCCTCGACATCCAACCGGCCCCGCTCCACGAGCAGTTCCAGCAGCGCCTTCCAGCGGGCGTCGCGCGACATCCGCACTCTCCGTTCCTCGTTCCTCCGTGACCCTAGCGCACCCCACTCCCACCATGGATGCTTGATTGTGCTCGAAACATCGCTATATCTTGCATGAACAAGCATCAGTGGGAGGGGTACGACATGACCCATGTCGAGCACGAGCTGACCAGCCAGCCCGAGTGCTGGATCCGCGCCGCGGAACAGGCCACCGCACACGGCGCGGCACTGCCGGCGGCGGGGGAGCGCGTCGCGATCGTGGGGTGCGGCACCTCCTTCTTCATGGCCCAGGCCGTGGCCGCACTGCGCGAACAGTCCGGCCAGGGCGAGACCGACGCCTTCGCCGCCTCGGAGTTCCCCGGGGCCCGCGCCTACGACCGAGTCGTCGCCCTCACTCGGTCGGGGACCACGACCGAGGTGCTGGAACTCCTCGCGCGGCTGCGCGGGAGCACGCGCACCACCGCCATCACCGCCGACCCGCGCACGCCCGTGATGGAGTCGGCGGACGACGTCGTCGTCCTCGACTTCGCCGACGAACGCTCCGTCGTCCAGACCCGGTTCGCGACCACCGCGCTCACCCTGCTGCGGGCCCACCTCGGCCTGCACACCGACGCCGTCGTCGCCGACGCACGCACCGCGCTTCGGACCCCGCTGCCAGCGGGGCTCGTCGACTGCACGCAGTTCACCTTCCTCGGCCGCGGCTGGACCGTCGGCCTCGCCAACGAGGCCGGCCTCAAGATGCGCGAGGCCTCCCTCGCGTGGACCGAGGCCTATCCCGCGATGGAGTACCGGCACGGCCCCATCAGCATCACCACCCGCGGCACCGCCACCTGGATGCTCGGCGACGCGCCGGACGGGCTCGCCGACCAGGTGCGCGAGACCGGCGGCCTGTGGGTGGACGGAGGCCTCGACCCGCTCGCCGAACTCGTCCGCGCGCAGCGGCTCGCCGTCGCCGTCGCCTCCGCCCGCGGCCTCGACCCCGACCGGCCGCGCCACCTCACCCGCTCCGTGATCCTCAGCCCGGCGAGTCACTGAACCGGCCCGACCGCCGGCAGCAAAGGAGGAGTTGTGCCACTAGCCGCAACCGGTGAACTGGTCGCCGAGGCCGCCGCGGCACGGACCGCCGTCGCCGCGTTCAACGTCATCACCCTGGAGCACGTCGAGGCCGTCGTCGCGGGCGCCGAGTCCGCCGGCTCGCCCGTCGTCCTCCAGGTCAGCGAGAACGCGGTCAAGTTCCGTTACGGAAGGCTGCTCCCACTGGCCCGGGCCGCGTCAGCGGCGGCCGAACGGGCCTCGGTGCCCGTCGCGTTGCACCTCGACCACGTCCAGAGCGACGACCTGCTGCGGCAGGCACCCGGAGCCGGATTCAGCTCCGTGATGTACGACGCCGCGCGCCTGCCCTACGACGAGAACCTCACCGCGACCCGGGCCGCCGCCGACTGGGCCCACGCCCGAGGCCTGTGGATCGAGGCGGAGCTGGGCGAGGTCGGCGGCAAGAACGGCGAACCCGCGCTGGACGCGCACGCCCCGGGCGCCCGGACCGATCCCGCCGAGGCCCGTGCCTTCGTGGCCGATTCCGGTGTGGACGCACTGGCCGTCGCGATCGGCAGTTCGCACGCCATGACCACGCGCACCGCGGCCCTCGACCACGACCTGCTCAAACGGCTGGCCGCGACGCTCGGTGTGCCGCTCGTCCTGCACGGCTCGTCCGGCGTGCCGGACGACGAGCTCCGCGCCGCCGTCGCGGGCGGCATCACCAAGGTCAACGTCGGGACCGCCCTGAACCTCGCGATGACGGGCGCCGTCCGCGAGTTCCTCGCCGCCCACCCCGAGGCCGTGGACTCGCGGAAGTACCTCAGCGTGGGGCGGGAGGCGATGGCCCGGACGGTCGCGCGGCTCATCGGCGTCCTACGGGCCTGACGTCACACGGGGCCGCCGCCCGAACCGGCGCCGGCCTCGACGAGCTTCTCGAAGAAGAACTCGTGCTTGAGGAACGACACGTCGTACTCGTGCCCTGGATACGGCGGGAGCAGCTGCGCCGCCTGGAACAGCCGCCAGCCGTCCTCCAGGGCGTGCACACCCGACTTGTAGGGCGGTTCGTCGCCGTCCCCGGTCGTGGGCGAGGTACGGCCCGTCCCGTCGTAGGCCGACCAGCCCACCACCTCGGAATCGAGCGCCGAGGTGGCGAGGTACAGCACCAGAACTTGCTGACGGATACTCATACGGCTTCCTCCTGAGGGCGGTTGGAGACCCGGGTCACCCAGTGGTCCAGGTCGTAGGAGTCGTCCCCGGTCAGCGAGCGCCACAGCAGGACGCGGTTGTAGACCTCCAGCCGGCCGGTCGCCGGCTCGTACCAGGGGAACGTCGTGGCGAGTTCCTCCGCCACCCGGGGGTCCCCGAGGTCCGAGGTGTCCCACAGCCGCCGCTGACGTACGGACGGATTGAAGCGGATCTTGAACATGTAGCGCGCCGTGTCGCTGTCGTTGCGCCGCCCGCCGTGCCACAGCCCATGGTGCAGAAACACCACGGTGCCCGCCGGGCAGACGAGCCGGCTCTGCCCGCGCAGATTCTGGTAGCGCCCGGTGTCCGACTCGTTCGTGCGGCGCAGATGACTGCCCGGGACGCTGAGGGTGCCGCCCATGTCGAGTGTGACGTCCTGGGGGTAGTACATCAACTGGACGTCGAACGCGCCGGTGCGTACGTCGATGATCGCGTCACCGTGCAACGGCTGCGCCTGCCCCTCGCGCGGCTCGCGGATGTGCACGGCATGATGGTCGACGGACGGGCCCGGGCCGACGAGACTCCGCAACGCACCGGCGACGACCGGTAGTTCCACGAGTCGGCGGACGAACGACCCCTCCGGGTAGGCGTCCGCGACGGGTGTGCCGTACGGCACGTCGGGAAGTCCCCGGCGCAGCACCTCCGTCCCTTCGGTGTTCATCTCGGCCGGGACCACGGCGTCCAGTCGCAAGGAGCCGTGGGCCACGAAGTGCGCCATCGCGACCGAACTGAGAAGGGTGCTGCCTGTCGATTGCTCCCACGTGGTGGTCATGAGCGCCAACGTAGGACCGCGGCTGTCCTCGGCGCGTTGGCCCCATTCACCACTGCTGGTAATTTCTCACCATGCGGGAGACGCAGCTGTACCTCGGGGAGCCGCCCGCCGTCGTCAACGCGGGTGTCGGCGTGCACGGGGTCGCGAGTCCCACGGACGTCTTCCGGCTGCCCGAGCTGTGGCAGCTGCACCTGTACCAGTACGACGCCGAACTGACCGTCGACGGCACCGCACACCTCGTCCGCCCCGGCCGGGTGAGCCTCGTACCGCCCGGCGCCACCGTCCGCTACCGCTACCAGGGCCGCTCCGAACACCTCTACGCCCATCTGCGCATCGCACCCCGCGGCCCTTCGCGCACGCTCCCCGTCGTGCAGGACACCGGGGCCGAACTCCCCGCGCTCTCCCAGCTGATGCGGCACGCGATCGCGGCGGCCCCCGGCGCGCCCGAGCGCACCCGGGCCGAGATCTGGACCGCGCTGTGGCGCATCGCCGACCTCACCCCGCGCGCCGCCGCCGAGGCAGGCCCGCACCCCGCGGTGGGCACGGCGATCGCCCACATCGAGGCCCACCTCGCCGCCCCGCTCACCATCCCCCGGATCGCCCGGGCCGCCGGGGTGTCCCACAACCACCTCACCCGGCTCTTCCGCGCCGAGACGGGCACCACGGTCGTGGCGTACATCCGTCGCCGCCGGCTGGAACGCGCCCATCACCTGCTGCGCGCCTCGACCCTGTCCGTCCCGGCCGTGGCCGCCTCCGTCGGCATCCCCGACCTGCAGGCCTTCAACAAGGCGTGCCGCCGCGAACTGGGCGCCTCCCCGCGCGCGCTGCGCGGGACTACTTCCTGACGGCCCTCAGGATCACGAACTTCGCGTCACCGGCCACGAGTTCACTGTTGCCGAACAGCCGGCGCAGCTTCAGGTGGTAGCCGAGGTGGCGGTTGCCGATCACCCACAGCTCACCACCCGGCCGCAGTGCCCGCCGGGCCCCCGTGAACATCCGCCACGCGGTGGTGTCCGTCGTCGCCATGTGCGAGTGGAACGGCGGGTTGTTCAGGACGAGGTCGACGCTTCCGGCGGGGACGTCCGCCAGACCGTCACCCACCAGGAACTCGGCCCTCCCGTCGGCGTTCGCCCGGTAGGTCGCCTCCGCGGACGCCACCGCCTGGTACGACTCGTCCACGAACAGCACCTCGGCCTCGGGGTTGGCCAGAGCGACCGCCGTGCCGAGCACGCCGTTTCCACAGCCCAGATCCGCGACCCGCTCGGGCCCGCGGCTGCGCGGCAGGTGCTGGAGGAAGAACCGGGTGCCCACGTCGAGCCGGTCGGCGCAGAAGACACCCGCGTGATTGACGACGGTGCGGCCCGAGACCGGTCCGACGCCGTCGGGGAGCCGGTAGCTGTACGGCCACGGGTTGGCTTCCCGCGCGATGCCCGGATACGGGGTGCAGAAGATCAGCCGGGCCTTCTTCTCCGCGAGCGACGTGCGGGTCGGACCGATGATCCGCTCGAACAGGTGCAGCGTCGAGGTGTGGATCTCCTTGACCATCCCGGTGCCGACGACGACCGTGCCCTCGTGCACGCCGGGTGCCAGCCGGTGCAGCTGGTCCTCCAGGAGGGCGAGGCTCTTCGGCACCCGGACCAGCAGTACGTCGATCCGCCCGGGCGGGGCGTCCTGCGTGGTGAGGAGCCGTACACCGGCCTCCTCGGCACCGGCACGCGCCAGATTCGCCCGTGTCGCCTCCTGCCCGAGGAACGAGTCGGTGATCTGCGTCGGCCGGTGCGCCGAAAGCGCGGTGGTGAGCGCGCCCCACCGGTCGCCGACGACCACGACCGACCCCGTCAGCGGGGTCCCGCTCTCGGCGAGGTGTCGCAGCAGATACGTGTCGGCGGCGTCCCAGGCACGCAGCCGGTCGCGGGGGTCCTCGGGGAAGCGGGCCAGCGCGTACTCGCCCCACGGAGTGGTCATACGGTCGTTCATGGTGCGTCAAGGCTAACGGAGCCGCAGCTCCGTACCCGTCCGCCGGGTGCGTGATGATGGGGTTCATGGACAGCGAGCTGTTTCCGCGCGCCCGCACGGAGATCGCGCCGGGCGCGGTGCACGTCCCGGACTGGCTCGACGCGGACCGCCAGCGGCAGCTCCTGGAGGCCTGTCGCGCATGGGCCCGCCCACCGGCAGGGCTGCGCACCGTCCGCACCCCCGGCGGCGGCGCCATGACCGCCCGGCAGGTCTGCCTCGGCTGGCACTGGTACCCGTACGGGTACGCCCGTACCGTCGTCGACGGTGACGGATCTCCGGTCAAGCCCCTCCCGCAGTGGCTGGCCGCACTCGGCCGTGACGCCGTCCACGCGGCTCTGGGGCCGGAAGCCGCCACGACAGCGCCCTACGACATCGCCCTGATCAACTTCTACGACGCCGACGCCCGCATGGGCATGCACCGCGACAGCGACGAGAAGTCGGACGCCCCCGTGGTGTCCCTGAGCCTCGGCGACACCTGCGTCTTCCGCTTCGGGAACACCACGTCGAGGGCCCGCCCGTACCGCGACGTGGACCTGCGCAGCGGCGACCTCTTCGTGTTCGGCGGGGCGTCGCGGCTCGCGTACCACGGAGTGCCGCGGGTGCACGCGGGCACCGCGCCGCCGGAGTTGGGGCTGACCGGACGCCTCAACGTCACCCTCAGGGTCAGTGGATTCCGGTCGCCGGACCGCCCGCGACCGCCCGGCGACCGCACGGGCGACCGAACGAGCGGATCATGACAGACTCGCCCTCATGAACGGCAAGGCGGGCCCCCGGGCGACGGGGGAAGGGAACACGCGGACGCGGCTGGACCGGGGGCGCGGGGCGCTCGGGCCGGCGCTGGAGCTCGTGCACACCGGGCGTGCGCCGACGCGAGCCGTGCTCACCGCCGAGCTGGGCGTCACCCGGGCGACCGCGGGTGCGGTCGCCGCGGAGCTGGAGGCACTCGGGCTGATCCGGGTCGACGCGCGCCCCGGGGCGGCCGCGGGTTCGCAGGGGCGGCCCTCGCACCGACTGGCGGTCGCCGAGGACGGACCCGTCGCGCTGGCGGCGCAGGTGCACGCCGACGGCTTCCGTGCCGCGCTCGTCGGCCTGGGCGGCCGGATCGTGGCGACAGCGCCCGGCTGCGAGGCCGTCGACGCCGACCCGGCGAAGGTCCTCGGCTCGGTCGTCGAGGCGGGCGCGGAGCTGCTGCGCCGGACGGGGCGGCGCTGCGTGGGTGCCGGACTCGCCGTGCCGTCCGCCGTCGCCGAACCTGACGGGCTCGCCCTCAACCCCCTGCACCTCGCCTGGCCCGCCGGCTCCCCGGTGCGCCGGATCTTCGCGGAACAGGTGCGCGCCGCGGGCATCCAGGGGCCCGCGTTCGCCGCCAACGACGTGAACCTCGCCGCCCTCGCCGAGCACCGGCACGGCGCGGGCCGAGGCTCCCGCGACCTGCTGTGCGTGGCCACCGGCCACCGGGGTGTCGGCGGCGCCCTGGTGCTCGACGGGCGGCTGCACACCGGCAGTTCGGGCCTCGCCCTGGAGGTCGGCCACCTCACGGTGAACCCCGAGGGACGCCCCTGCCACTGCGGCAGCCGCGGCTGCCTCGACGTCGAGGCGGACCCGTTGGCCTTCCTCACGGCGGCGGGCCGCGAACCCGGCCCCGAGGTGTCACTGCTCCAGCAGGCGAACGACCTGATCCGCGACGAGTCCGCCGATCCCGGCGTCCGTACGGCCGTCGAGGCGCTGATCGACCGGCTGGGTCTCGGACTCGCCGGTCTCGTCAACATCCTGAACCCGGACCGCATCATCCTCGGCGGACTGCACCGGACCCTGCTCGACGCCGACCCGGACCGGCTGCGCGCCGTCGTCGCCGACCGCAGTCTGTGGGGCCAGAGCGGAGGCGTACCCATCCTCGCCTGCACCCTCGACCACAACAGCCTGGTGGGCGCGGCCGAGTTGGCCTGGCAGCCGGTGCTCGACGACCCGCCCGCCGCCCTGGCGGGGGTCTAGATGAATGATGCGAAGGGTCAGTGGTATCCAGCGGCGTTCGGAGGTGAAGCCGAGCAGGGCCTGCATCTCCGCGAGGGTGACCGGCTCGGCATCCGTGAGCCGGGGCGGGATCCCGACGACGGGGCGCCCCGCCGCCAGGTACGGCGATTCCTTCAGCAGGTCGCCGGTCTTCACGTAGAGCGCGGTCGCGAGGGAGTCCAGGTCCGGCGTCACAACCGACCTGGCAGGGACGGCCACCACGGCTCTGTTCGTGCGCAGGCGCGGCGGTACCAGCCTGGCGGGTGATGGCCGCCGTGCCCATCACCAGGGCACTACGCCGGCGTCGTCGAAGAACTGTCCGGTGGGGCCGTCGTCGGGCAGGGTGGCAAGTCTGATGGCGATCGCCGCGCCCTGTTCGGGGGTGCGCATGCCGCGGAAGCCGTTGAGGTCGGTGGCGACGTAGCCGGGGCAGCCGGTGTTGATCAGGATGTTCGTGCCGCTCAGCTCCCGGGCGTATTGGAGGGTGACGGCGTTCAGGAACGTCTTCGACGGCGCGTACGCCGCGGACACCGGACCTGCCGTCTGTTCGGCGGCGGGTCCTGACTGCCGGGTGAGGGAGCCGACGCTGCTGGACATGTTGACGATCCGTGGTGCGGCGGAGCGGCGCAGCAGCGGCAGCATCGCGTTGGTGACGCGGATGACGCCGATCACGTTGGTGTCCACGACCGTTCGGATGGTGGCGGGGTCGATCCGGGTGGGCTCCTGTGGCATGTCGCCTGCGATGGCGGCGTTGTTGACGAGCACGTCGAGGCGTCCGACCCGTTCGTCGATCAGCCGTGCGGCGGCGGTCGCGCTCGCCTCGTCGGTCACGTCCAGCGGTACGGCGAACGCGTCGATGCCGGCGGCGCGCAGTTTCTCCACCGCGACGCTTCGGCGCTGCTCGTCGCGGGCGCCGACGCCGACGCTCCAGCCGAGGGTGCCCAGGCCTGCGGCGATCTCGTAGCCGATTCCCTTGTTCGCGCCGGTGACCAGCGCGATCGTCCGTTCAGTCATGGGGACGATGCTGCCTTCGGGCCTCGGCCGGGGTCCAAGACCGATCGGGTGCGCGACGATACCGTCAGGGTATCGATCCGGGATAGCGTGGCCGAATGGAGACCCGGGAACTGCGGTATTTCGTCGCTGTCGCTGAAGAGCTGCACTTCGGGCGTGCCGCGCAGCGGCTCGGGATCGCGCAGCCGCCTCTGTCACGGGCGATCCAGCGGCTCGAACGCCGGCTCGGGGCCGTGCTGTTGGATCGGACCAGTCGCACTGTCACGCTGACCGCGGCCGGCTCGGTGCTGTTGGTCGAGGGCCGGGCGGCTCTCGACGCGGTCGAGGCCGCCGAGCGTCGGACGCGCCGCGCCGCCCTTTCCGTGACCGGCAGCCCCGGCCTGGTCCTGGTCACGAAGGCCAGCGCGTCCAGGGAACTGCTGGCGAGACTGCTCGACGCGTACGCCGCCGAACCCGGCGCGGTCCCCGTCGACGTCATCCTGTGCGGTCCGGCCGAGCAGGAACGACTCCTGCGCGAGGGCCGGGCCGACGTGGCGCTGCTGCACCGGCCGTTCGACTCGACGGCCGGATTCCACACCGAAGAGCTCAGCACGGAGAGTCAGGTTGTGGTCCTGCCGTCCGGGCATCCGCTCACCGCCCGGGCCCATGTGTACATGGCCGACATCACCGGGCTGCCGGGCCTGCCCCTCCCACGCTGGCCCGACCCCGACGGCACCTACCCGCCCGGCCCCGGCCCACAGGTCCGCGACCATGCGCAGTTGTTGCAGCTCGTCGCGCTCGGCCGTGCCTGTGCGGTCTCACCGGAGTCGTGCCGAGCCCAACTGCACGGTGACCTCGCCGCCGTGCCCGTGCTGGACGCGCCGACAGTCACCACCGTGATCGCCTGGCCACCGCACAGCCGGTCCAGAGCCGTCGCCGACTTCATCCGGACTGCGACACGTCTCCAGTAGCTCCCACCCGCCCGGCCGGGCTCCACCCGTCGCGGCCCGGCTCGGGCGGCAGATCGCGGTGGGTGCACGCGGCTGGTGTCAGCCTGCGCGACCAGGTGACATCTGTCTCGACCACTCACACCTTCGCATCATTCATCCAGGTGAAGTGACCCGCGCGGCGGCCGCGGGTGTGACGGTGCCCTCCCCCGAGAGAGGGCACCTCACCACGCGGTCGCGAACGCCCGCGCGGGGTTCTCGGTGAGGATACGGTCCACCAGGTCCCTGCCGACGGCGAGTTCGAGCCGCGGACGCACCCGCCGCAGCAGATACGGCATGCCCGGACCCCCGTCGACCGAGCGTGCCGCGGCGGTCGTCGTGTCCCCGCCGAGCAGCAGCCGGTGGCCGAAGCCGGCGTCGGCGAGGGCCCGCACGGCGTCCGGCATGCGCCAGTCGGTGGCGTGATGGGTACGGGAGGGGCCGTCGAAGGCGAGGAAGGCTCCCGACCCGGCGGCCTCGCGCTGCACCACGAAGTCCGGTGAACGATTGAGGTGGCCCAGCACCACCCGGTCCGGCGGCACCCCCAACTCGCCGCACAGCAGGTCGAGTACGTCGAGGGCCCCGGTGCCCAGCTCCAGGTGGACGGCGATCGGCGCACCCGTCGCGTGGTGGGCCTCGGCCGCCGCGCTCATCGTCCAGCGGGCGTGCGCGTCCACGGCGTGGAAACCGCCCGCGACCTTGATCAGACCGGCCCGCACCCCGGATGTGCCGATGCCCGAGGTGAGTTCGGCGACGAACACCTCGGCCAGCCTCCCGCGCAGCCCGGCGAGCAACTCCGGCCCGTAGTGCACCGCTTGGTGGAGCCCGGTCGCCGCCACCACATGGACACCGGTGTCGCGGGCGACCAGCGGCAGGTCCGCGGCGCGCCGCCCGAGACCGTACGGCGTCCACTGCACCACGGCGGCGCCACCCCGGTCGCGGAACGCGGCCAGCTCGGCGCGGGCGGCCGACGCGTCGTTCAACTCCTGGCCGGGGAGCTGCGGGCTGGCGAAGAAGAGGTGGTCGTGGGCGTCGCACACCCCGAGGTCCTCGGGACGCACGTCACCGAGGACCGTGCGCACCGTCGCGGCGGCCGTGGCGGGAGGCAGGCTCACCACTGTCGTCCGCGCGGCAGCCGGTCACGCCCCGGCGCCGACATGTGCAGCACCTGGAAGACGTCGCCCGTGACCTTGGGGGAGTCGTGGTCCCACAACGAGAAGTGGACGAGTTGCCAGTGCCGCGGGTCGACGGCCGCGGCGGCGCAGACCGCCCCGTCCAGCGCGGCGGTCCGCCCGGCCTCGCGCACCGCCTCCTCCATGGTCTCGGACAGCTCCGCTCCCGGCTCCAGGTGCTCCCTCCGGCGCACCGCGACCCGGGCGGGCGAGCCGGCGGCGCCGCCCTCCTCGTACGCCAGACCGGTCCAGTGCTGGACCGCGGGCCGGCCGAAGTCGTCGACGAGCCCCTGGAACGCGCCGCCCCAGAGGAACCGGTTCATGCCTTCGTCGGTGTTCCACAGGTAGAAGGGCGCGTACTGGTTCACCGGCGAGCCGTCCACCCCGCGCTCGCGGATCAGATACGTCTTGAAGCCGAGTCCGTCCCAGTCGTCCAGCAGGTGCCCGACCCTGGCGACACGGTCGCGGATGATGCCCATGTCGTAGTCGGCGGGGAAGGTCAGCTCGTACTGCATGGCGTGCATGCGATGCCCCTTCGGGGAGAGGTGTCGGGTCCGGGGGAGAGCGTCCCCGCGCGGTGTCAGCGCAGCGGGGTGAGCAGGGCGAGCAGTCCTCTCACCGCCGTGTCGAAAGCGGCGGGCGATCCGGACGCGCGCGCCAGCACATAGCCGCCCTGGACGGTCGCGAGGATCGTCGCGGCGATCTCCTCCGCGTCGAGCGTCGGCGCGAACTGGCCCTGCTCCTTGCCCTCTTCGACGATCCCGGCCAGGCGCTCGCGCAGCCGGTCGAGGGTCTCGTCGACGGGCGCCCGCAGTTCGTCGCTCGCGATCACCTCCGGATCCATCGTCAGCCGCCCGACGGGGCAGCCGCGCAGCACGTCGCGCTCGCGGCGCAGATACGCCTCGATGCGCTCGTACGGTGACCCCGGCGCGCTCAGCACGGCCTCCGCGCCCGCCCGCATCTCCTCGGCGGTGCGCCGGATCGCGGCGAGGGCCAGATCGGGCTTGCCCTTGAAGTGGTGGTACATGCTTCCCTGGCCGGCACCCGCGCGCTCCAGGATGGCCTTGGGGCTCGTGCCCACATAACCGCGCTCCCACAGCAGCTCGCGAGTGGACTCGATCAGTCGCTCCTGGGTGCTCATGAGCTCACTGTACATACCGATAGGTACAGAGTCGAGGTCGTGCAGGAAGCAGCCGACGGCGTCCCGCGTACTCCCGGGGAGGTACGCGCACGGCCGCTGGCCGTACGACGACTCGGACCCCCTCCCGGAGCCAGTCTCGATGCATCGCAACGAACCCATCGCATCCCACCGAGGAGATGACCCGAGATGCAGACCCTGGCGAACTGGGACGGCGGGCCCGGCCCGTGGATCCTCTTCTTCCCGCTGATCTGGGCGGCCGTCGTGATCGGCGTCGTGACCGTCCTGCGCCGCACCGCCTGGCGCGGCCGGCGTGGCCCGTGGCGGGCGACGGGCGCCTTCGGCCCCGCCGACGGCCGTCCGGCCGGCGACGAGCCGATCGCCGTGCTCGGCCGCCGCTTCGCCTCCGGCGAGATCGACGAGGACGAGTACTGGCGCCGCCTGTCCGTCCTCGACGAGCAGTTCGGCCGCACGGGCAAGGGCGGTGCGGCGTGACCACCACGACCGCCACCCGGGACGCGGCCCGCGTCACCGACGCCGTCAAGGTGTACGGCAGCGGGGACACCGCCGTGAGGGCCCTGGACGGGGTGAGCGTCGGCTTCCAGGCCGGCCGCTTCACCGCGATCATGGGGCCCTCGGGCTCCGGCAAGTCCACCCTCATGCACTGCGCGGCCGGCCTGGACACCCTGACCTCGGGCACCGCCCGCATCGGCGGCACCGACCTGGGCTCCCTCGACGACCGCCGTCTGACCCTGCTGCGCCGCGACCGCATCGGCTTCGTCTTCCAGGCCTTCAACCTGGTCCCGACACTGACCGTCGCGGAGAACATCACCCTGCCCATGGACCTCGCCGGGACCAAGGGCTCGCGCGACTGGATCGACGCCCTCGTCGACGTCGTCGGGCTGCGCGACCGGCTCCACCACCGCCCCGCCGAGCTCTCCGGCGGGCAGCAGCAACGCGTCGCCGTGGCAAGGGCGTTCGCCGGACAACCTGACGTCGTCTTCGCGGACGAGCCCACTGGCAACCTCGACTCGCGCTCCGGCGAGGAGGTCCTGAACCTCCTCGGCCGCGCGGTGCGCCGGATGGACCGCACCGTCGTCATGGTCACGCACGACCCGGTCGCCGCCGCACACGCCGACGAGGTCGTCTTCCTCGCCGACGGACGCCTCGTGGACCGGATGGAGTCGCCGACGGCCGACAGGGTCCTCGACCGGATGAAGGCCTTCGACGCCAAGGGAGCACCGTCATGAACACCGCGCTCCGCATCAGCGTGTCCTCACTGAGGGCACACAAGCGCCGCTTCGCCGGCACGTTCTTCGCCGTCTTCCTCGGCGTCGCCTTCCTGGCCGGAACCCTCGTCATGGGTGACACGCTGCGTGCCGGCTTCGACTCGATGTTCGGCAACGCGGCCGAGGGCACCGACGCCGTCGTCCGCAGCGCCGACACCATCACCACGCCCGGCGAGAGCCAGGGCGTACGCCGGCCCGTCGACACCGCCCTGGTGAAGACCATCGCACGGACCCCGGGGGTCGCCGCCGCGGCGCCCGACATCCAGGGCGCGGGCCAACTCGTCGGCTCCGACGGCGAACCCGTCGGCGGCCAGGGCCCGCCCACCCTCGCGGGCAACTGGATCGACGACCCGCGGCTCAACGCCTACCGGCTCGCCGAGGGCCGCGCCCCCACGAAGTCCGGCGAGGTCGTCGTCAACCGGGGTGCCGCCGAGAAGGGCCACCTGAAGATCGGTGACACGACGACCCTGCGCACACCCGACCCCGTCCCGGTCACGATCGTGGGACTCGCCACCTTCGGCGGCGAGGACGGCATGGCGCAGGTGACCTTCACGGGGATGACGCAGGCCGACGCCGAGAAGTACCTCACCGCGAAGCCCGGCGAGGCGGCGAACATCCGCGTGCGGGCGGGCCCGGGTGTCGATCAGCGCACCCTCGTCAGGGACCTCGAACCCGTCCTGCCCGAGGGAGTCGAGGCGATCACCGGCCAGGAGTCGGCGCAGGAGAACACCGACATGATCTCCAGTCAGTTCCTGACCCTCTTCACCACCTTTCTGCTCGTCTTCTCCGGCATCGCGCTCCTCGTCGCGACCTTCTCCATCCACAACACCTTCGCGATCGTCGTCGCCCAACGCGTCCGTGAGAACGCCCTGTTGCGCGCCCTCGGGGCCTCCCGCCGTCAGGTGACCGTCTCGACCCTGGCCGAGGCGAGCGTCGTCGCCGTGATCGCGTCGGCCGTGGGACTCGCGGGCGGCGTCGGTATCGCCGCCGGGCTCCAGGCGCTGTTCCCGGCCATCGGATTCCCCTTCCCCGAAGGGGATTTGGTGATCGGCGCCCTGTCCATGCTGCTGCCGCTCGCGGTCGGCGTCGTGGTCTGCCTCGGCTCCGCGCTGCTCCCCGCCGTCCGCGCCGGGCACACCGCGCCGCTCGCCGCCCTGCGGGACACGTCGGTCGACCGGTCCGGGACCTCGCGCACGCGTGCCGTGGCCGGTGGCGGTCTGGCCGCGCTGGCGCTGGCCGGCACCCTCACCGGCGTACTGGCGGATCCGTCCCTGTGGCTCGCCGGGCTCGGCGCGGTGCTGGCCCTCGCCGCCTTCGTGGTGCTCGGCCCGGTCGCGTCCACGACCGCCGTACGGATCCTCGGCAGTCCCCTCGCCGCACTGCGCGGAGTCACCGGGGGACTCGCCCGCCGCAACGCCCTGCGCAGCCCCGGACGGACCGCCGCCACCGCGAGCGCGCTGATGATCGGCGTCGCCGTCGTCTCGCTCTTCACGGTCTTCGGCGCCTCGCTCAAGGCCACCATGGACCAGACCGTCTCCCGGTCCTTCGCGGGGGACGTGGCGGTGAGCACCCCGTCGTTCGGCGCCGGAGGCAGTGGGCTGAGCCCGAGACTGGCTCCCGCGATCGCCCGGCAGCCCACCGTCGAGAACGCCGTCGGCCTGGGCCGCGGTGTCGCCGAGGTCAACGGCAGCGGGCGCGCCCTCACCGTCACCGATCCGATCGCACTCGGCAAGGTCTTCGACCTCGGCGAGGTCCGCGGCTCCCTGGCCGGCCTGGGCACCGACGGCATTGCGGTCACCGAGCAGGAGGCCGACCGGCAGCACCTCAGGACCGGCGGCACGGCCCGGCTCACCTTCACCGACGGCGAGCAGCGGGACTTCACCGTCCGCGCCGTCTACGGCCGGTCCGAACTGGCGGGCGACTACGTCATCACCCGCGCGGCCTGGGCCCCGCACCGCATCCAGGACTCCGACACCCTCGTCGCGGTCTCGTTCAAGGACGGGGTGAGCACGGCCGACGGCAGGGCGGCGGTGGAAAAGGTGGCCCAGAGGTTCGGCAACCCCGAGGTGCAGACCCGTGACGAGTACGCGCAGTCCTCGGCCGGCGGCATCGACATGATGCTGACCCTCGTCTACGCACTGCTCGCGCTCGCCGTGCTCATCGCCCTGCTCGGCATCGCCAACACACTCACGCTCGCGGTCCACGAACGCACCCGTGAACTGGGCCTGCTGCGGGCGGTCGGACAGACCCGGGCCCAGCTGCGCGCCATGGTCCGCTGGGAGTCGGTCCTCGTGGCCGCCTTCGGCACGGCGGGCGGGCTCTGTCTCGGTGCCTTCCTCGGCTGGGTGCTCGTCAAGGCGTCCGACGGCGCGTCGGACAGCAGCTTCGCCTTCGCGATACCGCCCGTGCAGCTGGTCGTGGTGGCGCTGGTGGGCCTCGCCGCCGGAGGCCTCGCGGGCCTGCGCCCGGCGCGCAGGGCCGCACGCCTGGACGTGCTGCGCGCCATCGCCACCGAGTGAGCCGCTGAGCGACGTGCGACCCCGGCGGCGGGGTGTGCCGCAGGAGGCCGAACGGCGCACGAGCTCCCGCGATGTGCGAGAGGTTGTTCACCGCCCGGTCAGCCGGGAACGGCTGACCGGGCGGGAGCGTGTTCCGGCCGGAGTCCGTCGACGGTCTGGCGGAGCGCGGTCGCGCGGGCGGCGTCGTACGGGGCGCGGGCGGGCGCGGCCACCGCGGGCGCCGCGATCACGGGCGTCGGTGCCGGCGCCGCGGGCGCCGGGAGCGTGAACCACACGACCTTCCCCGACTCGCCCTCGGGCCGTACACCCCAGCTCTCGCTCATCGCGGCGACCATGGCGAGGCCACGGCCACAGGTGGAGGTGGGGTCCACGTCCCGCACCTCGGGCAGGCGGGGGTCGTGGTCGTACACCGAGACCGTGAGCCGGTCGAGCAGCAGCTCGATGCTCACGGTGCACAGCTTGTCGGGCTGGGCGTGCTGATGGACGTTGGACAGCAGCTCGGTCACGCCGAGCGCGGCCCGGTCTATCAGGGCGTCCATATGCCAGTAGCGCAACTGCGCAGATACGATTCTGCGGACCTGGCCGATCCGCGACGGCAGGGCTTGGAGCTCCACCGTGCAATGCCTGCTTGGCTCGCTGATCACGGCTGCGACTCCCCGAATTGAGGTCCGGAAGAAGGCGGAGATCGGATCCAGCAGAGTGGCTGAGTGGAACGGCCGCCTGCTGTGGTGGCCGGCGGGCTGGTTCGCAGCGTTATCGCCGGTAAACCCAGAGTGATGTGAGAACAGCGTGACTCAGGGGGTGCGGTCCCGCAACTCGCGGCGCTGTCAGTCGCCTACGCCGTGTACGTCCACCTGGGCCGACCGCCCTCGTGTGCTGCTTCGGATGCTGTGTCCTGAGGTGCCGACCGGCTCGGGTCCCGCGGTGCCGCCGGTCCGTTCCGGGCGTCCTTTCCTCCCTCTGCCCCGAGGCTGGTGAGCCCCGCGGCCGCGCGGCGGGACGAGCGCGGGAGCCGTGCCCTGCGGCCGTTCGGTCCGCCGTGGCCGGACTGCTGCCGTCCGACCGCTGTGCGCTCCGGGGCGTGGCCCGGGTGTGCCGCCGCCGGGAGCCGCTTCAGCCGCTGCGCCCTGCCGCCTTGCGCACCGCCTCGATGAACCGGCGCGCCGAGGGCGGCCCCGGCGCGCCGGGCGCGGGGTCGTGCTCGCCGAGGGTGAGCGAGTAGCGGGTGCCGTTGACATCCGCCAACGCGCGGTCCTCGTGCGCGAACCACGGCTTGGACGCGCGCACCGCCTGCACGGGAGCGCTGTCGATCTCGCTGCCGTAGCTGGTGAGCAGTTGCAGCCTGCCGTCGCTGATCCGGACCTGTCCCGCCCGGGTGAGCGAGCGCAGCCTCTTCCCGATCCGCACGCCCGTGGCCGTGAACTCCGGCTCCGCCATGATGCCCCGCCCCCTTGTGCGCTTCGGCTCTGCCCTGTCGCGGTCCCGCGTCGATCCGTGATCCAGTGTGCACCGCACCGGACCGTGGTCCCGCGCCGCGGGCGGCACGCGGGACGCTTCCGTGCGGTGCAGTCTGCCCGCAGGTTGCGGCGAGCACCAGTGCGCATGACGGTCCGGTGGTCGCGACGGGAGCGCGCGCCGGTGTGCGCCCCCATGGCCGCACGGCCCGTTCCCCAGGCGCGTCTTTGAGATGCTCAAAGGTGTGTTTATGCAGGTGAGAAGCGTGTGGAAGCTGATTATGATCGAGGTGTCCGACACAGTTGAGCGGCGTCGGCACGATGCCTAAGGAGCCTCGCCGTGAGCACCCCTCCCCAGCAGATCCGGACCGGCGCAACCCTCGACGTCGACCGCAGCGACGCGGACTACCGGGCCTGGCTGAAAGAAGCCGTCCGCAAGGTCCAGGCGGACGCGAACCGCTCGGCCGACACACACCTGCTGCGCTTCCCGCTGCCCGAGAAGTGGGGCATCGACCTCTACCTCAAGGACGAGTCGACCCACCCCACCGGCAGCCTCAAGCACCGGCTCGCCCGCTCGCTGTTCCTGTACGGACTGTGCAACGGCTGGATCCGTCCCGGTCGCCCCGTCATCGAGGCCTCCAGCGGTTCGACCGCCGTCTCCGAAGCCTATTTCGCCAAGCTCATCGGGGTCCCGTTCATCGCGGTCATGCCGCGCACCACGAGCGCGGAGAAGTGCCGCCTGATCGAATTCCACGGCGGGCAATGCCACTTCGTGGACGACTCCCGCAAGATGTACGAGGAGTCGGCCGCGCTCGCGGTCGAGACCGGTGGTCACTACATGGACCAGTTCACCTACGCGGAACGCGCCACGGACTGGCGCGGCAACAACAACATCGCCGAATCCATCTTCCGTCAGCTGGAGTTGGAACGCTTCCCGGAGCCCGCGTGGATCGTCGCCACGGCCGGCACCGGCGGCACCTCGGCCACCCTCGCGCGCTATGTCCACTACATGCAGTACGACACCCGCATCTGCGTCGCCGACCCGGACAACTCCTGCTTCTTCGAGGGGTGGACCACCGGTGATCCCGAGGTCACCTGCGACTGTGGCTCGCGGATCGAGGGCATCGGCCGACCGCGCATGGAGCCGAGCTTCGTTCCCGGTGCCATCGACCGGATGATGAAGGTGCCGGACGCGGCGAGCGTCGCCGCGGTACGCGCCCTGGAACAGGCCATCGGACGCAAGGCCGGCGGCTCGACCGGCACCGGCCTGTGGAGCGCACTGAAGATCGTCGCCGAGATGGTGGCCGAGGGACGCAAGGGGAGCGTGGTGACGCTCTTGTGCGATCCCGGGGACCGCTATCTCGACAAGTACTATTCCGACGAGTGGCTGGCCGAACAGGGACTGGACATCGAGCCGTACACGGCGGCGATCACGTCCCTGCTGGAGACGGGCGTCTGGCCGGACTGACGGTACGAGGGCCAGGCCGACGGCATCGGTGGCGAGAGCGACGGCGCAGGGGTCACGCCGGAGGCGCCGGGGGGTGAGCCCGGCGGTACGAGTGGTCCGTCGACGTCAGGCGGGCGCGGACGCCAACCGGCGGTCCAGGGCCGTCACCGCGTCGCGGAAGGCGCGGCCGAGACCCGCGCGGCCGAGCGTGAGAGCCGCTCTGAACAGAGCCGTGCCGTCCGCCGCGAAGGTCCACTGCACCCGGGTGCCCGACGGGTCGGGGGAGAGCCGCCACTCCTCGATGAGGGCACGCAGACCCGGCGCGTTCGTGCCGTCCACCCGGTACGCGTACACCTCCGGCGCCCGGGACGTCAGGACCGACTCCGTGAAGCGCGTGCCGCCCCTGAGCCGGACCTCGCGGCCGGCGCCGTCCGCGATGGGCCGGGCCAGCGTCACGGCCGAGAACCACTCGCTCCAGCCGGGCACGTCCTCCGCGAGCGCGTGGAAGACGGCTTCGGGAGGGGCCTTCACCACCCGCGCGAACACCAGACGCAGCGGTGCGGTCTCGACGAAGTCGGGTCCCACGGGACGCAGACGGCGTGCCATGAACGAAACCCCCTAGCGGGAACGGAGTCCCGGGTGGCAGTCAGCGGGCGATGACCAGTGCGCACCCGCCCCACCGGCCGCACGGGCGACGGCGTCCGCCGTGCGATCGGCACAGCGGCGGCGGCGCGGGCCACGTCACCATAGCTGTCGGACCGTCAGATGTCTGTACCGTCTCCGGGCTCACCGGCCACCACCAGCCGCCTCAGGTGTTCCGCGATCTCCACACGCGCCGCCGCGGGCATCCCGGCGTCGGTGACCAGCGTGTCGACCTGATCGAGCGCGGCGAACGAACTCAGGCCCACCGTGCCCCACTTCGTGTGGTCCGCGACCACGACGACGCGCCGTGCGGACTGCACGAGCCGCCGGTTCGTCTCGGCCTCCGCGAGGTTCGGAGTCGACAGACCCGCCTCGATCGATATGCCGTGCACACCGAGGAACAGCACGTCGAAGTGGAGAGCCCCGATGGCCTGATCGGCCACGGGCCCGACCAGGGAGTCGGACGGTGTGCGCACACCACCGGTCAGGACCACCGTCGCGGCCCCCTGCCGCTGCCCCGACGTGCGCTGCGCCGTGTGGAACACGTCCGCCACCCGCACCGAGTTGGTGACCACCGTCAGGTCCGGGACGTCGAGGAGCTGATGGGCCAGCGCGTACGTCGTCGTACCGCCCGAGAGCGCGATCGCCGAGCCCGGCGCGACCAACTCGGCGGCGGCGCGCGCGATGTCCTCCTTGGCGGTCAGTTCGAGCCCGGACTTGGCCTCGAAGCCCGGCTCGTGCGTGCTCGCCTCGACCACCGGCACGGCACCCCCGTGCACCTTCTCCACGACCCCCTGGCGGGCGAGGGCGTCGAGGTCACGGCGGACCGTCATGTCGGAGACGCCGAGCCTGCGCGTCAGCTCGTTCACACGGACGCCACCGCGGCGGCGCACCTCGTCCAGGATCAGGGCGCGGCGCTGCTCCGCGAGGAGGTTCTGATTCTCACTCACGTCCGCTCCGGTCCTTTCGTCGCACGCTGTCCGACACTCCGTCCGAACCCACTCCCACGTGGACATTCTCCTTGTCCGAGGTCTGGAGGACGTCCCATCCTCGCACGGGTCACCGACAGTCGCTCCACTGCCCGCACGGACATCGGGAGCGCACCCCGCGGCGCGACTGTCACACGTATCGGGGAGATTCGGTGACTACGCGTGTGCACACCCCGCGGAGTGGAGATCCTGGTGCCGGCACACGACGCATGCGACACACGCGGCACGGGGGAAGTGCGAAACAGTGGAACGTGCAAGGGAACATGCCTCGACTGGGGAGCCGGGCACCCCGGAGCAGCGGCCCACGGCAGGCGGCGCCTCCCTGGAACTCCTGGTCCACGGGGTGGGCGGCACGACACCCGAGGTGATGCTGAACGATCCACGGACGGTCCGGGTCACCGGGGACGAGACGGCCGCCGTCTACCGCCGCGTCGACGACGCGGAGGCGGAACGGCGTCCCGACGAGCACCGGGACGGGCCGGTGCGCGAGGCCTACGTGTGGTGCAATCTCACGTCCGGCAACGGGACCCGCGCCCTGTGGCTGCTGCTGCTGCCGTTCATGGTCGTCAACCTCGCTCACTGGATGCGGCCCGCCACACGCGGACGCACGCGCACCGTCCGCCTCTACGGCCTCCTCGTGCGCCTCGCCGCGCTCAGCCTGACCGTGCTCCTGGTGGCCGCCGTCTGCGAGGTCGCCCTCGACCTCACCGCCTGGCAGTGCGCGGGCACGCGCGCGTGCGCCCGCGAGCACACCTGGCTCGGGTTCCTCTCACCGACCGTGTCCGGCGGCGGATGGTGGAGCCAGCCGGGCCGCCGGCTCGCCCTCGCCGGCCTCGTGCCCGCCGCGCTGACCGGTCTGCTCTGGTACCTGTCGCACCGCACCTGGAGCGCCTACGAGTCGCACCGGCCGATGCCCCGCGCCGCGGAGCCCGCCGAGGAGACCGGCCGTACCGGACTCGGCCGTCCCGGCTTCTGGTACGGGCGCCGGCTGGTGGCCCGACTGCGTGCCGCCCACACGGCGGCGGGCTTCCTGACCGTCGCCGCGGCGGTCGGCAGCTCCGCCGCCCGCCACGACCGCAGGCCCGGCGGTCCCGCCGTGCTCGACGCGCTGGGCACGCTCCTGGAGGCGACGCTCGTGGTGGGCGCCTTCTTCGTGCTCTGGGTGGTCTGCCGGCGCGGACGCAGCGAGAACCGGCTCGACAAGGAGCTGGATCACGTGCTCGTGCGCCGGCTGCCCGTCGGATCGCTCGTCCTCCTCGTCCTGACCTCGGTGTACGCCGGCTGGTCCCGGCCGGGCTGGCGTTCCACGGGACGCCTGCCCGGCGACTTGACGTTCGGCGGCATCGCCTTCCTGCAGGGCCTGATCGTCATCGCCCTGTGCGGGGTGGCCCACACCCTGTACCGCACACGTCCCGACCCGCGCACCGCGATGCGCGGCATCGCCGGACCCGCCGTCGCGATGCTCGCCTGCGCGCTCGGCGGCGTCATGTCCGGAGGCGTCTCCCAGCGTGTGGCCGACTGGCTGGACGGCACCCGGGACTCGCTCCCCGGCCCGCCCGTCCTGCTGACCTGGCAGGCCTCGGCGATCCCGCCGCTGCTCCTCGTCCTCCTCGTGCTCGGCGCCCGGCTCGCCCGGCACACCTGGCGGCTGCGCGACCGCGAGATGGCCGCCGTCGCACTCGACCACGAGGGACAGCCCCGGGACATCGCCCGCACCCGCCGCATCGCCGGCGCCCGCGCGATGGCCACGCTCACCGACCTGGCCCCCGTCATGACCGGCGTCCTGTCGTCCGTGACGCTGCTCCTCGGTGCCGCCGCGCTCGTCGGGGCCTTCGCCACCGGCGACGCCCCGGGCGACGCCGCGCGAGGTGCGTACGGCTTCGTGCGGGGCGGAGCGCAGACCGCACAGGCGCTCGGCTCCTGGCTGATCGGCCTCGGCTTCATACTGTTCGTCACCTGGGGCCGCCGCGCCTACAAGGACCCCGCGGCCCGCCGCACCATCGGCATCCTCTGGGACGTCGGCACGTTCTGGCCGCGCGCCGCCCATCCCTTCGCACCGCCCTGCTACGCCGAGCGCGCCGTGCCCGACCTGACCTGGCGCATGGCCACGTGGATCCGCACCACCGGCGGACGGCTCGTACTGTCCGGGCACTCCCAGGGCAGTGTGCTGGCGGCCGCGGCGGCCTGGCAGCTGAAACCGGCGGTCCGCAAGCGGATCGCCCTGCTCACCTACGGCTCGCCGCTGGAGCGCCTGTACGGCCGTTGGTTCCCGGCCCACTTCGGCCCGGCCGCCCTGACCGCTCTGCACCACGAGGTCGCCTGCTGGCGCAATCTCTACCGTCCGACCGACCCCATCGGCGGCCCGGTCCTGCTGCCGGGCGACTGCGGCCCCCAGGTCGACCACGAACCCCTGAAGGACCCGCTCGCCTACGGACGGACCGAACAACACCCGCTGCCCGCACCGATCCTCGGCCACTCCGACTACCAGGCGGACCCGGCCTTCGACGTCGAGCGGGCGCGGCTGCTGAGCCGGCTGAGACCCGAAGTGCCCGCTCCCCGCCCGCAGGACGGCGGCCCTCAGGGCAGCTCCGGCAGGTCCTCCGGGTAGAGCAGCGTGAGGTCGTCGGTGTCCGGCTCCGCCAGCTGGGCGACCCGTCCCGCGTGTCGCTCCACCATCGCCTCGAAGGTCTGTCGCGCGGTGCGGCCGTTGCCGAACGCGGGGCCCTTCGGAATCGCGGTGAAGTACTTCCGCAATGCCTCGGCCGTGCCCGGGGCGAGCCGGTACTCGTGCTCCTCGGCCTGCTGCTCCACGATCCGCAGCAGCTCGTCGGGCCCGTAGTCGCCGAAGGTGATGGTGCGTGAGAAACGGGACGCCACACCGGGGTTGACCGAGAGGAACCGCTCCATCTCCTCCGTGTAGCCGGCGACGATCACCACGACCGCGTCCCGGTGGTCCTCCATCAGCTTCACCAGGGTGTCGATGGCCTCGCGACCGAAGTCCCGCCCCGAGTCCTCCGGCGACAGCGCGTACGCCTCGTCGATGAACAGGACACCGCCGCGCGCCCGGTCGAACGCCTCCTGGGTGCGGATCGCGGTGGAGCCGATGTGCTCGCCGACCAGGTCCACCCGGGACACCTCGACGAGATGGCCCTGTTCCAGGACGCCCAGCGAGGCGAGGATCTCGCCGTACAGCCGGGCCACCGTCGTCTTGCCGGTACCGGGGGAGCCGGTGAAGACCAGATGGCGGCGGACCGAGGCTGCCTTGAGGCCCGCCTCCTGCCGGCGCCGGCCCACCTCGATCATGTCGGTGAGCGCCCGCACCTCCCGCTTGACGCTCTCCAGGCCCACCAGCGCGTCGAGTTCGCCGAGGACCGCCTTGGACGTGCGTGCGGGCTGTGCCGGCACCTCCGCGGTGACCAGGGGCTCGTGCTCGGTGGTCCGCTGGCCCGGGATGGCACCCAGCAGACCCGACGACGGACTCGACGTCTGAACGGCCGTCTCGGGCACCGGCGGACGCAGCCCGGCGCTCTCGTCGCTCGTGCAGTCCTCGACGACCGGTCCACCACCGGGTGCGCCGCCGTCCGCGAACTCGTAACCCCCGCGCGCGCACCGCTCGGTACGGCACTTCCTGAGCGTCGAGCGGCAGCCGTCGATCACATGGAAGCCGTAGCCCCCGCTGTCGATGACCCGGCAGTTGAGGAAGCTGCCCCGGCCGTCGGCCGACACGTAGAAACCCGCCTCGGCGGTCGAGGTGACCGTGCAGCGCTCGATGGTGGGATCGGCGCCCTTGGTGACGATCACACCGGTCTGTGTGCCGTCGACGGTGCAGCCGGAGAGGGTGCCACCGCTGCCGTGGTCACGGAACCACGCACCCGTCGCGGCGTCCCGGATCCGGCAGTCGTCGAGTTGGGCGGTGGCGCCGTCGCTCACCGAGACCGCCGTGTTGCGTACTTGGGAGATGTCGCTGTCGACGACGTCCGCGCGGGAGCCGCGGTCGAGGACGAACAGGGCGTCGGGCACGTCGTGCACACGGCAGGAGTCGAGGACCGCGGTCGCGCCGTCGCTGACCCACACCGCCGGATAGTCGCCGGTGCTGTCGAAGATCTCGCACTGGTTGGCGTCGACGCGGGTGCCGGGGTCCCACACCGACAGGCCGTTGCGGCCGAACTGCCGCACGGTGGTGCGCGTCAGTGTGAGCACGGAACGCGAGCGCAGGTCCACCGCGTTCTCAGGGATGTCGTGGATGCGGCAGTCGGCGAGCGTGAGGACCGCGTCCGTGTCGAGCGTGACGCCGTCCGCCGTCGTGCGGTGCACGTCGCAGTCGGTGAGATGGGCCGTGGCCCGCCCCGTGATCTGCACCCCGGAGCCCTTCACCTCGTAGACCTCGCAGCCCACCGCTTCGAGCGAGGAGCCCTCGCCGGTGGCGGACAGGCCGGCACCGGAGGAGTGGTGCACCCGGCAGCGGTCCAGGCGCGGACGGGCGCCGCCGCGGACCGCGACCCCCGACTGGCCGGCCGCGACGACCTCACACTCCTCGAACACCCCACCGCCGCCGTCCAGTACGGCGATGCCGATGCCGGCGGGGTTGTCGACCGTGCAACGGCGCGCGGTGGGCCGGGCACCGGACCGCACCTCGATCCCCACCGCGGACCGCGTGACGATCCGGACGTCCAGCAGCTCGGGGGTGCCCTCCTCGACGAGCAGCGCGGGTGCGGCCGAGTCCTGACCCTCCACGTGCAGGTCCTGGACCACGGCGGAGGCGCGCACGGTCAGCGGCACCCCGTCCGCCGGGGCGATGCGCACGGAGCCGGGCGACCCCTCGGGGCCACGCAGTGTCACCGCGCGCTGCACCACCAGGTTCTCCCGGTAGGTGCCGGGAGCGACGGTGAGGACGTCTCCGTCGGCCGCGGCCTCCAGGGCGGCGGCCAGCGATGCGTACTCACCCGTGCGGCGCCGCCACCGCGAGGTGCCGGTGTGCGTCACCTGGACCGTGCCCTGTGCCATGGCGCTGTTGTGCCCCCACCTCGTCGTACGCGGGTCCTGCGAGGCCCTGCTGACAGCCCGTCGCCCAGGTCCTTGCCGGACAGCCTCTCACGACGGTGCCGAACCGCTCGGCCGGTCCACCGTAGCGTGCGCGGGGACACCGGGATGACCGTAGCGGGAAGGCCGTCAGCTGCCGGTGCCGGCCCTGCCCCAGTCGGGACCCGCCTTGTCCCATGCCTGGTCCCAACGGGCGTACCGTCTGCGGACCATGCGCCAGACGATCATGCGCCTGGTCCCTTCGACAAGTCCCGCGCACAGCAGTCCCGCTCCGAATCCGGCCAGCACGGCGTGTGTCGTCGCGGTGGCGCTGTCCAGCGGGCGGCCGACCATGTTGCCGTGGGTGTCGGTCCAGAGCCTGAAGTGGTCGCCGTGACGGGGGGACTTGAGGTCGGCTATCACCACGCCGTGCTGGGCCGTGCCGTCCGGTGCCGTCCAGTCGGCCAGGACGCGGCTGTGGGCGTCTCGCGAGGACGACGTCTCCGGATCGGGCTCCAGCGGACTGCGGGACAACTCCTTGACGACGGTGGCCGCCACCAGGTGGTGCGTCCTGTGCTGGTCCCGAACGGACTGCTGGAGGGCGTCCTGGGCAAGGGCGCCGACCGCGGCCCCGACCAGGGGCGCGACGGCGAGGACCAACAGCACGGCCGCCAGGCCCAGCCAGGCCTCCACGAGATCGGTCGTGCGGCGCAGCGGATTGTGCCGCCAGCGCCAGAGTCCATTGATTGCTCGCACCGTCCCGCACCCCCCTTCCCGCGTCCGTGATAACCCGCAGCCGGTCCGCCCACGCGGCGGCCCGGGGAAGAGAGAGCGAAATCACCCTCCCCGTGGCCCTCTCATGGACTTCTCATACTCTCAACGCGCGTGCCCCGGGCAGGGGTTCCCCCTCGACGCCCCCACTCACGGAACTCGGCCGCGAGACTATTCGAGGACGGTGACCGGATCCCCGACGCGCAGCGTGCCGCGGGACGCGGGCACCAGGTTCTGACCGAAGATCAGCTGGTTCCCCACGCGGCGGTGGCGCCCGAGTGTCCGCAGGGGCTCCTTGCCGCGCTCCGCGGAGCTCTGGTCCGTGGTGGTGACGACGCATCGGCCGCACATCTTGGCCACCCGGAAGGTGACCTCGCCGATGGCGATCCTCGACCAGTCGTCCTCGGCCCAGGGGTCGGTTCCGGACACGACCACGTTCGGCCGGAAGCGGTTCATGGGGAGGGGGCCCTCGTGGGCGTGGTCGCCCTGCGCGATGAGTGAGTTGAGGGCGTCCAGCGAGGCGAGCGTGGTGACGAGCAGTGGATAGCCGTCGGCGAAGCTGACGGTCTCACCCGGGCGCGCGAAGTCCGGGTCGACGGGGCGGCAGGTGGCCGGGTCGTCCATGTGGACGAGACGCACGTCGGTACCGAGGTAGGCGCGGCACCATGCATGCGCGGCGTCATCGGCGAGGACGCCCTCCACCTTGTCCCCGAAGATGTCGAGCACGGTCGCGCCGGCCGGCGCGGGCACCGCGACGTCGATCGGCTCGCGGCCGGGCCCGGACAGCCGCAGGCCGCCGCCGGGCAGGAGCTCGGCGGCGGCCAGTGCGAGACGTGGCTGCTGGCGTTGCGTGACGACCTTTCCCCCGTCGTCGATCAGTGCCCAGCGGCGGTCTCCGGCCAGCCCCCAGGGCTCCACGACGGCCTCCCGGGGCGACTCGCCCCGGAACGCCTTGACCGGATGGACATGGATCGAGTGCAGTTGCGCGTTCCCCATGACCGCAATGGTGCCAGCAGGCACCGGTGAACCGTCGGGGTTACCTCAGTAGCCGCGGTACTGCTGCCCGTTGTACGGGTCCTGGTAGGGAGCCGGTGCGGGGCGCGGGGCCGCGGGGCGCATCGCCTCGTAGCCCGTGCCGGTCGCCATCGGGCGCTGCTGCTGCGGCTGGGGGCCGGGGTAGCCACGCGGCCCGGCCGCCTGCTGCGGGATGTAGGGAGCGGGGGCCTGTTGCAGCGGAGCGGGCTGCTGGGCCTGCGGGTACCCGTAGGCGGGTGCCTGCTGGGACGGGCCGGCGGGCAGAGCGGGGAGTGCCGACGGCAGGGCAGGGAGATGGCTGCCCGTCTCGTAGGCGGAGGGGACCCGGATCGGTGCGATCTGGGGAGTGCCCCGCTCGGCGACGAGAGAGTCGTAGATCGGGGTGTCCGGGAAGAAGGACGGCGCGGAGTAGTAACCGCCGCCGTATGTGGAGCGGGGGGAGGTCATGGCACATAAGTTAAGCCCACGATGTGCTGGTTGGGGAGACCGATAAGAGGGTTGTTTTCCGTGTCCGCAGTGACGCGGGATCCCCAATCCGAGCGAACTCGGCAAAAAAGGACGTCGAACGGCTCTCGGATCGTGTAAAGGCCGAGTTCGTGACGGGTTACCGGCGGTTGACCACGGATCTTCCTGTACGGGTCATGGGAGTTCTCCGGGGTGGGGGATTAGGTTGTGCGGGAAACGGAGCCGGCGGACCGGCCGCGCGGCGGCCCGGTACGGAGACACGTGATGGGGGCGTACATGTCAATGTCAAAGGGAGCGAATGTTCCCGTGCCGACGACCGCGCTGCGCGTCGAATTGGGATGGCGTTCAGGACCCGGTGTGCCGGACGCGGATGCCTCGGCGCTGCTGCTGGTCTCGGGCAAGGTCCGTTCGGACGGCGACTTCGTCTTCTACAACCAGCCCGCGCACGCGTCCGGCGCCGTGCGGCACGAAGGCAAGCGGGACGCGGGCGGGCAGGTCACGGACGCGCTGCTCGTCGACCTCCCGCGGGTGGAGTCGGCCATCGAGACGGTGGTGCTGGCCGCCTCCTCCGACGGAGGCACCTTCGGGCAGGTGCAGGGCCTGAGCATCCGTGTGCTCGACGCGCAGCAGGGCACGGAGATCGCGCGCTTCGACAGCACCGACGCCACCGTCGAGACCGCCTTCGTCCTCGGCGAGTTCTACCGGCGCCAGGGCGCCTGGAAGTTCCGCGCCGTGGGGCAGGGCTACGGCAGCGGGCTCGAAGGACTGGCCACCGACTACGGGATCACGGTGGACGAGCCGCAACAGGCAGCGCCGCCGGCTCCGCCGGTGGCCCCGCCCGTGACCATGCCGCCGCCGGTACCGCCCGTCGCCCCCTCGCCCTACGCGACCACTCCGCCGCCCGCGCCGTACGGGAGTGCCCCGCCGCCCGCCCCGTACGGCAGTACCCCGCCTCCCGCGCCGTACGGGAGCACGCCCCCGCCCGCTCCCTACGGCAGCACTCCGCCGCCGGCCCCCTACGGCAGCCCGCCGCCCGCCCCGTACGGGAGCACGCCCCCGCCTCCCACGGCGCCGGTCAGCCTCTCCAAGGTGACGCTGACCAAGGAGGCCCCCTCGGTCTCGCTCACCAAGCAGGGCGGCACCTCCGGCGCGATGCGTGTCAACCTCAACTGGCAGGTGCGCAAGCAGTTCTCGGGATGGGGCAGCAAGCGGGGCCGCGCCGTCGCGATGCACTCGGACCTCGACCTCGACCTGTGCGCGCTGTACGAGCTGTCCGACGGGCGCAAGGGCGTCGTGCAGGCCCTGGGCAACGCCTTCGGGGCGCTGCACCAGCCGCCGTACATCCATCTCGACGGGGACGACCGCACGGGGGCCGTGGCCAGTGGGGAGAACCTCACGATCAACCTCGACCACAAGCAGAGCTTCCGGCGCATCCTCATCTTCGTCACCATCTATGAAGGGGCGCGCTCCTTCGCCGATCTGCACGCCACGGTGACCCTCCAGCCGTTCAGCGGCGCTCCGGTCGATTTCTCCCTCGACGAGTGCACCGTGCCCTCGACCGTGTGCGCCCTCGCCCTCATCACCAACACCGGCAACGACCTCATCGTCCAGCGCGAGGCCCGCTACCTGGTCCCGGAGCGCGGAGTGAGCCCCCAGCGCACCGTCGACTACGCCTACGGGTGGGGCATGAACTGGACTCCCGGCCGGAAGTAGGCACTCAGCTCTCGTCGAGCGCGGTGTCGGGGCGGGCGTAGGTGCGGCCCTTCCAGGCGGCACCGCGCCCCCTGTAGTGCTGCACCGCCGAATCGACCGTCATGAGGAGGTACAGGAAAGCGGTGACCGGCAGCAGCGGGGCCTGCCACGCGGGCTGCCGGTAGTAACGGAGCATCGGCACGTACGTCGCGCCCATCACGATCCAGGCGAGCCCGCCGGCCACCGTCGCCCACACGCTCCCGGCGGCGAGGCCGGCGACGAAGGCGGCCGGCGGCATCAGGTACACGACGGCGAGGCCCAGGACCGTCCCGGCCAGCAGCAGGGGGCTGTGCCGCAGTTGCGCGTAGGCGCTGCGCGAGACCATGCGCCACAGGTCGTGCAGTCGCGGATAGGGGCGCACACTGTCCACCCGCTCGGCGAGCCCCAGCCAGATGTGACCCCCGCTGCGCTTGACCGCCTGCGCGAGCGCTACGTCGTCGATCACGGCGTGCCGGATGGCGTCCGGGACCTGTGCCCGCTCGGCGGCGTCGGCGCGCAGCAGGACGCAGCCGCCCGCCGCGGCCGCCGTGCGCGCCCTCCATACCGAGATCCAGCGGAAGGGGTAGAGCTGGGCGAAGAAGTAGACGAACGCGGGCACGACGAGCCGCTCCCAGGTGCTCTCCACGCGCAGGCGCGCCATCTGCGAGACGAGGTCGTACCCCCCGGTGCGGGCCGCCGCCACCAGCTCCCGCAGGCTGTCGGGAGCGTGCGCGATGTCCGCATCCGTCAGCAGCAGGTACTCGGGTTCACGCGCGCGTGCCAGGGCGATCCCGTGCCGCACGGCCCAGAGCTTGCCCGTCCAGCCCGCGGGCGGCTCCCCTGGGGAGTCCACGGTGAGCGGCAGCCCGCCGTGGCGCTCCGCCAGCTCCCGGGCCAGCTTCCCGGTGCCGTCCGAACTGCCGTCGTCGACGAGGAAGACCTCGGCGCGTCCCGGATAGTCCTGGGCGAGGAGGGACGGCAGGCTCTGGGGCAGGACGGTGGCCTCGTCGCGCGCGGGCACGACGACACAGACGCTCGGCCATTCGTCCGGGTCCCGGCGTGACGGCAGTCGTACATCCGTACGCCAGAAATAGCCCTGGCCGAGCAGCAGCCAGAGCCACGCGATCAGCGATATGACAGCGACAAACACCACGGCGCTCACCCACCGCAGTCTGCCCCACGACGGGTGACGAGGCGGATCGTCTATGGTGACCGGGTGAAGATCGCGCTGATGGACTCCGGAATCGGACTGCTCGCTGCTGCCGCCGCGGTACGTCGACTGCGGCCCGACGCCGATCTCGTGCTCTCCTCGGACCCCGGCTCCATGCCCTGGGGACCCCGCACACCGGAGGACGTCACCGCGCGCGCCCTCGCCGTCGCCGAGGCCGCCGCGCGACACCGTCCCGACGCCCTGATCGTGGCCTGCAACACGGCCTCCGTACGCGCCCTGCCCGCGCTGCGGGCCAGCCTGGAGCCGGAAGTGCCCGTCATCGGCACCGTTCCCGCGATCAAGCCGGCCGCCGCCGGCGGCGGCCCCGTCGCGATCTGGGCCACGCCCGCCACGACCGGAAGCCCCTACCAGCGCGGACTCATCGCCGAGTTCGCGGACGGGGTGAGCGTCACCGAGGTGGCCTGCCCGGGGCTCGCCGACGCGGTGGAGCACGCGGACCAGGACGCCATCGACACCGCGATCGCGGCGGCCGCCGCGCACACTCCCGAGGACGTAAGGGCCGTCGTCCTGGGCTGCACCCATTACGAACTGGTCGCCGAGCGCATCCGCGCCGCCGTGCAGCGGCCCGGACGCCCGCCGCTCGTCCTGCACGGCTCGGCCGGCGCGGTCGCGGCGCAGGCCCTGCGCAGGATCGGTGAGGCGCCGAGGCCGGAGGCCCCCGCCGACTCCGTCGTGACGGTGCTCCTCGGCGGCGAAGAAGGGTCGCTGCTCGCGACCGCGCTCAGCTACGAGGAAGGCCGCGTGCTCTCGGCCGTCGGTCCCGCGCTGACCGAAGGTCACCGCCCGACACGCTGAGTGGCGCCGCTCCCGCGACCACGTCCGGTCACGGACCGGACGCGCTCCGTGCGACGCCCGAGCACTGCCGGTCACGGTGTGAACCCCCTCCGTACGAGGACCGCCCGCCGGGGCCGGTGACGCTCCGCAAGCCCGTGCCCGCGCAGCGGAACCTGAGTACTCTCGTAGACATGAGGGACCATCCCCACGGCGAAGGCACCCCGCATCCGGAGATCTGGACCGGGCGTGCGACGAACCGCATCCAGTGGCTGCCCGCCCTCGGCGGAGCCGCCTGTCTGGCGCTCGGTATCGAGCTGGCCGTCGACTCGGCGTGGACGTCGGGATCGGCCCCGCTCATCATGTCCGTGGTCGGCTGCATCGCCGCCGGACTGCTGATCATCTTCGGCACGCTCGCCTTCCTGCACGTCGCCGTGAAGGTGGACAAGGACTGCCTCGAGGTGCGCTGCGGTCACATCGGACTGCCGCGCCGCCGCATTCCGCTCTCCAGCGTCGTCGGGGCCGAATTCGCGCCCAAGGTCACCCCACGCCAGTGGGGCGGCTTCGGCTACCGCTGGCGGCCGGAGAAGGGGACCGCGGTGATCGTCCGGCGCGGCGAGGGCGTGGTGCTGCGCCTCGGCGACGGACACACCTTCACGATCACGGTGGACAACGCCGAAGCCGCGGTACGCATCATCCGGGACCGCCTGCGGCCCGGCACGCCCGGCACCGTGCACTGACGGTCCCGCTGGTCGGGGCGGTCCTCACCGATCCGAAGGCCGCCGGATCAGCGGATGGTGTCAGGGAGATCGTCCGGCCCCTCGGCGGCCAGCGGCCGTGCCGTGGCCAGGCCCGCCAGCAGACCGGCACCCGCCGTCACCGTGGTGAAGCTCAGCGCGTTGCCGATCGAGGCGATGGCCGCCAGCGCGGTCAGTGACGCGCCGGCGGTCAGCGCGACCGGAGTGGAGCGCGGGGTGCGCCACAGCGCGTACAGCATCCAGCAGAACGCCGCCGCGAGCAGCGCCACGCCGATCACGCCCTGCTCGGCGGCCTGCTGCAGGGGAGCGGAATGCGGCTTGCCGTCGGGGAGCAGCGACTGCGTGACCGTCGGGCTGAGCTCTCCGTAACGTCCGGGTCCCACGCCCAGGACCAGTTCCTGGTGGGCCAGCCGGAGCGCGTCGTGCCAGAGCAGGACCCGGTGCCGGGTCAGCTGGCCCTCAAGAGAGGCTGTCGGGCCGTCGGGCAAGGCGTCCTCGGCGATCGCCCAGGTCAGTCCCGTCACCAGCGCCGCCGCGCCGGCGAGACCCGCGAGTCCGAGAGCCCGGTGGTGCATCCGGGCGGCGGCGAGCGAGCAGAGCAGGACCCCGGCACAGGTGACGAAACCGGTGGTCGACCCCAGGACCGCCGCGGCCCCGGTGATCCCGGCGGCGAGCAGACGCAGGGCGAGGCGAGGTCCCGGGGTCTGTGCCGCCCAGGCCGCGCAGCAGGCCGCCCCCGTGGCGAGTGTCAGCAGAGCCGCAGTGGCGCCCGAGTGCCCGAGCTGGAGGGTGATCTGCGGGCCGGGAGTGGCGATCGCGAGCCCGAGTCCGGCGAGCGCGCCGGCGCACGGGGCGGCGACCGGAAGCAGCACCCCGAAGATCCGCCCCGCCGCGTAACCGGCGGCCACGGCGAGCACCGCCAGCAGGACGCCCTCGGGCCGGCCGCCGTGCGCGGTCGCCGTGACGAGCGACCAGGCGGCGCAGGCCGCGAGCACGACGACGCCCAGGCCGTCCGAGGCGCTGCGTCTTTCGCCCGCGGCGGCGGGATCGGCCGCGGACGCCATCCCGGTGGACCCCACTCCGTCGACCCCCCGACTCTGCCGGGCCCCGGCCGTCGTGACCACATCCGGCCGCACGTCAGAGGCTCGGGCACACCGTAACGGGTGATGCGCCGGTTTGTGGACATGTTGCGCAGAAACGTTGCAGCGCGCGTGTGAGAAGAGCTCCGGCGGCCGACCGGACTCCCGCGGAGCGGACGAGACCGTGCTGTCGGCGCCCTGGTCACGCGCCGTACACTCCCCGAGTGACCGCCACCGCAACCACCGTAGACGAGCCGGACCAGCTCGAACCCCAGGTCGCGCCCGCCTCGCGCGGGGCCGCATGGGTGCGACGCCTCGTCCCGGCCGCCGTAGCGGCGCTCTCCGGAGTGCTGCTGTACGTCAGCTTTCCGCCCCGCACGCTGTGGTGGCTGGCCCTTCCGGCCTTCGCGCTCTTCGCCTGGATCCTGCGCGGTCGCACCTGGAAGGCGGGACTGGGCCTCGGCTATCTGTTCGGCCTCGGATTCCTGCTGCCGCTGCTCGTCTGGACCGGTGTCGAGGTCGGCCCCGGTCCGTGGCTGGCGCTCGTCGCCGTGGAAGCCGTGTACGTCGCACTGGTCGGCGCGGGCATCACGCTCGTGTCCCGGCTGCCCGCCTGGCCGCTGTGGGCGGCCGCCGCGTGGATCGCGGGAGAGGCGGCACGCGCGCGTGCCCCCTTCGGGGGCTTCCCCTGGGGGAAGATCGCCTTCGGCCAGGCCGACGGAGTCTTTCTGCCGCTCGCTGCGGTGGGCGGTACTCCGGTGCTGAGTTTCGCGGTCGTCCTCTGCGGATTCGGGCTCTACGAGATCGTGCGCCTGGCCGTCGAGGGCCGGCGCACCGGAGCGGTCCGCAAGGGTGCCGCGGCGGTGGCGCTGCTCGGCGTGGCCGTGCCCGTCGTCGGTGCGCTCGCCGCGCGGACGCTCGTCAGCGACAAGGCGGAGAAGGGCACGACGACCGTCGCGGTCGTCCAGGGCAACGTGCCGCGCGCGGGACTGGACTTCAACTCCCAGCGGCGTGCCGTTCTCGACCACCACGCGCGCGAGACGGAACGACTCGCCGCCGAGGTCAGGGCCGGCAAGGTCGCCCGACCCGACATCGTGCTGTGGCCGGAGAACTCCTCAGACATCGACCCGTTCACCAACGCCGACGCGCGCGCCGTGATCGACGGTGCAGCCCGGGCGATCGGTGCCCCCATCTCGGTGGGCGGCGTCGTCGAACGGGACGGCAAGCTCTACAACGAGCAGATCCTGTGGGACCCCGAGAAGGGCGCCGTCGACACGTACGACAAGCGGCAGGTGCAGCCCTTCGGCGAGTATCTCCCGCTGCGCTCGCTCCTCGGTGCCATCAACAAGAACTGGACGACCATGGTGCGCCAGGACTTCAGCCGGGGCACCGAGCCGGGCGTGTTCACCATGGACGGCGCGAAGGTCGGCCTCGCGACCTGTTACGAGGCGGCCTTCGACTGGGCCGTGCGCGACACCGTCACGGACGGCGCGCAGATGATCTCGGTCCCCAGCAACAACGCGACCTTCGACCGCAGCGAGATGACCTATCAGCAGCTCGCCATGTCCCGCATCCGCGCCGTCGAGCACAGCCGCACGGTCACGGTGCCGGTGACGAGCGGCGTCAGCGCCGTGATCATGCCGGACGGCAGGATCACCCAGAGGACCGGGATGTTCGTGGCCGACTCGCTGGTGCAGAAGGTGCCCCTGCGCACCTCCGAGACCCCGGCGACGAAGCTCGGCATCCTTCCCGAGAGGGTCCTGGTGGTGCTCGCCGCGGGCGGGCTCGGCTGGGGCGCGGCCACGGCGCTCCGCGGGCGGCGCGGCTCCGACGTCTAGGTCCTGTCCGACGGTTCGCGGTGTCGCCGGGCGGGCGGGAATCGTCGGGCAAGGGCCGACGGGGGCGGCTGAGCCGGGCCGTTAGGGTCGGGGCATGGCTACTCCCGACTTCATCCGCACGATCCGGGCCTCCGCGGGTCACCAGTTGCTCTGGCTCCCCGGCGTCAGCGCCGTGGTCTTCGACGACGACGGCAGAGTGCTGCTCGGGCAGCGTTCGGACAACCACGAGTGGGCGCTGATCTCCGGCATCCCGGACCCGGGGGAGCAGCCGGCGGCGTGCGCCGTGCGCGAGGTGTACGAGGAGACCGCCGTACGCTGCGTGGTCGAGCGCGTCGTCCTTGTCCAGGCGGGGAAGCAGGTCACCTTCGACAACGGCGACATCTGCCAGTTCATGGACACCACGTTCCGGTGCCGTGCGGTCGGTGGCGAGGCCCGGGTCAACGACGACGAGTCGCTGGAGGTCGGCTGGTTCGACGTGGACGCCCTGCCGGAGATGCGGGACACCGCGCTCTTCCGGATCAAGCAGGCCGTGTCCGACGGACCCACATGGTTCGACCCTACGACCTGACACCGAACTGTGTGTGGTGACCACATCGGTCGGCGCGTAGGCGCTGCTTAGGGTCAAGTCATGACCGCGCCCAGCGCCCACCAGGGCCCCCACGCCCCCGCACTCGATCTCGGCGGCCGCACCGCGCTCGTCACCGGCGCCGCGGGCGGCATCGGCCGCGCCTGCGCGCTGCGGCTGGCCGCCGCCGGAGCCAAGGTCAGAGCGGTGGACCGGGACTCCGCGGGCCTGGACGTGCTCGCCGAGCACGCACACGGCCTCGCCGGAACCGTCGAGCCGCACGTCCTCGACCTCACCGACCTCGACGCGGCGGAACAGGCCGCGGCGGGCACCGACGTCCTGGTCAACAACGCCGGACTGCAACTGGTGCGCCCGATCGAGGAGTTTCCGCCCGACGTCTTCCACACCGTGCTCACCGTGATGCTGGAGGCGCCGTTCCGGCTCATCCGCGGCGCCCTGCCCCACATGTACGGGCAGGGCTGGGGCCGCGTCGTCAACGTCTCCTCGGTGCACGGGCTGCGCGCTTCGGCCTTCAAGTCGGCCTATGTGGCCGCGAAGCACGGTCTCGAAGGGCTCTCCAAGACCACCGCGCTGGAAGGCGCGTCCCGCGGGGTCACCTCGAACTGTGTGAACCCCGCGTACGTGCGGACCCCCCTGGTGGAGCAGCAGCTCGCCGATCAGGCGCGGGCGCACGGGATCCCGCGCGAGCAGGTTCTCAGCGAGGTGCTGCTCCAGGACAGCGCGGTGAAGCGGCTGATCGAGCCGGAGGAGGTCGCCGAGGCGGTGGCTTATCTGTGCAGCCCGCAGGCGGCCTTCATCACCGGTACGTCCCTGGTGCTGGACGGCGGCTGGACCGCCCACTGAACCGTGATCCCCTCTCCCGCACGCCGACCGCACCGCCACCCGTGCTGTCCGCCGCCGGCCGGAGCGCCCCGCGCGCAGGCGGCCGTCGGTCGCAGGCGGCGAACCGAGCCGAGGCGTGCCGGTCGCGACCGGCCGGTTTCCGGTGCGGGCCGGGAGTTGTCCACAGGCCGGTGGCACCGGCTCTGAGATGCGCAATCCTGTGACCATGTCCCGCGATCACGTCCCCTCCGTCGAGTCCTCCGCCGACAGCGCCGAGGCGCCGTTCCTCGAGCTCCTGGCCCGCGGCGCGTCCGCCGACGCATACGAGCAGCCGGTGCTGCTCGCCCGCGCCGAGGGCGGGTCCGCCGAGCGCGTCGCCGCGCTCGACCGGGCCCGGCTGCTCGCCCTGCGCGTGCGCTCGGACATGGAGGGCCGACGCCGGCGTGAGGCGGAGCTCTCGGCGCTGTTCGAGACGGCGCACGACCTGGCGGGCCTGCGCGACCTCGATGCCGTGCTGCAGGCGATCGTCCAGCGGGCCCGCTCACTGCTGAGCACCGACGTCGCCTACCTCAGCCTGAACGACTCGGACCGCGGCGACACCTACATGAGAGTCACCGAGGGCTCGGTCGCCGCGCGTTTCCAGCAGCTGCGTCTCGGCATGGGCGAGGGCCTCGGCGGGCTCGTCGCGCAGACCGCCCGCCCCTATGTCACCGACGACTACTTCAAGGACGCGCGCTTCCAGCACACCCACACCATCGACGCGGGCGTGCGGGACGAAGGACTCGTCGCGATCCTCGGTGTGCCGCTGATGATCGGATCCCAGGTCATCGGCGTCCTGTTCGCCGCCGACCGTCGTGCGCGGGTGTTCGAGCGCGAGCAGATCGCCCTGCTCGGCTCGTTCGCGGCCCTGGCCGCCGCCGCGATCGACACGGCGAACCGGCTCGCGGAGACCCGTTCCGCACTGGACCGCCTCGGCCGCGCCCACGAGATCATCAGGGACCGCAGCGGAGTGATCGAGCGAGCGTCGGACATCCACGACCGGCTCGCCGAGCTCGTGCTGCGCGGCGGCGGAGTGCACGACGTCGCCGCCGCCGTGTCGGAGGTCCTCGACGGAGCCGTCGAGTTCACCGAGGCGGACGAGGCACCGGCCGCCGCGGTGGAGGCGTCCCGGGCCGACGGCCACGCCGTGCGGCACAAGGACGACTGGGTCGCCGCGGTCGCCGCCGGTGGCGAGCTGCTCGGCGCGCTGGTGCTGCACGGGCATCCGGGTCTGGACCCGGTCGACCAGCGCACCCTGGAGCGCGCGGCGATGGTCACCTCGCTCCTCCTGCTCGCCCGGCGCTCCGCGTCCGACGCCGAACAGCGCGTCCGGGGCGAGCTGCTGGACGACCTGCTGGACGCCCGTGACCGTGATCCGCGTCTGCTGCGAGAGCGGGCCGCGCGGCTCCAGGCCGACCTCGACCGGCCTCATGTCGTGCTGGCCGCCCGGCTGGACACCGCCGCTCTGGACGCCGAACGCGAGGCGGCCGGGCGCAGACGCCTGTGGGCCGCCGCCTCCCACCTCGCCACCACCCGGCACGGACTGGCCGCCGCCCGGGACGGCGGCACCGTGCTGCTGCTGCCCCTGGAGCCCGCCGACACCGCGACGGACCTGGCCCGGCGGACGGCGCGGCACCTCGGCGGCGCGGTGAGCGAAGCAGTCACCGTGGGCGCATCCGCCCCCGTCGAGCGGCTCGCCGCACACCCCGACGCGGTGGCGTCGGCGTACGCGGAGGGGCAGCGCTGTCTGGAGGCCCTGAGGCTGCTCGGCCGCACCGGGGACGGCGCGGCCGCCGAGGACTTCGGGTTCCTGGGACTGCTGCTCGCCGGGGACCGGGACATCTCGGGATTCGTCGAGCGCACCATCGGCGGCGTCGTGGACTACGACGAACGCCGCGGGACCGATCTGCTGCGCACCATGGACGCCTATTTCGCGTGCGGCATGAGCCCGGCCCGCACGAAGGACGACCTGCATGTGCATGTGAACACGGTGGCGCAGCGGCTGGAGAGGGTCGGACGGCTGCTGGGGGACGACTGGCAGAGCCCCGCGCGCGCCCTGGAGATCCAACTCGCCCTGCGGCTGCACCGGTTGTCGACCACCGCACGGCACTGACCCCCGTGCGCGTCGCGTGCACGGGGGTCAGTGAGGGGTTTCTCTTCGGCCCGGCGCGAGGACCGGGCCGAAGGCCGGGGGATCAGGCGGTGCGGGCGTCGGCCTTCTCCGCCGCGGCGGGGCGGTCCTCGACCGGTGCGTCCACGTCGGCCAGATCGCGGTGCCTGGTCTCCTTGGCGCAGCCCACCGCGACCAGCGTCAGGACGGCCGCCGCGATCACGTACAGGGAGATCATGGTGGAGCCGCCGGTGGAGTCCAGCAGCGCGGTGGCGATGAGGGGCGCGGGCGCACCCGCGGCGACCGAGGCGAACTGCGCGCCGATGGACGCACCGGAGTAGCGCATCCGCGTCGCGAACATCTCCGAGAAGAAGGCCGCCTGCGGCGCGTACATCGCGCCGTGCAGCACCAGGCCGACGGTGACGGCGAGGATCAGGTTCCCGAAGCTCCCGGTGTCCACGAGCGAGAAGAAGGGGAAGGCCCACAGACCGACGCCGGCGGCGCCCAGCAGATACACGGGCCTGCGGCCGATCCGGTCCGAGAGCGCGCCCCAGGCCGGAATCACCGCGAAGTGCACGGCGGAGGCGATGAGTACGGCGTTCAGTGCCGTCTGCTTGGAGATGTCGGCGGCGGTCGTCGCGTACACGAGGACGAAGGCGGTGATCACGTAGTAGCTGATGTTCTCCGCCATGCGGGCGCCCATCGCGATGAGCACGTCCCGCCAGTGGTGCCGCAGTACCGCGACCAGCGGCAGCTTCTCCGCCTCCGAGTCGTCCGAGGCACGGGCCGCCTTGCGGGCCTCGGCCTGCGCCAACGCACGCTTGAACACCGGGGATTCATCGACAGAAAGACGTATCCACAAACCGACCATCACCAGGACGCCGGAGAGCAGGAACGGGATGCGCCAGCCCCAGGAGCCGAACGCGTCGTCCGACAGGGTGGCGGTGAGCAGCGACAGCACACCGGTGGCCAGGAGCTGCCCCGCCGGCGCGCCGGTCTGCGGCCACGAGGCCCAGAATCCACGGCGCTTGGCGTCCCCGTGCTCGGACACCAGCAGGACCGCGCCGCCCCATTCGCCGCCCAGCGCGAATCCCTGCACCAGGCGCAGCGTGGTCAGCAGCACCGGCGCGGCCGAGCCGACCGTGGCGTGTGTGGGCAGCAGTCCGATCGCGAACGTCGCCCCGCCCATCATCAACAGGCTGAGCACCAGCAGCTTCTTGCGCCCGAGCCGGTCTCCGTAGTGCCCGAAGACGAGCGCGCCGATGGGCCGGGCCGCGAACCCCACCGCGTACGTCAGGAACGAGAGCAGCGTGCCGACGAGCGGGTCGGAATCAGGGAAGAAGAGCTTGTTGAACACCAGGGCGGCGGCGGAGCCGTAGAGGAAGAAGTCGTACCACTCGATGGTCGTGCCGATGAGGCTCGCGGCGACGATGCGCTTGAGATTGGCGGGGGTGCCCGGGGATGGGGGAGCGGTTGCTGCGGAGGCCATGTGCGCCACTTCCTCGTGTGCGGTGGGGACGGGTACGTGTCGGCACACGGTAGGAAGACGCAGGTCGGGCGCACATGTGGTGGGACAACATACTTCGGGGACGGTCTGTGCGTGCAACCCCCATGCCGTCTCGTGGAAGGGCGGTTCAGGGCCTCGAAGGTCGACGAAAGGAGCGCCGCCTGGGGCGCGGGGATCAGACCGGGGCGGTGGGGAGGGGCTGTTCGGTCCAGATGGACTTGCCGGTGCGGGTGTGGCGGGTGCCCCAGCGCTGGCAGAGCGCGGAGATGAGCTGCAGGCCGCGGCCGCCCTCGTCGGTGGCGGAACTGTGGCGGATGTGCGGTGTGGTCAGGCTGGCGTCGGAGACCTCGCAGATCAGTGCGCGGCTGCGGAGCATGCGCAGCCGGATGGGGCCGTAGGCGTGCCGTACGACGTTCCCGACCAGCTCGCTGACCAGGAGTTCGGTGGTCATGATCAGGTCCTCGTCGGCGAGGTCCCAGTCGGTGAGCTGGGCGCGGACCAGACTGCGGGCCTGGCCCGCGGCCACCGGATCCTCGGGCAACGGCCATTCGGCGACGTTCTCCGCGTCCAGCGAATGGGTGCGGACCAGCAGCAGGGCGGCGTCGTCTATCAGCGCGCCGTGGGCGGGGAGGAGCGCGGAGGTGAGGGCGGCACACAGGGCGTCCAGGTCGGACGCGTCCGCCGTCGAGTCCGGCATGGCCTGCACCGAATCACTGAGGAGCTCGGCGAGCCGGTTCATACCGGTGGTGACGTCCCTGTCCTTGCTCTCGACCAGGCCGTCGCTGTAGAGGGCGAGCAGACTGTCGGCGGGCAGAAGGGTCTCGCGGGTCTCGAACGGCGGGGCGGCCACGCCCAGCGGCGGGTCGGGGGTCATGGACAGGAAGGTGACGGTGCCGTCGGGGTGGGCCACCGCCGGGGGCGGCTGACCGGCGCTGGCGTACGACAGACACCGGGTCACGGGGTCGTAGATGCCGTAAAGACAGGTCACGAAGGCGTCGGTGCCCAGTTCGCCGACGATGTCGTTGAGGTGGCCGAGGATCTCGTCGGGCGGCAGCTCCAGCTCCGAGAGGGTGCGGACGGCGGTGCGGAGCCTGCCCATGGTGGCGGCCTCGGCCATGCCGTGGCCCATCACGTCGCCGATCACGAGCGCCACCCGGGCCGCGGAGAGCGGGATCACGTCGTACCAGTCGCCACCGACGTCGGCTCCCTGCTTGGCCGACTGGTAGCGCGCCGCCGTCGTCACCTCGGGCAGATCGGGGAGCACCTGCGGAAGCAGGCTGCGCTGGAGCGTACGGGCCCGGGTCCTTGCCTCGTCGTAGAGCCCGGCGCGCTCCAGGGCCTGTGCGATCAGTCCGCTGAGCGCCGTCAGCAGCGTTCGCTCGTCGTCGTCCAGCACGCGCGGCCGGTGGAAGCCGATCACCGCGGCGCCGATCCCGCGCCCCGAGACGGCCAGCGGCAGAAAGGCCCACGCCTGCTTGCCGCTCGCTCGGATCAGGACCTCGGTCTCCGGGTATCGCTTCAGGAACTCCTCGGGGGAGGAGATGCAGATCGGGGTGCGGGTGCGCAGCGCGTCCGTCACCGGGCTCGTGGTGTCCCGCATCGTCCACTGGCCGTCCAGCAGTCGGGTGAAGTGCTCCGAGTACCCGTGGGAGCCGATCACGTTCAGCCGGTCGCCGACCGCGTCGAGCATGATGAGTCCGGTGGCCCCGAGCGGCGTCATCACGCCGTCGGCCACGGCCGCGATCACGTCCTGCGCCGTGACGGCTTCGGCCAGCTCCCGCGTGATCCGCTGCACCAGGGAAGCGCGCTCCGCGGCAGCCCGCTCCGCGGCGACGCGATCGGCCTCCCGCAGATGCCGCTCGGTGGTGTCGGTGATGTAGAGCGTCAGGCCTTCCGGCACCGGCACCAGCCGCAGGTGGTACCAGGACGCCCCGTCCGAACCGGGTACGTCGAATCCGGCCGGCCGGCCCTCGGCCGCCGTGGCCCGGCACCGCTGCTCCAGCCCTCGCACGGCACGTACCGCGGGAATGTCCCAGAGCAGGGCTCCGGCCACATCTCCCGCGGCGCCCAGGAGCCGTTCGGCGGCCTGATTGAGGAATCCGATGCGCCAGTCCGGGTCCAGGGAGACGAAGCCGTCGCTCATGTGCTGCAGTGCCCGCCCCACCGACTCGGCGGCGGCATGCGTTTCACTGCTGTCCCGAAGGGTGCCGATCACTTTCACCGGCGTCCCCTCCGCGTCCGTGATCGTCCTGGCAGCGGCTTCGATCCAGAGATATGTGCCGTCCTGGCGACGGATCCGGTACTCGTTCTGGAAGCCGCCGCGCAGTTGGATGCCCGTGTCGAAGCCGGCCACCGCGCCCGGCAGGTCGTCCGGGTGGATCAGTTCCGCCCACGCCTCGATGCCGCCGCCCATCACCTCCGGATCGATTCCGGGCAGCACCTCCTCGACGGGCAGGTCGGAGGTCAGCTCGCCGGTGCGCAGGTCCCAGGTGTAGGTGAGGGTCGGCGCCCCGTCGTCCCGGGGGGAGGCGGCCTCCCGCGGTCCTGGCTCGTTCTCCAGGGCGCGCAGCAGGGTGGGGGACGGATTGAGGATCCCGGAGGACCTGAGCCTTCCGGACATCCAGGCCGCCACCTCGCTCAGAAACGCGCGCTCCGCGGCGCCGACCGTGGCGCCCGGCGCGAAGAGGACGGAGAGCGCGCCGCGGCGCGAGCCACCGCTCGCGATGGGGACGGCCAGGTGACCGATGCCGGCGGTGAGTCGGGCAGGCCACAGGGCCGCGGGGTCCCGGCCCGGCACCGGGTCGGGCGGGGCCAGGTCGGGCTGCCAGGCGACGGTGTCGTTGCGGGCGGCCTTGCTGGGCGGCGCAGTGCCCCGTACCGGGATGATGACCCAGGGCCGGGTCAGCGACTCCGGCAGGCCACTGTCGGCGACGAGGTAGAGGATGCCGCTCATGCCGCCGCCCGGGAGATGCACCATGCCGCCCAGGCCGTGCACCTCGGCCACCGCCTGCTGGAGAGCGGTCAGCAGCACGTCGACATCGCGCCGGTCCTCGTCGACGGCGTCGAGCAGCTGCATGCGCATGCGGTGCCGGTCCATGGGCAGTACGGCCTGTAGGGTCCGCACGCCGTGCGTCCGGCGCAGCGGACGGGGGACCTGGGGTATGGACGAGTCGGTGTTCTCCGCGTCGCCGCCTCTGGTGTTCACCACTGTCGACTGTCGCCTCCGCTCACCGTTTGGGGACCCGCTGAGCCGTATGCGATCGGACATGGACCCACAGCGGTCTACATTCATCGCATCCAACCTAATTAGAACAACTTAGGCGATTTCATCCGCTCAGGTGAAGCGTCTATGTTCGATCAACCGTATGTGGTGCCGGCTCACGCTGTGTCACGGTCGGGGATTCGTCCGCCGGCTCGGGGGTGCCGCGGCACCGGCAGGCCCTTGAATCCGGTTGGAGAGCAGTGCCGGCAGGGCGGTGAACCCGGCGGTGGACAGTGATGCCGAGAGAGGCGTCGTGTCGCGCGATGACCGCTGCGGTCAGGGCTCGGTGCGGCCCGCATGTGCTGCGGCGCGATGGGTCAGGCCGCCCGGAAGCGCTCCGGCTCCACCTTCTCGACCAGCTCTCGTCCGATCAGCCGGTCCAGGTGCTGGACCGCCGTCCGTCGTTCCACCGGCCCCACGTGCGGTCCCTCGACATGCGGGCGATAGACGAGCCTGTGCTCCGCGATCTCGTCGACGGTCCGCGGCTCGCCGAGGAACGCGAGCAGTGCCGCCTCCCGCCGCTCGATGACGCCGGCGAATGCGTCCAGGCGCCGCCGGAACTCCGCGGCGCCCTCGATCACGCCCTTCTGGTGCGAGGTGCCGTACCAGCGCGCGTCGATCTCCCGGCATCGGCGGATCGACGCCTCGAAGGCATCGACGTCGCTGCCGAGGTCGCCGTAGAACGGGCCGAAGGACGTCAGGTCGATGTCGGCGGTGAAGAAGAAGCCGTCCGGCTCGACCAGGAAGCCGCTGTGGCCCGCGGTGTGCCCGGGCAGGTGCACGACGGTCACCGTGCGCCCGCCGAGGTCGAACGTGGCGCCGTCCTCGAACCCCGCCGCGTCCGGACGTCCCTCCACGTGGAACTCGTCGCGCAGCCTCTTGTCGAAGGTCACGACCGCGTCGGGCGGGATGCCGAACCCGGCGACCATGACCTCGCGGGATCGCACCGCGGCGAGGTCGCGCACATGGGTGTGGACCGGCACGTCGTAGCCCGCGAGACCGGCGATGTGGTCCTCGTGCGCATGACTCACGAGGACCGCGTCCACGGTCGGCGCGTCCCCGACGAGCGACAGCGAGGGGTCGATGAGCAGTGATGCGGTGGTGCCCCGCACGAGCAGCGAGTTGCCGTACGGGTAGGCGCCCCGCCGGGCGCCGACGAGCACGGTGACCTCACCGTATTCCACCGTCATGTGTCCCTCGGAGTGCATGCTCGCGACCGTCCCACCCTTCGATCCGGCGATCGTCCGAGCCTCCCACCCGAGCGAACTCGAACATGATTCGAGATCGTATCAGTCCCCGAGGGTCGAGATCCGGTCGCGGGTACCGGTGCGCGGCCATGCCCCGGCGGGATCGGCGACCGGGGCCGATCTCCGGTCAGGTACGGGTCGCTCCCGGGGGCTTCCGCTCCGTGGGCGCGAACGCGAGGTCGACGAGCCGCCGCCAGTTCACGGGCGGTGCGGGAACCGCGACGCCCGGGCGGTCGTGGGGCACCAGGACCCGCAGGGCGCCGGCGCGCAGCGAGCACACGACCGGCGTCGGCATCCGCAGGGCCTCACCGTCCACCGCCACCGGGATCGTGTCCTCGTCGGACGTCACCTCGACCCGCCGCGCGGTCGCGACGCTCAGCCCCTCCGCCTGCGAGCCCCGCACGGCCACGTCCGCCGCCTGCACCGCGCCCTCCACCCGCATTCCCAGTACGCCCAGTTCACCGCCGTCGAGCCGTGCCCTGCGTCCGGCGCCGCCCAGTTCCTCGGGGGAGACGTACGGGTTGTTGCTGACGAGCAGCGCCTGCTGGGAGGAGAGCACGGTGTCGTCGACCCGCGCGTCGAGCCTCCGTGCCTGGTCGCCCGCCAGCAGATCCGGCATGAGGTTCAGCGCGGTGGCCGCCTTGGCGTCGCGGTACTCGGGGCTCTGCACGATGTCCGCGTACACGCCGAACGACACCGTGTTGACGAAGGCGCGGCCCGCGACGTCGCCCAGGTCGACCCGGATCTCCTCGCCGTCCGTGAGCGCGTCGAGGCAGCGGGCCGGGTCGGACCGGTCGAGGCCGAGGTCCATCGCGAAGTGGTTGCGGGTACCGGCGGAGACGACGAGGAAGGGCAGGTCGTGCTCGGCGGCGACCGCCGCGACCAGCGCCTGGGTGCCGTCGCCGCCCGCGACGCCGAGCAGATCGGCGCCCTCGGCCACGGCCTGACGGGCCAGCGCGGCGACGTCGGCCGGGGCGGAGGGGTCGAGCAGGATCACCCGCGCCCCGAGCTCCTCCGCGCGCTCGACGAGACCGAATCGGCCGACCTTTCCGTCACCGGACTTCGGGTTCATGACGATGACCGCCCGCCTCGGGCGGGGCGCGGGGACGGGGCGCTGCGACCGTGGCGGACGCGCCCTGCGCAGCGCCGACCGGCCGCAGGCCAGGGCCGTGGTCCAGCACAGGGTCGAGGCCAGTGCCGTCAGCCACAGGCCGCCGTGCGCGAACAGCACCAGGACGCCGACGGGCGCGGCGACCGCGACGAGGGCCCCGAACAGCCGCACCGCGCCGCGGTGCGCCAGGAACCACCAGCCGCCGGCCGCGCAGACGATCAGCCCGAGAAGCCCTGCCCCGACGACGATCAGCCCGCCCGCTCCCAGCGCGACCAGCAGGACCACCGCGGCGGCGACGGCCGCCAGGAGGGCGCACCGGGCGAGCAGCCGCCCGGCCGGCCGGCCGCCCGGGCCCGTCACCCGTGTCCTGCCCATGTCGTCCTCCCGACGTGGTGCCGATCCCGTTCCGACTCGCGCGTGCGAGCGAGGCCGAGGCCCTGAAGGAAGACGAAGCGCGGTCTGCCACGACCGGCTCGACGTGCCGGAGCAGTCCCCGCCGGGGCCGCTGCCGAAACGTCACCCTCGAAGTCAACACCACCCAGGGCGGACACCGGGGTCGCCACCGCCCCCGTGTCGAACGCTCCCGGGGTGCCCGCGGAGCCCGCCACCGCCACCGGCAAGCCCGCCGGCGCCGGGAGCCCGGCCGGCGGAGAGCCCGCCGACGGGACTGCGGCCGTCCTCCAGGGCCTTGATGCTCGCGGCGAGCGCGCCCGCGGAAGTCAGCACCGGATACGGGCCGCTGATCCACTCCTCGCCGACCAGCGGACTGTTCTCCGGCAGCCGCTTGTAGGCGACGGCCGCACGCACCCGTGCCTCCGCCTGCTCACCGGTGGCCGCCTGCACTTCTTCCAGCGGTTCGCGACGCCGGGCCAGGCCGCGGGCCGCCCAGGAGGCCTCGCCGCGGGCCAGGTCGTCGACGGCCCGGTCGATCGCCCCTGCCTGGTCGGTCGTCGGCGGGGATGTCGTCATCGTCCGGCTCCCACTGCGCCGTTGCCCGCCTTGATGAGGTCGGCCGCCTTCTCCGCGGCCATGACGGTCGGGGCGTTGGTGTTCCCCCGTGGCACCGTCGGGAACACCGAGGCGTCGACGACCCGCAGTCCGGCCACGCCGAACACGCGCAGCTCGGGGTCGACCACCGAGCCGATGGCACAGGTCGACGTGGGGTGGTAGAGCGTCTGCCCGGACCGCTGCGCCCAGGCGAGGACGTCCGCGTCGGAATCGGAGTCCGGCCTGTCCCCGTACGGTCCGGTGGCGATGTCGGCCACCGCCCGCTGCGCCGCGATCTCCAGGGCGATCCGGACCCCGGCGACGATGCAGTCCCGGTCCGCGGCCGTTGTCAGGTAGTTGTGCACGATCCGGGGCGCGGCGTCCGGGCGGGGGGAGCGCAGGGTCACCGCGCCGCGGCTGGTCGGGGCGACCACGCAGGGGCCGAAGGCGAAACCGTGCTCGGTGGCCGCGCCGAGCCCCTCCTGGTGGAAGAGCACCGGCGCGGCGTGGAACTGCACGTCGGGAGCGGCAAGGCCGTCCCGGCTGCGGAAGAAGCCGCCGGCCTCGCCGATGTTGGAGGTCAGCGGGCCGCGGCCCTCGCTCTGCAGCAATGCGGTGTTCGCATCGCTCGCCGCGCCGATCAGCGACTCGACGTCGGTACGGAAGTTCAGCAGTGTCATGTAGTGGTCCTGCAGGCCCTGGCCGACCGGCAGATCGTGTACGACGTCGATGCCGAAGGCGGACAGGGTGGCCGCCGGCCCGATCCCGGACAGCATCAGCAGCTTCGGCGACTCGTAGGCGCCGGCGGACAGGACCACCTCACGCTCGGCGCGGACGACCTCGGCGGTGTCGCCCCGCTCCACCTCCACGCCGGTCGCCCGGCCGCCTTCGAACACGACGCGGTGGGCCCGGGCCGAGGAGAGCACGGTGAGGTTCGGCCGTTCGAGGGCCGGGTGGAGATAGGCCACGGCCGTGCTGCAGCGCAGGCCGCCGCGCTGCGTCAGCTGGTAGCGCCCGACGCCGAACTGCGACTCGCCGTTGAAGTCGTCGTTCGCCTTGTGCCCCGCCTGCTCGGCGGCCCGGACGAAGGCCGAGGAGAGCGGGTGCCCGGACCTGCCGTCGCTCACCGTCAGCGGCCCGCCCACGCCGTGGAACTCGTCCTCGCCGCGCTCGTTGTCCTCGGAGCGCCGGAAGTACGGCAGCACGTCGGCGTAATCCCAGCCCGTGGCCCCGGCCGCGGCCCAGCCGTCGTAGTCGGCGCGATTTCCGCGTATGTAGATCATGGCGTTCATCGAGCTGGAGCCGCCGAACATCCTGCCCCGGGGCAGGTAGGCCCGCCTGCCGCCGATCCCGGGCTCCGGGTCGGAGTCGAGGTCCCAGTCGAGGCCGGACTTGAACAACTGGGGGAAGGCGGCGGGTACATGGATCTCCTGCGCGGTGTCGGGGCCGCCCGCCTCGATCACCGCCACCCGGACGTCGGGGTCCTCGGACAGACGTGCGGCCAGGACGCAGCCCGCGGATCCGGCGCCGATGATGACGTAGTCGTACGTGTTCATGCCCATCTCCTCAACGTAAAGGGTGGTTTCACGGGTGAAGAGGTGCGGTCGGCCCCGCCTCGGGCGCGGAGCCCGGTGCCGTCCGACCCCGGTGGTGTCGGGGGGAACGCGGGCAAGTGAGGACGCTCGGCGCGAAGTCGACCTGATCGGCAAGCGCCCGCTGCTGCCACGGCCCCGCGTAGACGTCGAGAGGGTCGACGGGGTACTCGCGCAGCTGGGCCCACGGACCTGCCTTCCGAGCCGTCCGGCGCGCCGCGCCGGCAGGCGCGACGCGGTCGTTGGTGCCGACCTGCACCAGGATCGGACACGCCGGGCGTCCCGCGAAGACGGTGGGCCGGTTCAGGCCAACCTTCGGTGCCACGCGTGCGGGGACCTCGTTGCGGAGGGTCGGGCCGGCGAACGACGCGCAGATCTCCAGGGCGTCGGGGAGGCTCATCATCGCTGTCGACCCGGGCTCCCCGACGACCGGTGCATGGTGCGGCGCTCGTCCGCGGAGGACGCGAGCCGCGTCGCGCACCCGTGCCCCGCCAGACGGCACAGCCGGCCGAACCCGGCACGGCGCACCACATGTGCCAGCGTGGTGAGGCCGTCCGTCGCCGGTGTCAGCGAGATCACCGCCGCGATCCCCGCGTCCTGTGCGGCGACCGCGATCACGTGTCCGCCGGCGTACGACGTGCCCCACAGCACGATCCGGTCCGGATCGACGCCGGGCAGACGCCGGGCGGCCGCGAGGGCCGTGTGGTACTCCTGCCGCTGACGGCGCACCGAGACGTCCTGGCGGGGCAGGCCCTCGGAGTCGCCGAAGCCCCGGTGGTCGAAGGTGAACGCGTCGATGCCGGCGTCGGCGAACGCCCCCGCGTAGGCCGGCAGCCCGCTGTCGCGGGTGCCGGCTGTGGGCGGCCTGGGGCCGGCCGGTGGTGCTGGTGGGGGGGGCACGGGTGCCTCCTGGCCGCGTGGATGACGGGCTGCGCCGGGCTGGTGTCGGCCGCTCGCCCGGTGGCGGTGGTCCTTCGGCCGAGTTCGGCGCGCACGGCTCGTATCGGCACTCGATGAACCTGAAATCGAATCGAATGCGAGTTCTGGCGAGGCGGAGAGGCTGTCGACCTCGTCCGGCGGGAGAATGGGGAGCGTGACTGATACGATCCCGAATCGTGTTCGAAAAGACTTCGCCGAGCCAGGCACCCGCTCGCCCGGCCGTGGTGCAGCGCCGCGGGATCGAGCGCAGGCGGGCCATCCTCGACGCCGCCGAGGCCCTGCTCGCCGAGCAGGGCTACGAGGCCGCCACCCTCAAGGCGATCGGCGAGCGGGCGGGCATCCCGACCGCCTCCGTCTACCACTACTTCTCCGACCGGCATCAGGTCGATGCCGAGCTGTTGCAGCGGCATGTGGGTCAGATGGAACCGCTCCTCGGCGCGGCGCTGCAGAACCCCGAACCGCGCACGCTGCGTGCCGCCGCCGACGCCGTCATCGACCCCATGCTCGGCTACTTCCGCAGCCACCCGAGCTGCGTCGAGCTGTGGTACGCGGGACGCCACGACGTACTCGTCGAACTGGTCCGCGCCTTCGACGAGGCGCAGGCGGAACGCCTCTGGCACTTCCTCGTCGAGCAGGGTCTCATCGCGTCCGGCACACCCCAACTCGTCCTGCAGCTCGCCTTCGAGGCCGGAAACCGGCTCTTCGACGTCGCCTTCCGGCGCAACCCGACCGGCGACGACACCACCATCGACGAGGCGCGCCGCCTCGTCACCGCCTACCTCGACACCTACGCCCCGCACGAGCCGGAGCGACGCGGCTGACACGGCGTCCGTCCACGGGCGGTGGGTGGTGTCGGCCGCCCGCGGGGGACACTCGGAGCACCGCACCGACCTCTTCGGCCGCACGCCCGACCGCGCCCTCCAGGCAGCGATGCCGTTGAACGGTGCCGGGTCCAGTCCGCCGACACAGCGGATGCGGCTCGCCCCCGGGTAGCGGCGGGGCAGTGTGACCGGTTCCGGGTGTGCGGTCTCGTACCGGAGGACCTCGTCGGCACCACCGCCCAGCGACAGGGTCGTCGTGCCGACGTACGACTCGTGGATGACCGGTCCGCCGTTCTCCCACGTCAGACAGTCGCCGGCGGCGATGTGCAGCAGATGCTGGAGCACCGCCCGGCCCACTTCCGGCTGCTCGTCGCCGACCAGCCGGCCCAAGGTGATGTCCTCGACGGTGTCGAGCTCGCTCGCGGCGTCGGCCGCCGGCGCGTTGCCCATCCCCGGTGAGGCACCGCAGCCGACGTAGACCGGGACGCCCGCGGCCGCTGCCTTCTCGTGCAGGGAGAGGGCGTGCTGGGTGCTCTCGACGTCGTCGTCGACGTCGAGGTACGGCACGTTGGCCTCCAGGCAGGCCGAGATGACCGGCTCGGAGGTGCGGATGTAGGGCCCGGCGCCGAGCACGACCGAAGCGGCACCCCTGATCGCGTCGAGCAGGTCGGCGTGGTCGTACAGGTCCAGCCGCCGGACCGTGGCACGCCCGGCCGGCAGCCGTTCGACCAGCGGGGCGAGGATCTCGGGCCGGATGTCGAGAGAGTGAGTTGCCAGGCGCCGTCCGCCTCGGCGAAGCGCTCGATGGCGATCCGGCACCTCTCGCCGACGGCGCCGATGCTCGCGACGGCTCGGCGAGAGGGCGAACTCGTCGCGTCCGCCGTGCCGTTGCCCGGCGCGCGAACCCGAGACCGCGATGCATATCCGCCAAGTCATCGGGATTCGTCCATATGTGAGGCCCGGACCGGGATCTGCAATCTCGTCCGCGGAGCGCGCCGATGTGACGTCCTCCATTGCGGTCGCCCGTCCCTGCGGACAACCTCTCGGGAAACGAGTGACCGAATAACTGTTATCCGGGGCTCGCCGAGCGGTCTCCGATGTGTCGGACAGCATCGTTCGGAGTCGAGGACGGGGAAGTTTTGATGAGCACACAGCGCACGGCGGCGTCGACGGCACTGGTGGCCGCCGCGCGGGAAGGCGATCCGGAAGCCCAGGACGCCTTGGTCAGCGCGTACCTCCCGCTGGTCTACAACATCGTGGGGCGGGCGCTGAACGGCTCGGTCGACGTCGACGACGTGGTGCAGGAGACCATGCTCCGCGCCCTCGACGCGCTCGAGGACCTGCGTACCCCCGAGAGCTTCCGCTCCTGGCTCGTGGCGATCGCGATGAATCAGGTCCGGGCGCACTGGCAGGACCGGCAGGTCGCGCCGGACGCCGTGGAGGACACCAAGGACTTCGCCGACCCGGGCGCCGACTTCGTGGACCTGACGATGGTGCGGCTCCAACTGTCCGGCCAGCGGCAGGAGACGGCGCGCGCCACACGCTGGCTGGAGCCCGACGACCGCGGACTCCTGTCACTGTGGTGGCTGGAGTGCGCCGGCGAACTGACCCGCAACGAGGTGGCCGCGGCACTGGAGCTGTCACCCCAGCACGCGGCGGTCCGAGTTCAGCGGATGAAGGCGCAACTGGAGGCCGCGCGCGTGGTGGTGCGCGCCCTCGACGCCCAGCCGCCGTGCGAGGAACTGCGGGGCGAGCTGGCCTCCTGGGACGGCCGGCCCTCGGCCCTGTGGCGCAAGCGAATAGCCCGGCACGCGCGCGGCTGCGTGTACTGCTCCGGACTGTGGAGCGGGCTGATGCCCGCCGAGGGGCTGCTCGCCGGCCTGGCGCTGGTGGCGGCCTCGCCCGCGCTTCTGGAGGGAGTGCGCGTCGCCTGCCGGGAGATGGAACCCGTCGGCGCGGCCTCCTCGCTCGGCGCCTCCGGCGGCGACGCGGGGCCGGGTGGCGGGGCGCGCCACCGTGCCGGACGCGGCCGGGGGACCTCCCGCAGCGAGGCCCGTCGGCAGCGGCGTGTCCGGCGCCGGGCCGTCGGCGGAGCGGTGGTGGCGGTCTGCGTCGCGGGCGGGGGTCTCTGGTACTTCGGCACGGACCCGGGCAACGGCGGCGGATCCGACGAGGCGACCGCCGTGCAGCCCGACGACCAGCACGTGGTGGACCTCTCCGCGTCCGGTCCCGCCGAGAGTTCGGCGTCGGCTTCCCCGTCGCCGTCCGTATCCGCGTCCGCGACCAAGAAGCCGAGCCCTTCCAAGACCCCGACCCACGCCAAGGAGAGCGTGTCGACCTCCCGGCAGACCGCACGGCCGACTCCGACCCCCTCCAGGACGATCGAGGCGCAGTCGGCGCCGACGAACACGATCACGCAGGTGGTCGCGCTGGTGAACAAGGAGCGGGCGGCCGCCGGCTGCGGGCCTCTCACGGAGGACCCGCAACTGGAGGACGCCGCGCAGGCCCACTCCGACGACATGGCGGCCCGCAACTTCTTCGAGCACACCAACCCCGACGGTGCCGACCCCGGCCAGCGCATCACCGCCGCCGGTTACCGCTGGTCCACGTACGGCGAGAACATCGCCCAGGGGCAGCAGACCCCCGAGGCGGTGATGGAGTCCTGGATGAACAGCCCCGGCCACCGCGCCAACATCCTCAACTGTTCGTTCAAGAACATCGGCGTGGGTGTCCACAGGGGGTCCGGCGGCCCGTGGTGGACGCAGGACTTCGGCGCCAAGCTCTGACGGGGCGGGCGCCGCGGGGACGGGCGCCGCGGGGGCGGCGCCGTCACAGCATGACGTGCTTGACCTGCGTGTAGTCGAGCAGTCCGGTGAGGGAGAGGTCGCTGCCGTGGCCGGAGTGGCGTACGCCGCCGTGCGGCATCTCCGACACCGTCGTGCCATGGGTGTTGACCCAGACGATGCCGGTGTGGAGCGCCCGGCTCGCGCGCATGGCCCGGTCGTGGTCGCGCGTCCAGACGCTCGCGGCGAGGCCCTGGGGCACGTCGTTCGCCATCCGGAATGCTTCCGCCTCGTCGGCGAAGGGCTGGACGGTGACGACCGGGCCGAACACCTCGCTCTGCACGATCTCGTCCCGCTGACGCGCCCCGGCGATCACCGTGGCCTGGTGGAAGTAGCCGGGCCGGTCCACGGCGGCGCCGCCGTGGACGATCCGCGCGTGGTCCGGCAGCCTGGCCAGGAGCCCTTGCACGGAAGCGAGTTGAGCTGCGTTGGCGAGCGGCCCGAAATCGGCGCCGTCCTCGTCCGGGGCTCCGGGCCGCAGCCGTGCGGCCCGGGCGGCGAACGCCTCCAGGAAGGCGTCGTGGACCCCGCGGTGCACCAGGATCCTGGTCGCCGCCGTGCAGTCCTGCCCCGCGTTGTAGAAGGCGAGCGAGGACAACTGCTCGACCGCGTCGTCGAGATCGGCGTCCTCGTGGATCAGCACCGGCGCGTTGCCGCCCAGTTCCAGGTGGAGCCGCTTGAGGTCGGCGGCCGCGGCCGCGGCGATCTCCCGGCCGGCGCGCACACTGCCGGTGACCGCCACCAGCCGGACCTCGGGGTGGGCGACGAGGGACCGTCCGGTGTCGCGGTCGCCGCACACCACGTTGAGCACCCCCGGCGGCAGGTGCTCGGCGGCCAGCCCGGCGAGGAGCGTGGCGGATGACGGCGTGGTGTCGGACGGCTTCAGGACGACGGTGTTGCCGGCGGCGAGTGCCGGCGCGATCTTCCACACGGCCATCATCAGCGGGTAGTTCCACGGCGTGATCTGGGCGCACACGCCGATCGGCTCGCGCCGCAGCACCGACGTACGGAAGGGTGTGTACTCGGCTGCCGCGGCGCCCGGCAGGTTCCGTGCCGCTCCGGCGAAGTACCGCAACACGTCCACGATCGCCGGCAGTTCGTCCGCCAGGAACAGGGCGCGCGGCTTGCCCGTGTCGGTCACCTCGGCGTGCGCCACCATGTCGGCCTGCCGCTCCAGGGCGTCGGCGACGCGCAGCAGCGCGGTCTGGCGCTGTCCCGGAGTCGTGGCCGACCAGCCGGGCAGCGCGTCCCGGGCCGCCCGGCATGCGGCGTCCACGTCCTCGGGGCCGGACAGCGGGGCGGTGCCGTGGGGGAGTCCGGTGGCCGGATCGACCAGGCGGAGCGTCGCGCCGGAGGCGGCCGGTACGTCTTTGCCGCCCACGTGATTGAGGCGGTCGGTGTCAGCCACGGCGCAGCGCCTCCTCGGCGGCGGCGCGGCCGGTGCGGACGGCGCCCTCCATGTATCCGGCGACCCACTGGTCGGAGCCGCAGACGTAGAACGGCGGTTCGTGCGTTCCGTGCAGCGGACCGACCGCCATGACCTCGCCCGGCGGCCACTGGGTGACATAGCCCTGGGTCCAGGGGTCGGTGCCCCACAGCCGCAGATGGCAGGAGGCCGGCCGGAGTGCCTCGTCACCGAACATGACGGCCATCTCGGCGAGCAGCTCGGGAGTGCGCAGCTGCGGCGGGGTGCCGAGCAGGACGCCGTAGCGCTCGGGCGGGATCAGGGCCGACAGGACGCCGTCGTTCTGCGGCCAGGTGCTGCCCAGTACGCCCTCCGACTCGGAGAGGCCGTTCAGACCGGCGGCGCGCCAGAAGGGACGGTCGTAGACGGCCGCGAACTTGGCGGCCGTCGCGTGGCGTTGACGGTGCAGGGAGGCGAGGCGGGCCTCGCTCACCCCGCTGACGGCCACGTCCCGCAGTGGTCCCACGGGCAGGGCGCTCACCACGGCCGCCGCGGTGAGGACCTCGCCGGTGACGAGGCGCACGGAGCAGCTGCCGGGGCGGATGTCCAGGGCGGCGGCGGGGGAGCCGAGCCGGATGCGCGGCCCCAGTTCGCGGGCCATGACCTCGGCGAGCGTCGCCGATCCCTCCGCGAGGCGCAGTCCCTCCCAGTCGCCGTAGTCGTAGTCGCCCGTGCCGGAGCCGGGTACCGCCGCGCTCTTGCGCAGCGCGGCCAGCAGCGAGATCCGCTCGTAGGAGCCACCGGCCAGGGCGAGTTGGCCGATGTCCCACAGGCGGACGACCGCGGAGGTGGCCTGCCGGGAACGCAGCCAGCCGGCCACGGACAGCCGGTCCAGGGCGGCGGCGTCCGGATGCGACCAGGGGTCGTCGGGATCCACCGTGGCGGCCAGCGCGGTGAACTCCGAGCCGAGCCGCTCGTGCAGTGCCGCGTCGCCGGGACCGAACCAGTGCGGCGGATCACCGGCCGAGCGGCCCTCCGGCGTGGCCCGGGTGATACGGCCGGGTTCGGCGACATAGCTGGGGACCGGTTCGAGGCCCAGTTCCTTGGCCAGTCGAAGGTAGGCGGTGTGCCCGTGGCCGACCACTTCGCCGCCCAGCTGGACGGTGCGGCCGTCGGGCGTACGGGTCTGCTCGACCCGCCCGCCGACGCGGTCCCGCGCCTCCAGGACGAGTACGTCGGTGCCGGCGGCGGCCAGGTCCCGGGCGGCGGCGAGCCCGGCGAGACCGGCGCCGAGCACGATCACGTCGTGATGCATCAGCTTCGCTTTCCTCGGTGCGGCGGATTCGGGGTGCGGCGGGTTCAGGCCAGCACGAGACAGTGCTCGGGCCGCCAGCCGAACTCCACCGACTCGCCGCCGCTCCAGCGGTCCTCCATGCGCGCGCGGGCCGTGTTCTGCTCCAGCACCGACAGCGTGACGCCCGGGGCGAGTTCGATCAGATAGGTGGTGGTCGGGCCGCTGTAGACGGTGTCGCGGAGCACCCCGCGCAGCTTCGACATGCCCGGCTCGAAGTCGGACAACCAAATCTTCTCGGGGCGCACGGACACGCTGACCGCGGAGCCGTCGGCGATACCGCTGCGGGGACCGACCGCGAGGGCGGGCCCCTGGTCCAGGGAGACCTCACCGTCGCGGTAGGTGCCGGCCATCAGGTTGGAGGTGCCCATGAAGGAGGCGACGAAGCGGGTGGCGGGGTGTTCGTAGATGTCCTCGGGGGTGCCGCACTGCTCGATGCGGCCCTTGTTCATCACCGCGATCCGGTCGGACATGGTCAGTGCCTCGTCCTGGTCGTGGGTGACGAAGACGAAGGTGATGCCGACCTCTCGCTGGATCTGCTTCAGCTCCACCTGCATCTGCCGGCGAAGTTTCAGGTCGAGGGCGGCGAGCGGCTCGTCGAGGAGGAGGACGGCCGGACGATTGACGAGCGCGCGGGCGAGGGCGACGCGCTGGCGCTGGCCGCCGGACAGCGTACGGGGCTTGCGGTCGGCCAGACCGTCGAGCTGGACCAGCTCCAGCATCTCGCCGACGCGCCGGCGGATCTCCGTCTTGGCCACGCCCTTGCGCTTGAGGCCGAAGGCGACGTTGTCGGCGATGCTCAGGTGGTCGAACAGCGCGTAGCTCTGGAAGACGGTGTTGACGTTGCGCTTGTTCGGCGGCAGGGCGGTGACGTCCTCGCCGGCGAGCAGCACCGAGCCCTCTGTGGGGTCGCTGAACCCGCCGATCATGCGCAGCGAGGTGGTCTTGCCGCAGCCGGAGGGCCCGAGCAGGGAGAAGAAGTGGCCGGCCTCGATGTCGAGGTCCAGGTGGTGGACGGCGTACGAGTCGGCGAACTGCTTGGAGACGCCTTCGAGCCGGACGGCGGGGGTCGCGTCCATGGGGTCACGCTCCGGAGAGGATGTCGAGGCCGCCGCGGCGGCCGAAGAGGCGCGGGATGAACAGGGCCAGGGCGATCAGGCAGATGGATCCGGCGAGCATCAGCGTGCCGACCGCGTTGATCGTGGGCTGCACCCCGAAGCGGATGGCCGAGTAGATCCGCACCGACAGCGGCTGGGGGTCGACGCCGGTGGTGAAGTAGGCGAGGACGAAGTCGTCGAAGACGAGCGCGAAGATCAGCACGGCGGAGGCGAGCACCGCGGGCAGCAGCGCCGGCAGGGTGACCAGGCGGACCGCCTGCCAGCGGGTGGCGCCGAGGTCCATCGCGGCCTCCTCCACCTCCGGGTTCAGTGCGGCGACCCGGGAGCGCAGGATGACGGTGACGTAGGAGATCGAGAAGGTGATCTCGGCGAGCATCACCGTGCCGGTGGACAGGGCCACACCCAGGCCCTTGAACAGCAGCATCGACGCGACACCCGTGACGATCTCCGGGGTGATCAACGGGACCAGCATGATCAGCCCGGCCAGCGAGCCGAGCCGGGTGCGGCAGCGGACGAGTCCGAGCGCGAGCGCCACTCCGAGGAGGACCGAACCGGCCATCGCCACCAGGGAGATCCGCAGACTGGTGCCCAAGGACGCGATGAGGACGTCGTCGTGGGCGAAGGTGCGGTACCAGCGCAGGCTGAAACCGCCGAACACGGTGAGGGACTTCTTGGAGTTGAAGGAGAACAGGGCCACCACGGCGATGGGCAGGTAGAGCAGGAGGAAGAAGAGGGAGGTGACCGTGATGAGGACGCGGGGCCGGCGGTCGGCACGTCCGCGCCGGGCGCGGGTCCGGGCGGCCGGGCGGGCCGGCGCGGTGGCGGAGGTCGGCTTGAGCAGGGTCATCGGAGCGCCTCCGCCTCGTCCTTGCGGGTGCGCCGCAGGTAGCCGAGCATCCCGATCAGCAGGACCAGCATCAGCAGCATGGTGAGCGCGGATCCGAGGGGCCAGTTCTGGCCCTGGAAGAACTTGTCCTGGATGAGGTTGCCGATCATGATCTGGTCCGGTCCTCCCATGAGCTGTGCGCTGACGAAGTCGCCCATGGCGGGCAGGAAGACCAGCACGAGTCCGGCCGCCGCGCCCTGGCGGGTCGCGGGCAGGGTGACGAAGAAGAACGTCCGGACCGGGCCGCCGTAGAGGTCGCGGCCGGCCTCGATGAGGGAGACGTCCAGCCGTTCCAGCGCCGCGTACAAGGGGATGATCATGAAGACGACGAAGCCGTAGACGAGTCCCGCGACCACACCGACGCCGGTGTTGAGGATCTTGGTGTCGCCGTCGGCCAGTCCCACCGCGCGCAGCGCCCGCAAGAGAGGGCCGTCGTCGGACAGGACGACCGACCAGCCGTACATCCGGACCAGATAGTTGGCGAAGAAGGGCACCACGATCGCGGCGATCAGCGCGTGCTTGTAGCGACCGCCGTGCAGGGCGATGGTGTACGCCACCGGGTAGGCGATCAGCAGGCAGATCGCGCAGGTCAGCAGGGCGTAGCCGAGGGAGCGTGCCAGGACCTCGGTGTAGGCGGGGTCGGCGAGGGCGCGTACGCCGGCCAGGTCGAAGCCGAAGCGCGGGTTGCCGAGGTCGTCGGTGGTGCCGACCGCGAGGACGGCGACGAGCGCCAGCGAGGCGATCAGGAAGCCGGTCATCCACAGGGTGCCGGGCAGCATGAACCAGGTCCACATGCGGGTGCCGGTGGCGTCCGGGCCGCGGCGGCGGGATCGCGAGGAGGGGCGCAGCAGTGCCATGTCAGCCCGCCTTCACATGGGTCCATGCGGTGTCACGGGCGTCCTCCGCCGCGCGGCCGCCGTTGCGGAAGAACAGGTCCGCCTTCAGGTCCTCCTCGGTGACGAGGCACTCGGGGAAGGGTCCGACCAGGTCGGCGTAGACCTTCTCGGAGCCGGCCACCGGCATCGGATAGCCGATGTACTCGATGTTCTTCTTCACGTTCTCGGGCCGGAGCATGTAGTCGATGAAGAGCATCGCGGTGCCCGGGTGGGGGGCGTTCCAGGGGATGGCGTAGCAGTCGGAGTTGATCGGCGTGCCCTCCTTGGGGGCCTCGAAGCCGAACACGGAGGGGTCCTTGGCCTGGTTGAGCATGGCGGCCATGTCGCCGCTCCACGCCTGTGTCATGACGGCGTTGCCGTTGAGGAGGTTGTTGTAGCTGTCGCTGGAGAAGCCGCGCAGCCGGGGGCGCAGGGTGCCGAGCAGCGAGGTGATGCGGTCGAGGTCGCCGGTGTCTCCGGTGCTCACGTCCAGGCCGAGGGCGAGGGCGCCCATGCCGAGGACCTCGTCGCGGTCGTCCAGCAGGAAGACCTTGCCCCTGGCGCGGTCGTTCCACAGGTCCTTCCAGGATCCGCTCAGCTCGCCGATCCGGTCGCGGCGCCAGCCGATGCCGGTCTTGTACGCGGTGAAGGGGACGGTGTGCGCGGAGCCGGGGTCGTACCAGGGGTCGGTGAAGTACGCGTGTGCGCCGAACACGGCGTGCGCGTTGGTGAGCTGGGAGTGGTCGATGCGGCGCAGCCGGCCGCCGCGGACCAGACGCTGGGCCCACTTGGCCGTCGGGAAGACGATGTCGTAGCGGTTGCCGGCGTTGAGCTTGGCGACCATGCCTTCCATCGAGTCGAAGTTCGACTGGACGACCCTGACGCGGTACTCCTTCTCGAAGCCCTTGAACACGGACGGGTCGACGAAGTCGGCCCAGTTGAAGTAGACGAGATCGCCGTCGACGCGCGCCTGGACCGGCGCGAGCTCCTTTGCGTCGGGCTTCTTCGCGGGCATGAACCCGCAGCCGCCGACCGCGGCGCCCAGCAGACCGCAGGCGCCTGCCCGCAGGAGGGCGCGCCGGGTCGGTGGGGGTACCTCGGGGGACATGGAACGTCCTCTCCGTCGAGGAACGGCACAACTCCAGGGCGGGACCGGCTGGTCGGCTCACGGAGGCCCTGACTCCGTACTGAAGACCGGTCTGGGGAGGGTGCGAGGGTGTGAGGGTGTCAACTCACGCGCGGTAAGCCCGACGGGGGGAGTACGGCGTACCGGCGGCGCGGCGCGGCGGCCGTACGGCGGGGCGTCACCGGCCGTCTCCGTCCGGGGCGTGCCCGTCGCGCCGGTCGCGGACCGGGGCCCGGCCGTTGCGGTCGGGTCCGCCCGGGGTCGCGATGCGGCCCTCCAGGTCGTCCCTGACCCGACGGGCGAACCATCCGACGGCGGCCTCGCGCTGCGACAGCGGACCTGGCTCGAACCCGGGCGTGCGCAGTCCGGCCTGCACCCGCTCGACCAGCTCGGCGTCCTCGTCGTTGGTGACCCAGCCGATGTGGATGTTCAGCCGCCGGGCCAGCCTGGTGCGGACGCTCTCCCCGTGCCGGGTGTAGAAGGCGCCGGGGATCGCCGCCCGGTCCTGGGCGGTGGGCAGGGCGGTCCACGCGAGCACGTGGTCAGGGTAGAAGTCGATGAGCGTGTTGGGGTAGATCACGGCGTAGCGCCAGACGCGTCGGTCGTCGTCGGTGAGTCCCGGCATGGGGGTCGCGAGGCGCTGGTAGAGCCGCTCGGTCCAGTTCGAGGACGGCTTGTCGCGCAGCGGCGACTCGAACAGCACGTAGTTCTCCTGGACGTCCACCGTGTACGCCTGGTAGTCGAGCAGACGCATCAGCGCGGGGTGGGCCACGGGGACGTGATAGCCCTCCAGATAGTTGTCGACGATCACCTTCCAGTTGGCGTTCTGCTCCTCGCCGTGTGCCACGTCGTGGATGCGGTGCTTGCCGACGGGCACGAGGCCGGGCCCGGCGTAGCGGCCGACGGCCTCGGCGAGCCCGGCGCAGCTCTGGGAGAGCGGCACCGCTTCGAGGTCGAGGTTGACGAAGACGAAGCCGAGGAAGGACTCCACATTCACCGGGTGCAGCCCGAGCCGGGGCTTGTCCAGGCAGGGGATCCGGCGCGCTTCGGGGGCGCCGACGAGCCGGCCGTCCAGTTTGTAGGTCCAGCCGTGGTACGGGCAGCGAATCGCCTTGCCCGACGGCTCGGGAGCGGTGACCAGGCGGGTTCCGCGATGCCGGCACACGTTCAGGTGGGCGGCGAGGCCGCCGTCCTCGGTGCGTACGACCAGTACCTCCCGGCCCGCGGCCGTGGCGGCCAGACGTGCGCCGGGGCCGGGGAGGTCGGACTCGTGGCAGACGAGCTGCCAGGACCTGGCGAAGATGTGCTCGGTCTCGGCCTCGGCGACGGCCGGGTCGGTGTAATAACGCGCGGACAGCGCTTCCCCGGGATGCTCGGGGGGCGGCTCCGCGGGGGCAGGGGAGAGGGTGACTGCCCGTGTGGTCGAGGGGTGCATGAAGTCCTCCTCCGCGCCGCGACGGCGGCGATGGGCGGTGAGGCCGTGCCCGGAAGAGGCGGCAGGTGAAGATCCGGACGCGCTCGTCCTGGAAGCCTCCGGACCTGCCGCGATCCGGCTGACTAATTGGTTAGTCAGAGTGGGACCGCCGCGGAGCGAAGTCAAGACTTGTGGGCTGACTAATTAGTTAGTTAGTGTCGTGGCAGGCGGATGCCCCAGGCCCGCAGACGGCTCCCCGGGCACATTCCGCCAGCCCGCGGACCACCGTCCGCACCACACCGGGCGTCCGCATCGGACACCCCGGTCCCCGCACGACGCACGGCTCGGGCCGCGCGCCGCCCCGGTCCGGCCGTGCGGCTCGCACCGGTCCCGACACCCCCGGTCCACGCCGTGCCCGGCCCCGGCCAGGCACCCCGCACCGCTCCCCGCCCCTTTCGTCACGGCGCCGGAGCACCCCCGTACACGCCATCGCCGCGCCACCCGTCTCCGGACCACCCGGAAACGGCGCGACCCCGGAGGCCCCCATGAGCGCTCGCCGAAGTCTCGTCTGGCTCGGCCTCACGCCGGAACCCGAGCAGGAGCTGCCCGCCGCGGTGGCCGCCCTGCGCGCCCCGGCGGACGGTCGCCCGCGGTCGGCCCTGGTCGCCGCCGAGCGGCGGCGCGTCGAGCGGCTGGTGCTGCGCGGCACACAGCGCGGCTGGCTGCGCTACCTCGGAGAGGTCACCGACCTGGTCGTCGAGGCGGCGACGGAACACGCAGGCGCCGACCCACGGCCGGCGCTGGTGGCCGGCGAGGTCGTCCTCGACCACCACCGCATGCTGATCGGCCTGCCCGGCGCCGGCTATGCCCGAACCGCCCCGCAACGGCGGGACCTGGAAGAGGCGCTGGCGCGGCTCAGGTCCCGACACGGCACGGACCCCTCCGCGGGCCCAAGCCCCTCAGGGCACCTGGACGAGCACTTCGGTCCGCCGGACCTCACGGGTCCCGCAGGCCTTTCCCGTCGGCTGGACGAGGCCCTCGAACACCCCGAGCCCAGGAGCACCGCATGACCGGCGTCCTCTCCCTCCTCCCCGAAGGACGGCACGGCCTCCTCGGCGCGCCGCTGCCCGGTGCCGGGCGCCCCGGTGTCGGGGAGCCGTCCGAGGCCCTCGCCCCCTCCGGCGGTGAGGACCTCGCCCGGTATCTCGCCGAGGGCGGATACGCGCCGCTGCCGGTGCCCGGCCTGCTCCTCGACCGGATCGCCGCCGCGGGACTCCGCGGCCGGGGCGGAGCCGGGTTCCCCGCAGCCGTCAAGCTCCGTGCCGTACGCGACGGACCGGGCCGTCCCGTCGTCGTCGCCAACGGCGAGGAGGGCGAGCCGGGGTCGGTCAAGGACCGCTGGCTGCTGCGACACCGCCCGCACCTGGTCCTGGACGGCCTCGGACTGGCCGCCGCCATGACCGGTGCCGGACGCGGCTGCGTGTACCTCTCCGACGCCGGCGCCGAGCAGGCCGTGCGCCGCGCACTGGCCGAGCGCCCCTTCGACCCGCCCGTCGACGTCGTACGCGCCGAGCACACCTACGTCGCGGGCGAGGAGACCGCGGTCGTCCGGCGCATCGACGGCGGCCCGGCCCTGCCCACGGCCAAACCCCCGCGCCCGTTCGAGAGCGGTGTCGGCGGGGCGCCCACCCTCGTCGCCAACGTCGAGACGCTGGCCCGCGTCGCGCTGATGCACGCACGCCCCGAGTCCGCGGACACCGTCGCCGGGACCTATCTGGTGACCCTCTCCGGCACCCGAAGCCGTACGGGCGCCGACGACGCGGCCGCACTCGTCGAGGTGCCCGCCGGTACGCACCTGAAGGTCCTCGCCGACCTGTGCGGCCACGGCAGGGCCGAAGCGGTGCTGCTGGGCGGTCTGTTCGGAGGGCTGCACGGCGCGGGCTGGACGGACCTTCCGCTCGACCACGACCGGCTCCGGGCCGCCGGGGGAGCGCTCGGCTGCGGAGCCCTGCACTTCCTGCACCCCGAGGACTGCCCGGTCGCCGCCGCCAGCGAGGCCGCCGCCCACCTCGCGGCCCAGAGCGCCCGCCAGTGCGGGGTCTGCGTCTCCGGCACCGGTGCGCTGGCCGGCGCCCTCGCGACCGTCGCCCGGGGCGAGGCGGACGACGACACCACCGCCAGGCTGCGCCGCTGGTCGGAGCAACTGCCCGGGCGTGGCGCCTGCGGTCTGCTCGACGCCGCCGCACGCATCGCCGGCACCCTCCTCACCCACTTCCCCGACCGCGTCGACGCCCACCGGGGGACGGTCTGCCCGCCGTGCCGGGCGACGCCGAACGGCGGGGGACACCGGTTCACGGTCCCGGTGCCCTGACCTGCCCCGGCCACCACACCCCACCCCGCCATCCGCCCGAACCCGGCGCACCGAAAGGACCGCACCATGAAACTCCTGCTGGACTCCACCCGCTGCCAGGGCTACGGCCTCTGTCAGGAACCCGCGCCCGAGCTGATCGACCTCGACGAGTGGGGCTATGCGCAGCTCCGCGTCGGCGAGGTCCCGCCCGGCGACGAGGAAGCCGCCGTGGCCGCGGTCGCCGCCTGCCCCAACTCCGCGCTGCGGCTGGTGAAGTGACATGGGACGTGACCTGTCGGCCCTCTTCGACCCCGTCTCCGTCGCCGTCGTCGGAGCCAGCGACGACCCGGCCAAGTACGGTCATGCCATCGCCGCCCAGGCCATCCGCGCGAACGGCCGCCGCCCCGTCCACCTGGTGAACCGCCGCGGCGGCACCGTGCTCGGCCGCAGCGCCGCACCCAGCCTGAGCGCGATCGGCGAACCCGTCGACCTGGCGGTGGTCTCGGTGCCCGCCGCCGGCTTCGAGGACGCCGTCGACGAGGCCCTGCGTTGCGGGGCCCGGGCGATCGTCGCGATCACCGCAGGCTTCGCCGAGACCGGAGAGGCCGGGCGGACCAGGCAGCTCGCCGTCGCCGAGCGGGTCCGCGCCGCGGGAGCCGTGATGGTCGGCCCCAACTGCCTGGGAATCGCCGACAACACCACCGACCTGTTCCTCGCCTCCGACACCTTCACGCCCGGCGGCGTCGCCCTCCTCAGCCAGAGCGGCAACCTCGCCCTCGAACTCCAGCTCCGCTTCCGCCCGCACGGCCTCGGCTTCTCCCGGTTCGTCTCGCTGGGCAACCAGGCCGACGTCACCCTCGTCGACCTGCTCGCCGACTGCTCCCGGCACGAGGGCACCCGCGCCATCGCCGTCTACGCCGAGGACTTCGCCGACGGACGCGCCTTCGCCGAGGCCGCCGCAGCCGCGGGAAAACCCGTGGTGCTGCTCACCGCGGGACGCGGGGACGCCTCCGCCCGCAGCGCCCAGTCGCACACCGGGGCACTCACCACCTCCGCCGACGTGGTGACCGCCGCATGCCGCGACGCCGGTGTCGAACTGGTCGCCACTCCTCGTGAACTCACCGTCGCCCTGGCCGCACTGACCGGCGTCCGCCGGCCGGCCGGCCGCCGGGTCGCCGTGCTCACCGACGGCGGCGGCCACGGTGTCGTCGCCGCCGACGCCGTCGAGGCGGCCGGCCTCACCGTGCCCGAACTCACCGGGCCGACACGGCGACACCTGCGCGAGGCCCTGTGGGAACAGTCGGCCGTCGCCAACCCGGTCGACCTCGCCGGGATGGGCGAGCAGGACCCGGGCTCGTACGCGCGGACCGTCGCCGCGCTGCTGGCCGCCGAGGAGGTCGACGCCGTCCTGATGACCGGCTACTTCGGCGGGTACGCGGCCGCCGACGGCGGACTCGGCGGAGGCGGCCTCGTGCTCGCGGAGGGGGAGCGGGAGGCCGCCCGTCTCATCGCCGACCATCACAGCGCCACCGCGAAACCGCTGGTGGTGCAGTCGATGTACCCGGACTCGCCCAGCTGCCGCACCCTCGCCACGGCCGGCATCCCGGTCTTCGCCGCCACCGAGGACGCCGCGCGCGCCCTCGCCGCCACGGCGCCCGGCCCCCCGCGTACCGGCGTCACGCCGCTCCCCCCGGCCGCGGCCCCCTTGCGCGACAGCGGCTACATGGGCACCCGAAGAGCACTCGAGGAAGCCGGACTCGCCTTCCCGGCCGCGCGCGAGATCCACGACGAGACCGAACTGCTCGCCGCGGCCGCGGACTTCCCCGGACCCTACGTCCTCAAAGCCCTCCATCTGCTCCACAAGTCCGACGCGGGCGGAGTGGCACTGGGGCTCGCCGGCCCCGACGAACTGCTCGCCGCCTTCCGGGAGATGCACGCCCGGCTCGGCGCCCCCGCCTACTCCGTGGAGGCCATGGCGGACCTCACCGACGGCATCGAACTGATCGTCGGCGTCAACCGGGACCCGCGTTTCGGCCCGGTCGCCATGGTGGGCCTCGGCGGAGTGCTGGCCGAGGCACTGCACGACGTCGCCTTCACGCTGGCCCCCGTCTCCGCCGGCCGTGCCCTGAGTCTGCTGCGCGGACTGCGCACCGCCGCCCTGCTCGACGGCGTACGCGGCCGCCCGCCCGTCGACGTCGCCGCGGTGGCGGCGGCCGTCGAGGCGATCACCGCGTTCGCCGCCGCCCACCCCGAGATCGCCGAGATCGAGGTCAACCCGCTCCTCGTGAGCCCGCACGGTGCCCTCGCCCTCGACTCCCGGGCCGTCCTCGGCTGACCACCGCCGAAGCCCTGCCCCGAGCCCCGCCCGCCGTCCCCCGACCCAAGAGGCCCCCATGGACATGCGCTACACCCCCGAACAGGCCGACCTGAAGCGCCGCGCCGCCGACTACGCACGGCTGCTCATGCGGTACGAGGACCAGTCCGAACAGGCCGGCGGCCCGCTGCCGCAGGCACTCGTCACCGAACTGACCCGCGCCGCCATGGACGCGGGCGTCTACGCCATCAACATGCCGGCCGAGTGGGGCGGCGCAGGACTCAGCCTCCTCGACCAGGTCGTGGTGGAGGAGGAGTTCGGCAAGGTCACCAACTGCCTGTGGGACATCCCCTGGCGGCCCGCCAACGTCCTGGCGTACGGCGACGAGCGACAGCGCGAGAAGTACCTGCTGCCGGTGATCCGCGCGGAGAAGTTCGACGCGTTCGCCGTCACCGAGCCGGGCGCGGGCTCGGACCCGTCCTCGGGCACCTCCACGGCCACCCGCACCGACGGCGGCTGGCTGCTCAACGGGGAGAAGTGGTTCGTCACCTGCGGCGACATCGCCGACTTCCTGCTGGTGCAGGCCGACGCGGGTCCCGATCGGCTGCCCACGCTCTTCTTCGTGGACCGGGCCGCGCCGGGCGTGGAGATGACCCGCGTCCCGCACTTCATGCACTCCGCGGTCAACGGGCACCCCGAATTCACCTTCACCGACGTCTTCGTGGCCGACGAGGACGTGCTCGGCGGTGTCGGCAACGGCTACGCACTGACCAAGGAATGGTTCACCGACGAACGCCTGATGATCGCGGCCCGCACCGTCGGCGCGGCCGAACGCGCCCTGCAACTCGCCCGGGACTGGGCCGTGGAGCGCCAGCAGTTCGGCGCCCCGATCGCCTCGTACCAGCTGATCCAGGGCATGCTCGCCGACTGCGCCGTCGACATCGCCGTCAACCGCGCCTACACCCACCAGGTCGCCTGGGAGGCCGACCAGCCGCACACCGACCGCAAGACGCTGCACGCCAAGGCCTCCACCGCCAAGCTCGCCGCCAGCGAGGCCGCCGGCCGGGTCGCCGACCGCTGCCTGCAGATCTTCGGCGGCCGCGGCTACGACCGCACCTACCCCGTCGAGCGCATGTACCGCGAGCTGCGCGTCGACCGGATCTGGGAGGGCACCTCCGAGATCCAGCGCCTCATCATCGCCAACGAGCTGATCAAGCGCGGCACCCGCGCCCTGGCCCTGCCCACGCACTGAAACCGCTCGCCCCGCGCCCCCGTACACCCGTCACCACACAGCGAGGACATCCATGGACTTCCGCCTCACCCCGCGCCAGGCGCAGCTCAAGGCCGACGCGCGCGCCCTCACCGACTTCATCGCCGACTACGAGATCCAGTGCGAGGAGGACAACGGCCTGCCCGCGAGTGCCCACGCCAAGATCCGCGACGCGGTCCTCGACGCCGGCCTCCAGGCCGTCAACATGCCGGCCGAGTGGGGCGGCGCCGGACTCACCATCGCCGAGCAGGTCACCGTGCAGGAGGAGCTCGGCCGGCTCACCGGCGCCCTGTGGGACATGGTGTGGCGGCCCGCCAACGCGCTCCGCTTCTGCACCCCGGAGCAGCGTGAGCGCTTCCTCGTCCCGGTGATCAAGGGCGAGCGGCGCGACTGCTACGCCGTCACCGAGCCCGGCGCGGGCTCGGACCCGCAGAACCTCGCCACCACCGCCACCAGGAACGACCACGGCTGGGTGCTGAACGGCGAGAAGTGGTTCGTGACCGTCGGCGACCACGCCGACTTCATGATCGTCCTCGCCGCGGCGGGCCCGGAGCGCGCCCCCACGCTGTTCCTCGTCGACAAGGACACCCCCGGCATCGAGATGACCCGCGTGCCGCGCTTCATGCACACCTTCGTCTACGAACACCCCGAGTTCACCTTCACCGACGTGCAGGTCGGCGAGGACGCCGTGCTCGGCGGCATCGGCGAGGGGTACGACATCACCCGCTCCTGGTTCACCGAGGAGCGTCTGATGATCGCGGCCCGCACCACCGGCGCGGCCGAGCGGGCACTGGAGCTGTCCCGGGACTGGGCGGTGGAGCGCGAGCAGTTCGGCGCCCCGATCGCCTCGTACCAGCTGATCCAGGGCATGCTCGCCGACTGCGCCGTCGACATCGCCGTCAACCGGGCCTACACCCACCAGGTCGCCTGGGAGATCGACCAGGCCTCGGCCGAGGACCGCAAGACACTGCACGCCAAGGCGGCCATCGCCAAACTCTCCGCCAGCGAGGCCTCGGGCCGTGTGATCGACCGCTGCCTCCAGATCCACGGCGGCCGCGGCTACGACCGTACGTACGCCGTCGAGCGGCTCTACCGAGAGCTGCGCGTCGACCGGATCTGGGAGGGCACCTCCGAGATCCAGCGCCTCATCATCGCCAACGAACTCGTCAAGCGCGGCACCGACGTCCTGGACCTGCCCGTCGCATGACGCGCCCGGGGCCGGGGCCGCGTCGTGCCCCGGCCCCGGGCAGCCCCTGTCCGGGGGCTGCCGCGTCCCGGGCCGCCGGCGGCCCCACCCGGCCGGACGGCACCGGCACAGTTCGCCACACTTCGGAGAGGAAGACGGATGACCGACATCGAGCGCGTGGGGGTCGTCGGCGGCGGCCTGATGGGCGCCGGCATCGCCGAGGTCTGCGCACGCGCCGGCGTGCCGGTCACGGTCGTGGAACGCGACGCGGAGGCGGCCCGTGCGGGGCTGCTGCGCATCACCCGCTCGCTCGACCGGGCCACCGCGCACGGCAGGCTCACCACGCAGGAGCGTGACGCCGCCACGGGCCTGATCACCGTGACCGACGAGATCGAGGCCCTGACCGACCACGACCTGGTCGTCGAGGCGGTCGCGGAGGACGAGGCCCTCAAGCTCGACGTCTTCGCCCGCCTCGACTCCGTGATCACCGGCGACCGCACCATCCTCGCCACGAACACCTCCTCCATCCCGGTCATCCGGCTCGCCGCCGCGACCGGCCGCCCCGACCGAGTCGTCGGCGTGCACTTCTTCAACCCCGTACCGGTGCTGCGGCTCGTCGAACTCGTCCCGTCACTGCTCACCTCGCCCACCACCGCGGCACGGGCCGAGGCCTTCGTGACCACGACCCTCGGCAAGGAGGTCGTACGCACCCGGGACAAGGCCGGATTCGTCGTGAACGCGCTGCTGGTGCCGTATCTCCTCGCCGCCGTCCGCATGGTGGAGTCGGGCAGCGCGACCGTCGAGGACGTCGACCGGGGCATGGTCCTCGGCTGCGCCCACCCGCTCGGCCCGCTGGCCCTGACCGACCTCATCGGTCTGGACACCACGCGAGCCATCGCCGAGTCTCTGTACGCCGAGTTCCGCGAACCCCAGTACTCGCCGCCCCCACTGCTGTCCCGGATGGTGGAGGCCGGCCTGCTGGGGCGGAAGTCGGGGAGGGGTTTCCACACCTACGACGAACGGCATCGGGAGGGGGCGACCGCGGCGGGGCCGAGTTGAGGGAAAATGGTCTTGGCGTACGACCACCGAACGAGGGGAGCCGCAGGGTGTCCACGAAGGTGCGCACGGCAGACACGCGCGAGCGCATCCTGACCGCGGCGTGCGAGGTCATCGCCGACATCGGCTTCGAGAAGATCCGCATGCGCATGGTCGCCGAGCGGGCCGGAGTGTCGACGGCGCTGCTGCACTACCACTTCGACACGCGCGAGAAGCTGTTCACCGAGGCGATGACGCACTCCTTCGCCAACACCGCCGTCGACGTCGAACGCGACGCCGAGTCGGCCCCGGCGGCGGTCATCCTGGCCCGCATCGTGCGCAATCTGCTGCCCAGCGATCCCCAGCTGCACCAGGACTGGAAGCTGTGGCAGGAACTGTGGGTGAGGGCGCTGCGCGACGAGACCACGCGGGTCTTCGCCGTCGACCTGTACGCCCAGCTGCACGCCTGGGTGTCCGACGCGGTACGGCGCGGCATCGCGACCGGCGAGTTCACGCCCACCGACGTGGACGGCCTCAGCACGCTCGTCCTGTCCCTGTGCGACGGTTACGGCATCCGCCTCATGCTGCGCGACCCGACCCTCACGCTGGACATGGTGCTCGCCGCCGTCTGGCGCCATGTGTCCACCGCGCTCGGCCTGCCCGAGGCGGTACCGACGGAGTGACCCGGGGTGCCGGGGGAGCCGTCCGGTCGGTGACCGCAGGATCAGGGTGCCGCCAGGCGCGGGCCGACGCCTCGGGGAGCTTCGGTCGGCTCCGGTCGCTCTCGGCGGCCAGGTGCTCCCGGAAGAAGAGTCCACCAAGCGCGGGTATGAGGTGACGCTGCACGTCGTAGAGGACGTGGGCAGGGAGACCTTCTGCGATCTCCTGGGGTTCCCGCCGCTGGACCCCGATGACGAGTTCGGTCGGACGCCGGCTGTTACCGATGATGCGGCAGGCGCGATGGCTGAGGCTGAGCGTCGAACCGGAGCGGTCCGTCATCGCTGGGTGAATGCAGGCATGGCCGGAGACGAGTACCTCGACTTCCTCCGTGCGGGGCGTCCTGCAACGTGAGGTCGGCGGAGTCTCAATGGCCCAGGCAAGTCCTGCTGGTGGCGGGGCCGGCCCAGAGGGTTTCAGCAGCCGCGCTTCCGGAGGTCGCTTGTGATCGCAGACATCACGGTGCCCCCTGGTCCGGAGACAGCTCGGAGACCGGGCGTTCGCCCTGTGGGTCGTAGCCCTCCAAGCCGGTCTCGCGTTCGATGATCGCCGCCAGTGCGTACACGAGGTCCAGGATGCGTTCCGCCTCCTCGCCTGTGTGCCAGTACGGCACCGTGATCGCTACCTCGTCGATGAAGACCGACGCCTGGATCCCGGTGGCGTGGTGCGTCAGCTCGCACGTCTCGCCGTTCTCGAAGAGATCGATCTCGCCGAGCAGGTTGCGGGCCTGGGGCACGATGCGTTCCCACGCTTCGATGAGCCCGGGCAGTACCAGTCCCTCGACGTCGTCATGGGCCTCCAGCGCTTCGAGAGCCTCATCCCAAGACTGGCCCGGGCTCCGGTCGAGGAAGTGGATGTCGTAGCTCACGGCGGCATCGTAGAGCTCCGGCCCTGCACCATCTCCGGCAGCCAGGCAGTAACGTCGGTGGGGTCTCAATGACCGAGTCAGGTCGCCGACCGCCCTGGGCCCTTGTATACGAACCATGGGCAGCAAGGTCGCCGTACCGCAGGATCCCGGTGGGGGTGACCATGGAACGGCATGTGCTGGAAGAGCTGTTGGCCGGTGACGACGAGGTGTCCGCGGCTGCTCTGGCCGCCCTCCGCGGCGGCGCCACCTACAGCGTGTGGGATACGACGCATCCCGCAGAGCGGCATGCCGGGGTCTTCGCACGCCGACTTCGGCGCATGCGGCTGCGCGGAGTCGAACCTCTTGGGCTGGAACGAATGGTGGAGCTCCTCCGCGAGCATGCCCGGCCGGTGAGCGGAGGGATGATCGATTCCGTCGATCAGAATTGGACCTTCCTGTGCTACTTCACCGAAGACGGCAGCGCACTGGTGGCCTGCGCCCGCCTGCAGCGGTGGGTCCAGCCATCACCGGCTCAGGAGTGAGGCCGGGCGCCCCGCTGCTTCTCTGTCATGGGCAGAGGCCGAAGTCGTCCTGCGCACCCGGGTTCCCCGTGAGTCCCCGTCCGTTCTGGCACGAGAGTGGCACGACCTGGGGTACGTGCTGCGTCACGTCGATCGGGCACGGATGGGGCACACGCGGATCGCTCGCTCAATCGGAGACCTGTGCCGGCCCGAGGGAAGACTCGCCGAGCGCGTGGGTAAGGCGATTGATCACCTCGGGGACGGTGAAGCTCCATCCGACCAACCGCGGGCCCGACCAATTGATCCCGACGAGAAACTGTCCTTCGGCCAGGTCGGGTAGCTCGGCATTGCGCCAGTGGTCCAACGTCCGAGACTCGACTCGAAGGTTTCCGCCCCAGAGCTCGACTGCTCGTCTCGCGCGTGCGGCCGTGGACCAGAACGGAGCTGATCGCCGTCCGCTGGAGTCCATCGGGGCAGGGCTGCCGGCATCGTCGCGTACGAACCAAACCGTCCGCTCCAGCGCGACGTCCCGGAAGAAGGCGGCTGCTTGGGCTCCGCTCTGGCTCACGGCTCCAGAGAGTAGCAAGAGCGCTGCTTCGTGGATGGGCTGCGCTCGGGACAGCGCCGCTGTTTCGTGTCACCTTGCGGAGTGCCACCTCCCGCCGGGCGGGTCCGGAAGACCATGCGAGAGTGGGCGCATGACAGCACCAGAGTCCACGGTTGTGGCGGTCGACGAGGTCGAGGGACTCGCGGTGGAGGGCCTGCGGTGGCTGACCGAGGAGGCACGGGAAACCGCCGGCGGAGGCCTCGCCTGGACGACCAGGCCCTCGGACGACGAGCGCAACCCGACGCTCTACTCCGGTACGGCCGGGATCGTCCCCGTGCTCCTGGAGGCGTGGCGACACTTCGGCGACGACTCCTACGCTGCCACCGCCCTGCGCGCGGCCCGCAGCCTCGCGGACTCCGTCGACGGCATCGACGACGACTCCCTCTACTTCGGTCGCACCGGAATGGCCCTCGCCCTGCGGGCCGTTCACGACGAACTCGGCGACACGGCCGCCGGCGCCGCCGCGGACCGCGCGCTGGAACTCGTGCGGTCACGCTTCGACGGGACGCGCTGGGGCGAGCTGTTCGAGCTGATGGGCGGCAACGCGGGGATCGGCCTCGGCGCGCTCGTGGCCGGCGACGCCGACCTGGCCGTCCTCGCCGTGGAGCCGTATCTGCGGACGGCGGAGCAGACCGCGGCGGGCGTTCAGTGGGCTCATCGCACGGGCATCGACTCCCGTCTGCACCACATCTCGCACGGCACGCTCGGCATCGTCCTGGCACTTGCCCGGGTCGGCCGGGCCACCGGCCGTACGGACCTGGTCGAGCTGGCCCTGGCCGGTGCCGCGGATGTCGTGGCGCGTGACGAAGCGGGGCCGGAGGGCTTTCTGGTGCTGCACTCCACTCCGCAGTACCGCCCCGATGTGATCGAGCCCGTCAGCTACGGCTGGTGCCACGGCCCGGCCGGCGACGCCCAGGTCTTCCGGCTGTTGCGGGACGTCACGGCGGACCCCGTCTGGCCCGCCCTGGCCGACCGCTGCTGGCACACGGTCACCCGGTCCGGCCTGCCCCAGCGGCTGCGTCCCGGCTTCTGGGACAACAACGGCCGCTGCTGCGGCACCGCGGGCGTTCTCGCCCTGGCCTGCGACCGGATCGTAGAACAGCAGGACCCGTACGACTTCGCCGACGTCCTCGTCGCGGACCTGGCCGCCCGCGCGATCCGGGACGCCGACGGCGCCCGCTGGTCCAACTTCGACCACCGGGGCACCCCGAGCGACCTCGAACCGTGCACGGGCTGGGCCATGGGCAACGCGGGCGTCGTCCGCGAACTCCTGCGCTTCGTACGGCTGAACCGCGGGGGCGATCCCCGGTACGCGTTCGCCTGGCCGGACCAGCCTCCGGTGCCCGCTCGGGGCACGATCGACCGCGCCGGTGCCGACCCAGGCCCGAGTACGGCTGATGTCGCCGCCCAGTGACACATCCCTGCTCACACGGAAGCATGTTGGCGTCGCCGTCAGGCAGCGTCGGCCCGGGATGGACTTGAGAACCGTCGTGGCAGCGAGGTCACCGTGAGTTCAAGTCCCACACCCACCGCAGATGAACGGCCCCCGACCAGGTAACCCGTTCGGGGGCCGTTCTCGGGACGGTTCACGTCAAGGGCGTCGGTACGGCCGTGGCCGGAGAGCCGAGGGCGCGCAGCCCCGTGAGAGCCGAATCAGCAGGTGGCATTCAAACCGGCCCAGTCGGCACGGTCGTTGTAGCCGCCGTCTCCGGCGTCGCCGACCACCAGGTCGAGCACCCGGACACCGGTCAGGTCGATGTCGGCCTGGCGGACGTCGTCGCGGCTCAGCACCCCGCTGTCGAACAGCACCCGGCCGTCACCGATGACCTGGAAGGTCGACGTGCCGCCCTCCGGGCCGACGTTGCGCACCGCGTCGTCGATGCCGACGGTCGTGGTCAGCCGGGTGCACCGGTCGCCGAGGTAGTAGCGGACCGTGGAAGGTGAGGCGACCCCGATACCGGTCGGATGTACCTGTCCGAGCATGCTGATCGGCGTCCAGCCGCCGACGCTCCGGTCGACCGTCGGGCTCATCCATCCGCTGGTGGCGCTGATCCAGTCGTGGTGCGACAGGGCGACGTCGCCGTCCGGCGCCGCCGGTGCCACGACCAGCGACGTGGCCGTCTCCTGCCGCAACCGCCCCTTGCCGGTCACCTCGTAGGAGGTGGTGGCGGTCAGCGCGGCGCTGCCGGGCGCGGCGGTGGCCGGCAGGGTCACCGTGAAGGCCAGCGTCACGGAGCGGTCGGACGGCAGCAGCTTCGGCGCTCTGCCGAGCGGGCGGGCGGTCCACCCGGCGGGCGCCGCCAGCTCGACCCGCGGCGTGAAGACCGGTCGCGCACCGTCGTTGCGGACGGTGACCTCGACCCGGGCCTGGTCGCCGCCGGCGACCACCGGGGCGACCCCGGCCGGCACCGCGTCGCCATCGACCTCCGTCACCTGCGGCAGGCCGGCGACGACGTGCGGAACGCCGGGCTTGCCCGTTGCCCGGGCGACCCGGAACAGGGCCGCACCATGGGCCGGGACGGCGGCACTGATGGTGCCGGCGCTCTCGGTGACCTGGTCGGTCCAGGCGTTCTTCAGGGTGAACCGATCCCCGGTCAGCCCGACCGACGACGCCTTCGTGGTCAGGGTCGCGGGGCTGTCGCCCCGGTTCAGCAGCACCACGGCGCGGTCACCGTTCGCCAGCCGCTTCACCCAGGTCTCCGTCGTGCCCGCCGGGCCCACGCGGACGGCCTGGACACCGGCGGGGTCCTGGTCGATCGCGATGACGTCGCGGTCCGATAGAATCCCGAGCGAGGTCTTGCTGAGCTTGCGGACGTCGCTGCCGATCATCAGCGGCGCGGCCGCCGCCGACCAGAGCGTCATCTGGGTACGGAACTCCTCGTCGGTCATCCCCAGTTCGGGTCCGAGGTAGTCCGGGTCGTTGAAGTGCCCCGGCCCGGCGGCCTCGGGGTGCCGCGCGTTCGCGTCGTAGTTCCGCAGCACGTCCTTGTACTTGATCTCGCCGACGAAACCGACATCCGTGTACGTCCGCCAGGACTGCGCGATCGCCGGCGCGTAGGACCAGGAGTACGTCGACTGCTGCTCTTCGGGGTAGTTGCCCCAGTCCGGGGAGGTCACCGGGTTGCAGAGGTTGAAGATCATGGGGCGCTTGCCGGCGTTGTTCCGCAGCGCCTGCGCGAACTCGGTGTAGACGGTCTTCGGGTCGAGGTCCGCGGCGATCCCGCAGAGGTAGTCGGCCTTGACCGCGTCGAACTCCCAGGCGGCGAACTGGTCCGCGTCGTGCTGGTAGTGGCCGTGGCTGCCGAGTCCGCACTTGCCTGGAATGTAGGGGCCGGCGTCGGTGTAGATGCCCGCCTTCAGGCCCTTGGCGTGGATGTAGTCGACCAGCGGCTTCAGCCCGTTCGGGAACTGGTCGGGGTTGGCCACCAGGTCGCCGGCCGAGTTGCGCGGGGTCGGTGCCGCCCAGTTGCCGTCGATCCAGACGTACTGGTAGCCGGCGTCGCGCAGTCCGCTGCTGACCAGGAAGTCGGCAATCGACTTGACTTCCGCCTCGGTCGGGTCGCCACCCAGTGCGTAGTAGGTGTTCCAGCCCATGTAGGGCGTCGGGCTCAGCACCTGCTGAGACGCCGGCGCCGTGACGGCGTCACTGCCGGCCCGGGGGACGGCGTGGGCGGGTGCCTGCACGACCAGCAAGCCGGTCAGGAGAGCCAGGAGGACGGTGAGATGTCGTTTCACATCGGATCCTTCGCTGTCCGATCAGGCGTGCCGAACCGTCCCGGTCGTGAGTCTGAGGCACCGCTGCCCGGCGGAAGGTGCGGCGGTCGTTCCTAGGACCAGTCAACGCCCGCTCGCCTACGGGTTGGTTGCCAGGATCTTGCAGCGGTCACCGGCGCACGTCAATAATAATTCCTAAATTAATAGTTAGTGAGGGGCTCGCGTTCGGTACCCCAACTGCCGTCTGCGAGGCGTTACATGACCTGGAACGAACAGCGTGCCGGTGCACCGGGTGCCGACAGGCAGGGCGTTCGGAGCCCGTGGTGGCCCTGTCGACCTCCACGAACGCCCCGCGGGGCGGCCGGACGGACCCGGAGTCGGGTCGCTCGGCCGCCTCGCGGGGCCGGTGCCTGCGCAGGCGTCAGGCGTGATCGGTCACCGCAGGCTTCGCAGGCCCGTGCGGATCTCGTTCACGAGGAGCTCCGGCTGCTCCCAGGCGGCGAAGTGGCCGCCCTTGGGGAGCCTGTTGTAGTGGACGAGGTTCGGGTAGGCCTGCTCCGCCCAGCTCTTGGGGGCCAGGTACATCTCGTCGGGGAAGACGCTCACGGCGACCGGGAGAGAGACGCCCTTGACCCCGAAGAAGGAGGTCTTGTTCTCCGCGTAGAGGCGAGCCGCGGAGACCGCCGTGTTGGTCAGCCAGAAGAGCGTGATGTTGTCGAGGACGTCGTCCCGGGTCAGGCCCTCCTTCACGCCGGCGAAGGACCGGGAGATCATGGCCAGGCTGGCCGCGTCGTGGTCGAGCAGGAAGGCCGCCAGGCCGACGGGGGAGTCCACCAGCCCGGTCAGCGTCTGCGGGCGCGACGCCATCAGGTAGGCGAAGTACACGTGGCGGTACACGAAGTCCAGCTGCTCCACCGCCGCCTTCTCCTCGTCGGAGAGCGACAGGCCCGCGGGCAGCGGATTGCCCGCGATGAGCGCGGCATCGATGGCGGGCGGTACGACGCCGGCCATGTTGGTGTGGATGCCGATCAGGCCCTCGGGTGCCTGGACCCCCATGTGGTCGGCGATGATCGCACCCCAGTCGCCGCCCTGGGCCGCGTACTTCGTGTAGCCCAGGCGCTTCATCAGCTCGCCCCAGGCGCGTGCGATGCGCTCGGGACCCCAGCCGGTCGAGGTGGGCTTGCCCGAGAAGCCGTAGCCGGGCATCGACGGGATGATCACGTGGAAGGCGTCCGACGCGCTCCCGCCATGGGCGGTGGGGTCGACCAGCGGCTCGATGATCTTCAGCTGCTCGACGATCGAGCCCGGCCAGCCGTGTGTGACGATCAGCGGCAGGGCGTCCTCGTGCTTGGAACGGACGTGGATGAAGTGGATGTCCAGGCCGTCGATCTCGGTGATGAAGTGCGGCAGGGCCTTCAGCTTCGCCTCGACCTTGCGCCAGTCGTACTCCGACGCCCAGTAGCGCGCGAGCTCCTTCATCGTCTCCAGCTGCGTGCCCTGCGACTGGTCCGCGACGGTCTCCTTCTCGGGCCACCGCGCCGCCTCGATGCGCGCACGCAGATCATCGAGTTCCGCCTGGGGGAACTCGAACGTGAACGGCCGGATCTCGGGAATGCCGGGAGTGGCGGACATGTGAATCTCCTTGCTGTCGCCGGCGACCCCGTGCCGCCGGCTCGTCCACCATTTCCGAGGTCGGGCCTGCATCGCCCCCGGGAAACCCCCGGGGTTGGTCCCGTGGCTGAACCCGGGGGCAGCACTCGCGGCGGAGGCGACGCACCCGTGGATCACGCAGGGGTACCGACAGTCGCTGCCTGCTGATCAGGGAGCCGCAGTCTCATATGGGCGTCAGTCTCATATCGGCTGAAAATGTCCGCAATGTACTACGGTGACAATGGTGATGTCCGAAGGGGTCATGCCGAGCTGACCGGTCGCTTCGGCCGGCCGCGGGCAGACACACCAGGCAGCGGGGTCAGGAGATCGACTATGGGCGTGCCCGGCATCGATGCTCAGGCCGGACTGCTGGGGCGGGACCGGGAGCTGGGCGCGCTCGAGCGGGTACTGGCCACGGCGCGGGCGGGCAGCAGCGCGGTCCTGGTCCTTCGCGGCGAGGCGGGGATCGGCAAGACCGCCTTGCTGGACTACGCGGCCGGCCGGGCCGTCGGGTTCCGTACCGCCGCCATCGCGGGCGTCGAGTCGGAGATGAGACTTCCCTTCGCGGGCCTTCAGCAGTTGTGCACGTTCACCCGCGCGCTGGGCCGGCTTCACGAGCTGCCGGGGCCGCAGCACGATGCGTTGTCCGTGGCGTTCGGACTGCGGGAGGGCGAGCCGCCGAATCGGTACCTGGTGGGCCTGGCCGCGCTCGATCTGCTCGCCGGCGTCGCCGAGGCCCAGCCACTGGCCTGCCTCATCGACGATGCGCAATGGCTGGACGGGGAGTCGATGGAAACGCTGGTGTTCGTCGCCAGGCGGTTGATGGCCGAACCGATAGCGTTGGTCTTCGCCCTGCGAGAGTCCGACGACCATCGTGAGCTGACCGGCCTGCCGGAACTGATCCTCGACGGCCTGAGCGAGCGCGACGCACGGAGCCTGCTGGCTTCGGCTCTCCCGGTGCCCCTCGACCCGCTGGTGCGGGACCGGATCGTCGCCGAGGCCCACGGCAACCCGATGGCCCTGCTGCTGCAGCTGCCGCAAGCCCCCGCGGAGCTGGCGGGCGGATTCCGGCTTCCCGGCGGGCGCCCCTTGGCGGGCCGCATCGAGGACGCCTTCTACCAGGAGTTCCGATCACTTCCGCAGGACGGCCGGCGACTCCTGCTGACCGCCGCGGCGGAACCGACCGGCGACGCGCGCCTGCTGTGGCGCGCGGCCCGCCTGCAGGAGATACCGCAGGACGCCGCAGCGCCGGCCGAGGCCGCGGGGCTCGTCGAATACGACACCGTGGTGCGGTTCCACCACCCCCTGGTGCGCTCGGCCATCTATCGGCGGGCGCCTGCGCCGGATCGCCGTGCGGCACACCGGGCACTGGCGGAGGCCACCGATCCCCACCTTGATCCCGATCGCAGGGCGTGGCACCACGCTCACGCCGCCACCCAGCCGGAGGAGAGCGTCGCCTTCGACCTGGAGCGCTCGGCCGGCCGGGCGCGAGGCAGGGGAGGGAACGCCGCGGCAGCCTCGTTCCTGCGACGGGCGGCGGAACTGACGCCCGATCCCGTACGCCGTGTCACCCGTGCACTGGCCGCCGCCCAGGCCGCGATCGACGCCGGCGCGGCCGACCAGGCCTGCACGATGCTGGCGGCAGCGGAGGCCGGCCCTCTGGACGACCTGGGACGCGCTCGAATCGAGCGGCTGCGAGCCCGACTGGTGTTCTCCCAAGTGCGAGGGGGCGACGCGCCCCGGCTCCTGCTCGACGCGGCACACCGGCTGGCGCCTCTGCATGCCGCCCACGCCCGGGACACCCTCCTGGAAGCGGTCGGCGCGGCGATCTTCGCCGGCCGCCTGAGCGAGGGCCCCGGACTGCGGGAGGTGGCCGAGGCGGCCCGCGCCGGACCGTCGCCGCCGACGCCACCGCGGACGGTCGACATTCTTCTGGACAGCGTGGTCGGCCGGATCATCGACGGCTACGCCGCCGGCGTCGCCCCTCTCCGACACGCACTGCACGTCGTCCAGCAGGAGCAGGCGTCCGGCGCGACGGATACGGACCGGCGCTGGCTGTGGCTCGCCTTCCGTCTGATACCCGAGCCTCTCGCGTCCGAACTGTGGGACGACGACGCGTGGTACCGACTGGCGATCGGCGCCGTCCGCATCGCCCGCGAAGAGGGGGCGCTCACCGTGCTCCCGATGGCACTGACCTACCAGGCGTTCACCCACGTCCACGCCGGCGAATTCGACACCGCGGCGGCTCTGATCGACGAGGCCACGACGATCTCGGACGCCGTGGGCGGCGTACCCATGATGTACACGTCACTCGTCCTCGGCGCCTTGCGGGGCCAGGAGGACCGGGCGAGGCATCTCATCGAGGCCACCGTCGAAGAAGTGCGGGCCAGGGGTGAGGGGCGCAGTCTGGGCCTCGCCGAGTACGCAACCGCGGTTCTGTACAACGGCCTCGGCCGCTACGACGCCGCGCTGGCAGCGGCGACGCGCGCGTGCCAGTACGAGGACCTGGCCTTCTTCGGGTGGGCACTGTCCGAACTCGTCGAGGCGGCCGTCCGCAACGGGCAGCCGGACATCGCGGTGGCGGCACTGGACGACCTCACCGAGCGCACCCGCGCGAGCGGAACCCGGTGGGCCCTGGGGGTAGGGGCCTGCGCGCGTGCCCTGGTGGCCGACGACCAGGCTGCCGAGGCGTTCTACCAGGAGGCGATCGAGCATCTCGGAGGCTGCCGCATCGCCATTCATCTGGCCCGTGCCCGACTGCTGTACGGCGAGTGGCTGCGTCGTCGTAACCGCCGCCAGGAGAGCCGTGTTCAGCTGCGTTCCGCCTACGAGGCGTTCAATCGGTTCGGGGCCGACGGCTTCGCCGAGCGTGCCCGCAAGGAGCTCTTGGCGACCGGGGAGACCGCACGCAAGCGGACGAACGGCACGGACGCCGAGCTCACCGGCCAGGAAGCCCAGATCGCCAGGCTGGCCAGGGACGGACACACCAACCAGGAGATCGCCGCCCAGCTGTTCATCAGCCCGCGCACGGTGGAATGGCACCTCGGCAACGTTTTCGCGAAGCTCGGGGTCAGCTCTCGAAGGCAGCTTCGCTCAGTGGTGTCCCGTCCGTGACCGGAGTGGAGGGCGGCTCCGGCAGGCTCCCGGGAGGGACCCCGGCACCTCCCGGTCGCCGCGACGGCCAGGACTCGGCCGGGCAGGTGCACGACACCAGACTGGCACGGTTCGTTTTCTTGAATCGTTCGTGTTTAAGGGGGTAGGTTCGGTGCCATGACCGCATCCCGGAATCCGTCCACCGCCCAGGAGCTGCGCGGTGCCGGCCTGCGGGTGACGGCGGCCCGTGTGGCACTGCTGGAGACCGTCCGCGACGGTGACCACCTCGGTGTCGAGGCGATCGCCTCCGGCGTGCGCGACCGCGTGGGCCACATATCACTTCAAGCCGTGTACGACGCCCTCCACGCACTCACCGCGGCGGGACTCATACGCCGCATCGAGCCGGCCGGGAGCCCGGCCCGCTTCGAGGGGCGTGTCGGGGACAACCACCACCACGTCGTGTGCCGCTCGTGCGGTGCGGTCGCCGACGTCGACTGCGCGGTCCGTGAGGCTCCGTGCCTCACCGCGTCCGAGGACCACGGCTTCGCGATCGACGAGGCCGAGGTCATCTACTGGGGCCTGTGCTCCGCCTGCTCTGCCGCTGCCTAGTAACGCTTAGTTCCTGAACAACGTGATCCGCCCAGCCCGGAAGGATTCCCATGTCTGAGAACCATGACGCAATCGTCACTGACGCGAAATCGGAGGGCGAGGGCGGCTGCCCGGTCGCGCACGGCCGTGCCGCGCACCCGACCCAGGGCGGCGGGAACCGCCAGTGGTGGCCGGATCGCCTCAACCTGAAGATTCTTGCCAAGAACCCCGCCGTGGCCAACCCGCTCGGCGAGGAGTTCGACTACGCCGAGGCGTTCAACGGTCTCGACCTCGCCGCCGTGAAGCGGGACATCGCCGAGGTCCTCACCGATTCCCAGGACTGGTGGCCCGCCGACTTCGGCAACTACGGCCCGCTGATGATCCGTATGGCCTGGCACAGCGCGGGCACCTACCGCATCAGCGACGGCCGCGGCGGCGCCGGCGCCGGCCAGCAGCGCTTCGCCCCGCTCAACAGCTGGCCGGACAACGGCAACCTGGACAAGGCCCGCCGCCTGCTGTGGCCGGTGAAGAAGAAGTACGGCAAGAGCCTGTCGTGGGCCGACCTGATGGTCCTCACCGGCAATGTCGCGCTGGAGACGATGGGCTTCGAGACCTTCGGCTTCGGCGGCGGCCGTGCCGACGTGTGGGAGGCCGAGGAGGACGTCTACTGGGGTCCCGAGACCACCTGGCTCGACGACCGGCGCTACACCGGCGACCGCGAGCTGGAGAACCCGCTCGGCGCGGTCCAGATGGGCCTGATCTACGTCAATCCGGAGGGCCCGAACGGCAACCCGGACCCGATCGCCGCGGCGCGCGACATCCGTGAGACGTTCCGCCGGATGGCGATGAACGACGAGGAGACCGTCGCCCTCATCGCCGGCGGTCACACCTTCGGCAAGACCCACGGCGCCGGCCCGGCGGACAACGTCGGCGCCGACCCCGAGGCCGCCCCGATCGAGGCGCAGGGCCTCGGCTGGGCCAGCACCTACGGCACCGGCAAGGGCGGCGACGCGATCACGTCCGGCCTGGAGGTCACCTGGACCACCACGCCGACCCAGTGGAGCAACGGGTTCTTCAAGAACCTGTTCGAGTACGAGTACGAGCTCAGCCAGAGCCCGGCCGGTGCCCACCAGTGGGTGGCGAAGGACGCCGCGGAGATCATCCCCGACGCGCACGACTCGTCGAAGAAGCACCTCCCGACGATGCTCACCACCGACCTGTCGCTGCGCTTCGACCCGATCTACGAGCCGATCTCGCGCCGGTTCTACGAGAACCCGGAGGAGTTCGCGGACGCCTTCGCCCGCGCCTGGTACAAGCTGACCCACCGTGACATGGGCCCGAAGTCGCTGTACCTCGGCCCGGAGGTCCCGGAGGAGACCCTGCTGTGGCAGGACCCGCTGCCGCAGGCCGAGGGCGAGGCCATCGACGCCGCCGACATCGCGGCCCTGAAGGCCAAGCTCCTCGACTCGGGCCTGACCGTCTCGCAGCTGGTCTCGACCGCGTGGGCGTCGGCCTCCACCTTCCGCGGCAGCGACAAGCGCGGCGGCGCCAACGGCGCGCGCATCCGCCTGGAGCCGCAGCGCGGCTGGGAGGCCAACGACCCCGACCAGCTCGCCTCGGTGCTGCGCACCCTGGAGGGCATCCAGCGCGAGTTCAACTCCGGCGCCAAGAAGGTCTCCCTGGCCGACCTGATCGTGCTCGGCGGCTCCGCCGCCGTGGAGAAGGCCGCCAAGGACGCCGGCATCGTCGTCGAGGTCCCGTTCGCGGCGGGCCGTGTCGACGCGACCGATGAGCACACCGACGCGGAGTCCTTCGCCGCGCTGGAGCCGACCTCCGACGGGTTCCGCAACTACCTCGGCAAGGGCAACCGCCTGCCCGCCGAGTACCTGCTGCTGGACCGCGCGAACCTGCTCACCCTCAGCGCCCCGGAGCTGACGGTCCTGGTCGGTGGCCTGCGTGTGCTGGGTGCCAACCACCAGCAGTCGAAGCACGGTGTCCTCACCGAGACGCCGGGCGTGCTGACCAACGACTTCTTCGTCAACCTGCTCGACCTGGGTACGACGTGGAAGTCGACCTCCGAGGACCAGACCACGTTCGAGGGCCGTGACGCCTCCGGCGCGGTCAAGTGGACCGGCACCCGTGCCGACCTCGTGTTCGGCTCGAACTCCGAGCTGCGCGCGCTCGCCGAGGTCTACGCGAGTGACGACGCGAAGGAGAAGTTCGTGAACGACTTCGTCGCCGCGTGGGCGAAGGTCATGGACCTCGACCGGTTCGACCTGGTCTGACGGCACCGGGTGTCCGGGCCGGCCCGCGGGCCGGCCCGGACACCCCCGTCCCGCAGGTCGCGGCACCGTCCTTCCGGCGCGATGTCTCCAGGAGAAGGAGCCATGACCGCACCGCGCACCGCCGAGTCCGTCCGCACCACCCCGCAGGGCCTGCTCTGGGAGCCCAGCGAACGCTGGGTGCGCGGCCGCACGGGCGACGTCACCGTCGTCGACAGCCGCCACCCCGTCCTCGTCTGGGAACCAGGAGTGCCCGTACCGCTGTACGCCTTCCCGCGCGCGGAGGTCCGCGAGGACCTGCTCCGCCCGGCCCGGAACCCGCGGACCGGCACCCACACCGGATCGCGGATCTTCTACGACCTTCAGACCGACGGCGCCCTGCTGGAGAACGCCGCCTGGACCTTCCCCGCCGACGACCTGGCCGGTCACATCGCCTTCGAGTGGTCCCGGCGCACGGGCCGCGGGCTGGACCACTGGTACGAGGAGGACGAAGAGATCTTCATCCATCCCCGTGACCCGCACAAACGGGTGGACGCCCTGCCCAGTAGCCGCCACGTCCAGGTCGAGATCGACGGCACCCTCGTCGCCGACACCCGGCGCCCGGTCCTGCTCTTCGAGACCGGTCTGCCGACCCGCTACTACATCCCCCGCGAGGACGTCCGTCTCGAACTGCTCACGCCCACGGACCACAGCAGCGGCTGCCCCTACAAGGGGACCGCCGAGTACTGGTCGTGGCGCGGCGCGGCCGACGTGCCGCCGGACGTCGTCTGGAGCTACCCGGAGCCGCTGCCCGCGGTGGGTGCCGTCAGGGGACTCCTGGCGTTCTACAACGAGGTGGTCGACATCGTCGTGGACGGTGAACGCCTCGCGCGGCCGTCGACGCCCTTCACGCGGGGGTTGTCCCGGCGGCCGACCGCCTGAGCTCCCGGGTCCTGCCCGTCAGCTGTGCGTCCGAGGGCCCTCGATCCTGCGCACGGGATGCTTGCTCATGATCGAGACGCGGTTGAAGGCGTTGATGGTGATCGCCACCCAGATCACCGCGGAGACCTGGTCGTCGGTGAGCGCCCGGTGGGCTTCGTCGAGGGCGGATTCCTGCGCGGCCGCGTCCGTGGGATCGGTGGTGGCTTCGGCGACGGCGAGAGCGGCGCGCTCCTCGGGCGTGAAGAGTTCGGTGTCCCGCCAGGCCGCCAGCACGCCCAGCCGCTGAGTCGACTCGCCCAGGCGCAGGGCTGCCTTGGTGTGCGTGTCGAGGCAGTAGGCGCAGCCGTTGATCTGCGACACGCGGAGGTTGACCAGCTCCACGAGCGTGCGGTCGAGTCCCGCGTCGGCGGCGACCGCGCGCACCGCCTCGGACGTCTGGACCATGGCGTGGTACGCCTTGGGGCTCTGCTTGTCGATGAAGATCCGCCGGGTCGCGGAGTCCGTCGTGGGGCTGGTCAAGGTGGCGCTCCTTCGGGGCCGCTCCCCGGCTCCCTTGTCGGTCGTGTGGGCGAAGGTGTCGTGGTTCTATGATCCAGGCATAATTGTTGAACATGAAATCATCATGTGGGTGAAAGGCGGTCCACGATGAGCAACGTCGAGGCCAGACCGGTGGAAGTGCGCTGTGGGACGTCGGCGGACGGCGCCCGGCCGGCGGATTCGCCGCGGGTCGACGTACTGGCACCGCGCGACGTGCCACTGGGCGGCCCGCGGGCGATGACCGTGCGCAGGACGCTGCCGCAGCGCGCCAGGACGCTGATCGGAGCATGGTGCTTCGCCGACCATTACGGCCCCGACGACGTGTCCGCGACCGGCGGCATGGACGTGCCGCCTCACCCGCACACCGGGCTGCAGACGGTGAGCTGGCTGTTCAGCGGCGAGATCGAGCACCGTGACAGCCTCGGCAGCCACGCCTTCGTGCGCCCCGGCGAACTGAACCTGATGACCGGCGGACACGGGATCAGCCACTCCGAGGTCTCCACCGCGCGGACCGCCGTCCTGCACGGTGTCCAGCTCTGGGTGGCGCTGCCCGCCGAGCACCGCGACGCCGAGCGGGACTTCCAGCACCATGCGCCCGCCCCCGTACGCATCGCCGGAGCGGAGATCAGGGTCTTCCTCGGTTCCCTCGCCGGGGACGACTCCCCGGTGCGGACCTTCACGCCGCTGCTCGGCGCCGAGATCCTCCTCGAACCCCGGGCGACGGTCACGCTCGCCGTGGACCCCGGCTTCGAGCACGGCCTGCTCGTCGACCAGGGGGACGTCCGTATGGCCGACACCCTGCTGCGACCCGCGGAACTGGGCTACGTCCGCACCGGAGCGGACACCCTCACGCTGACGAACGGGTCGGACGGCACGGCCCGCGCAGTCCTGCTCGGCGGAACGCCGTTCGAGGAGGAGATCGTCATGTGGTGGAACTTCATCGGCCGCAGCCACGACGACATCGTCCGGGCGCGCGAGGAGTGGGAGGCGGCCTCGGACCGCTTCGGCGCCGTCGAAGGACACGGCGGGTTCCGACTGCCCGCTCCCGCCCTGCCGAACGGCGTCCTCTCGCCCCGCGGCAATCCGCCTCGTCACTGACGGCCCGTCACTGTTCGTTCCCCGAAATCGCACCCACGTCGGGGAGCCCGTGTGCTCACCGGCAGGGCCCCTCCGCGGTGCCCCAGTTCAGTGATCAACGGGACGCGTGGGGGCGGCGGCCGAAGCGTCATGCCTTCAGGAATCGGCAGCGTCGCGGAATCTGATGGTCGCCGGATCCCAGACGTAGTACCGACTGAAGGAGATGAGGCCTTGCCACTCGGGTTCGTAGAACCGTGGTTGTACCCAGGCGACGGACCGATGGCCCGGACCGTGGAAGTGAGCCCGTAGTCCGCCCTCGTGCCAGCGGCCGCCCACGCGCACCTCGACCGCGCGGTGCGGCCAGTAGGAGACGGGTCTGTCGTCGAAGCAGTCGAGCATGTCGTCGCCCGCGATCGCCGCGTCGCCGTTCTGCTGGGCGGCCTCGGCCGCCGCGGGGACATGGTGTTCGGCGTACAGCAGGCTCATGCGGTGGGGGTCCCAGAGAACCCAGGTCATGCGGATGGTGGGCCGGGGCCAGTCGAGAATGACGAGCAGGGCGCGACGGCCGTCGGGCTGGTCGCGGTAGGCCAGTACCTGCGTCTTCTGTCGTCGGCCGGCCCTCTGGAGCGTGAGCGTGAGTCCCGTTCGGGCGAATTCGGTGTCCCTCCAGTCCGGCACCTGGTCCGGCACTGGGAGGGCAGCCTCTTCCACATCACGCCATTCGGTCATGCGTTCGAATGTAGCGGGATGCGTGTGACGGCACGAGACCTCATACGGGTGAAGGCGTTGTCGAGTCGACCCGGCAGGGGCGCTCCGGCCGGGGCGCCGTTCGCGAGTGGCCGACGAGTGCGGCGCGCGTGCGAGGGGTTGCATCCCGTCACGAGGTGGAATGCGTGCCCCACCCACCGACTGCCGTCCACCCCGTGCTATGCCTGCTTCAGCTTATGAAGAACGGGTGGAGGGGGCGGCAATGGGACAGCGGGCGTGGGCCACGACGGGCAAGAGGGACAATCCCGACCCGAAGGCGGCGGGCCGGGCGCGGCTCACGGGCATGGCACTGATCGTGCTGTCTCTGATGGGGGCGGTGCTGAGCTACCTGGCGTTCGCGGTGTGGGTGCCGGGCCAACAGGACCGCTACGAGCACTACCGGGCAGCCGAGCCGTGCCCGACGCGGGCGACCCCGCAGGAGGTGGCTGCGAAGGACTGCCTCACCACCTGGCACTTCACCGTCACGAAGGCTGAGTCCACGTTCACAGGAAAGGTCACGGCCTACAAGGCGACCCTCGAGGACAAGGGCGACGACTCCTGGCAGAGGGTCGTGCGATTCAGCGACTCCGGACCGCTCTTCGACAAGCTGCACCGGGGCGACGAGGTCACCGCGACCGGATGGCGCCGCGACATCGTCGTGCTCAGCAAGGACGGCGTCCGCCAGAACACCTCCGACGCACCCCGCGACGAGCGTCAGGGGAACGCCGCCCTGGCCGTCCTCCTCGTCCTCCTCGCGGCCCAGGCGCTGGTGTTCGGCACGGTCCGCCTGGCCAGACCGACCGCCTACGCGCCCTTCGTCTGGGAGCCGTACGGCAGGTGGCTGGCCTTCAGCGACATCTGCGTCGGCGTGGGCGTGGGGGCCGCATCGGTGTGGCTCGGCATCCCGTGGTGGACCGTGCTCGTGACCGTGCCGGTGGTGGTCTGCACGGTGATGGTGCTGCTTCTGCGCCGTCAGCGGCGCGCGACGGCGGGCTCGGCGAAGGTGAGGCGGCAACAGGGCGCGCGAGTGAGCTCGCGATGACTCGATCCACAGACGCGTACGAGGAGATCGCTCCGATTGCGCGTCACGCGAGGGTGTAGGTGATCACAGCACGGGCCGGGAAGCGGAAGTCGTCGCGGAGCGTGGGAGAGACCTCGACCGTGACGCTGACGCGCGAACCGGTGGCGCTCGTGGAGTCGTAGATCCAGACCGGGCCCCGCAGGGGAGACCCGCACAGACCCTCGGGGAGCTCGATCTCGTCATCGGCGACCCCCTTGGCGCCGTACTTCTCGTCGAACAGGGGCTTGCCTTCCGGGAGGATGCCCGCGCGGCGGAGGTAGTCCGGTATCTGGTTGCTCTCGAAGGTGACCGCAGCGCTGCCGTTCCTGGTGAAGTAGTGGACGTCGGAGGCACCGGTGGGAATCGGTGCACCCCCGGCCCGGATCACACCGGGCAGCTGCATGTCGCTGCCCGCACAGGCGCGGTCGTCCCCGAACGGATGGAACAACTCGCCCCGGAACAGCCAGACCAGGCCGCCCGCCATCAGGGCCAGGACCGCCACCGCGACCACCAGGCAGGACAGCCGCCGCCGCCATACGGAGCCGCCGTGCTCCGTATCGTCCACGTCGTCCAGGTACCAGGCCTCGTCCACCCCGTCCGAAACGGCTCGACCGCTCGTCGCTCTTTCCGCACCCATGACACGCCCCCTCAGGCTCACCGCACATGATCTGCGGCAGCATATGCCCGCGCGATGGTTCGGGTACCGGGCCCCTTGTGCCTGGTCGGGAGTGAGGTCGACACACCCGGGGCTGTAGTGAGCCGGGCTCAGTTGTTCCAGCTCTCGTCGTACGGGTCCCGCGGCGACTGGACCGGCTTCGCACTGCTGACGTCCAGGAACGGGATGACGCCGCCGTTGACGGGGTCCTTGCTCCGCCTGTCGGTGTACGTGCCGGTCACTTCGAGCCAGCCGTCCGGCCGCAGCACCGGCGGGATCCGGCCGCTCAGACCGACCTTGACCGGCTGGGCGTCTGCGGCGCAGCAGTTGAGAGCCATGCGCACCAGGTACGGCGTTCCGGCGTGGTCCAGGGCGACGAAGCCCGTGATCCTGATGTGCCGGCCGACGAGCGTATGGCCGTGGTCGTAGGCGGCGCGGCCCGCGTAGTCGACCAGGCTCATCGGGAGCGGGTCGCGATCGCCCAGCGGCGGATAGGCGAGCGGCTTCTGCAGTGCCGTACCGGTGCGCAGGGCGCTGTAGGAGCCCAGGGCGGGCGGGGCGACCAGGATCAGGGCGAGCAGGGGGAGGACGAGGAGCCAGGAGACGAGCGGCTCGCGGTGGGAATGGCCGTGGCCGTCCGCGTCGTTCGCGTCCTCGACTGCCTGCCCGTGCCGGTGCCCGTCGGCATCGGCGGCGGTGCGCTCGTGCCGACTCCCGTCCGCGTCGGCGGTGGCGGTGCGCTCGTGCCGGTTCCCGTCGGCGTGCCCCGCCTCGTGGGCGGCCCGCGCGCCCCTCCGCCACGGGGCGCCCCGACCGCGCATCTCGTACCAGACGGTGGCGACGGCAGCCGCGATGAGCACGACGCCGGCCCCCAGCAGCATGGGGCGCAACCCGGCCTTCACGTACCGGAGATAGAGGTCGGTCGCGCCCGCGTGGAGGACCGCCGCGCCGACGAGGAAGAGGACCGCCGCCTGTGCCTGACGGTTCACAGCAGCACCGCCCCGACCAGGACCGACACGGTGATCGCCAGGGCGAACGTGGCCGGGGCGAACCGCAGGGCGAATCCGCGGCCGAACGTGCCGACCTGCATGGCGAACAGCTTGAGGTCGATCATCGGCCCGACGACCAGGAACGCCAGCCGCGCGGTGAGCGAGAACTGCGACAGCGACGCGACCACGAACGCGTCGGCCTCGGAACAGATCGACAGCAGCACGGCGAGGACCGCGAGGGCGAGGACGGACACCACGGGGTTGCCGGCCGCCGCGTGCAGCCAGCTCGCCGGGACGACGGCCTTGAGCGTGGCCGCCGCCATCGCGCCGACCACCAGGAAGCCTCCGGCGTGCATGACGTCGTGCCGCACCGAACCCCAGAACGCTGCCCCTTTGCCGAGGCCTTCGTGCGCGGGACGGGACGGCGGGCGCAGCCAGTCGGTGCGGCCGAGCCGCTGCCACAGCCAGCCCATCGCGCACGCCACGAGCAGACTCGCCACGAACCGGGCGAGCACCATCCGCGGGTCGTCGGGAAAGGCCACCGCGGTCGCGGTCAGCACGATCGGGTTGATCGCGGGAGCGGACAGCAGGAACGCCAGCGCCGCCGCCGGAGTGACACCGCGTCGCACCAGCGCCCCGGCCACCGGCACGGAGGCGCACTCGCAGCCGGGCAGCACGGCACCGGCCATCCCCGCGACGGGCACCGCGAGGGCGGGTCGCTTCGGCAGCGCGCGGGCGAAGAACGTCGGCGGCACGAACACCGCGATCACCGCCGAGAGCAGTACGCCGAGCACGAGGAAGGGCAGCGCCTGGACCACCACCGCGACGAACACGGTCATCCAGCTCTGCATCACCGGCGCGGACAACGCCTGCCGCACCGGTCCCTGCGCAGCCACCACGAGGAGCAGGACCATCGTCAGGACGAGGGGGGAGTTGAACTGCCAGCCACGCGGGCCCTGTCGGTCGTCCGCGTCGCCGCGGTCGACCGGGGGCGGGGCTGCCTTCGTGATGGTCACGGGTGAGGTACCTCCGGTAGGGAAGGGCTCGGTGGCTCGCTGCCCCTCGACCTTCAGTACGCCGGTTCGGGCACAGCTTCTCATCGTGGGGCACGGAGATTACCGGCCGGAGGGGGTCACCGGCCCGTTCATCAGGCTCCCTTGACGGTCCGGGAGCCTCCACCTAGCCTCGCGCCGACACGTCCAGAGGGGGAGGTCCATGATGGCCGGCTTCACGGACGCCACCGGCAGCTCCGCGGGCGGGCCGCTCCAGGTGGAGGCGCACGGTCTCGACGTGATCCGCGACAGCGAGCGCAAGGGCACTCCGCGCACACTGTTCTGGCCCTGGTTCGGGGCCAATGTCTCGATCCTGGGGCTCAGTTACGGTGCTTTCGCGCTCGGCTTCGGCATCTCCTTCTGGCAGGCGCTGGTCGCCGGAGTGATCGGTATCGTCTTCTCCTTCCTGCTGTGCGGTTTCGTCGCGGTCGCGGGCAAGCGGGGCTCAGCGCCGACGATGGTGCTCGGCCGGGCCGCGTACGGGGTGCGGGGCAGCCGTCTGCCGGCGGTGATCTCGTGGATGCTCACCGTCGGCTGGGAGACCGTGCTCACGGCGCTCGCGACCATGGCCACCGCGACCGTCTTCGAGCGGCTCGGGCACGGCGGCGGCACCGGGACCCAGGTGGTCGCGCTGGTCGTCGTCGGCGCGCTGACGGTCGTCGGCGGTGTGATGGGCTTCGACCTGATCATGCGTCTGCAGACCGTGATCACCGTCGTCACCGGCGTGTTGACCGTCGTCTACATCGGGCTGGTCACCGACCACATCCACTGGCACACGGTGAGCGCCGTACCGGCCGGGTCCGCGCAGGAGTTCATCGGCGCGCTGGTGTTCATGATGACCGGGTTCGGCCTGGGCTGGGTCAACGCCGCCGCCGACTACTCGCGCTATCTGCCGCGTTCCTCGTCCGGCCGGGGCGTGATCGGCTGGACCACCTTCGGAGCCTCGGTGGCGCCGCTGCTCCTGCTCGTCTTCGGCCTCCTCCTCGCGGGGTCCTCCGACGAGCTGAGCAAGGCCGTGGCCCTCGACCCGATCGGCGCGCTCACCACGATCCTGCCCACCTGGTTCCTGGTTCCCTTCGCGGTCGTCGCCGTGCTCGGCCTGGTCGGCGGCGCGGTCCTGGACATCTACTCCTCCGGGCTCGCACTGCTGTCCGCGGGGCTGCGGGTGCCGCGCTGTCTGGCGGCGCTCGTCGACGGTGTGCTGATGATGGCCGGCTCCGTGTACATCGTGTTCTTCGCGGACGACTTCCTGGGCCAGTTCATCGGTTTCCTCACCACCTTGGGCGTCCCGGTGGCCGCCTGGTGCGGGGTCATGCTGGCCGACCTGGCGATGCGCCGCCGCGACTACGACGAGGGCGACCTGTTCCGCAGGAGGGGCCGGTACGGCGACGTGCCGCTCCAGCCGCTGCTGCTCACCGTCGTCGCCACCGCACTGGGCTGGGGTCTGGTCACCAACTCCGCGGCCGGCTGGCTGGAATGGCAGGGCTACTTCCTCGGCCCGTTCGGTCTCGGCGGCAGGGACGGTGACTGGGCCTACGCCAATCTGGGCGTCCTGGTCGCGCTGACCCTGGGCTTCCTCGGCACCCTGGCCTTCGGGGTCGGCCGCGTGAAGGCGCAGGAACGACTGGACCCGAGCCCGGCCGCCGGGGCGGAGGCCGTCCGCGCGTGAACAGCGGTCCGCGGCGACGGGACGGTCACCGTGTGGGCGGGGGTCCCCCCGGGGGAGAGGGGGCGAGCAGCGCGGAGGGCGGGCTGCTCGCGGTCATCGACATGCAGCGTGTCTTCGCCGAGCCCGGCAGTCCGTGGGCCACGCCCCGCTTCGACGAGGCCGCCGACGGCGTACGCCGCCTGCTGCCGGCCTTCGGTGACAGGGTCGTCTTCACCCGCTTCGTCGCGCCCGAGGAGCCGGCCGGTGCCTGGCGGGCGTACTACGACCGGTGGCCCTTCGCGCGCCGGCCACCGCAGTCCCCGCTGTGGGACCTGGTGGACGGGCTCGCGGTGCGGGCCGCGCAGCAGGTGGATGCCACGACCTTCGGCAAGTGGACGCCGGAACTGGCCGGGCACCTCGGCACCGGGGGACCGCTGGTCCTGGCTGGCGTCAGCACGGACTGCTGCGTCCTGTCCACCGCGCTCGCGGCCGCCGACGCGGGAGTCGAGGTCCTCGTGGTGGCGGACGCCTGCGCGGGTGCCGACGACACGGCACACGCCGGGGCACTGCAGGTGATGGACCTGTACCGGCCGTTGATCCGGGTCGTCACCGTGGCCGAGGTGCTCGCCGCCGAACTGTCCTGACCGAGTCGCTCACCGCCCACGGGCCGTGACCGTGGGTGGGGCTCGGGTGCCGGTGTCGGCACCCGAGCTTGCGAATCACCGACCCGCCCCGACCCGGCGACGCCCTCGGCCCGAGCCCCCGCCGAGGGCGTCAGAACGGCACCGCGTACCCGGCGCTGCGCGATCTCTTTACGTCTCTGTCATGTCCCTGTAGCTTCCGCCTGCAAGGGCTTTCTGGAACTTTCCGGTTCTTCTTGCACTGCAGCTCCCCACTCCCCGGCTCCCGTTGGAGACCCGCGATGAGACGTAGACCCCCACCCCTGCTGCTGCGCCCGCTCCTCGCCTTCGTGACGGCGCTCGGACTGTTCGGGCTGGTCCCGCCCGGCGACGACCCTGCCCCCATGACATCCGCCGCAGCCGCGTCGAACAGCGCGACCGTCTTCTACTACACGAAGACCAAGAATTGGCCGGCCACCTATCTGCACTACGCGCCCGACGGCGGATCCTGGACCACCGTCCCCGGCGTGCGGATGGAGACCGCCTGCACCGACTGGGTCGAGGCGACCGTCGACCTCGGATCGGCCACCGGACTCCAGGCGACCTTCAACAACGGCAGCGGCACCTGGGACAACAACGGCGGGAGCAACTACGCCCTGGGCACGGGCGACATCACCGTCAAGGACGGGGTGATCGCGCACAGCGACCCGTGCGCCGACGGCGGCACCGGGAGCGGCAACCAGGCCACCGTCTACTACTCGACCGCCACCTCCGGCTGGACCACCGCCAACATCCACTACGCGCCCGCCGGCGGCTCCTGGACGACCGTCCCCGGCCTCGGCATGGAAGCGGCCTGCACCGGCTGGTGGAAGAAGACCCTCGACATCGGGACGGCCACCTCGCTGAAGGCCGCGTTCAACAACGGCAACGGCGTCTGGGACAACAACAACAGCGCCGACTACACCATCCCCACCGGCACGACGACCGTACAGAACCAGAAGGTCACCACCGGCGCCAAGGACCCGTGCGCCGCCGAGGCGCCCGACACCGAGGCCCCGACCGCGCCCACCGAGGTCACCGCGAACGCCACCGGCACGTCGGTGGTGGTGAGTTGGGGCCCGGCCACCGACAACAGGGCGGTGACGAAGTACCAGGTGACCCGCACCGGCGGCACCCAGGGCACGCTCGTCACCGATGTCGGCTCGACGGTGTGGTCCGACACGGGTCTGGAGGAGAAGACGAGTTACACGTACACGGTGAAGGCCGTCGACGCTGCGGGCAACACGTCACCGGCCTCGGCCGAGGCCACCGTCACGACCGGTGAGAAGGCCACCGAACCCGCGGCCGGCACCCCCTTGGGCACCGATCCGCGCAAGGACCCCGTCTACTTCGTCCTCACCGCCCGCTTCTACGACGGCGACAGCTCCAACAACCGTGGCGGCAGCCAGCACGTGAAATCCGGCAACGCAGCCAACGACGACCCCATGTTCCGCGGCGACTTCAAGGGCCTGGTCGACAAGCTCGACTACATAAAGGCCCTCGGGTTCTCCGCGGTCTGGATCACGCCCGTGGTCCTCAACCGCTCGGACTACGACTACCACGGCTACCACGGCTACGACTTCTACAAGGTCGACCCGCGACTGGAGTCGGCCGGCGCCTCCTACCAGGACCTGATCAACGCGGCCCACGCCAAGGGCATGAAGATCTACCAGGACGTCGTCTACAACCACAGCTCCCGCTGGGGTGCCAAGGGCCTGTTCACCCCGACGGTGTACGGAGTGCGCGACTCCCAGTGGAGCTGGTACTACGACGAGAAGAACGACGGTTTCGAGTACGACGGCCTCACCGTCGAGCCCAAGTCCGGGAAGTCGTACTACAACGGCGATCTGTGGTCGACGGCCGAACCCTCCGGCAACACCTGCGTCAACTGGGGCAAGCCCACCGGAGGCAAGAGCGCCGAGGGCTACACCCTGTACAACTGCCAGTGGCCGAGCCCCACGTCGGGCATGTTCCCGAAGACGTACTACCACCAGTGCTGGATCGGCAACTGGGAGGGAGAGGACTCCCGTTCCTGCTGGCTGCACGAGGATCTCGCCGACTTCAACACGGAATCGGCGCCCGTGCAGAACTACCTGATCGGCGCCTACGACAAGTACATCGACATGGGCGTGGACGGATTCCGCGTCGACACCGCCGTACACATCCCGCGCGTCACCTGGAACCGCCGCTTCCTGCCCGCCGTCCAGGAGCGCGTCACCCAGCGGTTCGGAGCGGAGGCGGCACGGAACTTCTTCGTCTTCGGCGAGGTCGGCGCCTTCGTCAACGACAAGTGGAACCGCGGCTCCGTGAACCACTCGGCACAGTTCTTCACGTGGAAGGAACGCAAGGAGTACAGCGCCGACGACGCGACCGCGGCCATCGAGCAGTACGACTACGAGGAGCAGCTCGGCACCGGCAACCAGCCCACGTCCACCAACGCCTTCCTCAGCGGCAACAGTTACCACGCGCCGGACCACAGCCGGTTCAGCGGAATGAACATCATCGACATGCGCATGCACATGAACTTCAGCGACGCGCAGAACGCCTACAACAACGGCAAGGACTCGGACGACTCCGTCAACGACGCCACGTACAACGTCGTCTACGTCGACAGCCACGACTACGGTCCCAACAAGTCGAGCACCCGCTACAGCGGAGGCACCGACGCCTGGGCCGAGAACATGTCGCTGATGTGGACCTTCCGCGGCATCCCGACCCTCTACTACGGCTCGGAGATCGAGTTCCAGAAGGGCAAGCAGATCGACTGCGGGCCCACGTGCCCGCTCGCGACCACCGGCCGGGCCTACTACGGCGACCACCTCGCCGGGTCCGTGACGGCGTCCGAGTTCGGCAAGGCCGACTCGGCGAGCGGTGAGGTCGCCACCACCCTGGACCAGCCGCTGGTCAAGCACCTCCAGCGACTTAACCGGATCCGCCGCGCGATCCCTGCGCTCCAGTCGGGCCAGTACTCCACCGAAGGCATCACCGGCTCGATGGCCTTCAAGCGCCGCTACACCAGCGGGTCCACCGACAGCTTCGCCCTCGTCACCGTCACCGGGGACGCCACCTACACCGGCATTCCGAACGGCACCTACCGGGACGCCGTCACGGGTGACGTGAAGACCGTCTCCAACGGCACGCTCACGGTGGCGGCACCGGGCAAGGGCAACCTCCGGGTCTATGTGCTCGACGGTCCCGGCAAGATCGGGAGCGACGGCCCGTACCTGAAGTGACGGTCCCGGTCTCGATGCGCGGAACGCGCAGTACCGAAAGCGAACCCGCACCGTGCCGCGGCGGACGTGCCGGGCCCGGGTCCCGAGGGCCTGGACCCGGCACCCCGCACGGGCCGCGACCGGCTCGGACCGCCGTCCAGGAGCGTCCTGCTCCTGCCCGGAAGCGATCACGAGGGTTGCCGCGCACCAGGGTGGGTACGCGTCGGGCGTTGCGCCCGGGAACGATCGTGTCCCGGGTGTCCCGTCCGCGACTATCCGGGATCTGCCATGGACACACCCTCGAACAACCACGACCGGCTCAAGGCCGCCCCGACACCGGCCCAGGAGGCCCTGAACGCCCTCGCCGAGAACACCGAGGACACGGCGGCTCTGGACACGCTCGCGGGCAGCGACGTGCTGGTCCCCGTGCCCGACGACGCCGTCGAGGAGGGCATGGCCGACCCCTCGGCCGTGGCGCTGCCCGTCCTGGACCAGCCGGGCGGCGCCCAGGTGGTGCCGGTGTTCACCTCCGAACTGGAGATGGCCGAGCTGCTGCCGTCCGTCTCCCGCTACCGGCTGGTGCCGCTCGGGGCGCTCGCCTCCCAGTGGCCCTCGGGCGACCTGGCACTCACCATCGACGCGAGTTCGCCGCACGGCCTGACGCTCACCTCGGAAGGCGTCCGCACCCTGCTGGCCCGGCCGGCGGACTGAGCACGCCGACCCGAGACCTTGCCGGGACCCGGAAGTCCGCGCAGCCCACGAGCCCGGCGGTCCGCGCCACCACGTGCTTTCCGCCGGGCTCGCGTCGTGGCCTGCCACGCGGTGAACGCCGTCGGGAACCGCACGTCGCCGACGCGGGGCCGACCGCCGTCCGCGCTCCTCGGTGAACGGGTCCTAGTCGTGCAGCATCCGGGCGAGGACCGCCCGCTGCAGCGGGAGCACCTCGGAGTGCAGGTCGCGTCCCTGCCGGGTGAGCGCCACCCACACGCCGCGCCGGTCCTCCTGGCAGACGGTGCGCTCCACCAGGCCCTCCTTCTCCAGCCTGCCGATCAGCCGGGACAGGGCGCTCTGGCTCAGGTGGACCTGGCCCGCGATGTTCTGGACGCGGCACAGCTCGCCGGGCTCCGCGACGCGTGAGGCGAGGATGTCGAGCACCTCGAAATCGCTCGCGCCGAGGCCGTGAGGATGCAGCGCGCGGTCGATCTCGCACATCGTGCGCGCGTGGACCGCGAGGATGTCCCGCCACTGGTCTTCCAGCCGGGCGTCGGACGTTTCCGTTGCCATAACTGAACGGTAACAGAGATCCGGCCATTCGTTGACCGTGCAACTAGTGCGGCTGCATTCAAGCGGTGGTTCCCGTGCCCGGCCTTCCACACCCGTGTTCCGGGCGTCCGGCGGCCGACGGTCAGGCGGCCGGATCCTGCACGAGCCCGATCAGGTTGCCGTCCGCGTCCTTCACGGAGGCGATGAGTTTGCCGCCGCCCACGTCCTGGACGTCCTGAAGGGTCTCCGCCCCGGCGTCGAGCAGCCCCTTCAGCGTCGCCTTGAGGTCGGAGACGTGCCAGTACGGAACCGGTCCCGTCATGCCCTTGGCGTGGCCGTTGGGATCGAGGCCGACCTCCTGCCCCGCGGTCCGGAAGCCCACGTAGTAGGCCTCGTCGGCGTAGGGGTCCACGCCGAGCAGTGCGGTGAACAGCGCCTTGGACTGCGTGAGGTCCTTGACGGGATAGACGATGGTCTTGAGACCGTCGGTCATGACGACTCCTTCGTGGTACGTGTCCTGCGTGGTGCCCGTGGCCTACGGGGGCGCTCCGAGCGCCGGCGGTGCTCCCGCCGACGCCTTCACGCTAGATCGCCGAAGTGCCGGGCGGCTTCTCGAATCCTGACCGGTCGCGCCGGGGCCGCGGAGCCGAATCCGGGCGCTACCGCCGGCGTCAGGTCGACTCGCGCCGCACCAGCTCCGTCGGCAGGATCACCGCCGCGGGATCCTCGCCCCCGATCTCGGCCGGCAGCACCCGCACCATCTCGGCGCTGATGCGGTCCCAGGTCCGGCGGATCGTGGTGAGGGCCGGGCTGGACGCGGTGGCGGCGGGGGAGTCGTCGAAGCCGCCCACGGCCACGTCCTCCGGGACCTGGCGGCCCGCCCGGTGCAGGGCGGTCAGCACACCCTGTGCCATCAGGTCCGAGGCGACGGACACCGCGTCCACGTCGGTTGCCTGCTCCAGGAGCCGCTCGGCCGCCGCCTCGCCGCCGGCCCGGCTGCAGTCTCCGGAGACGACGAGACGGTCGTCGGCCTCGACGCCCGCCTCGGACAGCACCTCCCGGTAGCCGGCCAGACGCTCGACGCCGCCCGGTGTGCCGAGCGGACCGGTCACGGTGCCGATCCGGCGCCGCCCGAGCGACAGCAGATGACCGACCATGTCGCGGGCGCCGTCCCGGTCGTCGGCGGCGACATAGCTGACCCTGGACCCCAGCCCGATCGGCTTGCCGCAGGCGACCATCGGCACCCCCGCCTCACGCAGCTCCTCGGCGACCGGGTCGCCGGAGTGGCTGGAGACCAGCAGCACCCCGTCGACATGGCCCGCACGAGGGCTCGGCGGCGAGGACGAAGAGGTCGTTCCGGTGTACGAACGCGGTCGCGTTCGGCGGTACCTCGTTGATCTCACCGCCGAGGGCGAGCATGGCGAACCCGGCTCCGTCCTCGTTGTTGCTGCCGGGCCACTCCAGCAGGCGCTCGGCTGCCGCGCCGACCTGCTGATCGGTCAGGAGGGTGCGGGAGTCCAGGATCGCCGGTTTGGTGGCAAAGCGATCGGTGTGGTGGCGCTCAGCAGTTCGCTCGCCTCACCGGGCGTGACCTGACGAACGGAAGCGCCGATGCGGTCGGATTCCTCGGTCGTGCCGATCTTGAGCAGCGGGTCGAGGACGGCGCGCAGTTCCTGGAAGGTGCCGTAGAACTGGCCGATCGCGTTGAGGTTGGCGTTCGCATGGATCTGCGTCCGGGTCGTCCCGCTGGTGCCGATGTCCAGAAGCCTCGGCCCGGTTCGCCGCCGCGCTGACGCTTCGTCCGGGCGAGGCTGACACGAGGGGCGGGGAGCGGCGGCATCGGACGCCTTGGTGCTGGTTGCGAGCGTGTCGGGACGGTTCCCCGCATGGGGCATTGCTACCGTCCACTTCGCCTAAATCATCTATAAAGAACCGATTTGCGCGTTCTGGTGGTCGAGAGGACATGAACCGTGAACGATTTCTCCCGTCGCGGACTGCTCAAGGCGACGGCCGTCGCCGGTGCCGGTGCGGTCGTCGTGTCGGGCGCCGCGGCAGCCGAAGCCCCCGGTGCGAGCGCTGTGACCGGCGCATCCGGGGGTGAGGGGTACGGGGCGGGGTGCGCGCCGGCGAAGCTGACCGGCCGGATCGTCCGCCCCGAGGACTCGGGATACACGGACGCGCGCCTCGGCTGGGACCAACTCTTCTCCCACTATCCGCTGGTCATCGTCTTCGCCCAGAACACCCACGACGTGGTCAACGCCCTGACGTGGGCGCGGCAGAACGACGTGGCGGTGCGGGTGCGGAGCGGTCGCCATGCCCTCGAGGGCTGGTCGAACGTGGACAACGGCCTCGTGATCGACATCAGCGACTTGAAGTCGGTGCATGTCGACACCAAGTCGCGTATCGCGACGGTCGGCGCCGGGCTCAACCAGGAGGAAGCGGTGACCACGCTCGCGAAGCAGAACTTCGCGGTGACGACAGGCACCGAAGGCAGCGTGGGCCTGTCCGGTGCCACGCTCGGTGGCGGATTCGGCTTCCTCACCCGCTGGCTCGGCATGGCCTGCGACAGCCTGGTGGGGGCCGAGATCGTCGTGCCGGCGGGCAAGGAGTGCGCCAGGGTGATCAAGGCGGACCTGAACCACAACTCGGACCTGCTCTGGGCGCTGCGCGGCGCGGGGAACGGCAACTACGGCATCGTCACATCACTGACCTACAGAGTGACTCCGCTGAGGAGCGTCACTTATCTCCAGGCGACGTGGCAGAACATCGACAACAACCTCCGCCCCATCTTCGAGGAATATCAGCGTACGGCACCGACCACCGACGCCCGCCTCGGAACCCAGCTCGAGATCCACCGGAACCAGATCTTCCTGTTCGGGGTTCTTCCCGAAGGAACGCCGGACGAGACGAAGAAGTTGCTGGACCCGATCCTGTCGATCGACACCCCGACGGTCACTACGCAGGTCGGCAACTGGGGCGACGTGTACTCGGGATTCCAGATTCCGATCGAGCAAGAACCGGCGAACTGGAAGTTCCACTCGCAGTTCACCAGGAAGCCGTTCCCGAGCGACGCGATCGGCATCGTCGACTCGTTCATCAAGAGCGCCCCGACCGATGACAGCAACTTCTTCGTCCAGGCTTTCGGCGGGAACGTGAGGAAGAGTCCCCGCGGCGGCACCGCCTTCCCGCACCGCGACGCGCTCTTCTACGCCGAACCCGGCGTCGGCTGGGGGAAGCGCAGCGACCAGCCGGGCGTCTGCGACCCGCTCACCTCGCAGTGCCAGGCCTGGATCGCCGAGTTCAGCCAGGCCCTGCGGACCTACGTGGACGGCGCCTACGTCAACGTGCCGAACATCGCGCAGCAGGACTGGGAAACCGCCTACTGGAGGAACAACTTCGACCGGCTCCGCAAGATCAAGGCGAAGTACGACCCCGACAACGTCTTCCAGTACGAGCAGAGCGTCCCGCCCGCGGTCTGCTGACCGATCACGGCCCGAGCCCCCTCCCGACAGGTGAGGGGGCTCAGCCGTGCCTGGCCCCCTCACCCATGAGGGGGCCAGGCACGGCGATGTTCGGCCACCGCTGCCGTCACGGCCCGGCCCCCGTGCGCGCCGGCCGGGCCGTGACGGCAGCGCAATGCGCCCTGCCGGGCCGTCCGCCCGATCGGCCCCGGCCAGAGAAGCGGAACGCCGTGCGTGCCGCCCCGTGCTGCGGGACAGTAGCGGGAGACCGCCGTGACGGAGGGGGACGAGATGCTGAGGGCTCCCGTCAGTGGACAACGTCTGGACATACTGGAGTGGTTGCGGGACCCCGTCGCGCACTTCCCGGTACAACGCCACGGCGACCTCGTCGAGGACGGCATCAGCCCGGAGGCCCTGGCCGCGAAGCTGGGCGTGAGCCGGGCGGTGGCGCGCACCCACCTCGATCTGCTCACGGGCGTCGGACTGCTGCGGGCGAAACGCGTCAGACGGCGCACCTTCTACAGCCGTGACGAGTACCGCATCGCCGAGGTCGGTCTTTTCTTCGAGAAGGGTTGGTAGGGGCGTGGGCGCGAAGTCGCAGCGGACGCAGGCGGCATGGCCGGAGGAGTCCCGTCTGGTGCCCCGGCGTTTCGTGCCGCTCGGCGGCCGAGGGCCGGAGGACGTGGTCGCCGACTCGCGGGGCCGGGTGCTCACCGGTCTGGAGGACGGCCGCATCGTCCGCGTCGAAGGGCTCGCGGACTCCGGCCGCACCCGCGTCCAGGTGCTGGCGGAGACGGGCGGCAGGCCGCTGGGCCTCGAACTCGTCACCGACGACGACCTGTTGGTGTGCGACGCCGAGCGGGGGCTGCTGCGCGTCGCGCTCGACGACGGCACGGTACGGGTCCTCGCCGACAGCGTGGCGGGCGAACCCCTGCGCTTCTGCAGCAACGTGACCGCGCTCTCCGACGGAACCGTCTGCTTCACCGTCTCCAGCCGCAGTCACCCGCTGGAACAGTGGATCGGCGACCTCGTCGAGCACACCGGAACGGGCCGGCTGCTGCGCCTGGCGCCGGGGGAGAAGGAGCCGGAAGTGCTCCTGGAGGGCCTCCAGTTCGCCAATGGGCTCGTCGCCGCGCACGACGAGACCTTCCTCGTCCTCGCGCAGACCGGGGCACGGCGGCTCACCCGCTACTGGCTCGGCGGTCCCAGGGAGGGCAGCGCCGAGACCCTCGTCGACGATCTGCCGGGCCAGCCCGACAACCTCTGGCGCGCCCCCGGCGGCCCGATCTGGGTGGCGCTCGCCGGACCCCGAGTCGCCCCGCTGGAACTGCTGCACCGGACAGGGCCCGCCGTGCGGCGCGCCGCCGCACGGATCGCGGTCCGCGCGCCGTTCCGTCCCCCGGGCACCATCGGCGCACTCGCGGTGGACGAGCAGGGTCATGTGCTGCACCACCTGGCCCGTCGCCGCTCCCGGTTCCGCATGGTCACCAGTGCCTGTGAGGCCGACGGCCGGCTGATCCTCGGGAGCCTGTGGGAGCGGGGGCTCGGCGTCTGTGACCTGCCCGCCGCGACGGAGTGATCCGCCGACGCGGGCGGCCGGGGCGGTGCCTGCCGCGCCAGGGGTGATCCGTCGAGACCCGGCGGCCGGGCGCCATGCGCGCCGTCATGGGGTGATCCGTCAGGTCCCGCCGGACATCAGGACCCTTCCCGCCGCGACGAGGTGATCCGTGGGCCTCGACGGCCGCCGACCTGTCCGACGGGAGGGAATGATCTCTCGGCTCCGGAAGGCCGGAGCCCTGTCGGGTGGTCATGGACCGGGCCTCGTGTGTGTGGACCGTCCTCCCGGCGTTAGGCTGTCCGGCGGTCGCGATCTTGCGTCGCGGCGCGGCGGTGGGGCCCGCCGTACCCGAACCGTGGCACCGCTGCCGCCAACGGTCCCTACTTGCGACGAAGTGCGCCCGGAGCCGTCCGGGCCCGGCGAGTAGGAGAAGTGCGCCCATGGCAGCCCCACGTCCCGAACGAGTCGAGGAGCCCGGCGCTCCCGTGCGCACGCCCGCGCGGACGGCGTCCCCCTGGCAGGGCCAGGGGCCGGTCGTCGCGATCGTCGCCCTCGGCGGCGCGATCGGCGCGACCACGCGCTACGGCGCCGCACGCCTGTGGCCCGCCGAGACGGCCGGGTTCCCCTGGACCACGTTCTGGGTGAACGTTCTCGGCTGTGCCGTGATGGGCGTCTTCATGGTCCTCATCACCGACGTGTGGGCGGCCCACCGGCTGGTGCGCCCCTTCTTCGGCACCGGGGTCCTCGGCGGATTCACCACCTTCTCGACGTACGTCGTCGACATCCAGAGACTCGTCGACGGGGGGCGCCCCTGGACCGGGTTCGGCTACCTCGTCGCGACGTTGTTCGCGGCGCTCGCCGCGGTCCGGCTCGCCGGGGCGATGACCCGCCGCACCGTGGCGGGGAGGCGGCGATGAGGGGGCGGACGGCCGATGCCCTGCGCGTGACGGTCCTCACCGGCGAGCACGACACCCTCCACCTCGAGCCGCCGTTCCCGACGCGGCTCGAAGAGATCGCCACCGGCGGACGGATCGTCCGCGTCGACCACGAGATCGTCCTTCTCGGGGGCGGGGAAGGTGAGAAGTCGTTGTGAACTGGCTGCTGGTGATCATGGGGGCCGCGGTCGGCGCACCCTTGCGCCATCTGACCGACCGGGCGGTCCGGGCGAAGCACGACTCGGTCTTCCCGTGGGGCACCCTCGTCGTCAACCTGACGGGCTCCCTCGTCCTGGGGCTGCTGACCGGCGCCGCCGCCGCGGGGCACGCCTCGCCGCACCTGCAACTGCTGATCGGCACGGGCCTGTGCGGCGCGCTGACCACCTACTCGACGTTCTCGTACGAGACGGTGCGGCTGACGGAGACGGGGGCGGGGTTCTACGCTGCGGCCAACGTGATCGTGAGCGTGACGGCCGGTCTGGGCGCGGCGTTCGCCGGGGTCTCGTTTGCGCAAGCTTTGTGGATGTAGGTGCCGGGCGTCGCCGAGGATAGGTCGGAGTGCGCCGTGTACCGTCTACAGCACTGTCGACCAACTCCTCAGAACTGGATCCCATGAGCGTCATCAACGTCGGTCAGGCCGTCGTCCTCGGAGCCGTCGAGGGGGTCACCGAGTTCCTCCCCGTCTCCTCGACCGGTCACCTCAAGATCACCGAAGGCCTGATGGGCATCCCCGTCGACGACGACGCCGTCGTCGGGTTCTCCGCGGTCATCCAGGTCGGCGCGATCGCCGCCGTGCTCGTGTACTTCTTCAAGGACATCGTGCGGATCGTCTCCGCCTGGGGGCGCGGCCTGCGGAACAAGGAGGAGCGGCAGCACCACGACTACAAGTTCGCCTGGTGGGTCATCTACGCGACGATCCCGATCGTCGTCGTGGGCCTCGCCGCCAAGCCGCTGATCGAGGGCCCGCTCGCCTCGCTCTGGGTCGTGGCGGCCTCGCTGATCGTCGGCAGCGGTGTGATGTGGGCCGCGGACCAGATGGGGCGGCACAAGCGGGGTGAGGACGACACCTCCTTCAAGGACGCCATGCTGGTCGGCAGCTCGCAGATCCTCGCCCTGCTCTTCCCGGGCTTCTCCCGTTCGGGCGCCACGATGTCCACGGCGCTCATCCTGGACCTGGACCGCGTGGCGGCCACCCGCCTCTCCTTCTTCCTCGGCATCCCGGCCCTGACCGGCGCCGGCCTGTACGAGCTCAAGGACGCCCTGGGCGCGGGCGTCGGCGCCGCCCCGCTGGTCGTCGGCACCGTCGTGTCCTTCGTGGTCGCCTACGCCTCGATCGCCTGGCTGCTGAAGTTCGTCGCCAAGCACTCCTTCAACGCGTTCGTGATCTACCGGCTGGTCATCGGTGTGCTGCTGTTCGGGCTGCTGACCACCGGGGCTCTCGACAGCTGAGTCCACAGGCCTCCGGATCAGGGGGTGTGAGGCCGGCTCTCCGGCTTCACACCCCCTGATCCGTTTCGCCTCACGCCGGGCTCGCCTCGCCCGCCGCTTGACAGCGCGCCTCCGTCCCACGGATCATCGCCACCGTGAACCTGTCAGACAGCCAGACAGGTGGCTCGGTACCGCGGCGCGTCAGCGCCATGGAAGCGGTGCTCACCCACCTCCGCGACGCCATCGAGCGCGGCGACTACGCCATCGGCGACAAACTCCCCTCCGAGGCGGAGCTGTGCCGCCGCCTCGAAGTCAGCCGACCCGTGCTGCGCGAAGCCCTGCGGGCCCTGCAGGTCATGGGCCTGACCGTGTCGCGCACCGGCAAGGGCACCTTCGTCGTCGCGAGCGCGGTCGAGGACCCCACCTTCGGCGACTACGCGGCGAGCGACCTGCTCGAAGTGCGCCGGCACGTCGAGATCCCCGTCGCCGGATACGCGGCCGTCCGACGCACCCCGGAGAACCTCGACCACCTCGCCCACCTCCTCGGACGGATGGAAAGGGAGACCGACACCACCGCGTGGGTCGCGATGGACACGATCTTCCACATCGCCGTCGCCGAGGCGTCGCAGAACCCGGTCTTCCGCCGGGTCATCGAGGAGATCCGGGACGCTCTGGCCCGCCAGTCGGCGTTCCTGAACGAACTCGGCGGCCGGCGCGAGCAGTCCAACCGCGAGCACCGCGCGATCGTCGAGGCTCTGATCGACGGTTCCGAGCGCGACGCCGTCCAGGCGATGTCCCACCACCTCGACCGCGTCGAGACCACCCTCACCTCCATCGTGCGCCCGGAGGCCGCGGACCCGGCCACGGAAGGCGGACCCCGGACGTGAGCGAGCAGGACCCGCGAGCAGTACCGCAGCACGGCGCCCCCGCCCCGACGGCGCGGCCCGCCGCGATACCCGAAGGAGCCGACGCGTGAACCGGGCCCTGACCCACCCGCCCCTGACCCACCCCGCCCGGCCCGCCGCGGCCCCCTCCGTGCGCGAACCGCTGCACGCCCCCGTCGCCCACCTCGTACGCGGCGGTGTGATCGAGGGCATCCACTACGGATCCGTGGTCGTCCTCGCCGCCGACGGCGGCGTGGAACTCCAGATCGGCGACATCGAGGCCGCCTTCTACCCCCGGTCGGCGCTCAAGCCCGTCCAGGCCGTGGCCATGCTGCGGGCCGGACTGCCCCTGGACGGCGAACTTCTCTCGCTGGCCGCCGCCAGCCACTCCGGCGAAGAACGCCACCTCGCCGGGACCCGGCGCGTCCTGGAACTCGCCGGACTGCCCGAGGACCGGCTGTGCAACGTCCCCGACCTGCCCTTCGACCCCGTCGTGCGGGAAACCTGGGTCCGCGAGGGGCGCATGCCCTCGCGGCTCGCCCAGAACTGCTCGGGCAAGCACGCGGCCATGCTCTTCACCGCCCGCCTCAACGGCTGGCCGCTCGACGACTACCTCGACCCCGCGCACCCGCTCCAGCGGACGATCGCGGAGACCGTCGAGGACCTCACCGGCCAGGCCGTCGCCCGCACCACCGTCGACGGCTGCGGCGCGCCCCTGTTCTCCGTCTCGCTGCACGGGCTGGCCCGCGCCGCAGCCCGGATGACCACCGCTGCGCCCGGCACCCCCGAGGCAAGGGTCGCCGACGCCATGCGGGAGCACGCCGAGATGGCCTCCGGAGCCGGCCGCGACGTCGCCGCGCTGATGCGTGCCGTGCCCGGCCTGCTCGCCAAGGACGGCTTCGAAGGAGTACAGGTCGCCGCGCTGCCGGACGGCCGGGCCGTCGCCGTGAAGATCGCCGACGGCGCCGACCGGGCGCGTGTCCCGGTGACCGCCGCCGCCCTGGCGCGCTGCGGGGTCGACCCCGCAGCGCTCACCGAGTTCGCGGGCGCGCCGCTCCTCGGCGGGGGCGAGGTGGTCGGGAGCGTCCGGCCGGCCCGCGCCCTCGACCCGCTCACGCACCCCACGTCCGCCTGAACAACCGCTCCCGGAAGAGGACGCACAGCCATGACCGGCGCAGCCCAGCGCAGCGAACACGACCTGCTCGGAGACCGTGACGTCCCCGCCGACGCGTACTGGGGCATCCACACCCTGCGCGCCACGGAGAACTTCCCCGTCACCGGCACCCCGATCTCCGCCCACCCGCACCTGATCGACGCCCTCGCCGCCGTCAAGGAGGCCGCCGCCCGCGCCAACGAGGAACTCGGGCTGCTGGAACCCCGCAAGGCGGCGGCCGTCGTCGCCGCCTGCCGCGAGATCCGGGACGGCATGCTGCACGACCAGTTCGTCGTCGACGTCATCCAGGGCGGCGCCGGCACCTCGACCAACATGAACGCCAACGAGGTCGTCGCCAACCGGGCCCTCGAACTGCTCGGACACGCCAAGGGCGAGTACGCCCACCTCCACCCCAACGAGGATGTCAACCTCGGCCAGTCGACCAACGACGTCTACCCGACCGCCGTCAAGATCGCGACCGTGTTCGCGGTGCGCGGGCTGCTCGAAGCGATGGCCGTCCTCCAGGACACCTTCGCGGCCAAGGCCGTCGAATTCCGCGACGTGCTGAAGATGGGGCGGACCCAGCTCCAGGACGCGGTGCCCATGACGCTGGGCCAGGAGTTCTCGGCGTACGCGGTGATGATCGAGGAGGACCGGGGCCGGCTCGCCGAGGCCGTCGAGCTGATCCACGAGATCAACCTCGGTGCCACCGCCATCGGGACCGGCCTCAACGCCCCCGCAGGCTACGCGGAGTCGGTGCGACGCCATCTCTCGGACATCACCGGACTGCCGCTGGTCACCGCCGCCAACCTGGTCGAGGCGACCCAGGACTGCGGTGCCTTCGTGCAGATGTCGGGAGTCCTCAAGAGGATCGCCGTCAAGCTCTCCAAGAGCTGCAACGATCTGCGCCTGCTGTCGTCCGGGCCGCGGGCCGGCTTCGGCGAGATCAACCTGCCGCCGGTGCAGGCGGGTTCGAGCATCATGCCCGGCAAGGTCAACCCGGTGATCCCCGAGGTCGTCAACCAGGTCGCCTTCCAGGTGATCGGCAACGACGTGACCATCACCATGGCCGCGGAGGCCGGACAGCTCCAGCTGAACGCCTTCGAGCCGGTCATCCTGCACGCGCTGTCGCAGAGCATCGCCCATCTGCGGGCCGCCTGCCTCACCCTCGCGGAGCGATGCGTCGCCGGGATCACCGCGAACACCGAGGTGCTGCGCGCGGCGGTGGAGAACTCCATCGGCCTGGTCACGGCGCTCAACCCGTACATCGGCTACACCGCGGCCACCGACATCGCCAAGGAGGCCCTCGCCACCGGACGCGGTGTGGCCGAACTCGTCCTGGAGAAGGGGTTGTTGCCCGCCGAACGGTTGGAGGCCCTGCTGCGTCCCGAGGTCGTCGCCGGCAGCGCCGCCCCGGCCGCCTGAACCCGGGAAAGAGCGCCTGGACCGGACCGGAGGCACAATGGCGATCATGAGCTCGCCCCTGACGTTCCAGCCGGTGCTGGAACGGATCGCCGAGGACATCGAGCGGACCCCCGGCCGCGGCCGGCCCGCCGACTACATTCCGGCCCTGGCCGCCTGCGACCCGCGCCGCTTCGGCATGGCCGTCGCGGAGCTGGACGGCACGGTGTACGGCGTGGGGGACTGGCGGCAGCCGTTCTCCACGCAGTCCATCACCAAGGTCTTCACCCTGGCGCTCGACCTGGCCCGGGAGGGCGACGCCCTGTGGGAGCACGTCGGCCGGGAGCCCTCCGGCAATCCGTTCAACTCCCTGGTCCAACTGGAGTACGAGAACGGCATACCGCGCAACCCGTTCATCAACGCGGGCGCCCTCGTCGTCACGGACCGGCTGCAGACCCAGACGGGTGACGCCGCCGCCGCGCTGCTCGACTTCCTGCGCGCGGAGAGCGGCAACGCGGACCTCACCTTCGACAGGGAGGTCGCCTCCTCGGAAGCCGCGCACGGAGACCGCAACGCCGCCCTCGGCCACTTCATGGCGTCCTACGGCAACGTCGACAACCCGGTGCCGGTGCTGCTGAAGCAGTACTTCCAGCAGTGCTCGATCGAGGCGTCCTGCGCCGACCTCGCGCTGGCCACCGGGTTCCTCGCCCGGCACGGCATCCGCGCCGACGGCACCCGGCTGCTCACCCGCAGCCAGGCCAAACAGGTCAACGCGGTGATGCTGACCTGCGGCACGTACGACGCGGCGGGCGACTTCGCCTACCGGGTCGGCCTGCCGGGCAAGAGCGGCGTCGGCGGCGGCATCATCGCGGTGGTGCCGGGCCGGTGCACGCTCTGTGTCTGGAGCCCGGGTCTGGACGAGCGGGGCAACTCGGTGGCCGGCGTCGCGGCACTGGACCGCTTCACGACGCTGACGGGGCTCTCGGTCTTCTGAGACGTCCGTCGCCCCGGCGACCACGCGTGGCTCTCGGCCCGGCGTCCGCGCGTGGGTTCCGGCGTCCGTCGACCACGCGGCGGTCACACACCGGCCCCCGCCCGGAAGGAGTCACGTCGCTCCCCGGCCACCTCGCGTTGCCACGCTTCCCGAGTGCTGGCCATGGCTTTTCCCGTCGATCTCCGCCGCTGTCAGGCTCTCGGCCTGGCCGGTTCCGCCTTCCTCGCGCTGGGCGGTGAGACGGCCGGGGCACTTCGCGCGCGGGACCTGCTCGCCCCCGAGTCCGCGCGTGCCGTACTCGGTCTGGTCGGCGTCTACTTCGGAGTCGTCCTGCTGATCGCCGCCTGGGTGCTGCTCGGTACCGTCGTACGCGGTCCCCGCCCGCCGACTCCCCGCTCCCTGCTGCTGGTGCTGGCGGTGTGGGCGGCGCCGTTGCTGCTGGCGCCACCGCTGTTCAGCAGGGACGTGTACAGCTATCTCGCGCAGGGCGCCATGGTCGACGCGCACATCGACGTCTACGCGCACGGGCCCGCCCAGCTCGGTGGGCCGCTCGCCGACGAGGTGGCACCGCTGTGGCAGCAGACCACCACCCCGTACGGCCCGGTCTTCCTCGCGGTCGCCTCCGCCCTGTCCGGACTGACCCGCGGCGAGGTGCCGGCGGGGCTGCTCGGCATGCGGCTGGTCGCCCTGCTCGGCGTGGCCCTGATGGCGGCGGCGCTGCCCCGCCTCGCCCGGCACAGCGGCGCCGATCCCGCCGCGGCGCTCTGGCTGGGGGCGCTCAACCCGCTCGTCCTGCTCCACCTGGTGGCCGGTGCGCACAACGACGCCATCATGCTCGGCCTGCTCGGCATGGGGCTGGTCGCCGCCCGCGGCCGGTGGCACGTCCTCGGTGTCGTCCTGGTCACCCTGGCGGCGCTGGTGAAGGCTCCCGCGGCCCTCGGCCTGCTGGCCGTCGTCGCGCTGCGCGGACGGCGGGGCGTGGCACGGTCGACGTCGACCACGGCAGTCGTCGCCCTGGCCACGACGGTGGCGGCGACCGCGGTGGCCGGTACGGGCTACGGCTGGATAGCGGCACTGAAGACCCCCGTCTCCCCGCACAACTGGGCGCTCACCAGCGTCCTCGGCCGCGCCACCGGGGCCGTGCTGCAGCAACTGGGGAGCGGCCTCGCCCCGCTCGCGCTGCCCCTCTGGCACGCGGCCGGCCTCGCGGTGACCGTGCTGGTGGTGCTGTTCATATGGCTGCGGCTGCGCCCCGGCCCGGTCTACGCGCTGGGGCTGAGCCTGGCGGCGGTGGCCGTGTTCGGGCCGGCCGTGCGGCCCTGGTACGCGCTGTGGGGCCTGTTCCTCATCTCCGCGGCGGCACCGGACGGTTCGGTGCGCTCGCGGGTGGCGGCCGCCAGCGCGGTGCTGGCGCTGGCGGTGCTGCCGAGCGGGGGCCCGCCCGACACCGCCCAGGTCGTCCTGGCCTTCTCCGGCGGCGCACTCGCCCTGGTGGTGCTCTGGCACGCACACCAGGCGACGCAGGCAAGGACACCGATACTGGAGCGGACGGCATGAGAGCACCGGTCACCGACCGCGGGCGGCTGCTGTGCCTGCTCGCACTCGCCGTCGCCGTCGGCGTGTTCACCGCCACGGTGCCGCTCCTGCGCGGCTGGTTCGACCTGCGCGTCTACTACGGGACGGTCGACACCTGGGTCCACCACGGCGGCCGGATCTACGACTACCGGGTGCCGGGGACGGCGTACGGCTTCACCTACCCGCCGTTCGCCGCGGTCGGCATGCTGCCGATGGCGCTGGTGGGGCTGCCCACCGCGATCGTCGTGGGCCTGGCCCTCAACCTGGCGGCGCTGGCCTTCGTGGTGTGGGTGCTGGTCGGACCCGCGCTGCGCCGCTACGGCTGGTTCGGCTTCGCCGTGGCGGCCTGCCTGCTGGCCCTGTTCGAACCGGTCCGCGACACGTTCAGCTTCGGCCAGGTCAATCTCCTGCTCCTCGCCCTCGTGCTGAGCGACGCCTGGCTGCTGTCCACCGGCCGGGGCCGCCGGGCGGGCGTCGGCACCGGTCTGGCCGCGGCGGTCAAGCTCACTCCCGCACTCTTCATCGGCCTGCTCCTGCTCGCCCGCCGCCCGCGCGCGGCCGGGGTGGCCACGGCGGTCGCCGCGGCGGCCACCGCCCTGGCGGCCTGGATCGCACCGGACGCCTCGCGCTTCTACTGGACCGACGCGCTGTGGGACACCGATCGCATCGGCCGTCTCGGCTATGTCTCCAACCAGTCGTTGCAGGGCGTCCTGGCCCGCCTCGCCGCGCCGGACGAGCCGAGCAGGGCCGTCTGGGCGATCGTCGCCCTGCTGGTGATGTGCGTATGGGCGTGGCGGACCACCCGGGCCCTGGCCGGGAGCGACTGGACGGCCGCGTTCGCTCTCACCGGGCTCACCGCGTGCCTCGTCAGCCCGATCACCTGGGTGCACCATCTCGTCTGGCTGCTCCCGTCCTTCGCCGTGCTGCTACACCGGCGCCGCCTGCGTGTCGCGGGTGCGCTCTACGCGGTGCTGTGCAGCAGCATGGTGTGGCTGTGGTTCGACGACGCCTCTGGTCTCGACGGGTTCCTCGGCAGCAACACGTACACGTGGATCACCCTCGGGCTGCTGCTGTGGCTGCCCGTCGGTCAGCCGCGGGCCGAACGGGCTGCCTTGAGACGCAGGGCCAGGGCCACGCCCCCGGCACCGAGCCCGGCAGCGCCGGCGATCCCCGCGGCGTCCGGCCAGCTCGTCCCGTCGTCCTGCGGCGACGCCGGGGCGGCCGGCCGTGCGGAGGGTCCCGCCGCGGGCACACCCCGGGTGTCGATCAGCGAACCCACCGGTTCGACGTGCCCGGACGCCTTGAACCCCCAGTCGAGCAGCGAGCGCGCCTCCTCGTACACGGCGAACCCGTCGCCTTCCTGAGGGTTCATCACGGTGACGATGAGGGTGCGCTCGCCGTGCCGCGCGGCGGCGATGAGGGTGTTGCCCGCGTTGGAGGTGTAGCCGTTCTTGATGCCGATGAGGCCCGGGTACGGGTCGACCCCGTCGGCCCCGGTCAGCAGGCGGTTCGTGTTCTCGATCCGGTACGGGTAGCCGTCCCCGGGGAACATGGCCTGCGCGGTGGAGCAGTACCGCGCGAAGTCCGCGTTGCGCAGTCCGGCCCGTCCGAAGACAGCGAGGTCGTAGGCGGAGGAGACCTGGCCCGGCGCGTCGTACCCGTCGGGGGAGACGACACGGGTGTCGAGCGCGCCGAGGGCCTTGGCCTTGGCCTGCATCCGGGCCGCCGTCGCCCGCCATCCACCGGTCATCGAGGCCAGCACGTGCACGGCGTCGTTCCCGGAGTTGAGGAAGACGCCGCGCCACAGGTCGGCCACCTTGTACGTGTGGCCGGCGTCGACGCCCACCAGGCTGCTGCCCTCGCCGACGTCCGCCAGTTCCGCCTCCTTCACGGTGTGCCGGATGCCGCTGGGCAGCGCCGGCATGACGGTGAGGGCGAACAGCGTCTTGAGGGTGCTGGCGGGCGGCAGCCTGCGGTGGGCGTTGTGCGCGGCGAGCACGTCGCCGGTGCGGGCGTCGGCCACCAGCCACGACAGCGCGGAGACGTCCTCGGGGACCTCGGGGGCACCTGCGTGTGGCCGCACGTGTGTCCCGGACCGGTACAGGGGCGGTGGCGACGCCGTCGGCCGGGCCGCGCCCGGGTCCGTGCCGATCCGGGCCTCTGCCGGACTCGGCGCGAGGGCCAGGGCTCCGACCACGCAGACGACGGAGCAGGAGACGGCGGCGCGGCAGGCGGCGGCCCGCGAGGCGGCGAGCCGGGGTGAGAATCCGATGGTCATACTGATCAACGTAGGAACCGAGCGGCCCTGGGCCCGGACGCCAGGCCCGAACGGCGGCAGCGAGTACCCGGATGGCACACGCGGGGAAGGTCAGGAGGGCAGGGTCGGCTGGACCCGCCGCAGGAAGGCCGCGTTGTCCGGGGTGGCCCGCAGCCGTTCCAGGAGGGTTTCGAGCCCGGCCTGGCCGTCGCGTGTGGCCAGGGCGCGGCGCAGGCCGCGTACGGCCGCCAATTCGGCGGCGGGAACGAGGAGTTCCTCGCGGCGGGTGCCGGACGGGGTGATGTCGACCGCCGGGAAGACACGCCGGGACGCCGGCTCGCGGTCCAGGCGGAGTTCCATGTTGCCGGTGCTCTTGAGCTCCTCGAAGAAGTAGCCGTCGGCGCGGGAGCCGGTGTCCACCAGGGCGGTGGCGAGGACGGTGAGCGAGCCGCCCTCCTCGGCGAGGCGTGCCGCGCCGAAGAACCGCTTGGGGCCGAGCACGGCGGCCGCGTCGACGCCGCCGCTGAGGGTGCGGCCACCGGAGGCGGCGGCATTGTTGTGCGCCCGGCACAGCCGGGTGAGGGAGTCCATCAGGAGGACGACGTCCTCGCCCTGCTCGACCAGCCGCTTGGCGCGTTCCATCACGAGTTCGGCGAGCGCGATGTGCTGCTTGGGGTTCTTGTCGAAGGTGGAGGCGTAGACCTCGCCGCGGACCGAGCGCCGCATGTCGGTCACCTCCTCGGGGCGCTCGTCGAGAAGCAGCACCATCAGCCGGCATTCGGGATGGTTGCCGGCGATCGCCGCGGCGAGCTGCTGGAGCAGCACGGTCTTGCCGGTCTTGGGCGGCGCGACGATCAGGCCGCGCTGGCCCTTGCCGACCGGTGCGACGAGGTCCATGACGCGTCCGGCCAGGCCGCTCGCCGGGTGTTCCAGACGGAGCCGGTCGCGCGGGTGCAGCGGGGTGAGGTCGCGGAAGTGGGGGCGGCGGCGCAGCTCCTGGGGCGTACGGCCGTTGACGCGCTCGACCTCGGCGAGCGCGCGGGCCGCGCCGCGTACGCCTTCGATCGTGTCACCCCTGCGCAGGCCGTGACGGCTGATGAGGGCGGGGGAGACCTGGAGGTCGGTGTTCGAGGGCAGGCAGTCCATGGCGCGCAGGTGCCCCTTCCCGCTGCCGTCGATGTCGAGGACACCGGTGACGGCCTGCGGCCGGGGCTGCTGCACAGGGGGGCGTTCGAGTGTGGTGGTCATGCGAGGTCCTTTCACGGACGAGGTGCATGGGACATGCGGGGAAGGGGGGAGAGGCCGCGGAGGAAGGCCGAGGGCCGGTGACGGCGCGCCTCGGCGCGGCGGGAACATCACCTCGCAGGCGGCGGGACGGAAACAGCCCGTGACCGCTTTCAGGAGGTGGTGCCGAGAAGCTGATCGGCCGGTCGTTCGCCGACGGGCGCGACAGCGGAGAAGGAGAAACTGACACCGGCGATCCGAAGGGGATCGCACATCGGTGCTGTTTCGGAGAGTACCACGCCTCACGCCGGTGCGGTCGGGACGCGGTGCGCGGGGCCCGTAGCGCCGGGGTTCGGCGGGAAGAACGCCGGAACGGCGGGAGTTCGTGTACGGCGAGTCGTCGACAGGGGGAAGGGCTGTCTTCCGTGCGCGCACGGCACGGTCGACGGAAGGTCAACTCCTCGCCGTCCAGGCACCAATGGCGCCGGGCGCACACTCCGGAGGTCGGCCGGCCCTCGGGTCGCGAGACGTCCCTGCCCGTCGGCCGGACCTCGGGCGGCCCGGTCCCCAGGACCGTCGAATCGCGGTAGGACGGGGCAGACCTGACGGGCCGATCGCGGAGGAGCTCGGCGCCGCGTCGGGCAGCCATCGGCTGCGGGGCAAGGCGGTGCCGGACGTCGGGTGGGCCGGTGGCCCGCGGGCGCGGGCCGGGGCGCCGTCTCAGCGCAGGCGTCCGAGCACCTTGGGCGACAGGCGTTCCGCCAGTTGTTCCAGGAGGGCGACCGTCTCCGCGACGGCCGCGGGGTCGTCGGTGCCGAGCGCGGCGCCGAGCGCCTCGTCGACCGGGGCCGCCGCGACCTCGGCCCGGCGGCCGGTGATCTCCGGGTTCTGCCGCAGCAGTGAGCGCCGGCGGTCGGCCGGGTCGGTCGTCGTGAGCACCGATCCCGCCTCCTTGAGCCGCGCGACGCACGCGGACACGGCGCTCTGGGGCAGCCCCGTGCGCGCGGCGACCTCGCCGACCGTCGTGTCCGGGTGGGCGTACACGTCGAGCATCACGATCAGCATGGACCGGGTGCTCGTGGACCGTCGGCCGGCCCCCTCGGTGGGGATGGCCTCCTCGCCGATCTTCATCAAGGTCCGGCCCAGGAGGAAGAGTTCCGCTCCGTTCATGACCGCCAGGTTACATCAGGAGTGATGCATCAAAATAGATCCATCAAACTTGATGCATCAGGAATGATGGATTAGCTTGGGGGAGCGCCACGGAACGAAGACGCACCCACCCCGACAGGAGCCCGCCATGAACGCCACGTCCGGAAAGCTTCAGGTCCCCGGTGCCACGCTGCACTACCAAGTGCGCGGCGAGGGGCCGCTGTTGCTCGTCTCGCAGAGCGGGGAGGGTGACGCCGACCGCAGCGACGCCATGGTCGGCCACCTCGTCGACACCTACACCGTCGTCACCTACGACCGCCGGGGGCTGTCCCGCAGCGTCATCGACGATCCGGCCCGCGGAGCCACGCTCGACGAGCACGTCGACGACGTGAACCGGCTGCTGGCCGAACTGGCCGACGAGCCCGCGCTCATGCTCGGCTGCAGCATGGGCGCCGTGATCGGGCTGCGCCTCGCACAGCGGCATCCCGGCCGACTGAGCGTTCTCGTCGCGCACGAGCCGGCCATACCGGGCCTGCTGCCCGAGGACGAACGCCTGTGCGCGCAAAGGGAACTGGACGACATGTGCACCGTCTTCCGCCGTGACGGCTGGATCGCCGGAGTGCGCAGAATCGGTGAGATCCTCGGCATCGACCCCGCCCGGCAGGAGACCGAACCGGGCGTCAGGACCGCCCCGTTGGACGCGTCCCGCGAGCCGAACTTCACCTTCTTCGTCGCGTACGACGCACCCACGATGACCCGGGCCGAGCTCCACCCGCACGAGATCCGCGCGCTCGCGGCGGGCCCGGTCCGCATCGTGCCCGCCGCCGGACGCAGCACCCCGCGGGCCGTGTTCGACTACCGGTGCGCGGAAGAACTGGCGGCCGGACTCGGCGCGGAGCTCGTCCACTTCCCCGGCGGCCACAACGGCAACCTCACCCATCCCCAGGGCTTCGCGGAGCGGCTGCGCACACTGCTGTGAGCAGGCAGAATCGAGGACCGTGCCGCCCCGGCGGCGCCGAACGGCCTCCAACTCGACGTCTCACAAGGAGAATCCGGTGGACACCTCGTCCGGCACGCCCCATCGTCTGGATCCCGCGGGCGGTTGCCCGCACGCCGACAACGCGCGGCTCCTCGCGCGGGGCGGCGTCGCGCCGGTCGTGCTGCCCGGAGACGTGGAGGGCATGGCCGTGCTCGGGCACGACGCGCTCAAGGAGTTCCTCGCGCACCCCGACGTCGCCAAGGGAGCCCGGCACTTCACGGCACTGCGCGAGGGCCGCATCACCCCCGGGTGGCCGCTGACGACCTTCGCCACCGTGCGGGGGATGACGACGGCCGACGGCGACGACCACCGGCGGCTGCGGTCACTGGTCAGCAAGGCCTTCACCGCCCGTCGTGTGGAGCGCATGCGCCCCTGGATCGAGGAGTTGACGGAGGGACTGCTCGACGACCTGGAGCGCGCGGCCCGCGACGGTGGGGGAGTCGCCGATCTGCGTCGGCACTTCGCGCTGCCGCTGCCGATGGGAGTCATCGGCGAACTGCTCGGTGTCGACGCCGAGTACCGGGACCGGCTGCACCATCTGTCGAACCAGGTGGTCGCCACCGACATCGCACCCGAGCAGGCCCTGGCCGCGAACCGTGAACTGGTCGGCGTACTGGCCTCGGTGGCCGAGTCGCGCGCCCAGCGGCCGGGCGACGACCTCACCAGCGCACTCATCGCCGCCCGGGACGAGGAGGGGGACCGGCTCGGTCACGAGGAACTCATCGGCACCCTGGTCCTGATGATCATCGCCGGGCACGAGACCACACTGAACCTCATCACCAACGCCGTACGGGCGTTGTGCGGACACCGCGACCAACTGGACCTGGTGGCACGCGGCGGGGCGGGCTGGGCCGACGTCGTCGAGGAGACCCTCCGCTGGGACGCCCCCGTCAGCTACTTCCCCTTCCGGTACCCCGTGCGGGACATGACGCTCGACGGCACCGTGATCCCCGCGGGCACCCCGGTCCTCGCCGGATACTCGGCCGCCGGGCGCGACCACGACGCGCACGGACCGGACGCCGACCGGTTCGACGTCACCCGTCCCCGACGCGCGGACGCCGCCCGGCACCTCTCCCTCGGGCACGGCGCCCACTACTGCCTCGGCGCCCCGCTCGCGCGCATGGAGGCGACCATCGCGCTGGAGCGGCTGTTCGCCCGCTTCCCCGGTCTCGACCTCGCCCTCCGGGAGGACGAACTCTCCCGTCACGCGAGCTTCGTGGGCAACAGCGTGCGAGAGCTGCCGGTGCGGTTCGAACCACCCTCCACCACGGCGTGACCGTCGAGCACGGTGTGAACCCCAGGACCGCCGAAGCGGCCCGGGCGAGAGGGCCGGCGCGGGGCTCACGACGCGAGGTCGGCAAAGTTGTCGCGCGGACGTTGTCGATGCGGCGCGTTCCCGTTCGTCGGTGGGACGCAGGAAGCTCACGAACACCGGGAGGAACCATGAAGTACATGCTGCTGGTCTGCGGCGACGACACCGCCGACGCGTCCGACATGGCACCCGTCGAACCCTGGGTGGAGGAACTGGGCGCCGAGCGCGGCGTACGGCTGCACGGCCACCGGCTGACCCTGCCCGCCGAAGCGGTCACCGTACGCGTCCGCGACGGCGAAGTCCTGCGCACCGACGGGCCGTTCGCCGAGACCAAGGAGTACGTCGCCGGATACGACATCCTCGAGTGCGACAGCCTGGACGAGGCGGTCGAGGCCGCCGCCAGGCACCCCGTGGCGACGATCGGCGCCATGGAGGTCCGCGCCTTCTGGGAGGACGAGGACGCCGAGGGCGAGATCCGGCGGCTCGACGCGGAACTCACCGCCGCCGCGCGCGAGCGGGACTTCGACCGGGCCATGGCCTGCTACGCGCCGGACGTCGAGGTCTTCCACCCCGTGTCCGGACTGGAACAGCGCGGGACCGAGGCTCTGCGCAAGGCCGAGGAACTCTGGTTCGCGACGCTGGCCGGGCCGGTGGAGCGCGAGGTGCTCGACTTCCGGGTCCGGGTCGACGAGAGCATCGCCTTCAGCCACGCCCTCGTGCGGATGCGCGCCGAACTGGTCACCGGCGACAGGCTGGACACCACCGCGCGCGTCACCACCGGCTACCGCGCGGCCGGCGACCGCTGGCAGATCGTCCACCAGCACACCTCGGTCCCGTTCGATTCCCCGGTCACCCAGGGCCGGCCGTGAAGTACGTGCTGTTCGCCTGCACGCCCGTCGACGGCGAGGAACAGGGCCCCGCCGAGGCCGCCCGCGACCCCCGCTTCGCCTCCTACGCCGACGAGGTGCGCGGGCACGGCGTCCCACGCAGCGGGGCGCGCCTGCGACCGCCCGCCGACGCCACCACCGTCCGCGTCCGCGGCGACGAAGTGCTGCTCGACGACGGGCCGTTCACCCGGTCCGAGCAGTACGTCGCGGGCTTCGACATCGTCGAGGCCGCCGACCTCGACGAGGCGATCGCGCTCGCCTCCCGGCACCCGGCCGCGCTGGACGGCGGCTCGGTCGAAGTGCGGCCGGTCTGGGAGTGAGCACGAACCCGCGGGCGCGAGACGTCGAGAGGGCGGTCGCGGACGCCTTCCGCGAGGAGTGGGGCCAGGTCGTCGCCACCCTGATCCGGGTGACCGGCGACTGGGACCTCGCCGAGGAATGCGCCCAGGACGCCTTCGCCCAGGCCCTCGACCGGTGGCGGCGCGACGGCGTGCCGCGCCGCCCCGGCGCCTGGCTCACCACGACCGCACGCCACCGCGCCCTGGACGTGCTGCGCCGGGAGGCGACCGGGGCACGGAAGCTGCGGGAGGTGGCCGTGCTGGCACGCGACGACGGGCCCTACGACCCGGAGTTCGAGGACCCGAGCGAAGTCGGCGACGACCGGCTGCGGCTGATCTTCACCTGCTGCCACCCGGCGCTGCCCATCGAGGCCCGGGTGGCGCTGACCCTGCGCACCCTCGCGGGACTGACCACGCCCGAGATCGCCCGCGCCTTCCTCGTGCCCGAAGCGACGATGGCGCAGCGCCTGGTCCGCGCCAAACGGAAGATCCGCAACGCGGGCATCCCCTACCGCGTGCCGCCCGCGCACCTTCTGCCCGAACGCATCACCGGCGTTCTCGGCGTGCTCTACCTGCTCTTCAACGAGGGGTACGTCGCCGGCGCAGGCGAGGACCTGGTGCGCAGGGACCTCTGCGCGGAGGCGATCCGGCTGGCCCGCGTACTGGCCCGGCTGATGCCCGACGAGCCCGAAGTGCTGGGTCTGCTCGCGCTGTTGCTGCTGCACGACGCGCGGCGGGACACACGCGTCGACGCGGCGGGCGACCTGGTGACGCTGGAGGACCAGGACCGGTCGGCCTGGGACCGGGCGGCGGTCGACGAGGGCGCGGCCCTGCTGGAGTCCGCGCTGCGCCGCGGGTGTCCGGGCGCCTACCAGATCCAGGCCGCCGTCGCCGCCTGCCACACCACGGCGGCCACCGCCGAGGAAACGGACTGGGCCGACATCGCGGCGCTCTACGGCGAGCTGCGGCGGTTCGTGCCGTCCGCCGTGGTCCGGCTCAACCGCGCGGTGGCCGTGGGCATGGCCGAGGGCCCCGAAGCAGGGCTCGCCCTGGTGGGCGAGCTGGAGGAGCAGGGCGAGCTCGCCGACTACCACCTGCTGCCCGCGGCCAGAGCGGACCTGCTGCGTCGTGCGGGCCGCCGCGCCGAGGCCGCGAACGCCTACGCCAGGGCGCTGGACCTGGTGGAGAACGACGCCGAGCGGCGCTTCTTGACGAAGCGGCTCGCGGAGTGTCGATCGGCGTAGGCGCCGTTCGTCGGTGGGGTGACAGCACCCGATGACGACGACGGAGGACCCGATGACCACCGCGGCGACCACCACCACTACTCCGGCCGGCTTCCTGCCCGCCACCGACGGCGCGCCCGCCGACACGTCCGCCGTCACCGCGACGGCGGCGCCGCCCCACTTCCTCAGAGCCCTGGCCGGGCGCCTGCTCCCTGCGCGCCGCACTCGCCCGGGGACGCCCGCCCCCTTCCTGCGGGAGGACTCCGCCGAACCGGGCCAGGACGGCCCCGACGTCTGGCTCGCGTTCCTGCGGCTGCGCGCCTGACGGGTCCCGCCCGCCGGCTCAGGACGGGGGCGCGTCGTCCCGCGGCGCCGCGGCGAGCTCGATGCCGCGGACACGGCGCAGCCAGCGCACCAGGACGTAGAGGGCGCCGCCGACGATCGCGCAGGGCTCCCACACGTCCGTGACGAGGGCCGGAAGGCCCCCGTGGCCGACGATCCAGACCGCCTGGACGCCCACCACCGCGGCGATGAAGCCGTTCGTGCGGGACTCCACGGCGAGCGTCCGGTCGACCGGAATCCACAGGGGAGCGGCGAGGTCCCGGACACGCAGCCGGACGGCCGCCCACAGGAAGCCGAGGGCGTAACGCATCCGCGTGCGCGGGGACAGCACGATCCCGCGCTCGGGGTCCCCGGCGAGAACGGCCGCCCACTCCTCGCGCAGATGGGTGCGGCGCCTCCCGGCCACGAACGAGGCGATCCCCAGTGTGCCGTTGCCCCTGCGGCTCTCGCGCTGCCGGGCGGCGGACGCGGTCCCGGTGTCCGCCTCCGGCGCGGCCTCACTGCCCGCGCGCAGAGCGGTGATCAGGAGGCCGACCGAGGCCATGACGACGAATGCCGCGGTGAGGGCCACGAAGACCCAGCCGTCGGTGATCAGGGTGGCGGAGAGCCCGGAACTCCGGCTGACGGTCTTCAGGGTGTAGCCGACGACGAGAAAGATGACGGCCGCCGTCCCGGCCAGCACAGGGGCGAGGACCGCCACGAGCCCCGCGCCGGGGACGGGCTCGTCGTCCCGCCGGTCCGTACTCACGCCGCACCCCCGTTGCCGGCCGGGCGCAGCCCGAAGAGCCGTGGCTTGCGCTCCCGGGCCTCGCGGGTGGCGAGCCGGCCCGCGGCGGTCAGTTCGTAGAAGTAGCGCTTCGGACGGCCGGGGTGCTCGCCGGTCTCGGCCCGGCGGACCGCCCACCCGGCGTCGACGAGCCGTTCGAGAATGGGATACACAGTGCCGGAGCCGAGATCGGCCTCCTCGCAGATCCGCAGCCCCCACGCCGGGTCGTCCGGCGTGGCGGCCAGCAGCACCTTGAGGACCTCAAGTGTCGGTCGTGTCAGGCGAATTGATGCCATGTCACGAGTGAAGCAGGCATCAAGGCGTATGTCGAGAACGACAGTCGTGCGGGTCTTTGCCGGGATCCCGCTATCCGTTCAGGCGGTAGATGCCGTACCCGAACCCCTGCGCGTCGATGGTGCCGTCGTCGCCGATGCGGACGCCGGAGGACTCCAGGGGTTCGGCGCCACGGACGCGGGTGCAGGTGCAACCGGCCGCGTCCTGCTGCGGGTTGACGACGACGAGATGACGGTCCCCGCGTGCGTACACGAAGGGATAGCCCGGGTGGAGGACTTCCACCTGGCTCCGGGCGCCGAGGTCCGGTGTGCCGGCGCGGAGGGCCACGAGGCGGCGCACCAGGTGGAGGAGCGAGGTCTCGTCCGCGAGTTGGGCGGCGACCGTGGGGCGGGCGGGGGAAGGGTCGACCGGGAGGTAGAGGATGTCGGCGGGGGCGGACGAGAAGCCGGCGTTCGGGCCGTCGTCCCACTGCATCGGGGTACGCGAACCCGCGCGGTTGTAGCGGGGGCCCAGCACGCTGCCCTCCTTGTCGGGCAGCCCGGGGATGTAGCGCATGCCGATCTCGTCGCCGTAGTAGATGGCCGGCAGGGTCGGCCAGGTGAGCTGGAAGGCGAAGGCCGCGGGAAGCTGACCGGCCGTGCGGGGGCCGCAGTTGAGGCGGGAGAAGTCGTGGTTGGCGGTGGGCAGGGAGATGAACCCGCTGTCGCCGAGGGTGGTGACCGCCCGGTGCCAGGCCTCCACGAACGGGCGGGGCGAGCCCTTGCCGCTCGGGTCGAAGAAGCAGTCGAGCGGGTCCCAGGCCTCGTTGACCGTGCCTTCGGAGTTGCTCCACAGCGACCGCAGCGCCAGGCCGTCGGTGGGCCCGCCGAACTGGAGGAAGAAGTCGGTGTGGAAGCCCGCGGGCACCGACACCTCCGGCTCGCCCCACTCGGACAGCAGCGCCGCGTCCGGGTGCGCGCCGTCCAGCCAGTGCCGCAGCTCCGTCCAGATCCGGGCCGTCTCGGTCCTGCCCGGATCGTCCTTCACGAGCGAGGCGGCCATGTCGACCCGGAAGCCGGACACGCCGAGCCCCAGCCAGTGGTCCATGATCTCGCGCAGGGCCGCGCGGTTGGCGCGGGGGCCGTCGGCGTCCACCGGGCTGCGCCAGGGTTCGGCCGGATTGCCGCGCGCGTAGCCGAAGTTGAGGGCGGGCTGGCAGGCGAAGAAGTTCGGCAGATAGGCGCCCGGCCGGGTCCCGGGAGAGGCCACGAAGCCGTCGGGGAGCCCGTCGGGCGTCCAGATGTAGCGGTCGTCGGCCGGATCGTCCGCGGCTGCCTCGAACCACGGGTGCTCGTCGGAGGTGTGGCCCGCGACGAGGTCCAGCAGGACCCGGATGCCGAGGCGGCGTGCCTCGTCGACCAGCTCGGCGAGGTCGTCGTTCGTGCCGTAACGAGGGGCGGTGTTCAGGTAGTCGGAGACGTCGTATCCGGCGTCCCGGAACGGCGAGGCGAAGCACGGGTTGAGCCACACGGTGTTCACGCCCAGCCACGCGAGGTGGTCGAGGCGCTCGGCGACACCGCCGAAGTCGCCGATGCCGTCGCCGTTCGAGTCGGCGAACGACTGCGGGTAGATCTGGTAGAAGACGGCGTCGGCCAGCCATGCGGGGGCAGGACGGAACGAAGTCATGCCGGCGACCATAGATCAGCCCGCACGGCGCGCGCTGCCCCTAAGCTGAAGGCGATGTTCACCCCGCAAGGTCCAAGCCTCCGCGAACTCGCCGTCCAGGCCCTGTCCTCCGTCGAGCACGGCTACGACCTGCTCGCGCCCAAGTTCGACCACACGCCCTTCCGGACGCCGGACTCGATTCTCGACGCGGTCGGGCAGGCGCTGCGACCCATGGGGCCCTTCCGGGCGGGCCTCGACCTGTGCTGCGGAACCGGCGCGGGCATGGACGTCCTGCGGAGGCTGTGCCGGGACTCGGTCACCGGCATCGACATCAGTGCGGGGATGCTGTCCGTCGGGCGCGCGGGGCACCGGGCCGGCGGGCAGCCGTCCATGGCCTGGGTGCGGGGCGACGCTCGCGCGCTGCCCTTCGGCCGCGCGTTCGACCTGGTCGTGAGCTTCGGGGCGTTCGGGCACTTCCTGCCACGGGAGCTTCCGGGGCTGTTCTCCGGGGTGCACTCGGTGCTGCGGCCCGGCGGGCGCTTCGCGTTCCCCGTCATGGCTCCGCCCCGTCCGAGCTCGCCCTGGTTCTGGGCCCTGCTCGGCTTCGACGCGGTGATGCGGGTGCGCAACGCCTTGTGGCGTCCGCCGTTCGTCATGTACTACCGGTCCTTCCGCCTGGGTGAGGTGCGGCGGGAGCTGGTCTCGGCCGGATTCGACGTGGAGCTTCACGCGCTGCCCGAGTTCGGCACACGGCCCGACGGCAGCCCGCGGTGCCGCATGGTGGTGGCGATCCGGACCCCGGACGTGGCCTCGCTCTGACCCCTCGGGTCCGCCTGTCGTGGCCGAAGCATGCCCTTGAGTGCGTTTGTTTTTCAAACCCAGTGGGCTACAGTAAGTCTGTTTTTCAAACTAACTATCTCATGCCCGTCGTCAGGACCGACCGTGCGAGGAAACGCGATGAAGATCCCCCTGTCCGTCGGCGCACCCGCGCCGGACGAGGCCGTTGCCGCCATCGACCCCCACTGGAGGACGCGGCAAGGCGCGCGTGGCGGACACGTCGCTGCGACGGCGCCGCGCGCGGTACGGGAGGGGGCCGCGGCCGACGCCCCCGTGTACGCGCCGACCACGCATTTCGGGGTGCACGATGGCATCTGATCTGCGCGCCGCGGCGACCGCGCCGCGCACGGCTCCCGGTGCGAACCCCCTGCCGGTCCTCGTCGCCGCCTGCCTCGGCCTGTTCACCGTCTTCCTCCAGACCACACAGACCATCGGCACCCTCAGCGCGGTGCAGGACGACCTGGGCCTCGGCCCGGCCGACCTCGTCTGGGTGCCCAGCACGTACACGCTCGTGGTGGCCGCCTGCGTGCTGGGCGCCGGAGCGCTCGCCGACCGGTGGGGCCGGCGGAGCGTCTTCCTCGCCGGAGCCGTCACCATGGCGGTCGGCGGGGTCGTCCTGGTCCTCGCAGGCAACCTGGCCACCGTGCTCGCCGGGCAGGCGGTCGCGGGCCTGGGCGGCGCCCTCATCACGCCCAGCTCGCTCGCGCTCGTCACCCACGCGGTCCCCGACCCCAAGCGCCGGGCGGGCGCGATCGCCGCGTGGGCCGCCACCTCGGGACTCGGTCTGGCGATCGGCCCCGTCACGGCCGGCCTCGCCCTGCGCTGGTGGACCTGGCACAGCGCGTTCTGGCTGAACGCGGCGGTCGCCGTCCTCGCCGCCGTGGTCGCCCTGCGGTTCGTCCCGGAGTCCCGGAACCCGTCCCAGCGCCTGGACTGGCCGGGCCAGGTGACGGCCATGGCCGGGCTGGGACTGATGGTCTTCTGGCTCATCGACGGCGGGCACCACGGTTACGGCTCGGCGCGCGCGGTCGCGGCCGTCGCCGCCTCGGTGGCGCTGCTCGCCGCGTTCGTCCTGATCGAGCTGCGGCGCGCGGCGCCCATGGTCGACCTGCGGCTGCTGCGCGACCCCTCCTACGGCGCCTCGCTGGTGCTCGCCGCGACCGTGCTGTTCGGCTTCGTCGGCCTCTCGCTCCTCCAGGTGCTGTGGCTGCAGCGGGTCCGGGGACTGAGCGCCCTGGAGGTCGGCGCCCAACTCCTCGCACAGTTCGGCACGTTCATCGCCGCCTCCGTCCTCGCGGGCGTGCTCGTACGGCGTCTGGGCCCACGCACCCTGATCACCGCGGGGCTGCTGTTCGCGGCCGCCGGAGCCGCGCTCTTCGCGCAGGTCGGACCCGGCACCTCGTTCACCGGATACGTGGCCGCCTTCGTCCTGTTCGGACTGGGCAGCGGCCTCGCCAACGCGCCGTCCACCGCGCTCGCGGTAGGCCATGTGCCGCGCGGACGCGAGGGTGAGGCGGGCGGCACCGTGAACGCGGCCCGCCAGATCGGTGCCGTCCTCGGCACCAGTGTCCTCGGCACGCTCATGACCTCGCGCTTCGAGGACCGGGTCACCCAGGTCCGCGATCCGCGTGCCGCCTTCACCGACGCCGTCGGCTCCACGGTGTGGGTCGTCGTGGCGGTGCTCCTGGCCGGAGCGGCCGTGGCGCTCGCCCTCTCGGCGTGGACGCGGCGCACGGCACCCGCCCGCAACGCCTGAGGGATACGCCCCGCCTCGGCGCCGCCACCCGAGGAGGCCCGGGCCCCCGGAACGATCCGGGGACCCGGGCCTGACGCAGCCGATCCGGGAACCCGGCCTGCCGTACGGGAAGACGGGACCCGGGGCGCTGCCGTCACGGCGGCGCGTGTCCGGTCAGCCGCGGATGAACTCCAGCAGGTCGGCGTTGAAGGCCTGCTCGAACTCGCCCACCAGGCCGTGCGGCGCGCCCGGGTACACCTTGAGCGTCGCGTCCTTGACCAGCTGGGCCGTCTTCAGCGCGGCGGCCGCGATCGGCACGATCTGGTCGTCGTCGCCGTGCGCGACGAGCGTCGGCACGTCGATGCGGGCCAGGTCCTCGGTGAAGTCGGTCTCGGAGAACTGCCGGATGCAGTCGTACGCCGCCTTCAGACCGGCCTGCATGCTCTGCAGCCAGAACTCGTCGCGCTTGCCCTGCGACACGGCCGAACCCTCACGGTTGGCGCCGAAGAACGGCACGCTCAGCTCCTGGTAGAACTGCGAACGGTCCGCCGCCACACCGGCCCTGATCCCGTCGAAGGCGTCCAGGGGAGTGCCCTCCGGATTCGCGTCCGTCTTCAGCATCAGCGGCGGAACGGCGCCCAGCAGCACCGCCTTGGCCACCCGCGCGCTGCCGTGCCGGCCGATGTAGCGGGCGACCTCGCCGCCGCCGGTCGAGTGCCCCACCAGGATCACGTCGGTGAGGTCCAGCTTCTCGATCAGTTCGGCCAGGTCGTCGGCGTACTGGTCCATGTGGTTGTCCTGCCACGGCTGCGCGGAGCGGCCGTGCCCGCGGCGGTCGTGGGCGACGGCGCGGAAGCCGTTCTCCGCGACGAGCCGCATCTGACCGTCCCACGCGTCCGCGTTCAGCGGCCAGCCGTGGCTGAAGACGACGGGCTGCCCGCTGCCCCAGTCCTTGTAGAAGATGTCGGTGCCGTCGGACGTCGTGAACGTGCTCATGAGTGTTCCCTTTCGACTGGTGATGCGATGCGCGCGTGGTGGTGCGAAGTGGCGTGCGGGCGCCGTACGGCCGACGGTCGCGCGCAGCCGGTCACACGGAGCGGCGGACGACGTCCGGCGCCGTGTCGGCTGCTGCCGGCCGGCCGTGGTCGATGGTCGCGGCGCGTGCCCCCGGTCCTCGATCTCGCTGATCTCGGTGGCGCAGGGGCGGCCGCTTCTTGTGCGAGGGACGGGCGATCGGGCCACCGCGCGACGTGGTCCTCCCGCCCGGGACGATCAGCCGCGGGCCGCCGCCGGGGTCCTCGGTACCGGAGCGGAGGAGGCCGCCGAGGCGGTGGCCGACGACGGGAGGCCGACCGGAAGGCGGTCCGTGGCGTCGGCCCGCCCGATCCGTTGTGCGTCGTTGGTGGTCACGTCGTCGACGCTAGACGTGATCGGCGCTCCTGGGATCGGTCACGTGACTGTCATCGTGTACCGGACACCGATCCGACCAGGTCGCGGCCTCGGCCGCCCCGGTGTCCTCGGGTTTCGCGCCGGGGCGCGGTCCCGGCGGAGGACGGTCCTCCGTGCGGCGTCCGGCCGGCGTCCCGGCACGGTCAGCCGGCCGCCGGGAGCGTGAACTCGTACACCAGGGCGTCCTGCCGGGCGTCGACGACGAGGTCGGTGATCTCCAGGGGGCGGTCGTACTGGTCGTGCACGCGCCGGGTGACCCTGACGGACTCGGGGAGACGGGTGATCGCGTCCCGGTGGTGCAGGGTCAGCCCCGCCTTGCGCATCCAGTCGTAGGCCCTGCGCAGCTGCGCCGACGCCGTGCCGTCGGCGCGGTCCCGGTAGCGGGCCAGCTCCTCGACCTCGGTGACCGCCACCGCGGAGAAGGACGTCACGGCCGTCCGCAGCCCCGTGCCGTCCGCCGCGGTCGACTCGTAGCGGTGGACCAGGGTCGGCCGGCGCGGAGCGAGGCCGAGGGCCTCCGCGTGTTCCGGCGGGGGTGTCTCCCAGGTCACGGTGGTCCGCTGGAGCGTGGGCGGTTCGGGGTTGAGCGCCCCGACCGGGAAGTCCAGGGAGGGCATGTGCTCGGCGGCGGTGCCGGGCAGCGTGGCGTGGCTGCCGCGCCGGTCCGTGGAGACCGTGCCCTCGCGGCGCAGCAGCTGCAGCGCCTGCCGCACCGTCTCGCGGCTCACGCCGAATCGTGCGGCCAACTCCCTTTCTGCCGGGAGACGTTCACCGGGTGCCACGGTTCCGTCGCGCAGCTCGCCGAGCAACTGCGTGGCGATCCGGGCGTAGAGCGGTTCGTGGTCGGATGACTGGGTGGTGCGGGCCATGTCCGCCCCTCCTGCGTGGTGACAAGGCGTATCCGTGCGGGCTCATTGCGCCACCACATCTAGCATTGGTCTAAACCACCAGGAAAGAGCGGTCGGGCAGTTCGGCCGATTTCAGTCCGCGCTTCCCGGCGGGCGCGGACCCCCTCGGAGCGAGCTGTACAGCGCGTCGACGAGTGCCGTCTTCCTTGGGTCGTCGGCGATGTGCGGGCCCATGCGGTTCATGACGTACCCCAGGGACACCCCCGCCTCCGGGTCGGCGAGACCGCACGAGCCGCCGAACCCGTCATGACCGAAAGCCCTCGGGTTGGGCCCGTACGAGCCGTTGGCCCCGCTGAGCCACAGCCCGAGCCCGATCTCCGTCTCGCCCTCGAACCCGGCTCCCAGGACGAGATCGCGGCAGCTGCCCTGCCCTTCGCGCACCCGCTCGGCGGCCTGTGGCGACAGCAGCTGCCGGGAGCCGTACGCGCCCCGGCCGGCGAAGATCCCGTACAGCGCGGCCACCGCGCGTGCCGTGCCGTGGCCGTTGGCCGCGGGGATCTCGGCCGCTCGCCACCGGGCCGTGTTGGCCTCCCCGGCGCCGACCGCCGGATTCGTCAGCGCGGCCAGTGCGGCGGGCGCCAACTGGGCGAACACGGCGGCCTGTTCGCTGGACGTGGCGGCCGGCGGGTGCACCAGCTCGGCCGCCCGCTCCGCGTCCTTCTCCGGCAGCCCGATGGTGAAGTCGATGCCGAGCGGACCGGTCACCTCGTGCTCCAGGAACGCGCCCGGCAGCAGCCCAGAGACCCGCCGCACCACCTCGCCGACCAGATGGCCGAAGGTGAGCGCGTGGTAGCCGGACCGCGTTCCCGGCTCCCACCAGGGCTCCTGGGCGGCCAGCCGCTGCACGGTCAACTCCCAGTCGCACAACTGGGCGAACGAGTGCGGCTCGCGCAGTCCGGACAGTCCCGCCCGGTGCGACAGCAGATGTCGTACGAGGACGTTCTCCTTGCCGGCCGCCGCGAACTCCGGCCAGTACCCGGCCACGGGGGCGTCGAGGTCGAGCAGTCCCCGGTCGGCCAGGATGTGGGCGCACAGGGCCGTCGGCCCCTTCGACGTCGACCACACGTTCACCAGGGTGTCCCGTTCCCAGGGGCGGGTGCGCGCCGCGTCGGCCCAGCCGCCCCACAGGTCGACCACCGTCTCCCCGTGCAGCGTGACCGCCACGGCCGCGCCCAGTTCCTCGCGGTCCCGGAAGTTCTCCTCGAACGCGGCGCGGACCGCCGCGAATCGCTCGTCGCAGTGGCCTTGGGCGTCGGACGGGTGCTGGGACATGGGACCTCCGTCGTGCGAGCGCGGGCGTCCCCGGACGAACCCCGGGTCCGCTGAACGTACCGACTGGTCGGACTGGAGGGAAGTGCGGTGGCCGGATCCACCCCCGGAAGGCGGGTGCCCGGGCGGACGGGCCCGGTGCCCCACCAGGTGCTCCCGGGCCGGGTCCCGCGCGCCCGGGCCGCTCCGGGCGACACCCCTAGACGAGTAGTTCCAATTGCGGGGTTCACGAACGGAGGGAGGGTGTCCAACATCGGGTTGTGACGACCGATTTAGACACCCTCTTGACGG
>NZ_JBVHMN010000021.1:0-203460 GCF_055558435.1 Streptomyces sp. NPDC025784
TACGACACCCAGATGGCCGACCAACTCGACACCGCCATCGAACAGAACGGCAAGGGCGACCTCGCCACACTTCTCGCCGGCAACGACACCTGGACGGTCGTCGGCTGAGACGCGGCCGCCGCGCGGTGGGTCACGCCCTTCACGAGGCCCGGGAGCTCGCCTCCCGGGCCTCGTCGTAGGTGCGGCGGGCCTGCTCCACGTCGTCCATGCGCTCCGCGGTCCACGACGCGAGGGCCTTCACCTGCACCGCGGCCTCACGCCCCAGGTCGGTGAGCGAGTAGTCGACGCGCGGCGGGATGACCGGTTTGGCGTCGCGGTGGACCAGCCCGTCGCGCTCCAGCGTCTGGAGGGTCTGCGTCAGCATCTTCTCGCTGACCCGCCCGATCGCGCGGCGCAGCTCGCTGAAGCGGAACGGGCGCTCCAGGAGCTCGATCAGGACGAGGACGCCCCAGCGGCTGGTGACGTGCTCCAGGACCAGGCGGTAGGGGCACATCGCCTCGCCGACGGTGTACTTGTTCTCTGCTGCTCCGGTACTTACTGCCATGCCAGTACCTTACTTGAAAGTGGGTACTTTCGAAGAGTTAGTGCACCTCCTAGGGTGAGTGTCAGACCACCCCACAAGGAGTTCACTCATGAGCATCGTCGTCACCGGAGCCACCGGACACCTCGGCCGTCACGTCATCGACGGCCTGCTGGAGAAGGTCCCGGCGTCCGAGATCGTCGCCGTCGTCCGCAGCGAGGAGAAGGCCGCCGACCTCGCCGCCCGCGGCGTCGAGCTGCGCGTGGCCGACTACGGCGCGCCCGAGACCCTGAAGGGCGCCTTCGCCGCCGGCGACAGGGTGCTGCTGATCTCCGGCAACGCGGTCGGGCAGCGCATCCCGCAGCACACCGCCGTGATCGACGCCGCGAAGGAGGCCGGGGTCGCGCAGCTCGCGTACACCGGCGTGCTGGGCGGGCCGGCGGCCGACTTCGAGCTGGCGGACGACCACAAGGGCACCGAGCAGGCGATCCTCGGCTCCGGCCTGCCGTACACCTTCCTGCGCAACGGCTGGTACCACGAGAACTACACCGAGAACCTCGCCCCGGTGCTGGAGCACGACGCCGTCGTCGCCTCCGCCGGCGAGGGCCGCATCGCCTCCGCGTCCCGTGCCGACTACGCGGCGGCGGCGGTCGCCGTACTGACCGGCGAGGGGCACGAGAACAAGGCGTACGAGCTGAGCGGCGACACCGCGTGGGGCCTGGCCGAGTACGCGGCCGAGCTGAGCGCGCAGACGGGCCGGGAGATCGCGTACAACAACGTGCCCGGCGAGGTGCTGCGGGGCATTCTCACCGGCGCGGGTCTGCCCGAGCCGTTCGCGGCGATCCTCGTGGACGTCGACGCGGCCGTGCAGCGCGGGCTGCTCGCCGGAACCAGCGGCGACCTGTCCCGCCTCATCGGCCGCCCGACCACCCCGCTCGCCGAGTCGATCAAGGCGGCGCTGAAGGGCTGAACCCCGCGTCCCCGGGGTTCCGTCGCCGCCACCCCCTGCCTGTCATGACCGTATGGCGATACGGGCATGACAGGCAGGGGTCCTCGGCGCTACCTTCTTCGAGACTTCCGCCGCACGAGAGCGGCGATCACACGAGAAGGAGGCAGCGGTGGCCGCGACGTCGAAGAGCGAGCAGCGCGTAGGTCTGCTGAACGGCTTCGCGGCGTACGGCATGTGGGGGCTCGTCCCCCTCTTCTGGCCGTTGCTGAAGCCCGCCGGGGCGGTCGAGATCCTCGCCCACCGGATGGTCTGGTCCCTCGGCGTGGTCGGCATCGCGCTGCTGGCCATGCGGCGCTGGGCCTGGGCGGGCGAGCTGCTGCGACAGCCGCGCAAGCTGGGCCTGATCACCATCGCCGCGGCCGTCATCACGGTCAACTGGGGCGTCTACATCTGGGCCGTCAACAGCGGACACGTGGTGGAGGCGTCGCTCGGCTACTTCATCAACCCGCTCGTCACCATCGCGATGGGCGTCCTCATCCTCAAGGAACGGCTGCGGCCCGTGCAGTGGGCGGCCGTCGGCGTCGGCTTCAGCGCGGTCCTCGTCCTCACCATCGGCTACGGCCGGCCACCGTGGATCTCCCTCTGCCTCGCCTTCTCCTTCGCCACCTACGGGCTGGTGAAGAAGAAGGTCAACCTCGGCGGCATCGAATCGCTCGCCGCCGAGACCGCGATCCAGTTCCTGCCCGCGCTGGCCTACCTGGTGTGGCTGGGCTCCCGGGGAGACGCGACCTTCGCCGCGCAGGGCGGGGGGCACGCCCTGCTGCTCGCCGCGACCGGTGTGGTGACGGCGCTCCCCCTCGTCTGCTTCGGGGCGGCGGCGATCCGCGTGCCGCTGTCGACGCTGGGCCTGTTGCAGTACCTCGCACCGGTCTTCCAGTTCCTGCTCGGCATCCTCTACTTCCACGAGGCCATGCCGCCCGAGCGGTGGGCCGGGTTCGCGCTGGTCTGGCTCGCGCTGTCGCTGCTCACCTTCGACGCGCTGCGCACCGCGCGGCGGGCGGCCCGTCAGCTGCGGAACGCCGGCCGCCCCTCGGAGGCTGCGGTCGCCGAGGCCGCGGAGACCGCCGTGGGGACCGAGGTCGTCACCGGCGCGGACGCCGTCGTGAGCCCCGGCACCGCCCCGGACGCCGGCACGGTCACCGCCCCGCGGGAGCACGCGTAGGGAGTACCGCCCGGGCGCCGCGCCGTCCGGCCGCGGGACAGGTTCGGCGGCCCGGCCCCCGGACCGCCGGCGGACTGGCAGGATGCCCGCCATGACGCCAACTCCCCTGCACTGGAAGCTCGTCGTCGACGCCACCGACCCGCACGCCCAGGCCGACTTCTGGGCCGCCGCGCTCCACTACCGGGCCGAGGACAACAGCGCGCTGGTGGAACGGCTGCTGGAGATCGGCGCACTGCCGGCCGGGGCCACCGTCGACTTCCACGGCCGCGCGGCCTTCCGGGACCTGATCGCCGTACGGCATCCGGACGACCCCTACGACGAGGAGAGCGGCACCGGTCTCGGCCGGCGGCTGCTCTTCCAGCGCGTGCCGGAGGCCAAGACCGTCAAGAACCGGCTCCATCTCGATCTGCACCCGGCGCCGGGAGAGCGCGCGGCCGAGGTCGAGCGGCTGACGGAGCTGGGGGCGAGCGTGCTGCGGCACGTGAAGGAACCGGCCGGCGAGTGGGTGGTGATGGCCGACCCGGAGGGGAACGAGTTCTGCGTGCACTAGGGGGCCTTCACCCGAAGGGCGGGACACACGAGGGGGTGCCGTGACTTCGGACGTGCGGCGCCGCGAGGTTCGGTATGCGGACGGGGGTGACCGGATTCCGCTCTTGACGGAGCGTCAGCCTCACCCTCACCATCGGGCTCCCCACTCACTGCGGAATTCGGAGCCCCCCACATGAAGCTCTCCGTTCCCGGACGTGCCGTCGCCGCTGCCGTCGTGGCGGCCACCACACTCCTCACCACCGGTTCCATAGCCGGGGCGGCGCCCGCCTCCCCCGGCGTGGCCGCCGCCCCCGACCTCCCCGTCGCCAACGTCAAGGCCCATCTCGCGCAGTTGCAGTCCATCGCCACCGCCAACGGCGGCAACCGGGCGCACGGGCGCGCCGGTTACAAGGCGTCCATCGACTACGTGAAGGCGAAGCTGGACGCGGCCGGGTTCACCACGACCCTCCAGCAGTTCACCTCGTCCGGACGCACCGGCTACAACCTGATCGCCGACTGGCCCGGCGGCGACTCCAACCAGGTCGTCATGGCCGGATCCCACCTCGACAGCGTGACCGCGGGGCCCGGCATCAACGACAACGGGTCCGGGTCCGCGGCCGTCCTGGAGACGGCGCTCGCCGTGTCCCGCGCGCAGTACAAGCCCACCAAGCACCTCCGGTTCGCCTGGTGGGGCGCGGAGGAGCTCGGCATGGTCGGCTCCCGGTACTACGTCAACAACCTCTCCTCCACGAACCGCTCGAAGATCAGCGGCTATCTGAACTTCGACATGATCGGCTCCCCGAACCCCGGCTACTTCGTCTACGACGACGACCCCGCCATCGAGAAGACCTTCAAGGACTACTTCACGGGCCTGGGCATCGCGACGGAGCCGGAGACCGAGGGCGACGGCCGCTCCGACCACGCCCCCTTCAAGAACGCCGGCATCCCGGTCGGCGGTCTCTTCAGCGGCGCCGACTACGTCAAGACGACCGCTCAGGCCGCGAAGTGGGGCGGTACGGCGGGCCAGCCGTTCGACCGCTGCTACCACTCCTCCTGCGACACGACGTCAAACATCAACGACACCGCCCTCGACCGCAACGGCGACGCCCTCGCCCACGCGGTGTGGGCGCTCTCGTCCTAGGCAGGCGTCCCGGTCAGCGCCGCGGCCCCGGCGGCGGCGCGGCCGGTGGACGCGCCGGGCCGGCGACGGGGGTCGCCGCCCTCGCCGCGGGCGCCTTTCGGCCCCACTCCCGCATGGTGTCCGCACGTTCCACGGTGAGCGCATGGGCGGCGGCCGGCGTGGAGACCGAACGCATCCGGGCGGCGACCACCGCCGGTACTCGCCCGCCGAGGGCGACGTCGGCCGCGACACGCGAGCGCAGGGCGCCGACCCGGGCCAGGTGATGCTGCAACTCTCCCGCGCCGAGCGACTCGACGTGGACGTCGACCGCGGCCCGTACGGCGGCCGGGGGCGTCGGGATCGGGGCGGCGCCCCGCGGGCCCGCGGGCGGCGCCGCGCGACCGGTGCGGCCCCGCCGTCCGGCGCCGCCCGGCGTGAGCGTGCGCCAACTCATCGTCCCGGTCAGCTCGTTGACGGTCACCTCGGTGCGCGCGGCCGGGTCGCCGGCCCGCGGGGCGCGGGCACCCGGGCGTGCCGTCCGCGTTCCCGGCCGCGGTGAGCGACGTCGGGCCGCGGCGGCCCGGCCTGCCTCGGTACCCGGCTCCCCGAGCCCGGCGACCCCGGACGCGCCGGCCCCGACCGCACCCGCGCCGGGCCGGTTCCCTCCTCGTCCCGCGGGACCGCGCCGCGCGCCCCGGCCGTCACTGACCATGGGCCCGGGGTGTCTGCGCGTAGGGGTTGTCTGCCATGACACGGGCGCGCTCGGACAGCCGGCCCATACGGGTACGCGCCGACTCGAGCTGCTCGATGTCCTCGGCGGCGGGACCGCCGTCGGCCGCGAGCTCCGCCCACACGCCGATCAGGTCACGTCCCAGGTGCAGACCCTGGAGCGGATCGCGGACGGCGCGCCAGGCCGCCGCCGCGCTCTGCACGTTGCCGTACGCGGCACGCGGATCCCGGTGGCGCCTGCGGACCTGCGCGAGGTCCAGCGACAGGTGGAAGGACCTGAGCGCGTCACCCGCCAAGTAGGCGATGTAGGCGGTCAGTTCGCGCAGCTTCAGCACCTCGGGATGATCCTGGCCGAGCGAGTGCGACGCCTCCGCGACGGCCTGCTCCGCCATGCCCGCGGCCGCCTCGATCCGGCCCATCTTCACGGCCTCGTTGATCCGTGCCACGGGCTCCTGGAGGAACTGCGGCGAGCCGTCGCCCTCCGACGCCTGGTCCAGCACGGCCTCGGCGACGGCGTCGAAGCCGCGCACCGGAGCGGGCTTCGGCTCCGGCTCGGCCTCCGGGTCCAGCAGGGGCGCGGGCTCGCTCACGGCCTCGCGGACCGGGGCGGGCTCGGCCACCGGCGCCGGCCCGAACTCCCCCGCCGGCGTGGCCGTCGCACCGGCGGCCGACTCGGGCACGGCCCGCAGTACGTGCGTCGCCGCACTCCCCGGCAGCGGCTTCGGCTCCGGCACGGCACGCAGCACGAACGTCGCGGGCGTGGACCCCTCCGCGACGGGCTGCGGCGCGGGGGCCGGAGCGGGCGCGGGGGCCGGCTCGGGCCGCGGCACGGCAGCGGGCGGCTGCACGGGAGCGGACGGCTGCACGGGAACGGCCTGCGGCTCCGGCACGGCAGTCGGCCGCGGCGCGGACGCGTGCTCGGCCTCCGACGCGCGGACCGGCTGCGGCGCGGTCCCGAACTCGGCCGCGACGGGCGCGGACTCCGGTACGGGAGCGGGCTGCGGCGCGGGAGCGGGCTGCGGCGCGGGCCCGAACTCCGCCACGGCAGGCGCGGGAGCCCGTTCCGGCACGGGGGCAGCCGCGGGCGACGCTTCCGGCCGGGGCCGCTGCGGCTGCGGCTGCGGCTGCGGCACGGGCCTGAACTCCTGTGTGACAGGCAGGGACACCGGTGCCGTCTCGGGCAACGGACGCGGCGCGAGCTGCGGGTCCTGCGGGGGCGCGGGCGCCACCTCGGACTGCGGCTGCTGCGCGGACGCCGGAGCGGGCTCGGCCCCGGGAGCCGCACCCGACTCGGGCCGCACGACCGCGGCGGGCCGCTGCTGCGGCTCCGGCACGGCGACCGGCCCCGGCTCCCCGACCGGCCGCGGCGCAGGCGCGAACTCCGGCCGCGAGACGGGCGCGTGCTCGGGCACCGGCACAGCGGCGGGACCAACCGCGGACGACACGTCCGGCTCGGGCCGAAACACCGCCGCGGGCCGCTGCTGCGGCTCAAGCGCAGGCGCGGGGGCAGGCGCAAGGGCAGGAGCGGGCGCGGGCGCGGGCGCCGCCTCCGGCTCGGGCCGCGGCGACGGCGACGGCGCGGGGGCATGGGCAGGTGTCGGCTCCGGGGCACGGACCGGTTCCGGCCCGGCGACCGGACGCGGCTCCGCGATCGGCCCCGACGCAGGCCCGAACTCCGCTCGTGACACCGGCGCGTGCTCCGGCTCCGGCACGGAGGCAGGAGCAACCGTGGGCGTCACCTCCGGCTCGGGCCGCACCACCGCCGCGGGCTGCTGCGGCTGCGGCGCGGGGGCAGGAGCGGGCGCGGGCGCGCGAACCGGCTGCGGCTCCGGCGCGGCGACCGGCCGCGGCGCAGGCGCGAACTCCGGCGCACCGGGCGCCGACTGCGGCGCGGGAGCCGGTGTCGGCGCGGGCTGCGGCTCCGGTGTGAGCACCGGCCGCGGAGCGGGTGCCGGCTGTGACATGGGGGCGGGCTCCGGGGCCGCCTGGGGGTCCGGTTCCGGTACCGCGCGCAGGACGTACGTCGCCTTGTCCCGGTGCGGAACCGGCGCCGCCCCCTCCCCGGACACCGGCGCGGGCGCCTGAGGCTGGGCCTGGGGCGCCGGGGCAGGCGCCTGGGGCGTCGGCGCCGGCCCGGTCTGCCGCGGCTCCGGTCGCGTCGGCGGCTCCGGCTCGGCGGCCGTCGCCCCCGGGCCCACCCGCACGGGCTCCCCGGCGTACTGGCTGGACCCGTCCAGGTGCACCTGGAGCGGCACGACGTAGCCGATGCGCTCGTCGTCGACGGTGGCGAGGACCGGATGGCCGGTGGCGAGGACGAGCCGGTGCAGGTAGGTGAGGACGGCGGCCTGGACGGTCTCGCCGGGCGGGGCGACGACCGGCATCCCGCCGACCGTGGCGCCACCGCCCGTGCGGTCCGCGGCCACCGGCACATGCACCTCGATCGGCGTCACCCCGGTGGCCGGGTGCCCTCCGGGGGCGGCACCGGCCGAGCGCTGCCGCTTGAGTTCCCGCTTCTGTTCGCGGCTGAGTCGAGACATCGGTTCCCTCACTCGGGGTGTTCGGTCGAGGCGGCGGAGGACGGAGTCGAGGAGGACGCAGAGGACGATTCCGGGGGCGGGGGGACCGCGGCCTCCACCGCGTTCACCTCGTCGACGTGCCACGGCTGACCGTGGCCCGACCGCGTGAGCTTGAGGAAGACGTTCGCGCGCGGCCCGGTGCCCGTCCAGCCGTCGCGGCCGTGCGCCGTGCCGTCGACGTAGAGGGCGCGGTAGGCGAGGACGGCCGTGTCCCTGGGGCCGTCGCCGTCGTCGTCGGAGGTCACCTCCACCGTGGTCCAGGCCTTGTGCCCGGCCCAGGTGTTCCAGACGTCGCCCGCACCGCTGGCCGGCCGGTAGGACCGTTCGGCAGCGGCTTTCTTCGCCGTGAACCAGCGCGCCGAGCGCAGCACGGCGTCGTGCGGGCCGGAGTCGTACTTCGTGTCATAGCCGTACGCCACCTCCGCCCATGCCTCCGATACGTCCGTCGCGTCCGTCCCGTCGACGCCCGACGGGCTCGGCACCCGCGCGTCCGCGCCCAGCGGCTTGCCGGACGGGAGGGGTGCCTTCGGCGCCACCGAGGGCACCGCGGAGGGCGACGCGCCCGGCGCACCCACCACATCACGATGGTCCTGCAGGCCACAGCCCGTCAACGCCACCAGGCCCGTCACGGACACGACCGCTACGGCGATCGTCCTCGTACGCGTGCTCATCGTCGCCTCCCTCCTTCTCACTTCAGCCCCAGCCAGGGTGCCGGGTCCACGTATTTGTTGTTCTGCTGGACCTCGAAGTGCGCGTGGGGTCCCGTCGAGTAACCGGTGGAGCCCACCGCGCCGACCTGCTGACCGACCTTCACCTTCTGACCGACACGGACGCTGAGGGCGGACATGTGGTTGTAGGTGGTCGATATCTGGTCGCCGTCGATGGTTCCGTGGGAGATCACGACACGGTTTCCGTACCCGTTGGACCATCCGGCGAAGGTGACCGTCCCGTCCCGGGCCGCCTTGAACGGCGTACCGGCCGCGGCGCCGAAGTCGATGCCCGTGTGCAGCTTTCTGACGTGCAAGATCGGGTGCATGCGCATGCCGTACGGAGAGGTGATGCGCGGCTTGCCGGGGAGCGGCATCGCCATCTGCTGCCCGTCGGGAATCCTGCCCGGCGCGTCGTCCACCGACTCGTACTTGGCGATGAGCGACTTGATCTTGGCGACGTAGTTCTGGGTCTCGGTGTACGGGGGCATGCCGCCGTACTGGTGGACCGCGCCCGGTCCCGCGTTGTACGCGGCGAGTGCGAGGTCGAGGGTCTCGCCGCGCGCCTCACCACGGTTCTTGTAGCCCTCGACCTGCTTGGCGAGCGCGCAGTCGTAGCGGCCCTGGGCCATGATCGCGTCGCCCGGGTCGTACGGGGAGACACGGCCGTTGCCGTCGTCGTCCCGTCCCCAGGTCTGCCAGGTGCCGGGCATGAACTGCGACAACCCCTCGGCGCCCACGGGCGACTGGGCATTGGGGTTCCAGCCCGACTCCGCCTCGATCTGCGCGGCGATGACGGCGGGCTTGATGACGTCGCACAACGCGCCCGCCTTGAGGACCCACGGCACGTACTGCTGCGGAACGGCGCCGTCCTTCAACCCGCCGCCACCGCCCGCCCCGCCGCCGTCCTCGCTCGATGCCCCGCTCACTCCGACCATCATGACCACCGGCATGATCACCGCGGCTATGCAACCGCCGACCACCCAGGTCATGGTGCTTCCGCCCCCGTTGGACATCGGCTCCCCTCAGCCTCAAGATCCGGTCGTGTACATGCTGTTGAGTCTCTCGGCTCCCACCCGTTGCCTGCGTCACCGCGACGTCACAGGCTCGTCCCAGGAACTCACACCCCGTTACCTAACCTGTTCGGGCGACGTGAAGATCGGTGGGGCCGACGACGGAGGAGAGTGGCGATGAAGGGGGTCGCGATGCAGGGGAACGAACGGCACGGGCCGGACGGGCCCGAGATCTGGATCCGCGGTCCGGTCGGCGAACCGGAGCCGCGACACCGCGAAGAGGGGCCCGCGCCCGCTCAAGCGGTCGTCACTCCACGGCAGTTCGCCTGGGTGGCCACGCACGGCGGGGCCGGCGCGTCCACGCTCGCCACCGTCTTCGGCGGTCACGACGCGGGCCGCAGCTGGCCGCGGCCGGACCAGGGCGAGCCGGGCTCGGTGCTGCTCGTCGGGCGGACGCACGCCGCCGGTCTGGAGGCCGTCTCGCACACGCTCGACATCTTCCGGCGCGGCGACGCGCCGCCGGGGCTCGACCTCGACGCCATCGTCCTGGTCGCGGACGCACCCGGCCGGCTGCCCCGTCAACTCGCCCAGCGCATCAAGGTGATCAGCTCTGTCATCGACGTCTACCGGGTGCCGTGGGTGCCCGACTGGCGCACCGGCGACCTGACCGGACCGTTGCCGCGCGAGATCACATCACTGGCCCGACTGACCGGGAGGACCACCCCATGAGCACCCTGCACGCCCTGACCGGCACGCTGGCCGCGGGCCCGCCCACCGGTGTCACCAAAGAGCTCGACTTCGTCCTCAACCTCATCGCCTGGCTGGTCACCGCGGCCGGTGTGGCGGGGCTGCTGATCGTGGGCAGCCGGATGGCGCTGGCCGTGAAGACCGGTGACGGGGACGAGCACATGAGCCAGTTCCTGATGGTGATGGGCGCCTGTGTCATCGGCGCCACGGCGGGCCCGATCGTCGGCTTCGTCATCTGAGCCGCCGCCCCCGCCGACGCGCCCCTCCGCCCCGGGGAGGCAGCTCCCCCTCGTTCGTTCTCGCCTGAGGCACCCTCACTTCCTCGTGGGGGTGCCTCAGTTCGTCGTGCCCGACCGTCGTCCCACCTGCTACTTGATGACGAACTCTTCCCGTGTGTCACGGACACGTCACCGACAGGTGCTGGATCACTACATCGCTTGGCCGGACCCCACAGCAGTCGCCAAGCTCACTGTGCAACCGGGAACCCGGGCGCCACACCGCCCTCGTCCCTCCTGCGCGACCGCTCAAGCACCGCTCAAGCACCGCACACAGCAAGCACGTCGTCGGCGAGGCAGCCGACCACATCGGGGAGAAGCCATGTTCAAGGCGATTGCAGCCAAGGCACACGAGTACATCTACCTGGCGGACGGAAAGGTCCCCGACCCCAACCGCAACGCGCCGGGCGCACTGACCGGCAAGGTCGACACCGTCCTCGGCATCCTCGCCTGGGCCGGCACCGCGGCGGGCGTCGCGGGTGTGCTCATCACCGGCGCGATGATGGCGATCTCCATGCGCCGCGGCGAGGGCTCGGAGCACATGGGCCGCCTCGGCATGGTCCTCGGCGGCTGTGTCCTCGTCGCCACCGCGGGTCCTGTCGTCACCTTCGTCTTCGCCTGACCGCCGGGCGACCGGACGAACCGATTCGACGACCCGATCCGAAGGGAGCGCAAACCATGCTGAACTCCGGCCGGTCCCAAGGGGGCAGCGGGGAGTGGGAGCAGCCGTTCTGGCAGCAGCGAGGCTGGATCCTGTCGGCCGGGTTCCTGCTGGTGCTGCTCGTCCTCGCCGTCTTCACGATGCTGGACGGCGGCGGCGAACGGTCGCCGCAGGCGTCGGGCGACCCGGACCCCAATCCGACCTCGTCCTCCGGCTCGCACTCGGGCGGGGGCAAGGAGGGTGCGGACGCCCGGCCCGCCGGCTGCCGTACCGACGACAGCGACCAGGCGAAGCCGACGAGCGTGCCGAAGGACTTCACCTGGAAGGCCGACGGCACCGGCCTGGTGCCGGTCTCGAAGACGGTGGGCCCGCTCAAGTACGACGGACCGGTCTGGTCCTGCTTCGCGCACACGCCGATGGGCGCCGTACTGGCCGCCCACGCCATCACCGACCACCTCAGCTACCAGGGCTGGCGCGAGGTCGTGGACCGTCAGGTCGTCGCCGGCCCCGGCCGCGACGCGCTGATCCGCAGCCGCACCGCGGAGGGCGACAAGCCCAGCTCGGGTTCGCAGGACGCGGGCGGCTACGCCGGCTTCACGGTCCTGTCCTACGACAAGCAGAAGACGACGGTGATGGTCGTGGTCCGCGTCCCCGGCAAGGACGCCTACGGCACCGCGTCGGTGACCATGCGCTGGGACGACGGCGACTGGAAGCTCGCGCCGGACGCCGACGGCACGGTCTATTCCGGTATGTCGCAGGTCAGCGGCACCAAGGGCTTCGTCACGTGGGGGGCGTGAGATGAGTTGCAGCTGGAAGATCGTCGACTGTGTGATCGACGAGGTCGGTTCGGAGTTCACCGAGGGTGCCGTCACCGTCTTCGCCAAGGCCATCGGTGACGCCGCGGCCGAGGTGCTCAAGGCGCTCAACGGCGTCTGGATGCACGTCGACGTGGACGACCCCTCCCAGCCCATCGGGCTGATCGACGCGGAGATCGACTGGATCGTCGCGTACGTGGCCGTGGCGTCGCTGCTGGTGGCCGCGATCAGAATGGCCCTGGAACGCAAGGGCCAGCCCATGAAGCAGGCGTTCATGGGCATGTGGAAGGTCATCCTGGTCGGCGCGGTCGCCGTGCCGGTGGTGCAGGCGCTGACCAAGGCGTCGGACCTGTACGCCCAGCACGTGTACGCCAAGTCCGACCTCGGCGACCGCGCGTCGACGATGCTCGGCGTCATCACGCTCAACCAGCCGGGCCTGGTACTCATCTTCGGTCTGCTGGTGATGCTGTCGAGCTTCGTGCAGATCTGTCTGATGTACATCCGCATCGGTGTCCTGATCATGCTCGTCGGCACACTGCCGCTGGCCGCCGCCTCCTCGATGACCGGGTGGGGCGAGGGCTGGTGGAAGAAGCACGTCGGCTGGCTCGGGGCCTGGCTGCTCTACAAGCCGGCCGCGGCGCTGATCATCTATTCGGCCACGTCGATGACGCAGGACACCAAGAACCTCGACCAGACCATCGCCGGCATGGGCATGCTGATCATGGCGGTCTTCGCCCTGCCGGCCCTGCTCAAGCTGATCGTCCCCGCGACGGCTGCCCTCGGCGGCACCTCCGGCGGCACGGTCGCGCTCAACGCGGCCAACAACGTGGCCACCGGGGCCGTCAGCATCGCCGCGGGCGGTGCCGGAGGCGGCGGTGGAGGCGGCGGCGGCGCGGCCGGTCCGAAGGGCTCGCCGTCCTCGGGTGCCGGCTCCTCCGCCGGCGGGGCCGGTGGCGCGGGAGGCGCCGCCGCGGGAGGCGGTGCCGCCGCGGCGGGAGCCGCCACGGGTGGTGCGGCCCTCGCGGTGCAGGCCGCCGCGGTCGCCGTGCAGACCGGTGTCGCAGCCGCCACGGAAGTCGCCAACTCCCTTGACGACAACGACGGCATGAAGGGCCACAGCCAGTAGGCAGCAGGCCGCCAGGCCCCGGGAGCGGGGCGGGCCGCCCGATGAGGCGGCGCCCCGCTCCCCCGTCCCCGTACACCCGAAGCACGTCGAGTCGAGCCGGAAGAAGGAACCCCCATGTCCACCGACGCCATGACGCGTCCCACGTACGGGAACTGGCGCAGGCCCCGCCGTCCCGGACTCGGTCCGCTGGGTCTGCTCGGCACCGTCGTCGCCTTCGGCGGACTGCTGGTGGCACTGCTGGCGTCACTGGTGTCGCTGCTGGCCGCGGTGGTCGTGCTGGTGCCGGTCGCGCTGTTCCTCGCCCCGCTGGCGCTGCGCACCGTCGACGGCCGCAACGTCTACCAGGTCCTCGCGATCCGCATCGGCTGGATGAAGCGCAAGGCGAACGGCTCGCACACCTACCTCTCCGGGCCGCTGTCCAAGCGCCCCGGCGGTCACTACCAGCCGCCGGGCCTGCTCGCCCGCACCAAGATGTACGAGGGCCGCGACGCCTACAACCGCTCCTTCGGCGTGCTGCACCACCCGGGCCGCGGCCTGTACACGGTGGTGCTGGCCTGTGAGCCCGACGGCGGTTCGCTGGTCGACCCCGAGCAGGTCGACATCTGGGTGGCCTCCTGGGGCGACTGGCTGTCGCGGCTGTCGCACGAGCCGGGTCTGCGCGGCGCGCAGGTCGTCGTGGAGACGGCCCCGGACACCGGGACGCGGTTGGCGGCCGAGGTACTGCCGCGCATCTCGCCGAACGCTCCGGCGGCGGCCCGCGCCGTGATGGAGGAGGTCGTCGAACGCTACCCGTCGGCGTCCTCCGAGATGCACACGTACATCGCGCTCACCTACGGCCCCACCGGCGGCCCCAAGCGTGAGGTCGAGGACATCATCACCGATCTGTCGATGCGGCTGCCGGGTCTGCTGTCCGGGCTGGTCGCGGCCGGCGGCGGCAGCGCGTACCCGCTGGCGGCGGAACGGCTCGCCGAGATCGTACGGGTGGCCTTCGACCCGGCCATCGCCCCCGACGTGCTCAGTGCCCGCGCCGAACACTCCACCACCGGGCTGGAGTGGAGCGACGCGGGCCCGGCGGCGGCCGTCGAGACCGTCACCGCGTACAAGCACGACTCGGGTGTCTCGCGCACCTGGATGCTGACGCTCGCGCCGCGCGGCACGGTCAGGTCGAGCGTGCTGCGCGGCCTCCTCGAACCCGCGCCGGGCACCCGGCGCAAGCGGGTCTCCCTCATCTACCGGCCCATCGACCCGGCGACCTCCGCCCGCATCGTGGAGTCCGACCGGCGCTCGGCCCACTTCATGGCGGGCTCGCGGCGCGGTCTCGTGCAGGCGCGGGCCAGCTCCGAGATGCAGGCCGCCGAGCAGACCGCCGCCGAGGAGGCGGCGGGCGCGGGGCTCGTGGAGTTCTCGCTGATGGTGACCGTCACCGTCGACGACGAGCAGCAGTTGCAGGACGCGGCCATCACCGTCCGCAACCTGCAGGCCTCGTCCCGCATCCTGATGCGCCCCGCGGACCGTATGCAGGCCTCCGCGTTCACCTGCACGCTGCCGGTCGGCCTGCTGCCGTGGGAGCACACCCTCGTTCCGTACCAGATCCGGGAGGCGCTGTGAGCAAGCAGTCGACGCCGAGGCCGCAGGTGGCACCGCCGCGCGGCTGGTACGGCCCCGCCGGGGGGCAGGTCGGGCACGTCGATCCGCCCGCGCTGTGGCGGGCGACCACCGTGCAGGCGTGCGGGCTGTGGCCGTTCGCGGCGGGCTCCGGCGCGCCCATGACGGGCGTCCCGCTGGGCCAGCACCTGCACACCGGGGCGACGGTGTGCGGCGACCCCATCTCCTGGTTCACGCGGGCCCGTTACATCTCCAACCCGTCCCTGTTCATGCTCGGCATGCCGGGTCTGGGCAAGTCGACGCTGGTCAACCGGATGCTCATCGGCATGTCGGCGACGGGCATCACCCCGCTGGTGCTCGGCGACCTGAAGCCCGACTACGCCGACACGGTCAGGGCGCTGGGCGGCCAGGTCATCTCGATCGGCCGCGGCGTCGGCGGCATCAACGTCCTCGACCCGGGCGCGATGGGCGAGGCGGCGGTGCGCATCGGCGGCGAGCGCGGCCGGGTGCTGGCCGCCGAGGCCCACGGCCGGGTGCTGAACATGGTCGCGGCGCTCATCACGATCGTGCGCGGCCGTCCGATGGACGACCACGAGCAGTCGGTGCTCTCCGCCTGTCTGCACCACCTGGCGGAGCGTACGAAGCCGGGGCGGGCCCCGCTGCTGCCCGATCTGCTGAAGGTGCTCGACGAGGGCCCCGACCGGGTCCGCGCGGTGACGCTGGACCGCGGCAACGTGGCCCGGTACCAGGAGGCCGTGGACCCGCTGCACCGCTCGCTGCTGGGCGTGCTGGACGGCCCCCTCGGCGACACCTTCGCGGCCGAGACGTCGACCCGGATCAACCCGGCGTCCCCCGCCGTGTGCGTGGACATCTCCCGCATCGGTGAGGCGGACACCCAGCTGACCGCGGCCGCGATGCTCGCCGCCTGGTCGGACGGACTCGGCACGGTGGCCGCCGCGCATGCGCTCGCGGACGCCGGACTGGCCCCGCAGCGCTGGTTCTTCACCGTCCTGGACGAGCTGTGGCGCCCGCTGCGGGCCGCCTCCGGCATCGTCGAGCGGATCGACGCGCTGACCCGGCTCAACCGGTCGCTCGGCCTCGGCGACGCGAAGATCACGCACACGCTGAAGGACGCCGAGGCGCTGGGCAGCGAGGCGGACCGCGCCAAGGCGCGGGGCTTCGTGGAGCGGGCCGGCATGGTCGTCTGCGCGGGCCTTCCCCGTACCGAGATGAAGGAACTCGGCGAGATCGTGGGGATGTCCGAGCGGGAGATCGAACTGGTGTCGTCCTGGTCGTCCCCGCCGGGCTGGGCGAGCACGGGCGGCAACGAGGAGCCGCCCGGCCGGGGCCGGTTCCTGATCAAGGTGGGCGGTCGTCCCGGCATCCCGATCAAGGTGTCCATCACGGACACCGAGCGGGCCCTGCACAACACCAACACGCGCTGGTCACAGGCAGGTCCGAGCCTGTCCAAGGGCGCGTAGGGCGAGCCGCGGGGGCGGCAGGACACCGAAAAAACGGGGAGCAGCAGTGAGCAGCACACGCAAGAGTCAGCACAGCGGGGAGGACTTCCTCCCCTGGATCGTGCCGGGCGCGGCCTTCCTCGTCGGCACGCTCTTCTTCGGGGCCTGGCTGGGCGGCACGGCCGGAGCCGCGGTGAGCGGCGCCGGCTGGGACCCGCCGCCCTTCGGCCTGGCCACGATGTCCACGCTGGTCAAGGACGGCCCGGCCGCGGTGTGGCCGACGGCGTCGGCCGGCGCGGTCGCCGCGGGCATGGCGACCGTCTTCGGCGCGGTCGTCGCCGTCGTGGTCGTCCTCGTCCTGCTGGTGCGGGGCCGGACGGCCGGGCCCAGCGGGCTCGCGGGCCGCAAGGAACTGGCCGGTCTCCTGCCCAAGGGCGCCGAGCGGCGGGCCCGTGAGCTCCGCCCGGCGCTGGCGAAGCAGGGGAAGATCACCGCGGACGACACGGGGAACCTGCTCGGCAACCTGGAGCCCAGTGGCCCCGAACTCCGCTCCAGCTACGAGGACGTGGAGCTGGACCTCATGGCCCCGCGTGCGGGCAAGTCCACGGGCATCGCGGTGCCGCGCGTGCTGCGGGCCCGCGGCAGCGTGCTGCTGACGTCGAACAAGGCGGACGTCTACAGCGTGACGCGTGCCGAGCGCGAACGCGTCGGCCGGGTGTGGACGTTCGACCCGCAGGGCATCGCGCACTCGCCGCGCACCCTGTGGTGGGACATGCTCGCCGACGCGTCGACGATCGAGGGCGCCCGTCGCCTGGCCGGGCACTTCGTGGGCGCGGTCAACGACGACGCGACCCGCCGCGACTTCTGGATCTCGGCGGCCCAGAACACCCTCACCGCCCTCTTCCACGCGGCCCAGCGCGGCGGCCGGCAGATCGGCGAGGTACTGGCCTGGCTGGCGGACCCGGCCGACCGGACGCCCGTCGACCTGCTGCGCGACGCCGGCATGGCGGCCCTCGCGGACCAGCTCCAGGGCACCATGCAGGGCGCCGTGGAGACCCGGGACGGCATCTACGAGACGGCCCGGCAGTGCGTGGCGTGTCTGCTCGACCCGGCGATCGCCGCATGGGTGACGCCGGACCCGGACCTGCCGCAGTTCCTGCCGGACCGGCACGTGCTGTCGAACGACACGCTCTACCTGCTGTCCAAGGACGGCGGCGGTTCGGCGGCCGGTGTCATCGCCGCGGCGGCGGACTCGGTGCTGCGCGCGGGGGTCGTGGCGGCGGAACGCATGGGCGGGCGGCTGGAGCCGCCGATGACGGCGGTGCTCGACGAGGCCGCCAACGTGTGCCGGATCTCCGATCTGCCCGACCTGTACTCGCACTTCGGTTCGCGCGGCATCAACATCGTGACGCTGCTGCAGAGTTACCGGCAGGGCGCGCGGGTGTGGGGCGAGGCCGGCATGGACGCGCTCTGGTCGGCCGCCACCATCAAGCTCCTCGGCGCCGGTCTGGACGACGCCGACTTCGTGGAGAAGGTCTCCCGGCTCGTCGGCGAGCACGACGTGTCGACGGTCAGCTGGTCCAAGGGCAAGGAGGGACGGTCCCGTTCGACGTCGTACCGGCTGGAGCGCATCCTGCCCGCCGACCGCATCCGAGCCCTGCCCAAGGGCACCGCGCTGCTCCTGGCCACCGGCGTCAAGCCGGCGCTGGTCAGGCTGCGGCCCTGGTACGCCGAACCCGGCGCCGACCGCATCGCGACCGCGGCACAGGCCGAGGTCAAAGCCATCACCGCCCGCGCCGCCGAAGGGATCACGACCCGATGACGACCGCCGAAGCACAGTCCGCCCCGCCGTTCATCCTCTACCTCGACGGCCAGGAGTACGCCGACGAGATGACCGGGCTCTCCGTCTGGGTCTCGGACCTGCTGCTGCCCGTGTACGGCCGCGAGGTCACCTCGCAGCAGCCCTGGTGCCCGCGCTGGTGGGAGCACCTGGAGGCGGTGGCCCGGCTGCACGGCCTGTGGCTGGCCTGGCAGGAGCACACCGACCCGGCCGCGGGCGCGTCCGGACCGGCGGTCTGGCACCGCGACCATCTCGGGCCCGTGCTCGCCGAACTCCGGTCACCCGCAGGTCCGTTCGCGGGCTGCAAGGAGGGCAGCCACCGCGCGAAGACCGCACCGTTCGCCGAGCCGTACGACAAGCATCCGGGCCTGTGAACCGGCCCCGGCGGCCAGGTCGCGGGAGCGGCCGCGTCCCTACACTGAACCGACGGCCGGAAGATCACCGCCGGGGTCCGGACCGCGAAGGGCCGAGGACCGCCCGGACGCGACGCGGACCGGACCGGACGGATCCTGTGGCACACGCCTGCCGGCCGTCCGCCGATGCCGGGGCGCCCCGCCGCACGGACCCGACCGGCCGCCCGGCCACCGCCGGCCGGCGGGGACTGCCGTCACGGACGGGCCGTCCCCGCCGTTCGAACCTCGTCGAGGAGAAGCACACATGAACCACCCGCACACCCCGTACTTCGAGGACGTCGTCGACTGGCGGCACCACCGGGCGGGACACGCGCACACCCTGGTGCGCGCCGTCCGCTCCGGCGACGGACGCCGGGCGGTGGCCGTCGTGTCGGAGCTGGCGAGCAACCCCGACGACCGCGGCATCACCGACGACTTCGGCTCGGTCGCCGACGCCGCGCTGCCCGTGCTGCGCCGCGCCTTCGGACCGCAGCTCGAACAGGTCGACTGGATCGCCCACTTCGGGTCCTTCTCCTACCACGACCCGACGGGCCCCGAGACCTTCACCCGGGTCACCGTGACCCCCGGGCCGGCGGGGCACCGCGACGACCTGTCCGGCGACGAGCCGCTGTCGGCCGGCCGGGTGGAGGAGCTGCTGGGCCGCGGGCTCGACCCCGTCGCCCAGGTGCTCGCGCGGATCGAGCGGGCGGGATGAGGCGCCGATGACCGAGCATGTGTCGGGCCGGGACGTCCTGCGTCAGGCCAAGGAGCTCTACCGGCCCTACCGTGACGCCGTGGAGCCCACGGGACAACGGGTGGCGATCATCCGCTTCGAGCCCGCCGCCGACGATCCGCAGGACTGGCGGGTGCGCCTGGAGGCCTCCAGGGTCTCCGCCGAGCAGAAGGTGAAGAGCTTCGAGCACCTCGGCTTCAAGGCGGACCACATCGTGATGCCGCCGGGCACCACGCGTGCGCAGTTCGCCGAGACCCTCGACCGCGCCAACCAGGATCCCGCGACCCGCGCGATCATCGTCCAGTTCCCGCCGCCCGCCCATCTGCGTCCGCTCGTCGAGCGGATGGACCCGGCCAAGGACATCGACGCACTGCTCAAGGGCCGCTCCCAGTACGCGGCGTGCGCGACGGCGGAGGGCATCTGCCGTGTGGTGCAGCCCTTCGCGCAGGACGACCCGACGATCGCAGTGGTGGGCAGCAAGGGCTTCGTCGGACAGGGTGTGGTGCACACGCTGCGGGAACAGGGCCACCGGCTGATGGAGCTCGACGCCGGGGACGACCTGCGGCGGGTGCGCGACGCCGACATCGTCGTCTCGGTGACCGGCAACCCCGGGATCCTGGGACCCGACCATCTGCGGCCGCACCACCGGCTCGTCGTCGACTCCGGTTTCGTGCCGCAGCCGGACGGCAGTGTGCGCGGCGACGTCCAGAGGGCGGCGTACGGCATCCCGCAGCACCTCACGCCCGTACCCGGCGGCATCGGGCCCGTCGAGATGGCCACCTTGATGGAGCGGGTGGTACGCAGGGAGGTCGACCCGGCCGCCCCGTCCTGGAAGGTCGAGCCGCGTCCGTACCTGACCAAGGAGCAGATGGCGCAGGGCGCGTCGGCGGCGCCCGCGGCCTCGGTGGCGGCCGCCGCCGGACGCGGGTCCACCGCCGGGCAGGGAAGCGCCGCCGGACAGGCCACCTCGGCGGCTCAAGGTTCTCCGGAGAGCCGGACGACATCAGCGAAGCAGACGGGACCCGCGAACCGGACCGGCCCGACGAACCAGGCGGGATCTGCGAACCAGGCGGGATCTACGACCCAGACAGGACCCGCGACCCCGACGGGATCTGCCGCTCAGGGGGCGCCCACGGCTCCGGGCAACCCCGTGGCCCAGGCCGCGAAGCTGCGCGGCGCCGGCGGGGCCGGGAGCGGGGGCGGCACGAACACGGCGGGCGGGCCCTCCGCCGGCGGCGGCCCGTCCGCACCGGTCCGGCCGCAGCTCCCCCAGCAGCCGCGGCCACCGGCCCCGGGACCCGGCCGCTGAACCACGCCGCGCCAGCCGCGGGACACCGGCCGGGACGAGACCGTACGAGACTCGTCCCGGCCCTGCCCCGCGCACGCGCCGCACACCGTCCCGCACCGGCGGCGCGCGCATCTCACGCATCCCGCGCGTGCCCCGCACGCATCCTGCCCGCCGTACCGAAGGAGCCTCGGCCGACGCCATGAGACCCGAAGCGGAAATGGACCCGGCCCCGGCGCGGGCCCCGGAACCGGACGCCCTGCGGTGGCTGTCGGCCGAGGACACCGCCGCGGCCGTCCGGGCGCGCACCATGAGCGCGGTCGACGCGGTCGCCGCCGCGCTGACGCGGATCGCGCGGGTGGACCCCGGCCTCTCGGCGTTCGCGGAGGTGTGGGCCGAGGAGGCCCTCGGGCGGGCCGCCGAGGTGGACGCGCGGATCGCCGCGGGCGAGTGGCTGCCCCTCGCGGGCGTTCCGATCGGCGTCAAGGGCCGGCACGGACGGCGCGCGGCAGGCGCCCTGGTCGCGGCCGGCTGTGTGCCCGTCGGCGCCACGTCGGTGCCGGGCCCGGGCACGCCCTGGCAGACATGGGGCCTCGGGGCGCACGGCCGGACCGTCAATCCGTGGCGGGCCGACCGGACACCGGGCGGTTCCTCGGCCGGCTCCGCGGCGGCGGTGGCGGCCGGGCTGGTCCCCCTGGCGACCGGCAGCGACGGCGCGGGCTCGGTGCGGATTCCCGCGGCGTGGTGCGGTGTCCTCGGTCTGAAGACCACGACCGGCCGTCTGCCGTCGGCCGACCGCACCGGGCTGACGGCGGCCGGAGTCCTCACGCGCAGCGCCTCGGACGCCGCCGCGTACTGGCGCGTCGTGGCCTCCGGCCCGGACGGGAGGACCCCCGCCGGGCCGCCGTCCTCCTCCGCACAGCAGCGCCCTTCCCCGCAGCACCCCCCTTCCGCACCGCCCGGCGCCTCCGTACCGCCCGGCGCCTCCGTGCAGCCGGTCCGCGCCGTCTGGTCCGCCGGCCTCGGGTTCGCCGACACCGATCCCGCCATCGCCGCCCGCGCGTTCGCGGAGGTGCAGCGGCTCGCCGCGGCCGGGATCGTCCGCCTGGTGGAGCGCGAGGTGACCCTCACGGACCCCGGGCCCGCCTGGCTGGCCCTGCGGACGCCGGGCGGCGACGTCTCATGGGCCCGGACCGTGCGGGCGGCCAACGACGGGCGTCTCGCGGAGCTGTTCGGCGAGGTCCCGCTGCTGCTGACACCGGCCACACCGAACCCGCCGCACGGCCACGAAGGCCCCGGCGACCGTTACTCGACCGCTCTCACCTGGGCGTTCAACCTGAGCGGACATCCCGCGGCGAGTGTCCCCGCGGGTCTCGGCCCGGGCGGCTGCCCGGCCGGACTCCAACTGGTCGCCGCGCACGACTGCGAACCGCTGCTGCTGGACGTCGCACGGAGGGCCGAGCGGCACCGGCCCGCCCTCGTACCCGTCTTCGACGGCGGACGGGACGCGGCGGCACCGCACGCCGCCACCGCGTCGACCACGGACAGCACCCCGGCCGGCCCCCAGATCAGAAACAGACGAGGACAAGCCCACCGATGAACGAGACTCCCGCACACGGCGCCCCCGACGGCGCGACCCCGGGGGCCGGTCCGGCCCCCTCCCTGCGCGCCTATCTCGGCCTCTACTCCGCCGGGTTCGTCGGGCGCGAGGAGATGATCGCGACCGTCGCCGCCTGGCCTTTCGAGCCCGAGGAGGGGCTCGACGAAGGGCATCCCGAACCCACCCACCAGGACAACACCCTGTCCGTGGTCTCCGCCGCGCGGCTGCTCGGGCAGCTGACCCGCGAGGACGTGGCGGAGATCCAGCGCCGCATCGACCTCCGCGCCGACGGCGGGGCGGGCGGCGGGGCCGAACGGCGGCCATGACCCCGCACGACGGGCCGGAGGCGGGGCTCGCACCTGAATACCGCACGCTGTACCGGGTGTTGCAGACCCGGATGTCGGCCGGCGGCGATCTGGCGCCGGGGGACGGTGACACGTACAGCCGGTTCCGGCACGGCGCGCTGTGGACGCCGGACCGCGAGCGCCTGCACGAGGCCGTCCTGGAGGACTTCAAGGCCCGCTGCGCGGGACTGCCGCGCGACGGCCACGCGGCGCTGCTCACCGCCGGGGCGCCCGGCGCGGGCAAGGGCGGCGCGCTGCGCGGCCTCGCCGAGTGGCAGGGACGTGACGACGAGCTGGGCCGGGCGCTGGCCCGGGTGCACGGCATCGACGTGCGCGACTACGTGGTGCTGGACCCGGACGAGTTCAAGGTGGCGCTGTCCGAGCACGGCGGCACCCCTCGTCTGCCCGACCACGCACGCGCGTTGCCCGGCGGTCGCCTGCTGTCCCCGTCGGAGACGGCCTCGCTCACGCACCGCGAGTCGGCGTTCCTCCAGGGCGTCTTCGAGCAGTGGGCGCGCGCCGAGGGCCACAACCTGCTCTACGACGCGACGCTGCGCGACCAGCGGTGGAACGAGAAGCTCCTCGGCGACCTGCGTGCCGGCGGCTACGACAGGCGGGTCCTGCTGTCCGTGGAGGTGCCGGTCGAGCAGTGCCTCGCCCAGAACGCGAGCCGCTGGCAGCGCGGCCGCGCCGGCTTCGACGCGGGCCGTGACCGGTACGGAGGACGTATGGCCCCCGAGGACATGATCAAGGACCTCTATGCGCGGAGCACCTCGGGGCGCGGCTTCTCCGTCGGCCGCGAGAACGCCGAGAAACTGGTGGCGTCCGGGCTGGCGACCGGCTTGATCACTTCGGAACGGGGGGATTTCCCGGGCGGGCCCGGCGCACCGGTGGACCGCACGGCACGGGCGGGATTCGGGGCGGGTGCCGCCCCCGCCTTCCGGGAGGGCGACGCCGTCCTGCGTGTCGCCGCCGCGGGCCGGCTGCGCTCGGGCTCCGGTACGGCCACGGGCGGGCCGCCGGCGGCGCCCGCGGGCCCGGCGGTCACGGCCAGGACGCCTGCGCCCCGGCCCCCGCGGACGCCATGAACGGCTATGCGCCCGCCGGCGGGCTGAACCGGTCGACGCCCGCGAGGATGCGCTGCTTGCGCGCCCGGTTGTCCAGCAGCCTGGCCCGGCTGAAGCGGGTCGCGTCCTTGCGGTACAGCTCACGGCCGAGGTCGGAGGTGAAGCGCTCCGCGGGAACCTCGTCGGCGCCCTCCGGAAGGAACTTGAGGACCTCGTCGAGCGCCGCGAGTGCGTACGCGAAGCTCGCGCGGTGGTCGCGCTGTTCGGCGGGCGGCACGTTCAGCAGCCGCAGCCCCGAGTCCGTGCCGACCTGGTCCGAGACCCACAGGAACTCGCCGGGGTCGATGATCCGGGACGGCTCCGCGCCGCCGAACGCCGGTGGTGCGGGCGGCAGTTCGTCGGACATGACGAACGCGAACGAGCGGGTGCGGCCGCACTGCGGACACACGCCCTCGTACACGGCGACCAACGCGCCGTCACGCTCTTCGAGACGGTGCTCGCGCTCGAAGTCCCTCGCTCCGCACGCGCAGGCGTGCAGGTCCATGTAGAGGTGCGCTTCTTGAGTCGAACGAGCGATCAGCATGCCAAAATCCTACGTGCCACGAGGCAACCGAGGGGGAAGTGCCGGTGGAGCAGGAACCGTACGACGACAGGGCGGGGAGCGCGCGGCCGGGGACGGACGGTGCGGCGCAGGGCACGGGGCCCGTTCCCGGGGAGATCACCGTCATCACGGCGACCGAGGTGGCGGGCAGCCGTTTCACCGGCGGCACCGGCACGGCCCCGGAACCGGGCCGGCAGGTAGCCGTCGTCGCGCAGGCGCGGGCCGTGCTGCCGATGGTCGTACAGAGCCTGTACGCCGAGCAGTTGCGCTCCGTGGAGCTGCGCGGCGACGACACCGGTGACCCCCACTTCGTGCTCACCGACCACCGGGGCAAGGAGTTCACGCTGCGCGTGGACGCGGTGCCGCTGCCGGCCGGCACGGTCGCCCGCATGCATGTCAACACCACCTCGGACCACCACTTCGTGCAGCTCTCCGACCGGATGGACCCGCAGCAGGTGGGCAGGGCCCTGAGCCACGAGCTCGGCGAGATGCTCGCGGTGCGCGAGCGGGCGGTGCGGGCGGCGGCCGGCGACCCAGCGGTCGCCGGGGTGGCGCCGCCTCGGGAGGTGCTGCTGACGCGCGGCCGGCTCACCGCCGCCGAGGAGGGTTTCCGGCTGACCGAGGAGGACCTCGGCCGGGTCGGCGAGCTGAACCACCTCGCCGCACGGATGACGGACGCGACGCTCGACACCGCTCAACGCGCCGAGGCACGCGCGGAGTTGTCGGCCCTCATCGATCACACCGGGCTCCGCCCGCAGGCCCCTGCCGGATCCGAGCAGTTCGACCGTGAGCTCCAGGCCGCGGACCTGCGCCTGAACTCGATCGAACCCCATCTGACGCCCCGGGCCTGGCGGGCGGTGTCGCCTCTCGCCTTGCCCGCCGAGCAGTTGTCCGGTCAGGACGCGGCGGACCTCCAGGCGTTCCGGGCCCGCGCCGCGTACACGCTGCCGCTCGGCAACGGGCCGCCGATGCCGGGCATGCGCCCCGACGGCACCCCCGTCCCCCGCGAGGAACTCGCCGCGGCCGCGGCCGAGGCGGCCGACCGGCGCACCCGGGCGAGCGCCGCCACCCTGGACGAGCTGCGCGCCGAGGCGGCGGCGAGCGGCGAGTGGCCCACCCGGCCGGTGATGATCGGCGGCGGCGCCGGCCTCGTCGGCCGTGATCCGGACGCCCTGCTCGTCGACGCGCGGGGCCGCTGGCACCTGGACCCGGGCCAGGGCATCGTGCAGTCCGCCGACCAGGTCCGGGACATGCGGGCGACCGGGCTGGGCGACGCCCACCAGTTCGTCGACCCGACCGGGCGGGTGCCGCGGGACGCCGTGCGCCTGTGGGAGGACGAGCTGGCCGTGCGCGGGCCGGTCGTCGACGGGACCGCGCGGCTGCTGCCCGCACAGGACGGCCGTCTGTACGCGCACATCAGGCCCAACGACGGCTCACCGGACGTCTATGTGCAGGTCGAGGGCGTGCCGACGGTCGCCACCGGTCTGCCGCCCGAGATGGTGCCGGGCGTCGACCGTCGTGACGTGGTGAACCTGCCCGAGGCGATCGGCGCCGTACGCGGACAGCTGCCCGCCGACTCACCGGTCCACGAACGTCTCGCCGGGGCGCCCGACGCACGGCAGACGCTCCAGGTCCTGCGCGAGGAAGGGGTGCTGGACACCCTGCGGGCCGACGACGGGGCCCGGTCCGCGCTCCGGACGCTGGACGCCACCGCGCAGTGGGAGCAGGCCAGGGCGGCGGCCCCCGGGCGGGTCTTCCTCGGCGACGAGATCGCGGAGAACCGCTTCGACGTGAGCGCCGCGGATGCGCCGAAGACGTGGCTGGTCGCGGGCGCGGGCGGCACGGGCGTGGCCGACGCCGAGATCATCCTGGAGGCCGACCCGCAGGCCCGCGTCACCATCTACGGGCCGAACCTGCCGCCCGCGCTGGAGAACCAGGTCCAGTTCACCGCCATGCGCGAGCGTTTCGTCGCCGAGTACGGCGGCGACGGCCGGCTCACCATCGACATCCACCCCGACAACCGGGTCGGCGCCGTGCAGATGCACACCGGGCCCGACGGGAAGCCCCGGTTCCGGGAGGGACACGTGGAGGCCGACGCGTACGTCGCCAGCCTCGGGCGCACCGCACCGGTCCCGGAGGCACTCCGGGACCTGGGCGAGCAGACCCGTGCGGCGGGCGGACAGGTGCGCGGCGACCTGATGTTCGACCACGACCGGCAGTACCTCGGCTACGGCATGACCTTCGAGTCCGGCGGGCGGCAGCGCCGCGTCGAGGTGACCGGCGCCGCCTCCCAGGCGCTGCCCCGTGACGTCTTCCCGCGCGACACCCAGGCCGCGCTGGGCGCCATGGCCGCCCGGCAGGTCCCGTCCCAGAGCGGCAACGCGGCCCCCGGTTTCGCGCCGACGGCCCAGCAGTCCGTCCGCCTGGCGCAGGCACGGCAGCAGGGGACGGTGGAACGCCACGCGGCGGTACCGGAGAGCTGGCAGCGGCCGGCCGCGGCAGCGGGGACGACGCCTGTCTCCGGCCCTTCGGCCGGCCCCTCCTCGACCACGGCCGCGTCCGAGGGCACCCCGTCCGTCACCCCCGCCAACTCTGTCGCGGACACCCCGTCCGCCACCCCCGCCAACCCCGTCGCGGGCGCCGCACGGCGCCAGTCCGGCCGGGGTTCGGCCGCTCCGGGCGGTCCGGTGCCGGGCCCGGCACCCGGCCCGGCGTCGCCCGGGCAGCCACCGCGCGTCCAGCGCCCTCCTCAGCCGGGCGGGGGAGGCGGCGCGCCGGGGCGGTGACGCGTGGGGAGGCGGCGCCCTTCGAGGCGGTGACACCCATCGGGGCCGTGACGCGCGGGGCGGTGGCGCGCCCTTCGGAGCCGTGCCCCGTGGGTCGTGGACCCGCGGACCCCTGGACGACTGCATGCGTATGCATATATTGTCCACGCATGTAGTCGCTTGCAGTAGCTCCATCGCGCGTACCCCAGGGGGACCCATGACCCGCCGTTTCCTGTTCCTGCTCGGCAGCAGCCGTAGCGACGGCAACACCGAGCTGCTCGCGCGCAGGGCCGCCGAGCAGCTGCCCGGCGACGTCGAGCAGCGCTGGCTGAGCCTCGCCGAGCATCCGCTGCCCGACTTCACGGACCTGCGGCGCGACAGCGACCATCTTCTCCCGCCCGCCGGAAGCGACGTCGCACTGCTGCTCGACGCCACCCTCGCGGCCACCGACATCGTGATCGCCTCGCCGCTGTACTGGTACTCGGTGTCCGGCCTCACCAAGCGCTACCTGGACTACTGGTCGGGCTGGCTGCGCACCCCCGGCATCGACTTCAAGGCGACGATGGCGGGGCGCACCCTCTGGGGCGTCACCGCGCTGGCCCACGAGGAGCAGGAGGTCGCCGACCCGCTGGTCGGCACCCTCAACCACTCCGCCGCGTACATGAGGATGCGCTTCGGAGGGGTCCTGCTCGGCAACGGCAGCCGGCGCGGCGACGTGCTGGAGGACGCCGAGGCACTGGCGCGCGCGAAGACGTTCTTCGCGCAGGAGCCGCCGCTCGCCCGCTTCCCCTACGAGTCGGCCACCGTCTGACCGCCGCCGCGCGCCCGGCCCCCGCACGCCGGCCTCCCGCACGGTGGCGCCCTTGCGGACGGTGGCCTCCGTCGGGACTGCGACGTCGGTCTAGACGGTGATGTCCTTCGCCGCGAACCGCGCCCACGCCGCCGACCCGAACACGGCGGCGTACAGGCCCTGGAGGCCCAGGTTGCGGACCAGATCGTCCCAGTACACCGGTTCACGCATGAGGTCCGCGAAGGACAGCCAGTAGTGCGAGAAGAAGTACGGCTGGAGCGCGTGGAGCTGGGGGATCTGGTCGAGGATCTGGACGGTGATGAGGAGGCCGACCGTCGTCGCCATGGCCGCGATGCCGCTGTTCGTCAGCGTCGAGACGAACAGGCCGAGCGCCGCGACCCCGACCAGGGAGGCGGCGACGACCAGGGCGATGAGCAGCGCACGGCCGAGGCCTTCGGCGAAGCTGATCCGGGTCCCGGAGATCGTCGTCAGGTCTCCCAGCGGGAACAGCAGCGCGCCCACCGTGAGCGCCGAGACCGCCACGACGAGCGTGGCGACCAGACAGAACGTCATCGTGGTCGCGTACTTGGTGAGCAGCAGCCGGGTGCGGCCCGCCGGGGCGACCAGGAGATAGCGCAGCGTCCCCGCGTTCGCCTCGCCCGCGATCGCGTCACCCGCGATGACGCCGATCGCCATCGGCAGGAAGAACGGGAGCGTCGCGGCCAGCGCGGTGAACACCAGGAACAGACCGTTGTTGGTGACCTGCGAGATGAACGCGGGACCCTCACCGCCGCCGCCCGCCGCCGAGCCGTCGCTCGTCTCGATCCTGATGGCCACCCCGACCAGGATCGGCACGGCCGCGAGCACGCCCAGCAGGGCGATCGTCCGCCACCGCCGGAAGGTGGTGACCAGCTCGCTGCGGAACAGCCCGAACGTCCACAGCAGACCGGGGGACCGCGTCACCCCGGCCGGGTCCACCACGGCCCCGGCCGGGTCCGGCCGCGTGTCCGGCGCCGGCACCGCCTCAGCCCGCGACATCGAACCCCTCCCCCGTCAGTGCCACGAACGCGTCCTCCAGGGAGGCCCGTTCCACCCCGAAACCTCGGACCCGTACGCCGGCCGTCACCAACGCCGCATTGAGCTCGGCGAGTTCTCGGTCCGGGGGCTCGGCCGTCACCCCCGTCTCGGTCACCACGAGATCCGCCACTCCCTGTTCCTTCAGCACGCGCGCCGCGTCACCCGGGTCCGGCGTGGTCACCACCAGCCGGCCCCGCGCACCGGCGGCGAGGTCGGCCACCGCGCCCTGGACGACCAGCCGTCCCTGCGCCATCACGGCGGCATGCGTGCACACCTGCTCGATCTCGTCGAGCAGGTGTGAGGACAGGAAGACGGTCGTGCCGTCGGAGGCCAGCTCACGCACGAGGGCCCGGATCTCCCGCATGCCCTGCGGATCCAGGCCGTTGGTCGGCTCGTCCAGGACGAGCAGGCGGCGCGGCTGGAGCAGCGCCGCGGCGAGCCCGAGCCGCTGTTTCATGCCCAGCGAGTACGCCTTGGCCTTCTTGCCCGCCGCCGCGGCGAGGCCGACCCGGTCGAGGGCGTCCGCGACACGGGTGCGCCGGGTGCGCGGGTCGGCCGTCGGGTCGGCGGCGTCGTACCGCATCAGGTTGTCGCGCCCCGAGAGGAAGCCGTACAGCGCGGGGCCCTCGATGAGGGCCCCGACCTGGGGGAGCACGGCGCGTGCGGCACGGGGCATGGGCCGCCCCAGGAGGCGCGCCGTGCCCGAGGTCGGCTCGATCAGGCCCATCAGCATGCGGATGGTGGTGGTCTTGCCGGAGCCGTTGGGCCCGAGGAAGCCGAAGACGCTGCCCGCCGGGACCGTCAGGTCCAGGCCGTCGACGGCGAGCTGTCCGCCGCGGTAGCGCTTGGTGAGGGCGCGGGTGGCGATCACCGCGTCCTCGGCGGGCACGGCGCCCGCGCCACCCGTGTCGTCCGTCCGGTCGGACTCGGCGGCGGACAGCTCCTCCATGGGCTCCCTCGGTTCGTTCGGCTGCGGGGGACTCAGTGGGCGGCGTCGGCCGCCTTCACCAGGGCGTCCTTGGTGACGGCACCGGCGTACACCTTGCCGTCGTCCGTGATCAGCGCGTTGACCAGGCGGGTCGAGAAGACCGTACCCGAGCCGAACTTGCCGGAGACCTGGTCGCCGAGGGAGTTCAGGAACCCGTCGACGTCGCTGTTGCCGGACGAGCCCGACGGCATGCCCTGGCCGCCCGTGTCGAACTCGGCGATCGAGTTCCAGCCCTTGCCGATGGTCTTCAGACCGCCGAGCCCCTCACCGAGCCCCATGCCGAAGTCCTCGCCGGACTTCCGGGAGTGCTCCGATGCCTTCGACTCGTCGGCCTCGGTGACCTTCGCGCCCTTCGGTGGGGTGAAGTCGAACGTCGACGCGGCCGGCTCCGAGAAGTCGACCTTGGTGAAGCCCGCGTCGACCACTGCCGCGCCGCCGCTCGCCGGCGTCAGCGTGAACTTCAGCGGCAGGCCCGTCTTCGCGTCCACCCCGATGCTGATCGCACCGACCGTGGAGCCGGACTGCTTCGGCTTGATGACCAGCCGGTACGCGTCCCGGCCCGCGATCTGGGCGGTGCCGTCGACGGTCACGGAGGTCGTGTCGTCGACCGCCTTGAGCGCTTCCTCGGCGAAGTCCTTGGGCGTGGCCGGGACGCCCTCGGGCGCCTTGCCCTTCTTCTCCTCGGACCGGGGCGCGGTCGCGTGGTAGGCCTCGTTCGACTTGCTGTCGTACGCCCATACGTCGTCGCCGTTGTGGACGACGCTGTACTCGGCCGCGCTGTCCAGCAGGGAGATCCTGCCCTTGTCCGGGCCGTCGGCGGCGACGCGCAGCGTGTGCGTGCCGGAGGCCAGTTCGAGGAGCTTGGACTGCGGGTCGGCGGAGGAGCCGCCGTCGCCCTCGGCGGCGCCGGAGGCGAAGCCGCCGGCCAGGCCGCCCAGGTCGGGCAGCCCGAGATCGGTGCTGATCTTGACCGTGCCGGACAGCTGTTGGACGTCGGACGTGGCGATCTTCTCGATGAGCTGCTGCGCGGTGACCTTCGGCAGGTCGGGGTCTCCGGAGTCGGCGAGTGCCGGGACCAGCCCGATGGTCGCCGCCGCCACCCCCACCACCGCGACCGGGACGACATACCTGGCGGCCTTGCGCCGCCCGGAGCGCACGTCCTCGGCCTCGTCGGCCTTCGTGCTGTCGTCGGATTCGTACGGTGCCATGTGTGCCTTACCTCCGTCGTCGGCGGCGGCCCTACCGTCGTGCCCTTCTCCACTCCTAAGCCGCCATTCTCACCCGAACCGGTGAGGAGTGGTGTTATCCATCTGACCAAATCGGCCGGAGGGAAGCGTCAGACCCCGGACTCAACTCCGCGTACTCCTGCGGTATGACGCGGGGAGGCGGTGTCTCCCCCGACCCGTAGGGGTCGGGGGAGACACCGTCCGGGCCGACGGGCCGCCGCGCCCGGCACCGGGCCGGGCGCGGCCGCCTGCGGGGTCAGCGCTGCACGAACACGTAGTCCGCCTGGTAGGGCACGCCCACCACGGTGCCCGGTGTGCAGGACCCGGCGGGGGCGACGCCGCCCACGGTGTTGAGGCGGAGGATCTCCTGCGTTCCGGCCAGCAGACCGTGGTGCTTGCCGGAACCAGTGGCCTTGAGGTCCAGCTCGGGGATGTTCTTGTCGCCGTTCGGGGTCTTGGAGATCAGTGCGCCGGTGACGGCACTGCCGTCGGGCGCGACCCACTGCGGCGTCCCGGAGCCGGGCTTCACGAACGAGTGGGCGATGTGGCCGCCGAGCCGGGCCGAGACGTCGCGCTGGACGAAGGCCCGGCCGCCGTCCTCGGCGGTCTTGCACTCGTAGATCTGCCTGCCCCGGACGACCGAGGCCTGGAAGTTGCCCAGGGCGTTGTGGAAGTCGAAGGTGCCGGTGACCTTGTGGAGCTGGCCGCGCACGGCACCGCCGGGGAACTCGGCGGTGTGCAGATTGGCGTAGAAGGAACCGGGGTCGGTCTTCAGCGCGTCGAGCAGGGCCGCGTCCTCGACCTCGACGGTGCCGACGACGCTGTGGTGCCTGATCCTGCCGAGCAGCCCGGTGAAGTCGACCTTGACGCCGCCGTTGGCGCCCTTGGCCCCCTGGTGGATGTGGAGCAGGGTCGGCCTGCCGGTGCCGCGCCAGGTCACGGCGACGGACACCTTGTTGCCCTTGACCTTGATGAACTCCAGTGCCGCGCCGTCCTTGTCGCCGACGGCGGGGCCGCCCTGGACGGGCACCTCGTTGGCGCCGCGCAGGCTGGTGGCGAGGATGGTCCCGCCGCCGCCTCCCATGACGCCGCTCTGCGTGACGATGGTCCGGTCGTCGTGCGCGGAGTGGCTCGTGCCGTGGCCTTCACGGTGACTGCCGCTGTCGGCGACCGCCGGGATGACGGCGGCGGCGACACCGGCCGCGGCGGCGACCGCGACACCGGTCAGGATCAGACCCTTGCGACGCGTACTGATCGTGGCGTTCGATCCCATGATTCTGTTTTCTCCCCGTACTTCAGCCGACGCCCCCTGCGTCAGCTTCTGGGCATGAGTACGGACCTGATCTGACCCTGGACTCATTCCAACTCAGTGACACACGTCACACTCCCGGGTGAGCCCCGAACACGCCGAAACCCCCTGGGACCGGACACGACGGCTCGCCCGTCCGGCGCTTGAGGACGAGGCCGTCCAGGCCGATCAGAGGGCACGGAGAGCCGGCCCGAGACCAGAGACCACGAGCCGGGCGTGGACCGGGGCAGAGGCGCGAACCAGGGCCGGGGCGTGGGCCGGGGCCAGGACGTGGACCGGGCCCGGAGGACCAGGTCAGCCGGCCCGGTGCACCACCGCGTCCACCAGCTCCACGAGCGCCGCCTTGGCATCACACTCCGGCAACGGAGCCAGCGCCGCACGCGCCTCCTCCGCGTACCGCACGGTGTCCCGCCGCGCCTGCTCCAGGGCCGGGTGGGACCGCAGCCGGGCCAGCGCCTCGGCGTGCCGGGCGTCGTCGGTGAGGTCGGAGTCGAGCAGCTCGCACAGCGCGATGTCGTCCGCGAGCCCGAGCCGCTCCGCGCGCTCACGCAGCCGGAGCACCGGCAGCGTGGGGATGCCCTCGCGCAGGTCCGTGCCGGGCGTCTTGCCGGACTCGTGCGAGTCGGACGCGATGTCCAGCACGTCGTCCGCGAGCTGGAAGGCGACACCGAGACGCTCCCCGTACTGGGTGAGCACGTCGACGACCGTCTCGTCGGCGCCCGACATCATCGCGCCGAACCGGCAGGCGACGGCGACCAGCGAACCGGTCTTGCCGCCCAGGACGTCGAGGTAGTGATCGACCGGGTCGCGCCCGTCGCGCGGCCCCGCGGTCTCCAGGATCTGGCCGGTGACCAGCCGTTCGAAGGCCTCGGCCTGGATGCGGACCGCCTCGGGCCCGAGGTCGGCCAGGATGTAGGAGGCACGGGCGAAGAGGAAGTCGCCGGTCAGGACGGCGACCGAGTTGTCCCAGCGGGTGTTGGCGCTCGGCACCCCGCGCCGCACGTCCGCCTCGTCCATCACGTCGTCGTGGTACAGCGTGGCGAGGTGGGTGAGCTCGACGACCACCGCCGAGGGCACGACACCCGGCGCGTAGGGATCGCCGAACTGCGCGGCGAGCGTCACGAGGAGCGGCCGGAACCGCTTCCCGCCGGCCCGCACGAGGTGCTGGGCGGCTTCCGTGATGAAGGGGACCTCGCTCTTGGTGGCTTCGAGCAAACCCTCCTCGACAGCCGCCAATCCGGCCTGGACATCGGCTTCGAGAGCCTGGTCCCGCACGCTCAGCCCGAACGGCCCGACGACGGTCACGAGAGGTTCTCCTGTCTGCTGACGATCACATGGCGAAACTCGGTCGATCATTCGGTCGATGACACGGTTTGTCGATGTGTCGCTGCCATCACTCAAGTCAGCGTATCCGGTCACGTTTCGATCACCACGAGCGCCCACCGTCCCCCGGTCGACTTGGCTCCGGCAGGAGGCACCTCCATGCCCGGGCGGTATCCGATCACCAACGGTATGTTCACGACCAGCCGATACCCGGCGACATGTGGCGATACGTTCCGAGGCAACCGGAAGTGGGTGGCCGTGTCCCGAACCTGTGCCGAGCCGAGCCCGGCAGCCGGCCCTCGTCGCCGACCGGTCGGCATCACCTGGCCGGACGCACGCACACGGCGGAACGCATCCCCTCGGTGGACGCCGTGCACGGCGCCGTCCACCGAGGTCACCCCCACGCACCCAGCGCGCCCCACGCACCGCAAGGGCCCGCCGGGCCGCCCCGACAGACCACGCCCCACGACCGTGCCGAACCGCCCGAGTCCCACGGCTCCGCCGGGCCCGGGAGCGCGATGATCATGCACATCCGTACATCCTTCCCGTACGAGACCGCCCACGAGGACCTCTGGATCCCTCTCCCGGACGGCACCCGTCTGTACGCGCGCGTCTGGCGCCCGCTGACCGAGGAACGCGTACCCGCTCTTCTCGAATACCTTCCGCACCGCCTCACGGACCGGACCGCGCCCCGCGACTGGCAGCGTCACCCCTGGTACGCGGGCCACGGCTACGCCTCCGTCCGCGTGGACATCCGCGGGCACGGCAATTCGGAGGGCGTGCCGGCGGACGCGCACACGCAGGAGGAGCTGGACGACGGCGTGGAGGTGGTCAACTGGCTGGCCGCCCAGCACTGGTGCACGGGAAGCGTCGGCATGTTCGGCATCTCCTGGGGCGGCTTCGGCTCTCTCCGGATCGCGGCCCTCGCACCCGAGCCGCTCAAGGCGGTCGTCGCGGTCTGCTCCACGGACGACCGCTACGACAACGACGTCCACTACGCAGGAGGTTCCGTACGGGCCGCCGGCCTGCACGCCCGGTCGGCCGCGACGCTCGCCTCCGCCGCCCTTCCCCCGGACCCCGCGCACGTGGGCGAGGTGATGTGGCGGGACATGTGGGTGAAGCGGCTCCAAGCGGTGGAGCCACCCGTCCACACCTGGCTGGAGCACCAGACCCGGGACGCGTACTGGCGCCACGGGAGCGTCCGCGAGAACTACGGAGCGATCCGGGCGGCGGTCCTGGCGGTCGGCGGCTGGCACGACCCGTACCGCGACACGGTGCTGCGTCTGGTCGAGCACCTGCCACCCGATCGCGTACGCGGAGTGATCGGCCCGTGGTCGCACCACTACCCCGACCGGGACCGGCCGCCCGGCCCGGCGATCGGCTTCCTCCAGGAGACCCTGCGCTGGTGGGACCACTGGCTGCGCACCCCGGCGACGCCCGCCCCAGACCCCGACCCCGCCCCAGACCCAGACCCCGGCCCCGGCCCCGGCCCCGGCCCCGGCCCCGGCCCCGGCCCCGGCCCCGGCGGCATCATGGCGGAACCGCTCCTGCGCTCGTACGTCATGGACGCGCGCCCCCCGGCGACGACGTACCCGGTGATCACCGGCCGCTGGGTGGGTGATCCCGTGTGGCCGTCCCCCACCGTGACCCGGGTCACGTACGCGCTCCAGGGCGACCCGGTGACGGTGCGCTCGCCGCAGCACACCGGGGTGGACGCGGGCCGCACCGTCCCGCACGGCCACGACGCCGACCTGCCCCCGGACCAGCGCGAGGAGGACGCCCGCTCGGTCTGCTTCGAGTTCGAGGTCACGGAGGAGACCTGGGTCCTGGGCCGCCCGGCGGTCCGGCTGCGGCTGACCTCGCACTCCCCCCGGGGCCAGGTGATCGCCCGGCTGTGCGACGTGGCTCCCGACGGCGCCTCGACGCTCGTCACCCGGGGCGTGCTGAACCTGTCGGCGCGCCACGGCAGCGACCGGGCCACGACGTGGGTGCCGGGCGCGACGGAGGACGTGCTCGTCGAGCTGGCCCCCATCGGTCACGCGTTCCCGCCCGGGCATCACGTCCGGCTCGCCGTCTCCTCCGCGTACTGGCCGTGGGTCTGGCCCCAGCCCGGTCCGGAGACCGGCTTCACCCTGGACCCGGCGGCCGGCGCCCTCGAACTCCCGGTGAGGGCACGGGAGTCGGACCCGGCGATCGTCTTCGAGGAGCCGGAGCAGTCCGCGCCCCTCGGGGCGGCCTCCCCCGCGACGCTGGACGAGCCGCGCCCCGAGCGGCTCCTCGTGCACGACGTCGCCAAGGGCGAGTGGCGCCTGGAGACCGACGTCCGTCACGAAGGCACCCGTATCCACCCGGACGGCCTCGAAGTCACGGAGGACGTCGGGGAGTCGTACACGATCGACGAGTCCGGCCCCTTGTCGGCGCGCGCCCGCTCGGCCTGGTCGGTCCGCTTCCACCGCCCCGGCCTCCCCTGGGACGCCCGGGTGACGACGCGATCGGAACTCACCTGCTCCGAAGAGGAGTTCATCGCCTCCGACGAGGTCATCTGCAGGGACGGCGACGAGGTGGTCTTCCACCGGACGTGGGAGAAGCGGATCCCGCGCACGGCGGGCTAGGGCCGCCACCGGCCCGGCCCCGCCCGCCGGGGCGGCCGGACGCGCGGCCGCCCGGCCCCACGGAACCTCCTACACCCTGCCCGAGTTGCCCGATTTGCCCCCCTCGGACCACCGCCCTGCCGATGTCCGAATTGCCCAACTCGTACACATAGCCCATCGGGGCATGATGTCCGAGTTGCCGGTCTTGCCGCTTTGATTCGCCTTGGTCTCGTGAGTTGGGTCACGTACACCCTCGACCGGGAATTTACGCCGCCTTCACAGAACCCCTTTGCTAAAGGCAAGTTGAGGAACCAATTCCGGTTGAATCGGACGAATCGACGTCGCTTTAATCAGCTGAAAGCGATCTTCGTCCGAAATTCAGACCTTGTTCCCGACATGTGCTCTCGCATACGTTCACGTCGATCCCGGGCGGATCGCCGAATCCTGCCGCCGCCCGGACCCACCCACCCACGCACACACGGCAGGAGCGGGGGAACCCAGGCAAACCGTCGATCCGGGACAAACCGGAACGACTCGGGGTCAAGCCGCACAGAGAGCGCGGCCGGGCACCTCCCCGCCCGAACCCGACAGCTCACCTCGCAGGCGCAGGAGAGGAAACCGCCATGTCCGGACGACTCATGAACCGCCGCTTCAGGACCAGCCCCCTCGTCACCCGTGGCGTGCTCGCCGCCGGTGTGGGCGGAGTCGCCCTCGCGCTCCCCCTCCTGAGCGCCACCGGCGCCCAGGCCGCCACCGCGACCCAGACCGTCCGGGCGACCGTCCCCCAGGTGCAGCTCCTCACCTACACCGTGGTCGCCGGCGACACCCTCCAGACCGTCGCGAAGAAGAACCCGTCGAGCGGTGGCTGGCAGGCGCTGTACGACGCGAACAAGGCCGTCATCGGCCCCGACGCCGCCCACCTGCGCCCTGGACTGGTGCTGACGGTGGGTACGAAGAACCTCGCGACCGGCGTGGTGTCCCCGCTGACCAAGGCCGCACCGGCGGCAGGGGCCCCCTCCTCCGGCAAGACGTACACCAACAACCTCGACGGCTGGATCAAGCACTCCCTGGACATCATGGCCAAGGCGCGCATACCCGGCACGTACAACGGCATCCACCGCAACGTGATGCGCGAGTCCTCCGGCAACCCCCGTGCCATCAACAACTGGGACTCCAACGCCAAGGCCGGCATCCCCTCGAAGGGCCTCCTCCAGGTGATCGACCCCACCTTCAAGGCCTACCACGTCCCCGGCACCTCGATGGACCCGTACGACCCGGTCGCGAACATCACGGCCGCCTGCAACTACGCCGCGGCGAAGTACGGCTCGATCGACAACGTCAACGGAGCGTACTGACCCGGCGACAGCGGCACATCGCCTCCTCGGGGCGCGCGACGGACCTCCGCCCGCGCCCCGAATGAGAATCTTTGTCCGTCTTTCTCCGCTTTTCTCCTGTCGGGGTGTCCGCGCCCGGAAGGACATCCGCACCGCGACCGGACGTCTACACCCCGAAGAGCCGTTCCAGCACGACCGCGATGCCGTCGTCCTCGTTCGACAAGGTCACCTCGTCGGCCACCGCCTTCAGTTCCGGATGCGCGTTGGCCATGGCGATCCCGCGGGCCGCCCAGTCGAACATGGGGATGTCATTGGGCATGTCGCCGAAGGCGAGGGTCTCGGCGGGCGCGAGACCGAGGTGCGCCGCGGCGAGGGCCAGACCCGTCGCCTTGGTCACACCGCATGGCTGGAGTTCGACGGTGCCCGGCCCCGACATGGTGACCGTCGCCAGCGAGCCGACCACCGACCGTGCCGCCGACGCCAACTCGTCGTCGCTCAGGGAAGGGTGACGGAGCAGCACCTTGCTGATGGGCTCCGTCCACAGGTCGTCGCGCCGCCGCACCCGTACCGCCGGGAGCGTCGGGTGGGGCATCACGTAGCCCGGTTCGATCAGGGTCAGCCCGTCCACGCCGTCCTGGTCAACCGCCGCGTACAGCAGGCCGACTTCCGCCTCAATCTTGCCGAGCGCCGTCTCCGCCAGTTCCCTGTCCAGGGTCACCGACCACAGCATCCGGTCCGCCCCGGCGTCGTACAGTTGCGCTCCCTGACCGCACACCGCCAGCCCCTCGCCGCCGAGTTCGTCCAGCAGCGGTCGCACCCTCGGTGCGGGACGGCCCGTCACCACGAGATGCCGGGCACCCGCCTCGGCCACCCTCGCCAGCGCGGCCCGCGACCGGTCGGAGAGGGTGTCGTCGCCGCGCAGCAGCGTTCCGTCCAGGTCAGTGGCGATGAGTGAATATGCAGTCGGAGCGGCCATGATCCGAAGAATACGGATCGCACGACTCAACGGCCCGCCGTGAACCGGACGACGTCCGGTATCCCGCCCGCAACGCCCCTCACCGTCCGGGCGACAGGGGCAGTTCGCCGTACAACCCGTGCGCGCGGTACGCGAAGGCGCCCCTTCTCCACAGCCGGGCACGGACGAGGGGCGCCGCCTCGCCCGCGGCGCCCCTCCCTCAACTCACCTGTGTGCGGCGGTCAGATGTCCGGCCAGCCGGGGCGAGGCGAACTCCGTCCCGCACACGAACCGCATCACCGGCCCGTACGAGGACGCCGCCGGCAGCCCGGTGAAGTACAGGCCGCGGACGGAGGAGCGGTAGCCCGCGCCCAGCCTCGGAGTGCCGCGGCTGACCGCCAGTTCGGTGCGCAGCTCGTGCCCCAGGAAGTCCATCGCAGCGATGTCGACGCGATAGCCGGTCGCCGCGACGACATGGTCGGCGCAGAGCTCCTCGGCCCGGCCCTCATGGGTCCGGACGGTCAGGACGGGACTGCCCTCGCGCACCTGGGCGCGGACGATCCGCTGGACCTCGCGGACCTCGACCTTGCCCTCGAAGCGGTCGCGCAGCCACCAGGCGCCGAGCGGGCCGAGCACCCGGCGCACCAAGTAGTGCCGGGCCCGCGCGGGCAGGTAGCGATAGGGCTGCGGGTAGTAGCTCAGGGCCCACAGGGACCAGGCGCGGCCGAAGGGGGACTCGGGGCGCAGCCTCGGCTGGTTCCACGGGGGCGCGCCGAAGGCCACGGCGCCCTTGCCGCGGGACACCACCCGTACCCGCGCACCCGCCTCCGCCGCGAGCGCCGCCGTCTCCAGGGCGGACTGGCCGGCGCCGACGACGATCAGCTCCTTGCCGGAGAACCGGCTCAGGTCGTGGTGCTGGGAGCTGTGCGAGACGGGGCCCGTGGGGGTGGGCCCGTCGGCCGCCACGCTCGCGAGCTCGGGAGGCAGATGGTCGAGTCCGGACAGGCCGGTGGCCACCACGACGGCCCGCGCGGTGAACAACTCCCCGGAGTCCAGCTTGAGTTCGAAGCCGTCCGGGCTCTCGGCGGCACCGGAGCGGGCGGAGCCGCCGGAGCGGCCGCGGCCGGCCTTGCGGTCGACGGAGACGACCCGCACCCGCTCCAGCTCGGGCACCAGCTTCCGCTGGAACCACTCGCCGTACGCGATGAACGTCTCGACGGGGATGATGTCCTCGTCCGTGACGAGGCGCGGTGTCCCGGCCGCGTCGCAGTAGTCGAGGAGTGTGTGCCCGCGCTGCGGGGCGTCGATGGTGGATGCGGCCGGGGTCGACTTGAGGAGCATTCCCTCGGGCATGTGGTCGCGCCAGCTCACCATGGGCTCGCCGAAGACACGCACCGGGACACCGCGGGCCCTCAGATGGGCCGCGGTCGACAGGCCGAACGGCCCGGCACCGATGACTGCTACCGGATGAATCACGAAGTCCCCTCCCCAGGACGTCGGACGTCTGCCGTCACTTCGTGGTGGTGCTGCCGCGGCGATGGGTGCGCCACAGCTGATACAGGTGCTTCGCGCCCGGCCGCACGAAGCGCGCGAGCATCGTGAAGAACGGCCGCAGGTCGTCGCCCGCGAGCCAGGCCAGCTCCGTACCGCTCGCGCGAGTCGGTGCGTGCGGTGTCGTGTAGCCGCTGCGCCGGTAGGCGAGCAGCGCCGGCAGGTCGATGTTCTCCACGACGTAGCGGTGACCGGCCCGCTGTTCCCCCTCCGGAACGGCACGCCCGGTCAGATCCAGATGCATGGCGCGGACGACGTCGATCCCCGACTCGTTCTCGAAGAGACGGAACTGCGCGCCCATCCGCGGGTTGAAGTCGAGGAGCTTGTACTGCCCGTCGCGCCGGTCGAAGCGCAGGTCGAGGTCGATGATGCCGCTGAAGCCGATCTCCTTGATGAACCGGGCGGCGAGGTCGGCGAGTTCCGGATTGTCGACGACGTACGCGTTCGCCGTCATTCCCGCGTGCGGAGGCCAGGAGCGGACCTTGACGCCCGTGAACATCGCGAGGGGCGTCGAGTCCGCGTCGAAGTAGGCGTGCACGATCCAGTCCTCCGCGTCCTCCCTGGGCAGGTACTCCTGGAGGATCACGCCCGGTTGCGGACCCCAGTCCCGGGCGAGCGTCAGCAGGCCCTCGCGGGTCGCGATACGCGTCGTGCCGTTCACGGCGGGGCGGCTGCGGCGCACGAACGCCTCGCGGTTCTTGGCGACGACGGGGAAGCGGGCGCTCTCGGCGAACTCGACGATGTCCTCGTACGACTGCGGAAAGGCCGCCGCGGGACTGGGGATGCCGTGTTCGACGCACAGTTCGTGCAGCCCCTGCTTGCTGGCGAGCCTGCGGGGCAGCTTGGCGTCCACGCGCGGGAAGAGGAAGCGGTCGCCCAACTCGTCCTGGTGCTCGGCGATGAGGACGGCGGCCTCCTCGTCCGTCGGCACGAGGACCGTCGGCCGCCCGATCCGCCTGCCGATCCGCAGCAGCCCCTCGACGAGCCGTTCCGGTTCCTCCGTCCCCCTCGTCGGCCAGACGAACGCGCGGCGCAGATAGCGCGAGCTCGCGGCCGGTGTGTAACGGTCCTCGGTGATCGCATACATCGGGATGCCCAGCCGGCCCAGACTCCGGATGGCACCCACCCCACCGTGGTGCAGCGGATAGTCGCCGAACTTCACGATGAGGCCCGGAACATGCTGGTCGGCGTGCACCGGCGCACTTCTGGAGCTCCTGGCCACGGGTCCCCCCACGCGTCCCCCTACGGACCGGACCCACCCCGTCCGTGTCCCCAAAGGACGCTAAGCCGGAATTGCCACGTCCGACAAGGAAAATTCGGACATTGCAAACTCTTTAGGCACTGCCACAGCAGGGTCACTCCCCCGTAACGTGTGCCGCGACCACACAGAACGTGTGGCACACCTGGATCAGACGACGCGTACGAATCCGAAAGCGAGGCACCTACCGATGCCCCCCTTCGATGTCCCCGAGGGCGATCCCTTCGGCCCGCACAACCTTCCGTACGGCGTGTTCTCCCCGAGCGGCGACCCGGGCGGTTCCGCGGAGCGGCGCGTCGGCGTCCGGCTCGGCGACCATGTGCTCGACGCGGGTGCCGCCGCCCGCGCGCTCGGTTCCCCGTACGCCGAGCTCCTCGCACAGCCCACGCTGAACCCGCTGCTCGCGGCCGGCCGCACCACCTGGTCCGACGTACGCCGGGCGCTCACGGCCTGGGTGACCGTCCCGGCCCACCGGGAGACCCTCGAACCGCACTTCCACCCGCTGTCCGAGGTCACCCTGCACCTTCCCTTCGAGGTGGCGGACTACGTCGACTTCTACGCCTCCGAGAACCACGCCCGGAACGTCGGTCAGATCTTCCGGCCCGACGCCGCCGACTCCCTGACCCCCAACTGGAAGCACCTGCCGATCGGTTACCACGGCCGCTCCGGCACGGTCGTGGTGTCCGGCACGGATGTCGTGCGCCCCTCCGGCCAGCGGAAGGCACCCGCCGACGCCGAGCCCGTCTTCGGTCCCTCCGTCCGCCTCGACATCGAGGCGGAGGTCGGTTTCGTGGTCGGCGCCCCCTCCCCCATGGGCACGCCCGTCCCGCTCGCCTCCTTCCGCGACCACGTCTTCGGCCTCTGCCTCCTCAACGACTGGTCGGCGCGCGACATCCAGGCGTGGGAGTACGTGCCCCTCGGCCCCTTCCTCGGCAAGTCCTTCGCCACGTCGGTGTCGGCGTGGATCACCCCGCTCGACGCCCTGGACAGCGCCCTCGTCGCGCCGCCCGCCCGCACGCATCCCCTGCTCCCCTACCTCGACGACTCCGCCGAGGAGCCGGGCGGCTACGACCTGCGGATCTCCGTGGCGATCAACGGTCACGTCGTCTCCGAACCACCCTTCTCCACCATGTACTGGACGGCCGCGCAACAGCTCGCCCACATGACGGTGAACGGCGCCTCCCTGCGTACCGGCGACCTGTACGGCTCCGGCACCGTCAGCGGCCCCTCCGAGGCCGAACGCGGCTCCCTCCTGGAACTCACCTGGAACGGCCGTGACCCGCTCGAACTCCCCGACGGCAAGCGCGCCTTCCTGGAGGACGGCGACGAGGTGACCCTGACGGCCTGGGCACCCGGCCCCGGCGGAACCAAGGTGGGGCTGGGAGAGGTCCGCGGCCGCATCACGAGCGCCGTGGGCGTCACGGAGGCCTAGGGGCCGGCGCCGCGGGAACGGCCCGGAGCCACGGGTGCGGCCCGTCCGGGGCACGCGTTTCCGGCGCCTCCGGCGCCAGGTCCTGACACGTGCGGCAACCGCTCGAAGCGGGAACCCGGGGTCGGGCAGGGGCCCGGGCACACGCCCGGCCCAGCGGAGGCCCGGGGCCCGGGGACCGGATCGGCCCCCGCCCCGCCTCCGCCGGCGGTGGCAGATCTTCGACGGCGATACCGAAAACCGCAGGTCAGGGCGTCGCCCGCCGCGCGCCCAAGTGGCGCAACACTCCAGCAACACCACTCGCCGCACCGCGTCGGTATCGTCCGGCGCATGCTCACCGACCGCATCCGCGACCACGCCGGCCAGGGCGCGACCCCCGTCGCCGCCCGCCGGCGTCGGCTGCGCGCGGACCGCGCGCGGCAACTCGCCGACCGCCTCCGCCGGCAGGTGCTGACCGGCGGCTATCCGGACGGCTCCCTGCCGCACGAGGCCGCCCTCGGCACGGACTACCGCGCCTCGCGCAACACCGTCCGCCAGGCCCTGGACCTGCTGCGCGCCGAAGGCCTGGTGGAACGACTGCCCGGCGTCGTCGTGGCACAGAAGTACCCGCACGGACTCGACCGGCGGATGGGACTCGCGGAGACCCTGCGCGAACACGGCCAGGTCAGCAATGAGGTCCGCTCGATGGGCCCGGTGGCCGCACCCGGCCCCGTGGCCGACCGCCTCGGCATCGTCCCCGGACGCCCGGACCCGTGGCACCGGACCACATGACTGCCGTCCCCGGACACCGCCCCGCGACCACGAGCCCCGAGTCGCCGAACCCGTGCCGATCCGGACCCCGCGATGTCGGACCCCGCCGCCCCGAGCCCCCGTAGGCGCCGGCGCCGGGCGACCGCAAGGTGCCGCATCCCGATGGCCCGGTCCCGGGACGCTCGGGGTCCTATATCCAGTCCTCCGGCTCCGGCTCCTCACTCATCTCGGGCCAGTCCGGGTCCGGTGCCTGGTCGTCGGCCGGGGCCCGGCCGACGGACGGGGCGGCGGTCCCGCCGGTGGACGGCACCGGGGTCTCCCCGGGGGCACCGCCCAGCGAGGCGAGCACCTCCAGCACTCCCTCGCCGTACGTCGCCAGCTTCTTCTCGCCCACACCACCGATGCCGCCCAGGCCGGCCACCGAGGTGGGCCACACCGTGGCGATCTCGCGGAGCGTGGCGTCGTGGAAGATGACGTACGCCGGGACGCCCTGCTCACGGGCCTGCTCGGCTCGCCAGGAGCGCAGCGCCTCGAAGGCGGGGACGAGGTCCGGGGGCAGCTCGGACGCGGCGGCCTTGGCCTTGCGCTCGCCCTTGGCCCCGGACGACGCGCGGGGTGCGGCCTGTCGCTTCGGTTCCTTGCGCAGCGGCACCTCACGCTCGCGGCGCAGCACCTCGCCGCTGGTCTCGGTGAGCACCAGCGTCCCGTACTCGCCCTCGACGGCGAGCAGCCCCTGGGCGAGCAACTGCCGTACGGCGCCGCGCCACTCGGGCTCGGACAGGTCCTCGCCGATGCCGAACACGGACAGCTGGTCGTGGTCGAACTGGATCACCTTGGCGGTGCGGCGCCCCAGCAGGATGTCGATGATCTGTCCGGCGCCGAACTTCTGGCCCCGCTCGCGCTGCAATCGCACCACCGTGGACAGCAGCTTCTGCGCCGCGACCGTGCCGTCCCAGGTGTCGGGCGGGGTCAGGCAGGTGTCGCAGTTGCCGCAGGCCGGGGTGTGCTGCTCCTGGCCGAAGTAGGCGAGGAGCTGGGACCGGCGGCACTGGGCCGTCTCGCACAGCGCCAGCATGGCGTCGAGATGGGCGGCGGCGCGGCGGCGGAACGCCTCGTCGCCCTCCGAGCCCTGGATCAGCTTGCGCTGCTGGACCACGTCCTGAAGGCCGTACGCCATCCAGGCCGTGGACGGCAGTCCGTCGCGGCCGGCGCGGCCCGTCTCCTGGTAGTAGCCCTCGACCGACTTCGGCAGGTCGAGGTGGGCGACGAACCGGACGTCCGGCTTGTCGATGCCCATCCCGAAGGCGATGGTGGCGACCACGACGAGCCCCTCCTCGCGCAGGAAGCGCGACTGGTGGGCGGCGCGGGTGCCGGCGTCCAGGCCTGCGTGGTACGGCACCGCCTCGATGCCGTTGCGGGAGAGGAACTCGGCGGTCTTCTCCACCGAATTGCGGGAGAGGCAGTACACGATGCCCGCGTCGCCGGCGTGCTCCTCGCGCAGGAAAGACAGCAGCTGCTTCTTGGGGTCGGCCTTCCCGACGATCCGGTACTGGATGTTGGGGCGGTCGAAGCTCGCCTCGAAGTGGCGGGCCTTCGGCATGCCCAGTCGCTGGGTGATCTCCTGGTGCGTGGCGCGGGTGGCGGTGGCCGTCAGGGCGATCCGCGGGACGTCGGGCCAGCGCTCTCCGAGCACGGACAGTGCGAGGTAGTCGGGGCGGAAGTCGTGGCCCCACTGGGCCACGCAGTGCGCCTCGTCGACGGCGAACACGGAGATCTTCGCGCGGGACAGCAGGTCCAGTGTGGTGTCCAGGCGAAGCCGCTCGGGCGCCAGATACAGCACGTCCAGCTCGCCCGCCAGGAGCTCCGCCTCCACCATGCGGCGCTCGTCGAAGTCCTGCGTGGAGTTCATGAACCCGGCGCGCACGCCGAGCGCCCGCAGCGCGTCGACCTGGTCCTGCATCAGCGCGATGAGCGGGGAGACCACCACGCCGGTGCCCGGTCTGACCAGTGCGGGAATCTGATAGCAGAGCGACTTGCCGCCGCCCGTCGGCATCAGGACGACCGCGTCACCGCCGGCCACCACGTGCTCGATGATCGCTCCCTGCTCACCGCGGAAGGCGTCGTACCCGAAGACACGGTGGAGCGTGGCCAGCGCCTCGCTGTCGCCCTGTGTCATCGTCGTGTCCGCTCCGGTCATCGCACCCGTCCCGCCCGTCCCGCTCATCGCTCGTCGTCCCCCGTATGTCGTGCTTCGCCCACGACAGCCACCATAGGGCTCCGCGCCGACACCCTCGGAGTTATCCACAGGCTGCTACGGCATCGCTGCCCTCCGTGCGCCTGAGTCCCCCGCCCCGCGCGCCCGGCTCGGCTCGCCCGCGTCCGCCGACAACGCGTCGGGCCCCGCTCCCGGTGAGGGAGCGGGGCCCGACGCCTGTGCACGTCCCGGCCCGCGTGGTCAGCGGACGAAGACCCCGGCCTGACTCGCCAGGTCCAGGAAGTACTGCGGCGCGACACCGAGCACCAGGGTGACCGCGACGCCCACGCCGATCGCCGTCATGGTCAACGGCGACGGCACGGCGACCGTCGGGCCCTCGGGCCGCGGCTCGCTGAAGAACATGAGCACGATGACGCGGATGTAGAAGAACGCCGCGATCGCCGACGAGATCACACCGACCACGACCAGCGCGCTCGCGCCGCCCTCCGCCGCCGCCTTGAACACGGCGAACTTCCCGGCGAAGCCGGAGGTCAGCGGGATGCCGGCGAAGGCCAGCAGGAACACCGCGAAGACCGCCGCCACCAGCGGTGACCTGCGTCCGAGCCCCGCCCACTTGGAGAGGTGGGTGGCCTCGCCGCCCGCGTCCCGCACGAGCGTCACGACGGCGAAGGCGCCGATGGTGACGAACGAGTACGCGCCCAGGTAGAAGAGGACGGACGAGACGCCGTCGGGCGAGGTCGCGATGACACCCGCGAGGATGAAGCCCGCGTGCGCGATCGACGAGTACGCCAGCAGGCGCTTGATGTCCGTCTGTGTGATCGCGACGATCGCACCGCCCAGCATGGTCACGATCGCGACGGCCCACATGACCGGCCGCCAGTCCCAGCGCAGACCCGGCAGGACGACGTACAGCAGGCGCAGCAGCGCGCCGAAGGCCGCCACCTTCGTCGCCGCGGCCATGAAGCCGGTCACGGGGGTCGGCGCGCCCTGGTAGACGTCCGGCGTCCACATGTGGAACGGCACGGCGCCGACCTTGAACAGCAGTCCCATGGCGAGCATGGCGGCGCCGATGAGCAGCAGCGCGTCGTTGCCCATGGTGCCGGCGAGCGCCGGGTCGACGTTCTGCACGGTGCCGTCGACGACCTGCGCGATCGTCGCGTACGACACGGAGCCCGCGTAGCCGTAGAGCAGGGCGATGCCGAACAGGGTGAACGCGGAGGCGAAGGCGCCGAGCAGGAAGTACTTGACCGCCGCCTCCTGCGACATGAGCCGCTTGCGGCGGGCCACCGCGCACAGGAGGTACAGCGGGAGCGAGAAGACCTCCAGGGCCACGAAGAGCGTCAGCAGGTCGTTGGCCGAGGGGAAGACGAGCATGCCGGCGATGGCGAAGAGCAGGAGCGGGAACACCTCGGTGGTGGTGAACCCTGCCTTGACGGCGGCCTTCTCGCTGTCGCTGCCGGGCACGGACGCGGCCTGTGCGGCGAACGAGTCGACGCGGTTGCCGTGTGCCTCCGGGTCAAGTCGCCGCTCGGCGAAGGTGAACACGCCGAGCAGGCCAGCCAGCAGGATCGTGCCCTGGAGGAACAGGGCCGGTCCGTCGACGGCGATGGCGCCCATCGCCGCGATGTGGGCCTTCGTGGTGCCGTATCCGCCCGCCGCGAGCGCGACGACCGCGGCGAAGGCGGCGGCGAGCGCGACGACGGCGACGAACACCTGGGCGTAGTAGCGCGACTTGCGCGGCACGAACGCCTCGATCAGAACCCCGATGACGGCCGCACCGACGACGATCAAGGTGGGCGACAATTGCCCGTATTCGATCTTCGGTGCGTCGATCTTCGAGATCGGATCGGCTGCGGTTGTCCACAGGCTGTGGACGGCTGCTGCGCTCACTTGGCCGCCTCCACCTCGGGCTTGGGGTCCGTCTTGTGTACGTCTGACATGGTCTGCTTGACCGCCGGATTGACGATGTCGGTGACGGGCTTCGGGTAGACGCCCAGGAAGATCAACAGGGCGATCAGCGGGGCGACCACCAGGAGCTCGCGCACCCTGAGGTCGGGCATCTCGGCGACCTCCGCCTTCACCGGACCCGTCATCGTCCGCTGGTAGAGGACGAGCGTGTAGAGCGCGGCGAGGACGATGCCGAAGGTGGCGATGATGCCGACCACCGGATAGCGCGTGAACGTGCCGACCAGGACCAGGAACTCACTCACGAAGGGCGCGAGTCCCGGCAGCGAGAGCGTGGCGAGCCCGCCGATCAGGAAGGTGCCGGCGAGGACCGGTGCGACCTTCTGCACCCCTCCGTAGTCGGCGATCAGGCGCGAACCGCGCCGCGAGATCAGGAAGCCGGCCACCAGCATCAGGGCGGCGGTCGAGATCCCGTGGTTGACCATGTACAGCGTCGCGCCCGACTGGCCCTGGCTGGTCATCGCGAAGATGCCCATGATGATGAACCCGAAGTGCGAGATCGACGCGTACGCGACCAGGCGCTTGATGTCGCGCTGGCCGACCGCGAGCAGGGCGCCGTAGACGATGCTGATGAGCGCCAGCACGAGGATGGCGGGCGTCGCCCACTTCGAGGCCTCCGGGAAGAGCTGGAGACAGAAGCGGAGCATCGCGAAGGTGCCGACCTTGTCGACGACCGCCGTGATCAGCACGGCGACCGGGGCGGTGGCCTCACCCATGGCGTTCGGCAGCCAGGTGTGCAGCGGCCACAGGGGCGCCTTCACCGCGAAGGCGAAGAAGAAGCCGAGGAAGAGCCACCGCTCCGTGTTGGTCGCCATGTCCAGCGTTCCGTTGGCGCGGGCCTGCACGATCTCCTGGAGCGAGAAGTTCCCGGCGACCACGTAGAGGCCGATGACTGCGGCCAGCATGATCAGGCCGCCGACCAGGTTGTAGAGGAGGAACTTCACCGCGGCGTACGAGCGTTGTGTCGCGGCGGCCGCGTCCCCCTCGGCCGCGGAGCCGGCCGACCGGTACGCGCCGTGCGCCCTGTCCCCGAAGCCGCCGATGAGGAAGTACATCGGGATGAGCATGGCTTCGAAGAAGATGTAGAAGAGGAAGACGTCGGTGGCCTCGAACGAGATGATCACCATCGCCTCGACGGCGAGGATCAGCGCGAAGAAGCCCTGGGTGGGACGCCACCGTGAACTGCCCGTCTCCTGCGGGTCGGCGTCGTGCCAGCCCGCGAGGATGATGAACGGGATCAGCAGCGCGGTGAGCGCGACCAGCGCCACCCCGATGCCGTCCACACCCAGTTCGTAGCGCACGCCGAAGTCCGCGATCCAGGGATGGGACTCGGTGAGCTGGTAGCGCGCGCCGTCGGGGTCGAAGCGCACCAGGGTCACCGCGGCGAGCGCCAGGGTGCCCAGGGAGACGAGCAGCGCCAGCCACTTCGCGGCGACACGCTGCGCGGCCGGCACGGCGGCCGTGGCGATCGCCCCGAGCGCCGGGAGCGCCGCCGTCGCTGTCAGCAGAGGAAAGGACATCGGTATCAGACCGCCCTCATCAGCAGGGTCGCGGCGATGAGGACCGCCGCACCGCCGAACATCGAGACCGCGTAACTGCGCGCATAGCCGTTCTGCAGCCTGCGCAGCCGGCCGGAGAGGCCGCCCACGGAGGCCGCCGTGCCGTTGACGACGCCGTCGACCAGCGTGTGGTCGACGTACACCAGGGAGCGGGTGAGGTGCTCGCCGCCGCGCACCAGCACGACGTGGTTGAAGTCGTCCTGGTACAGATCGCGCCGGGCGGCCCGGGTGGCCAGGGAACCCCGCGGGGCGACCACCGGGACGGGACGGCGCCCGTACTGGGCGTACGCGATTCCGGCGCCGACGACGAGCAGCACCATCGTGGCCAGCGTGACCGTGAGGGCGCTGACCGGCGAGTCTCCTTCGGAGTGCCCGGTGACCGGCTCCAGCCAGTGCAGGAATCGGTCGCCGACGCTGAACAGGCCGCCCGCGAAGACCGATCCGAAGGCCAGCACGATCATGGGGACCGTCATCGACCTGGGCGACTCGTGCGGGTGCGGCTCGTGGCCGTCCGCGTCCGGCTGCCAGCGCTTCTCACCGAAGAAGGTCATGAGCATCACGCGCGTCATGTAGTACGCGGTGATGGCCGCGCCGAGCAGGGCCGCGCCGCCGAGGATCCAGCCCTCGGTGCCGCCCTTGGCGAAGGCCGCCTCGATGATCTTGTCCTTGGAGAAGAAGCCGGACAGGCCCGGGAAGCCGATGATCGCGAGATAGCCGAGGCCGAAGGTGACGAAGGTGATCGGCATGTACTTCCTGAGGCCGCCGAACTTCCGCATGTCGACCTCGTCGTTCATGCCGTGCATGACCGATCCGGCGCCGAGGAACAGCCCGGCCTTGAAGAAACCGTGCGTCACCAGGTGCATGATCGCCCAGACGTAGCCGATGGGGCCGAGGCCCGCGGCCAGCACCATGTAGCCGATCTGGGACATGGTCGAGCCGGCCAGCGCCTTCTTGATGTCGTCCTTCGCGCAACCGACGATCGCACCGAACAGGAGCGTGACGGCACCGACGACGGTGACGACGAGCTGCGCGTCGGGCGCCGCGTTGAAGATCGTGCCGGAGCGGACGATGAGGTACACACCGGCGGTCACCATCGTCGCGGCGTGGATGAGGGCCGAGACCGGGGTCGGGCCCTCCATCGCGTCCCCGAGCCAGGACTGCAGCGGCACCTGGGCGGACTTGCCGCAGGCCGCGAGGAGCAGCATCAGGGCGATGGCGGTCAGCTTGCCCTCGCTCGCGCCCTGTGTCAGCCCCGCCTCCTCGTGGGTGCCGAGGACCGGCCCGAACGCGAAGGTCCCGAAGGTCGTGAACATCAGCATGATGGCGATCGACAGGCCCATGTCGCCGACGCGGTTGACCAGGAAGGCCTTCTTCGCGGCGGTGGCGGCGCTGGGCTTGTGCTGCCAGAAGCCGATCAGCAGGTACGAGGCGAGACCCACGCCCTCCCAGCCGACGTACAGCAACAGGTAGTTGTCGGCGAGGACGAGCAGCAGCATCGCCGCGAGGAACAGGTTCAGGTAGCCGAAGAAGCGGCGGCGGCGCTCGTCGTGCTCCATGTACCCGACGGAGTACAGGTGGATCAGCGAGCCGACGCCGGAGATCAGCAGCACGAACGTCATCGACAGCTGGTCGAGCTGGAAGGACACGTCGGCCTGGAAGCCGGCGACCGGGATCCAGCTGAACAGGTGCTGGCTGACGGTCCGGTCGTCGGGGCTCTTGCCGAGCATGTCGGCGAAGAGCACGACGCCCATCACGAACGAGGCCGAGGCGAGCGCCGTACCGATCCAGTGGCCGACGGCGTCCAGCCGCCGTCCGCCGCACAGCAGTACGGCCGCTCCGAGCAGGGGCGCCGCGATCAGCAGCGCAATCAGGTTCTCCACGATTCAGCGACCCCTCAGAGCTTCATCAGGCTGGCGTCGTCGACCGAGGCCGAGTGGCGGGAGCGGAACAGCGACACGATGATCGCGAGCCCGACCACGACCTCCGCGGCGGCGACGACCATCGTGAAGAAGGCGATGATCTGGCCGTCGAGATTGCCGTGCATGCGGGAGAAGGCGACGAACGCGAGGTTGCAGGCGTTGAGCATGAGCTCGATGCACATGAACACCACGATCGCGTTGCGTCTGATCAGTACGCCGGTGGCGCCGATCGTGAACAACAAGGCCGCGAGATAGAGGTAGTTGACCGGGTTCACTTGGACCCCTCCCCCGTCTTCGTGCGCTCCAGGCGCTCCTCGGCACGCTGCTCCAGGGCCTTCAGATCGCTCAGTGCCTCGGTCGACACGTCACGGATCTGGCCGCGCTCGCGCAGCGTCTTGTTCACGGTCAGCTCGGACGGGGTGCCGTCGGGGAGCAGGCCCGCGATGTCCACCGCGTTGTGCCGGGCGTAGACGCCGGGCGCCGGGAGCGGCGGTACGTGCTTGCCCTCGCGCACACGCTGCTCGGCCATCTCGCGCTGGGTCTTGGGACGCTCGGTGCGCTCGCGGTGCGTGAGCACCATGGCGCCGACGGCGGCCGTGATGAGCAGCGCGCCGGTGATCTCGAACGCGAACACGTACTTCGTGAAGATGAGGGCGGCGAGGCCTTCCACATTGCCGTTCGCGTTCGCCTTGGCCAGGCCGTTGAAGTCCTTGATGGAGGCGTTGCCGATGCCGCCGAGGAGCAGGACGCCGAAGCCGAGACCGCACACCAGGGCCAGCCAGCGCTGCCCCTTGATGGTCTCCTTCAGCGAGTCCGCCGCGGTGACACCGACGAGCATGACCACGAACAGGAACAGCATCATGATCGCGCCCGTGTAGACGACGATCTGGACGATGCCCAGGAAGTACGCGCCGTTGGCCAGGTAGAACACCGCGAGGATGATCATGGTCCCGGCGAGGCAGAGCGCGCTGTGCACGGCCTTCCGCATGAAGACGGTGCACAGGGCGCCGATCACGGCGACGGTGCCCAGGACCCAGAACTGGAAGGCCTCCCCGGTGGAGGTGGAGTATGCGGCCAGCTGCGCGCTCATCCCTCCGCCTCCTCGCCTGCGGGCGCACCCGGCGTGTTCGCCGAGACGGGCACCTCGCCCTTGGAGACGGCCACTTGGCGCTGCGTGCCGGGCGCGGCCTCGGTCACCAGGCCCCGGTAGTAGTCCTGCTCGTCGGTGCCCGGGAAGATCGCGTGCGGTGTGTCGACCATGCCCTCGTCGAGCCCGGCGAGCAGCTGCTCCTTGGTGTAGATGAGGTTGGCCCGGCTGGAGTCGGCCAGCTCGAACTCGTTCGTCATCGTGAGCGCGCGCGTGGGGCACGCCTCGATGCACAGTCCGCACAGGATGCAGCGGGCGTAGTTGATCTGGTAGACGCGGCCGTACCGCTCGCCCGGCGAGTAGCGCTCCTCGTCGGTGTTGTCCGCACCCTCCACGTAGATCGCGTCCGCGGGACAGGCCCAGGCGCAGAGCTCACAGCCGACGCACTTCTCCAGGCCGTCCGGGTGGCGATTGAGCTGGTGCCGGCCGTGGAACCGCGGAGCGGTGGTCTTCTGCTGCTCCGGGTACTGCTCCGTCAGCCGCTTCTTGAACATGGCCTTGAAGGTCACGCCGAAGCCGGCGACGGGGTTCTGGAAACCCTGCTTGGTCTCCTTCGGCTCCTCAGCCATCGGACCCCTCCTTTCCGTCACGAGATCCACCCATTGATCCGTCACTCGCAGTATCGGACCCGCCACTGACAATGAGCTCCCGCTCGCGGCGCGAGCGGCGCCTCGGCACCGGCGGCAACTCCTGACCCGGCAGCGGCGGCACGGGGAATCCACCGGCCATCGGGTCGAAGGCGGCGGGTTCGGCGGGCACCTCCGGGGCCCCCTGCTTGTCGCGGAAGATGTCCGCGACGAAGGAGAGCAGCAGCAGGACGAGGACGCCGCCGCCCACGTACAGGGCGATGTCCGCGAAGTCGTAGTTCTCGTTCCTGAGCGTCCGCACGGTCGCGACGAGCATCAGCCAGACCACGGAGACCGGGATGAGCACCTTCCAGCCGAGCTTCATCAGCTGGTCGTAGCGGACGCGCGGGAGTGTGCCGCGCAGCCAGATGAAGAAGAAGAGCAGCAGCTGCACCTTGATGACGAACCACGCCATCGGCCACCAGCCGTGGTTGGCGCCCTCCCAGAAGGTGCTGATCGGCCACGGGGCCCGCCAGCCGCCCAGGAAGAGCGTCACCGACACCGCCGAGACCGTCACCATGTTCACGTACTCGGCGAGCATGAACATCGCGAACTTGATCGACGAGTACTCGGTGTTGAAGCCGCCGACGAGGTCGCCCTCGGACTCCGGCATGTCGAACGGCGCGCGGTTGGTCTCGCCGACCATCGTCACGATGTAGATCAGGAACGAGACCGGCAGCAGGATGATGTACCAGCGGTCCTGCTGCTGCTCGACGATCGTCGAGGTGGACATCGACCCGGAGTAGAGGAACACCGAGGCGAAGGCGGCGCCCATGGCGATCTCGTAGGAGATCATCTGTGCGCAGGACCGCAGACCGCCCAGCAGGGGGTAGGTCGATCCGGAGCTCCAGCCCGCCAGCACGATGCCGTAGATGCCGACGGAGGCGACCGCGAGGATGTAGAGCATCGCGATCGGCAGGTCGGTCAGCTGCATCGTGGTGCGGTGGCCGAAGATCGAGATCTCGTTGCCCGCGGGGCCGAAGGGGATCACCGCGATCGCCATGAAGGCCGGGATGGCCGCGACGATCGGCGCGAGGACGTAGACCACCTTGTCCGCGCGTTTGACGATGACGTCTTCCTTGAGCATCAGCTTGATGCCGTCGGCCAGCGACTGGAGCATGCCCCAGGGGCCGTGCCGGTTCGGGCCGATGCGCAGCTGCATCCACGCGACGACCTTGCGCTCCCACACGATGGAGAAGAGCACGGTCAGCATGAGGAAGGCGAAGCAGAAGACCGCCTTGATGACGACCAGCCACCACGGGTCGCGGCCGAACATGGAGAGGTCTTCAGCGGCGAGGTACGGGCTCATGCCTCCACCTCCTTGGGAGCCTCGGCGGCAGAGCTCGCCGGACCGATACGGACGAGTGCGCCGGGCTGCGCCCCGGTGTCGGAGGCGACGCCCGTTCCGGCGGAGTTCAGCGGGAGCCAGACCACGCGGTCGGGCATCTCGGTGATCTGGAGGGGGAGTTCGACCACCCCGGAGGGGCCGGTCACGGCGAGGAGGTCGCCGTTCCCGACGCCCGCCTCGGCGGCCGTGGCGGCCGACACGCGCGCGCGTGCGGCGTGCCGGGTCCCGGCGAGCGCCGCGTCGCCCTCCTGGAGGCGGCCCTGGTCGAGCAGCAGACGGTGTCCGGCGAGGACGGCCTCCCCGGCGGCCGGACGCGGCAGCTGCACGGCCGTCTCCAGGGGCTCGGTGGCCCGCGGGCCGTCCCAGGCGCCGAGCCGGTCCAGCTCGCCGCGCGCGGTGTGCAGGTCCGGCAGGCCCAGGTGCACGTCCATGGCGTCGGCCAGCATCTGCAGGATGCGAGCGTCGGTGGGTGCCAGGCGGCGGGTCATCTGGTCGGGCTTGAGCGCGGCTTCGAAGAGGCGGGCGCGGCCCTCCCAGTTGAGGAAGGTGCCCGCCTTCTCGGCGACGGCGGCGACGGGAAGCACCACGTCGGCGCGCTCGGTGACCTCGCTGGGACGCTGCTCCAGCGACACCACGAAGCCCACTTCGGACAGGGCGGCACGCGCGCGTGCCGGGTCGGGGAGGTCTGCGACCTCCACGCCCGCCACCAGCAGGGCCCGCAGTTCGCCGCCCGCGGCGGCCTCGACGATCTGGCCGGTGTCACGGCCGTAGCGGTGCGGGAGCTCGGAGACGCCCCAGGCGGCGGCGACCTCCTCCCGCGCGCGGGGGTCGGTGGCCGGGCGTCCGCCCGGCAGCAGCGACGGCAGCGCGCCCGCCTCGATCGCGCCGCGCTCGCCTGCCCGGCGCGGGATCCACACCAGCTGGGCGCCTGTCGCGGACGCGGCGCGTACGGCCGCGGTGAGCCCGCCGACCACGGAGGCGAGGCGTTCACCGACGACGATCACGGCGCCCTCGGTGCGCAGCGCCTGCGCGGCCTCTGCTCCGTCGCCCTCCAGGCCGACGCCGCTCGCGAGGGCGTCGAGCCATTCGGTCTCGGTGCCGGGAGCGGCGGCCAGCAGGACACCACCCGCCTTCTCCAGTCCGCGCGTCGCGTGCGTGGCCAGCGAGAAGGTCTTCTGACGGTGCCCGCGCCAGGCCTTGCGCAGCCGCAGGAAGACTCCGGGTGCCTCCTCCTCCGACTCGAAGCCGACAAGCAGGACGGCGGGCGCCTTCTCCAGGGAGGTGTACGTGACGCCCGAGCCGTCCAGGTCCCGGCCCCGTCCGGCGACGCGGGCCGCCAGGAAGTCGGCCTCCTCGGCGCTGTGCACGCGCGCGCGGAAGTCGATGTCGTTCGTGTCGAGGGCCACGCGCGCGAACTTGCTGTAGGCGTAGGCGTCCTCGACGGTGAGCCGGCCGCCGGTGAGGACACCGGTCCGGCCCCGGGCCGCGAGCAGCCCCTGCGCCGCCGCCTCCAGTGCCTCCGGCCAGGAGGCGGGCTCCAGCTGACCCGAGGCACCGCGCACGAGGGGCGTCTCCAGGCGGTCGCGCTGCTGCGCGTACCGGAACCCGAACCGTCCCTTGTCGCAGATCCACTCCTCGTTGACCTCGGGGTCCGGGGCCGCGAGGCGCCGCATGACCTTGCCGCGCCGGTGGTCGGTGCGCGTGGCGCACCCTCCGGAGCAGTGCTCGCACACGGAGTGCGAGGAGATGAGGTCGAAGGGGCGCGAGCGGAATCGGTACGCCGACGACGTCAGCGCGCCGACCGGGCAGATCTGGATGGTGTTGCCGGAGAAGTACGACTCGAAGGGGTCGCCCTCACCGATTCCGACCTGCTGGAGCGCGCCGCGCTCGATCAGCTCGATCATCGGGTCGCCGGCGATCTGGTTGGAGAAGCGGGTGCAGCGGGCGCACAGCACGCACCGCTCCCGGTCGAGCAGCACCTGCGTGGAGATCGGCACCGGCTTCTCGTACGTCCGCTTCCTGCCCTCGAAGCGGGACTCGGCGTTGCCGTGCGACATGGCCTGGTTCTGCAGCGGGCACTCGCCGCCCTTGTCGCAGACCGGGCAGTCCAGCGGGTGGTTGATGAGCAGCAGCTCCATCACACCCTGCTGGGCCTTCTCCGCCACCGGGGAGGTGAGATGAGTCTTGACGACCATCCCGTCCGTACACGTGATCGTGCAGGACGCCATGGGCTTGCGCTGGCCCTCGACCTCGACGATGCACTGGCGGCAGGCGCCCGCCGGGTCGAGCAGCGGATGGTCGCAGAACCGGGGGATCTCGATGCCGAGCTCTTCGGCGGCCCGGATGACCAGGGTGCCCTTCGGCACGCTGATCTCGGCGCCGTCGATCGTCAGCGAGACGAGATCTTCCCGCGGGACCGCCGCCTCCCCGCCTCCGGAGGGAGCGCTGGTGGTCACTGTCATGCGTTCACCTCCGTGCGGTCGGCCCAAGCGGTGGACTTGGCCGGGTCAAAGGGGCAGCCGCGGCCCGTGATGTGCTGCTCGTACTCCTCACGGAAGTACTTGAGCGAGGAGAAGATCGGCGAGGCGGCGCCGTCGCCGAGGGCGCAGAACGACTTGCCGTTGATGTTGTCGGCGATGTCGTTCAGCTTGTCGAGGTCGGACATGAGGCCCTTGCCGGCCTCGATGTCGCGCAGCAACTGCACGAGCCAGTACGTCCCTTCACGGCACGGCGTGCACTTGCCGCAGGACTCGTGGGCGTAGAACTCGGTCCACCGTGTGACGGCCCGCACCACGCAGGTCGTCTCGTCGAAGCACTGGAGCGCCTTGGTGCCGAGCATGGAACCCGCGGCGCCGACCCCTTCGTAGTCGAGGGGGACGTCGAGGTGCTCGTCGGTGAACATCGGCGTGGAGGACCCGCCCGGCGTCCAGAACTTCAGCCGGTGGCCGGGCCGCATCCCGCCGCTCATGTCGAGGAGTTGGCGCAGGGTGATGCCGAGCGGGGCCTCGTACTGGCCGGGGCTCGCGACATGGCCGCTGAGCGAGTAGAGCGTGAAGCCCGGGGACTTCTCGCTGCCCATCGACCTGAACCATTCCTTGCCTTTGTGCAGGATCGCGGGAACGGATGCGATGGATTCGACGTTGTTCACCACAGTCGGGCACGCATAGAGGCCCGCGACCGCAGGGAAGGGGGGACGGAGCCGCGGTTGGCCACGGCGGCCTTCGAGCGAGTCGAGCAGTGCGGTCTCCTCGCCGCAGATGTACGCGCCCGCGCCCGCGTGCACGGTGAGCTGGAGGTCGAGTCCGCTGCCCAGGATGTTCTCGCCGAGATAGCCCGCCGCGTAGGCCTCACGTACGGCCTCGTGCAACCGTCGCAGGACGGGGACCACTTCACCGCGCAGGTAAATGAAGGCGTGCGAGGACCGGATGGCGTAGCACGCGATCACGATGCCCTCGATGAGGCTGTGCGGGTTCGCGAAGAGGAGCGGGATGTCCTTGCAGGTTCCCGGCTCCGACTCGTCGGCGTTGACAACCAGATAGTGCGGCTTTCCGTCGCCCTGCGGAATGAACTGCCACTTCATTCCGGTGGGGAATCCGGCACCGCCCCGACCGCGCAGTCCCGATTCCTTGACATAGGCGATGAGGTCGTCGGGCGACATCGCGAGCGCCTTGCGCAGACCCTCGTATCCGTCGTGCCTGCGGTAGACGTCCAGCGTCCAGGACTTCTCCTCGTCCCAGAAGGCCGAGAGCACGGGCGCCAGCAGCTTCTCGGGGCTGGACTCTCCCCCGGCCTCCGGCTGCGACGTGCTCCCGTATTGGGTGGACAAGGTCATCACTCCCCCTCCTCGGCGACGGGACCCGCCGGGTGGGCCGGGTCGGAGGCCGATGTGTCCTGCGGCGCGTCGTGCGAGCTCAGGTGCTCGGCGTGCGGCTGGTCCTGAGGCGCCCCGCCGCCGCGCGGGTGCACCACGCGCGCGGGGGCGGCCTCTCCCTTGGCCAGCCGGAGCCCGATCAGCGACGCGTGACCGGCGCCGCCGCTCGCCTCGACGGCTCCGGCGCGCTCGTCGGGGAAGCCCGCGAGAATCCGGGCGGTGTCCTTGAAGGTGCACAGCGGGGCACCGCGGGTGGGCTCGACCTGTGCTCCCGCGACCAGGTCGTCGACGAGGCGCTTCGCGGAGTCCACGGTCTGGTTGTCGAAGAACTCCCAGTTGACCATCACGACCGGCGCGAAGTCGCAGGCCGCGTTGCACTCGATGTGCTCCAGGGTGACCTTGCCGTCCTCGGTGGTCTCGCCGTTGCCGACGCCCAGGTGGTCCTGGAGTGCCTCGAAGATCGCGTCGCCGCCCATGACCGCGCACAGGGTGTTGGTGCAGACGCCCACCTGGTAGTCGCCGGAGGGCTTGCGCCGGTACATCGAGTAGAAGGTCGCGACCGCGGTGACCTCGGCCGTGGTCAGGCCGAGCACCTCCGCGCAGAACCGCATTCCCGTCCGCGTGACGTGGCCCTCCTCCGACTGCACGAGGTGCAGCAACGGCAGGAGCGCCGAGCGGGAGTCCGGATAGCGGGCGACGACCTCCCGCGCGTCGGCTTCGAGCCTGGCCCGGACGTCGTCCGGGTAGTCGGGCGCGGGCAGGTGGGGCATGCCCAGGCTGACGCCCTCGGAGGGGGTGGTGGTCACCGGTCGACGCCTCCCATCACGGGGTCGATGGACGCCACGGCGACGATGACGTCGGCGACCTGGCCGCCCTCGCACATCGCCGCCATGGCCTGGAGATTGGTGAAGGACGGGTCCCGGAAGTGGACCCGGTAGGGACGGGTGCCTCCGTCGGACGCGACGTGCACCCCGAGCTCGCCCTTGGGCGATTCGACCGCCACGTACGCCTGGCCCGGCGGGACGCGGAAGCCTTCGGTCACCAGCTTGAAGTGGTGGATCAGGGCCTCCATGGAGGTGCCCATGATGTTCTTGATGTGGTCGAGGGAGTTGCCGAGACCGTCGGGGCCGAGCGCGAGCTGGGCGGGCCAGGCGATCTTCTTGTCGGCGACCATGACCGGGCCCGGCTGGAGCCGGTCCAGGCACTGCTCGACGATGCGCAGCGACTGCCGCATCTCCTCCAGACGGATCAGGAAGCGGCCGTAGGAGTCGCAGGTGTCGGCGGTCGGCACCTCGAAGTCGTACGTCTCGTAGCCGCAGTACGGCTGGGACTTGCGCAGGTCGTGCGGCAGGCCGGCGGAGCGGAGGATCGGGCCGGTGGCACCGAGGGCCATGCAGCCGGCCAGGTCGAGGTAGCCGACGTCCTGCATGCGGGCCTTGAAGATGGGGTTCCCGGTGGCGAGCTTGTCGTACTCGGGAAGGTTCTTCTTCATCTTCTTCACGAACTCGCGGATCTGGTCCACGGCGCCCGGGGGCAGGTCCTGGGCCAGGCCGCCGGGGCGGATGTACGCGTGGTTCATCCGCAGGCCGGTGATCAGCTCGTAGATGTCGAGAATGAGTTCACGATCACGGAATCCGTAGATCATGATCGTGGTGGCGCCGAGCTCCATGCCGCCGGTGGCGATGCACACCAGGTGGGACGAGAGCCGGTTCAGCTCCATCATGAGGACGCGGATGATCGAGGCGCGGTCGGGGACCTGGTCCTCGATGCCGAGGAGCTTCTCGACCGCGAGGCAGTACGCCGTCTCGTTGAAGAACGGCGTCAGGTAGTCCATGCGCGTCACGAACGTGGTGCCCTGCGTCCACGTGCGGAACTCGAGGTTCTTCTCGATGCCGGTGTGGAGGTACCCGATGCCGCAGCGGGCCTCGGTGACCGTCTCGCCGTCGATCTCCAGGATGAGCCGGAGCACGCCGTGCGTGGACGGGTGCTGCGGACCCATGTTGACGATGATGCGCTCGTCGTCGGAGGCGGCCGCGGTCTGGGCGATCTCGTCCCAGTCACCGCCGGTGACCGTGTAGACGGTGCCCTCGGTCGTCTCGCGGGCCGATGCGGCTGATGCAGAAGAAGGGGTCTGCGTGCTCATGAGTACGACCTCCGCTGGTCCGGAGCCGGGATCTGGGCGCCCTTGTACTCGACGGGGATGCCGCCGAGGGGGTAGTCCTTGCGCTGCGGAAAGCCTTGCCAGTCGTCCGGCATCATGATCCGCGTCAGTGCCGGGTGGCCGTCGAAGATCAGTCCGAAGAAGTCGTACGTCTCGCGCTCGTGCCAGTCGTTGGTCGGATAGACGGAGACGAGCGAGGGGACGTGCGGGTCGGCGTCGGGGGCGCTGACCTCCAGCCGGATCAACCGGTTGTGGGTGATCGAGCGCAGGTGGTAGACGGCGTGCAGCTCGCGGCCCTTGTCGTGCGGGTAGTGGACCCCGGAGACACCGGTGCACAGCTCGAAGCGGAGGGCCGGGTCGTCGCGCAGGGTCTGGGCGACGCGGACCAGGTGCTCGCGCTCGATGTGGAAGGTGATCTCGCCGCGGTCGACGACCGTCTTCTCGACGGCGTTGTCGGCGACGAGTCCCTGTTCCTCCAGGGCACCCTCCAGCTCGTCGGCGACCTCGTCGAACCAGCCGCCGTAGGGGCGGGTGGCCGGGCCCGGGAGCCGGACGGAGCGGACCAGGCCGCCGTAGCCCGTGGTGTCGCCGCCGTTGTTGGCGCCGAACATGCCCCGCTGGACGCGGATCTCCTCGCCGCCCTCGCCGCGCTGGCCGGGGAGGTTCGAGGCTCCGAGGTCCTTCTCGGGGTTGACTCCGTTGCCGTTCGCGTCGCTCACCGCAGCAGGCCCTTCATCTCGATGGTGGGAAGCGCCTTGAGCGCCGCTTCCTCCGCCTCGCGGGCCGCCTCCTCGGCGTTCACGCCGAGCTTGGAGGTCTGGATCTTCTGGTGGAGCTTGAGGATCGCGTCCATCAGCATCTCGGGCCGTGGCGGACAGCCCGGCAAATAGATGTCGACCGGGACGATGTGGTCGACTCCCTGCACAATGGCGTAGTTGTTGAACATTCCACCTGATGAGGCACAAACCCCCATGGAGATGACCCACTTGGGGTTGGGCATCTGGTCGTAGACCTGCCGCAGCACCGGCGCCATCTTCTGGCTGACCCGGCCGGCGACGATCATCAGGTCCGCCTGTCGCGGCGACCCGCGGAAGACCTCCATGCCGAAGCGCGCCAGGTCGTAGCGCCCGGCGCCGGTGGTCATCATCTCGATGGCACAACAGGCGAGTCCGAACGTCGCGGGGAAGACGGACGCCTTGCGCACCCAGCCCGCGGCCTGCTCGACGGTGGTCAGCAGGAATCCGCTCGGCAGCTTTTCTTCGAGTCCCATGTCTTAAGGCCCCTCAGTCCCATTCCAGGCCGCCGCGCCGCCATACGTACGCGTACGCGACGAAGACGGTGAGCACGAAGAGCAGCATCTCCACGAGCCCGAAAACACCCAGGGCGTCGAAGGTGACGGCCCAGGGGTAGAGGAAGACGATCTCGATGTCGAAGACGATGAAGAGCATCGCCGTCAGGTAGTACTTGATGGGGAAGCGCCCGCCGCCGGCCGGCGTGGGGGTCGGCTCGATGCCGCACTCGTAGGCTTCGAGCTTGGCGCGGTTGTACCGCTTCGGACCGATCAGCGTGGCCATGACCACGGAGAAGATCGCAAAGCCTGCCCCGAGGGCTCCCAGTACGAGGATCGGCGCATACGCGTTCACGCTCCTCGCTCCTCTCAGTCGGCACTGACTGGTGGCGGTTCGGCGGGCAAGCACTCCCGCCCCACAGGCCCCACGAGCTCCACCCGTCCCGGCGAAGATCGCGAACATGTGAAGCAGGTCACAAGCCCAACTGCCTCGCATCTTATGCCCGCCGGTCTGTGATCTGCGACACGGGGTATTACACAAGCTTTGTGATCTCCACCACCTGACGAACGATCATGAAGTCGTATGAGCAGTGATCTTCATACGCGAAGCGTCCGGTCGATCACCAGAGGTGACATTTCCGCTCGTCACCGCAGGTCCGAGGCGGCGTCTCCATATCAAGAGACTTCCTCTGCATGCAAATTCGAGTTGGACGCGGACCCTTGATAGAGGACCGCGTTCACACTTCGGAGGGAGCTTCGCGGCCGATGTGGACGCGTGCACGCGTTCACGAGCGGGGGGCGGGTGGAACTCACGCGCGGGACGCCGTCGCCCCGGTGACCGTTCCGTGACCTGCGCCACATCTGCCTATGGGTCAGATAAGCCGGGCTTGGCCATCGGCTTCAACCGGTGGTAGGTGGCGGGCAATTCGGACGTAATGCAGAAAGCCCATGATCACGGGCTTGGTGAGGGCTGTCCGCAATGCCCGTTACGGCGTCAATAAAGAGTTACCCGCGTCGATTTCGGCGGCCGATTGAACAACTGTGGCGCACCACACGTTTCTTGAAGGTATGGAGGAGCCCCTGGTACCGCTTGTACCCATGTCCCACACCGCTCACATACGAAGCCACCGGAAACCCCGTCGCAACGCGTCGGCGCTCGCGATGCGCGCCGGAGTTGCCGGTGGCGTTCTCAGCACCCTGGCCGTGGCCGGTGCGTCCGGTTCGGCGAACGCCGCCGAGCCCGTGACGCAGACCCTCGAACTGCCCACCCTGACGGCCGACCTGGCCACCCAGGTCGCGCAGTCCGCGGACGCCACCCAGCAGGCCGCGGCCAACTACGAGCTGCAGGCGGAGCGTGACGCGGCCGCCGCAAAGGCCGCAAAGCAGGCCAAGGCGGACCTCGCCGAGGCCAAGCAGAAGGCCGAGGCCAAGAAGAAGGCCGCCGCCGAAGCCGCGCGCAGGGCTGCCGCCGACGAGGCCGCCTCGCGCTCCTCGGAGCGGACCACCCTGTCCGCCTCCGCCTCCACGAACGTCTCCGCCCCGGCCAGCGGAAGCGTCGCGACCGTCGTCGCCTTCCTCAAGGCGCAGGTCGGCGACGCCTACGTCATGGGCGGCACGGGCCCGAACGCGTGGGACTGCTCGGGCCTCGTGCAGGCCGCGTTCAAGCAGGTCGGTGTCGACCTGCCGCGCGTCTCGCAGGACCAGTCGACGTCCGGCACGCCGGTCTCGCTGTCCAACCTTCAGGTCGGCGACATCCTGTACTGGGGTTCCGCCGGTTCGGCGTACCACGTGGGTGTGTACATCGGGAACGGCCAGTACCTGGACGCCGCCAACCCCTCCAAGGGTGTGGTGATTCAGGACCTTTCGGGCTATCCGGCCACGGGCGCGGTCCGCGTCCTCTGAGCCCTCGCCGTGAGGGCCGCCGCCTCTGAGGCGGCGGCCCTTTCGTGCTGCCCGCCGCCGGCTCCGTGCCGCCGCCTTCCCGCCTCCCTCCGGCTCCGCGCCCCTGTCCGGGTCGCCTATCCGAGGTCGAAGGTGTTCGGCAGGCCGAGCTTGTGGCGGAGTTCGTCCACCCGCTTCAGCGGCTCCATCTCCGGGGGGCGGTACAGCTCCCAGACGCGACACCGCTCGATGTCCGAATCGTCCGCTTCCAGCAGTGCGTTGACGGCCCGCCGCGCCGATTCGTTGGCGCCCTCCATCGTCGCCAGGTCGACGTCCGTGCGGACGTAGTCACCGGCGAGGAAGAAGTTCGGGACCGCGGTGCCGGCGGTGGGCCGGTTGTAGAGCGTGCCCGTGGGGTGGATGAGGAGCTGCTCGCGGTTCTGCGGGTCCGGGCCGCCCAGACCCGTCACGGCCGGGTCCATGAACCAGCCGATCCGGTCCTCGTCCCTGAGCGTCGTCTTCCCCGAGTCGTTCAGCCCGTCCTTCAGCTGCGCCCACAGTTCGGCGACGATCTCGTCCTTGGTGCACTCACGGGCCGTCCTGCCGTACAGGATCCCGGGCTTGTCCCACTCGGAGACGATCACGGACAGGCAGTCGTGGGCCTCGCCGTCGCCGTAGTCGCGCGAAAAGTCCCGTACGTCCCAGAACTGGGCCTGTCCGATACCCGTCACCGACCACGGTGAGTCGAGGCAGTTGATGTGGCCGTGCACGACCGGGGTGGGCGTGCGCAGGTAGAACATCACGCCGGTCATCCAGTCCGTCCTCAGCGCGTCGCACCGGCCGAGCTGCCGGTCCGCCGCGCGCAGGGCGGGGCCCCAGGTCGCGCGGGCGTGCTCCACGGGCATCGCGGAGAGGTAGTGGTCGGCGGTGACCGTCCGTTCCCGGCCCCCGTCACGGTCCGACACACGCACCCCCGTCACCCGGCCCTGCGCGTACAGCACCTCCCGGACCTGGGTGCCGAGGACGAACTCGACACCGAGGGAGCGCAGATGCGTCTCCCAGGGGTCGATCCACGCTTCGCTCGTCGGCGCGTTCAGGACGCGGTCGACGTCGGCGTCGCCGTCCATGCCGCGGCCCAGCAGCCCCCACAGCAGGAGGGCCTCGATGATGACGCGGCCGACCGTGCGGGTGGAGGCGATCTCGGCACGGGTGGCGACGAGGTTGCGGGTCTGCCCGATGCCCAGCAGGGTCTGGTACTCCGTGCTCATCTCGCCGGCGCGGATGAAGTCCCACCAGGACACCTTCTCCCACTGGTCCTCACGGCGGGCGTCACAGCTGGTGAGGTGGACGAGCAGCCGGTCGGCGAAGTAGGCGGCCTCGTGGGCCGGCAGGCGGGTGCCGAGGTCGAGGACCGACAGGATCTGGTCGCGGAGCCAGGACGGCGTGATGTCGCCGGGGGCGGGCGGAGTGGTGGCCCGGCGCAGCGGGAAGTGGAGGTCGGGCCGGCCCGAGTTCCGCGCGAACAGCGCCTCGGTGCCGCCGCGGAGGTTGTCGTGGACTCCGCCCGCGTTGCCGGGGAAGGGGATGCGGCGCATCGTGTCCGGGAGGTTCCGGTAGAAACCGGGAAAGAAGCGGAAGCCGTGCTCGCCGGGCAGCGGTGCGCGTCCGCCGGCGCCGGTCCCGGGGACGTCCATCGAGCGGGCCTTGCCGCCGAGTCGGTCGTAGTACTCGTAGACGGTCACGGCGTAGCCGCGCTCGGCGAGTTCGTGGGCGGCGCTGAGGCCCGAGACCCCGCCGCCGAGGACGGCGACCCGCCTGCCCGCGGCCGGAGCGGCCGCGGCACTCCCGGCCGGCCCTAAGGAGACGGCGGCGGCCGTGGCTCCGACCGCTCCTCCGGCCGCGGCCAGGAAGCGTCTGCGGGTCTGTCCGATGTGCTCCTGGGACTGCTGCGCGTGTTCTGTTGTCATGAGCAACGGAGGGTAGGGAGGGGCTCCGGAAGCCGGAACCCCGTCGGCCCGCCACCCACAGCATCCTCACAATCACCGGGAGAGACCGTCATGCCACGTGTGTTCGTCCAGGGCAGCCCCGTCGACACGTATCCGCGACTCGCGCCGGAGGCCCGGCGGGGTGCGGTACGGCGGATCACCGAGGTCGGCGAGGAGGTGCTGCACAAGCCGTGCCGGGACGTGACCGAGTTCGGGCCCGATCTCGCCGCGCTCATCGACGACATGTTCCTGACGATGTACGTCGCGGAAGGCGCAGGTCTCGCGGCGAACCAGGTCGGGATCGCACTGCGCCTGTTCGTCTACGACTGCCTGGACGACGAGGGGGTCCGGCACGTCGGGCACATCGTCAATCCGGTGCTGGAGCCGCTCGACCCGGCCGGGCGCCGGCTGCTCGACGAGGGCGAGGGCTGCCTGTCGGTGCCGGGCGCCGTGATGGACGTACCGCGCCCGGACCGGGCCGTCGTGCGCGGGCAGGACAGGGACGGCCGCCCGGTCCGCGTCGAGGGCACCGGGTACTTCGCCCGCTGCCTCGCCCACGAGACCGACCACCTCGGCGGGCAGCTCTATCTGGACCGGCTCTCCGGACGGGAGCGCAAGGAGGCCCTGCGGCAGGTGGCGGAACGGCGCGAGGAGGTCTTCGCGCGCCGGGCCGCCAATCTGGAGGCGCTCGGCTCCTGAGAGGGGCCTTGCGGGCCCCGCTCGGTTCCTGACAGGGCCTTGCCGGCCGCCTCCCACGGCCACGGGCGGGCGGCCCGGTGAGCGGCCCGAGGCCGCCCCTCACGCGGGGCGGCCTCGGGGCGTGCCCTCGGTCGGGGCGGCACCGGTGCCGCCCCCTCCGACAGTGGGGGCGACACCGGGGTCAGGCCTTCGGCGCGACCTTGCTCAGGCCGTTGATGATCCGGTCCATCGCGTCGCCGCCGGTCGGGTCCGTCAGGTTCGCGAGCATCTTCAGCGTGAACTTCATCAGCATCGGGTGGGTCAGTCCGCGCTGCGTGGCGATCTTCATGACCTTCGGGTTGCCGATGAGCTTCACGAACGCGCGGCCGAGCGTGTAGTACCCGCCGTAGGTGTCCTTGAGGACGCGCGGGTAGCGCTGGAGGGCGAGTTCGCGCTGGGCCGGCGTGGCACGCGAGTGCGCCTGGACGATCACGTCGGCGGCGATCTGGCCGGACTCCATGGCGTAGGCGATGCCCTCGCCGTTGAAGGGGTTCACCAGACCGCCGGCGTCGCCGACCAGCAACAGGCCCTTGGTGTAGTGCGGCTGGCGGTTGAAGGCCATCGGGAGGGCGGCGCCGCGGATCGGGCCCGTCATGTTCTCCGGGGTGTAGCCCCAGTCCTCCGGCATGGACGCGCACCAGGCCTTGAGGACCTCGCGCCAGTCCAGTTCCTTGAAGGAGTCGGAGGTGTTGAGGACGCCGAGGCCGACGTTCGACGTGCCGTCGCCCATGCCGAAGATCCAGCCGTAGCCGGGCAGGAGACGGTCCTCGGCGCCGCGCCGGTCCCACAGCTCCAGCCAGGACTCCAGGTAGTCGTCCTCGTGACGCGGCGAGGTGAAGTACGTGCGGACCGCGACGCCCATCGGACGGTCCTCGCGGCGGTGCAGCCCCATCGCCAGGGAGAGGCGCGTGGAGTTGCCGTCGGCGGCGACGACGAGCGGGGCGTGGAAGGTGACCTCGCGCTTCTCCTCACCGAGCTTGGCGTGGACGCCGGTGATGCGGCCGGTGCGGTCGTCGACGATCGGGGCGCCGACGTTGCAGCGCTCGTACAGCCGCGCGCCCGCCTTCTGCGCCTGCCGCGCCAGCTGCTCGTCGAAGTCGTCCCGCTTGCGCACGAGTCCGTAGTCGGGGAAGGAGGCGAGATCCGGCCAGTCCAGCTGGAGACGCACACCGCCGCCGATGATCCGCAGGCCCTTGTTCCGGAGCCAGCCCGCTTCCTCCGAGATGTCGATGCCCATCGAGACGAGCTGCTTGGTGGCACGCGGGGTCAGGCCGTCACCGCACACCTTCTCCCGCGGGAACGCGGTCTTCTCCAGGAGCAGGACGTCGAGTCCCGCCTTCGCGAGGTAGTACGCGGTGGTGGAACCGGCTGGCCCGGCCCCGACGACGATGACATCGGCGGTGTTTTCGGAGAGGGGCTGGGGCTCGGTCACGGCGGGGTCTCCCCAAGACTCGAAATCAACGTGCCGACGGGCACTGGACATGGGCAGTCTATGCAGCGGTACTGATCACCCGGCTGAAGGGCTGCCCCCGTGAACCGAGCTCTCCCCGACGTACGGCTCCGTGTCCCCACCGACGAGGACGCGTTCGCCTGGCACCGGATCTTCGCCGACCCGGAGGTCATGGAGTTCCACGGGGGCAGGGCGGCCGAGCTGTCCGTGTACGAGGAGCTCACCGCCCGGCAGCGGCGGCACGACGCGGAACACGGCTTCTGCCTGTGGACGATGGTCGGCCCGGAGGGCGAAGTGCTGGGCTTCACGGGGGCACAGCCGTGGCCGCACGGGTGGGGGCCGACCGGCGAGATCGAGATCGGCTGGCGGCTGGGACGGGCACACTGGGGCAAGGGGTACGTCACGGCGGCGGCCCGCACCACCCTGGAGCGGGTCCGCGCGGCCGGGGTCCATGACGTCGTGGCCATGGTCAACGCCCGCAACGAACGCTCCATCGCCGTCACGAAGCGGCTCGGCATGGAGCTCGCCGAGCGGTTCACGACTCCCGTGACGGGCCAGGAGGGCCACCGCTACCGCCTGACGCTGGCCTGAGCGCCCCCTCACGGCCCGCACGACCCTGCCGCGCCCGGCACCGGCTCACGCGGGGCCGGCGGCACAGCTGCCGCCGGCCCGAGCACTCCCCCGCACCGGCCCGCGCGGGACCGGCGGCGCCGCTGACGACTTCCGGATGGCACCGGCGGAGGCTTACCCTTCCGGTACCGCTGGGGGTGAAGCTTGTGCAGATAACACCCAAGACTCCCGAAGTGCGCGTACCGCGGCTCGTCGGCCTGATGGCCGTGGACGCGCGCGAGACGGCCGAGGCGCAAGGGGTGCTGCTGGTCGCACCGGACCGGCCCGACTTCCTGCGCACGGTCGTCGACTATGTCGTACGGCAGTACCCGCCACCCGGCGTGGAGGTCCCACGCGGTGCCCTGGTCACCGTGTGGTTCGACCTCGGTGACGCCGAGGGCGGCGCGGGAGTGCGCGAGCCGCGCCTGCCACGCCCGCCGTCGGGCGGGATGCGCCGCGAACTCGACGAACCCGGTGATCCTTTCGTGGTGCCGCACTGAGCGACCGCGCCGGTACGCCGCCCGGCCCGCGCGCCGACCGCTCCGTGGCCGGCGCACCGCGGTCAGGGCTTGAAGCCCCGGTGCAGGGCCACGACCCCGCCCGTCAGATTCCGCCAGGCCACCTTCGACCAGCCCGCCTTGCGGAGCCGCTCGGCCAGCTCGGGCTGGGTCGGCCAGGCACGGATGGACTCGGCGAGATAGACGTACGCGTCCGGGTTGGAGGAGACGGCGCGGGCGACCGGCGGCAGCGCGCGCATCAGGTACTCGGTGTACACCGTGCGGAACGGCGCCCAGGTGGGGTGCGAGAACTCGCAGATCACGACCCGCCCGCCGGGCTTCGTCACCCGGTACAGCTCGCTCAGCGCGGTGTCGGTCTCCTGCACGTTGCGCAGACCGAAGGAGATGGTGACCGCGTCGAAGGTGTCGTCCTTGAAGGGCAGCTTCGTCGCGTCACCCGCGGTGAGCGGAAGCCACGGATGGTTCCTCTTGCCGACCCGCAGCATCCCGAGGGAGAAGTCGCAGGGGACGACGTAGGCGCCGGTGCGCGCGAAGGGCAGGGACGAGGTCGCCGTACCGGCCGCGAGGTCGAGGATCTTCTGCGCGGGCCTCGCGTCGACCGCCTTGGCGACCTCTCTGCGCCAGACCCGGTCCTGGCCCAGCGACAGCAGGTCGTTCGTCAGGTCGTACCGTTCCGCCACGTCGTCGAACATCGAGGCGACTTCGTGCGGCTGCTTGTCCAGGGATGCGCGGGTCACGGGCCCATTGTGGCAGTACGGGCCGGGCGACTCTCCGGCACCCGGCCCGTACGCCGGCCTCAGGTCCCCCCTGGAGACCGCCGGCGGGTTCCGCTCAGGGAAGGAGTCTCGGCTTCTTCCTGGCCGCCACGTCCTCGACCCAGCCGAAGAGCGGGACCGCGACCCAGATCAGCAGCCAGCCGATGCCGAACATGAACCACTGGCTCTCCAGCGGGAGCCACTTCTCGAAGGCCGGCACCTTCCAGAACTGATCGATGAGCGGGACCGCGAGCACCAGGGCGATCTCGTGCCAGAGGTAGATCGTCACCGCCCGGCCGTTGAAGATCGTCACGATCCGGTCGAGGCGCCGGAAGCGGGTGAGCCACGCGAAGTCCACGTCGTAGTACGCCTTGAAGTACATCAGGAGCGTCACGAAGCCGGCCGACCAGAAGGCCTGCGCGAGCGGGATCTCGTCCAGGTCGTAGGTGCCGGCCGCCGCCCGCTGGGCGAACGCGTACCAGCCTCCCAGGGCGAGCGCGGCCAGTGACGCCAGGACGACCGGTCCCGGCCTCAGCCGCTGGAGCACGCCCTCGCGGTGCGCGAATCCGAGGAGCCAGCAGAACCCGTACGTCGCCAGGTCCGTGAGGGCGCTGCCGAAGCGGTCGTACGGCGGCTGCCGGACGTACTGGAAGACCACGATCGGGACGAGGGACAGCAGCAGGACGGGGATCGGGGCCCTGCGGAAGATCCGCAGGAGGAGCGGGGAGAGCAGCACGAACCAGAGGTACGTCCGCAGGTACCAGAGGATCTCCCAGGCCTGTGCGCCCCACTGGTTGCCCGGCGGGTCGCCGACCGGCACGATCCAGAACACGATCTGCCAGCCGGGCATCCAGTCGTGGATCAGCATGGCGACCACGACGAAGAACCCCCAGAACCAGAAGGGCGGCAGCAGCCGCCGCATCCGGCTTCTGAGCACCTTGAGGGCGGGCCGTTCCAGGGACTTCGCCATCAGGGTGCCGGCGAGCGCGAACATCACGCCCATCGAGGGGAAGACCAGGCCGGCCCAGGCCCAGCCGAAGGTGTGGTAGGTCACGACACGCACCAGGGCGACGGCGCGGAGGGCGTCGAAGTAGCGGTCGCGGCCCTGTGCTCCCGCTCCCGTACGCGGCGCGGACTCCTCCGGCGCGGGGAGCGGTTGCTCCGCCGCGTCGCCGCCGGGGGCCGGTTCCGCGCGGGACGGCGGTTCGGCCGGGTCCCAGCCGTGCGGCGCCGCGGGAGCACCGCCCGCGGCGGCGTACTCGGGAGACACCTCGCCGTACGCCTGTGGCTGCCGGGCGCGGCCGTACGGATCGGGCTCCTCGCCGTGGCCGTACGGATCGGGCTGCTGCACGTATCCGGACGCGTATCCGTAGCCGTATCCCTGCTGCGGGTACTGGTCGTACTGCCCGTACTGCCCTTGCCGGTCGTGCCCTTGGTGGTGCTGCCCCTGCCGGCCCTGGTCCCAGCTCATCTAGCTCACCCCCGCCGGGGTGCCGACCTCACCCGTGCGCTTGAGCTTCTGCCAGCGCAGACGTCCGCCGGTGAGGGCCGTGACGCAGGAGTGGATCAGGACCAGGTACATCATCTGCCGGTACGCGAGTTGCTGGAGCGGCAGCATCGCGAGGTAGCGGTACTTCTCCCGGTCGAGCCGGAAGGCGTAGGCCGCGCAGACGAGTTGGACGGCGAGGACGGCCAGCCAGGCGAGCAGCGCGGCACGGAGGTCCACGAAGACCATCGAGTAGACGGTGAACACGTCGATGAGCGGCGCGAAGACCGGCGTGACGATCTGGAAGAGCACGACGAGGGGCATGCCCACCCGGCCGAAGCGGCCCGAAGGGCCCCTGTCCGTCAGGGACTTGCGGTGCTTCCACAGCGCCTGCATGGTGCCGTACGACCATCGGTAGCGCTGCGACCACAGCTGCTTGAGCGAACCCGGCGCCTCCGTCCAGGCCCTGGCGTGCTCCTGATAGACGACGCGCCGGCCCGCCCGGTGCATGGCGATGGTGATGTCGGTGTCCTCGGCGAGCGTGTCCTCGCTCATGCCGCCCACCTCCAGGACCGCGTCCCTGCGGAAGGCCCCGATGGCGCCCGGGATGGTGGGCATGCAGCGCAGCAGGTCGTACATGCGGCGGTCGAGGTTGAAGCCCATCACGTACTCGATGTGCTGCCAGGCGCCGATCACGGTGGTGCGGTTGCCGACCTTGGCGTTGCCCGCGACCGCGCCGATCTCCGGGTCGGCGAAGGGCTGCACGAGCTGGTGAACGGCGTCCGGCTCGAAGACGGTGTCGCCGTCCATCATCACGACGATGTCGTATCTGGCGTTGCGTACGCCGTTGTTGAGCGCGGCCGGCTTGCCCGCGTTCTCCTGCCGGACGACCCGGACGTTGGGCATGCCGAGCGACTCGGCGATCTCGGACGTGTTGTCCGTCGACCCGTCGTCGACGACGATGATCTCGATCGGATGGGTGCTCCTCGCCAGCGACTTGAGGGTGTTGGCGATGCACTCCTTCTCGTTGTAGGCGGGCACGATCACGGACACGGGTTCGGTGACCGGCGGCCCCCAGCTGAACCTCCCGCCCCGGCCGCGCCTGCGGTTGCGCTGCCGGTGGTGGCGGCGGGCGAGGACCAGCATCATCGCGAAGCGGCCCATGACGGCGACTCCGACGACGACGAGGAACCAGGACAGGGCCGGTACGACCCACTCGGCCACGGCGACGGCCCAGATGAGGGCCCTGCCCTCGTAGAGCGTCGCGCCGGTGGCGGTGCGGTGGGCTGCCTGCTCGGTGTCGACCGTGGCGGCACCGGCCGAGCCCGGGCGCGCCCCCTGGCCGTCCACCCCGCTCTCCTGCCGGCCGCCCGTCTGTTGCTCTGCGGCCTGCTGCCCGGACGCCTCCTGCCCGTTCGTCCGCTGCCCGCCGGACCGCTCGCCCGCCGTGGCCGCTCCCCCGGCGGCGGCCTGCCCCGTGCCGGCGGCGCCGGTGCGGTTCAGCCGGGCCTGCGCGCCGCTGACCGTGGTGAAGGTGTAGCCCTTCGCCTTCATCTTCTTGATGTACGTGTCGAGCGCCTCGACCGTCTGCGTGCGGTCGCCGCCCGCGTCGTGCATGAGCACGATGGCGCCCTTGTTCTTCTTCGGCGTCGCCCACTGGACGATCTTCGAGACGCCCGGCTTCTTCCAGTCGTCGCTGTCGGTGTCGACGAAGACGCTGGTGTAGCCGAGTCCGCCGATCTCCTTGTAGACGGGCCAGCTGTAGTTGTCGACGGCGTCGATCTCCGACGAGTACGGGGCGCGGAACAGCGTGGTGGTGACACCCGCGGCGCCCGCGAGGGCGAGCTGGGTCTGGTTCAGCTCGCGCTTGAGCCGGGCCGCGCCCTGGTAGGAGAGGTCGACGTGGGTGAAGGTGTGGATCCCCACCTCGTTGCCCTGCTCGACCAGCTTCTTCACGATGCCCGGGTAGCGCGAGACCATCGAGCCGACCATGAAGAAGGTGCCCTCGACGTCGTTGTCCTCCAGGACCTTGAGGACCTGGGGCGTCCAGGTGGCCGTCGGCCCGTCGTCGAAGGTGAGCACGATGGTCTTCGCCGGCACCGACTGGGTCTTCGCCGTGCCGTTGTCGAAGGTCAGGATGGGCCCGCCGTCGAGGATCTTCTCGGGGACCTTGTCGTAGGCCGCGCCGTCGCGCACGCGCGAGTCGTTGCCGATCTCGGAGCGCAGGTAGCCGTCGAGGAGCATCACGCTGACGAGGGCCAGCAGGAGCAGGAGGGCGAGGATGACGCGCGGCTTCTGCAGCGCCGCGGCCCTGCCGGCGGCCCGCTCCATCCTGGAGGGGGCGCGGCGGCGGCCGCGCGGGGGCGTCGTCGTAGTCATGAGAGTGGCTGCGTCCCGGTCAGTTGGCGCCGGTGGAGGCGGACACGGAGGGAGCGGAGGAAGGGGCGGTGCCGGTGGGCAGGCCCGACGGCGGGGTCCCGGTGGGGGCGCCGGTGGGGACCGTGCCGCCCTGCGGCTGCATGCCGCCGTCGAAGGGGAACAGCGCGGACGGTGTCAGCGAGGTGCCCCAGCCCATGAAGGCCATGCCGAGCACGCAGGCGTACCCGAGGCAGACGACACCGACGAGCGTGCCGAAACGGCGCAGCAGGCGCGCTCTGCGCCCGGAGTTGTCAACGAAGACGGGACCCTCGGCGGCCCCGTGGCCGCGTTTGCGGCGACGGCCGCGGGCAGTTGCGCGGCTTTCGACGGCGGACTCGGATTGCATTCCCCGGAGATTAAGGCGCCTTTATGTGCGAGAAACTCGGTCTCTCATGTGAGGAACCCATGAGAGACGCCTCAATCTGTCCTTTCTCTATGAGATTTCCCGGACGAACGTCTCTTACGACCGACACGTCGATGGGTGATACGCCCCGTTTTACGGCACCCTTTCATCCCTCTTCGCCCGCTTCTCCTCCCGACGTCGTCCCGCACGATCCTCATTCGGGATTCCCGACCCCGTGTGCCACATTTCCCCTACGGATTCAGCGGTTTGTTTCCGTCCTGAGACAGAAATCACGAGAGCGGGTGCTTACACAATGAGGAGTTTCCTGAAGCCCGCCGCCGGGCTCGTCTGCCTGGTGGCGCTGGCCTGTGCGGGGTGCTCCTCGGGCGGTGGCGGGGCGTCGGACGCGGCCTCCCCGCGGTCGGGCGGGACGCACACGGCACCCGCGCCCAGCGACAGCGACAGCGACAGCGACAGCGACAGCCCGTCGTCGCCCACCTCGTACTCCCCGTACGTGAGTGCCACCACCGCCTCCGCCACGGACTCCAGCGGGTCGCCGACGACGTACAACCTGGCCTTCGTGATCTCCGACGGCAGCTCCTGCACGCCGAAGTGGAACGGGACGTACGCCCTCGGCGACTCGGCCGTGGCGTCGCGGATCTCGGCGCTGAAGAAGTCGGGTGCGAGCGTGCGCGTGTCCTTCGGCGGGGCCTCCGGAAAGGAACTCGCCTCCACCTGCGACAGCGCGAGCGCGCTCGCCGCGGCCTACGGTGCAGCGCTCGACGCCGCCGGCTCGTCGCAGGCGGACTTCGACATCGAGGGCGACGAGCTGGCCGACTCCGACTCGGTGGCGCTGCGCTCCGAGGCGATCGCGCTGCTCCAGAAGGAGCGCACCGATCTGGAGGTCTCCTTCACCCTGCCCGTGATGCCGTCCGGACTCGACGACGACAGCCTCGCTCTCCTGGAGTCCGCCAACGACCACTCCGTGAAGGTCGCCACGGTCGACATCATGACGATGAACTACGGCAGTTCGTACGCGGGCGACATGGGCGACTACGCGATCACGTCCGCCGAGGCGGTCCACGATCAGCTGGAGGACGTCTTCGGGCTGTCGAGCGCGGGCGCCTGGCAGGGCCTCGCGCTCACCTCGATGATCGGTGTCAACGACGTCGACAACGAGACGTTCACGCTCTCCGACGCCGCCCAGGTCCGCGCGTTCGCCGAGGAGAAGGGGGTCGCGTGGGTCTCCATGTGGTCGACGTTCCGCGACCGGCAGTGCGTGGACGGCGACGCCGATTCCGATGACGCGGCCACCGACTGCAGTGGGGTGAAGCAGAGTTCGGGGGCGTTCGCGAAAGCCCTCGCCGGCTGAGCCGGCCGCCGTGCGCGGGTGCGTGCGCGCGGGGACGGGGCAACGCGTCTGCGATCCCGGGGTGTTGGCGGGCACGCCCAGGGTTCTCACACGCAGGACCAGGGTGTTGGCGGACGGGTCCGAGGTGCCGGCAGGCGAGCCCGGGATGTCGGCGGGCGGAACCCAGGTCGCGCGGCCGTGCGGTCGTTTCTATCGGCGCCGGTGCACCAGGCGTCCCGCGCACACGGTCGCGAGGCACGTCCCGTCCGCGTCGAAGACCGCGAGGTCGGCCCGCCCGGAGTCGGTGATCACCGGCATCCGGGGGTGCGCGAGCACGGCGACGTCGTTGCGCGCGGCGGCGGCCCGCAGGCCCGCGTCGTCCGCGTACGCCTCCAGCACCGCGGTGGCGCCCGACTTCAGTACGGCGTGAACGCGTTCGCGGGGGCTCGGTGCCGCGGGCAGGACCCCTTCATGGACACGGGCGGGCCCGAGGGAGCCGGGCCAGCGGCGTACGCGCGCCCCGGGGAACCGCTCCAGCAGCTCGTCCAGCGGCCCCACGCCCGCGACACGGTCCCCCTCGACGGCCACGGCACCGCCGTCGATCGGCGCCGTGTCGCCCCAGCTGCGCCGGAGCTCGTCGGCGGTGTGGATCGTCAGCACGGCGCGGCTAGTTGGAGGCGAGCAGCTTCAGCTCGGGGTGTGCCGTACCGCCCTCGATCGCGGTCGACGAGATGTGGGACATGACGCGCTCGTCGACGGGGTCGTTCGCCGGGTCGTCGTGGACCACGATGTGCTCGTACGTCGTCGCCCGCTGGGCGGGCACGCGGTCGGCCTTGCGGATCAGGTCGATGATCTCCATGCGATTGGAGCGGTGCTTGGCGCCCGCGGAGGACACCACGTTCTCCTCCAGCATGATCGAGCCCAGGTCGTCCGCGCCGTAGTGCAGGGAGAGCTGGCCGGCCTCCTTGCCGGTGGTCAGCCAGGAGCCCTGGATGTGCGCCACGTTGTCGAGGAAGAGGCGGGCGATCGCGATCATCCGCAGATACTCGAAGAGCGTGGCCTGCGTACGGCCCTTGAGGTGGTTGTTCTCGGGCTGGTAGGTGTACGGGATGAAGGCGCGGAAGCCGCCCGTCCGGTCCTGTACGTCACGGATCATCCGCAGGTGCTCGATGCGCTCGGCGTTGGTCTCGCCCGTGCCCATGAGCATCGTGGACGTCGACTCCACACCGAGCCGGTGCGCCGTCTCCATGATCTCCAGCCAGCGCTCGCCGCTCTCCTTCAGCGGGGCGATCGCCTTGCGGGGCCGCTCCGGCAGCAGCTCGGCGCCGGCGCCGGCGAAGGAGTCGAGTCCGGCGGAGTGGATGCGCTGGATCGCCTCCTCGACACTCACCTTGGAGATGCGGGCCATGTGCTCGACCTCGGAGGCGCCGAGCGAGTGGATGACGAGCTGCGGGTACGCGGCCTTGATCGCGGAGAAGTGCTTCTCGTAGTACTCGACGCCGTAGTCCGGGTGGTGGCCGCCCTGGAACATGATCTGCGTGCCGCCGAGCTCGACGGTCTCGGCGCAGCGCCGCAGGATGTCGTCGAGGTCGCGCGTCCAGCCCTTGGCGGTGTCCTTGGGGGCCGCGTAGAAGGCGCAGAACTTGCACGCCGTGACGCACACGTTCGTGTAGTTGATGTTGCGCTCGATGATGTACGTCGCGATGTGCTCCGTACCGGCGTACCGGCGGCGGCGTACGGCGTCGGCGGCGGCACCCAGGGCGTGCAGCGGGGCGTCCCGGTAGAGGTCGAGCGCCTCCTCGGGGGTGATCCGCCCGCCTGCGGCGGCACGGTCGAGGACGGACTGGAGGTCGGCCTTCTCGGTCACCGGGGCGTCCCTTTCGGAGGGGTGTGGGCGGACCGATCCAGCCTACGCCAGCCACCTCGGGCACTCGACGCCAGCCCGCGTACGCCGTGGCCACGACCCCGTTCAGGCCGCGTACGCGCCGATCAGCAGCCCCACGTAGGCGCCCGCGACGAGGAAGGGTCCGAAGGGGATCGACGTCTTGCGTCCGGCGCGCCGCACCACGACCAGGCCCATCCCGTACAGCCCGCCGAACAGGAACCCGGCGAAGGTGCCCAGCAGCACCACGCTCCACCCGTACCAGCCGAGTACGGCCCCGAGGCCCAGCGCGAGTTTCACGTCCCCGAACCCCATGCCGTTCGGGTTGATGAGGAAGAGGAGGAAGTATGCGCCCCCGAGTGCGAGCGACCCGTACAGCGCGGTCAGCCAGTCCCCGGCGTGCTCGGGCACGAACGCCGCCGCCCCGAGCAGTACGAGCGCGGCCCCGGCGAGCGGCAGGGTCAGCACGTCCGGCAGCCGCTGCACCCGGAAGTCCACCACGGCGAGCAGCACGCCGAGGGGCGCGAGCAGCAACCAGACGGCGAGCTCCGGCCGGGTACCGGTGGCGAGGGCGAGACCGGCACAGACCAGGGCGGTGGTGAGGGAGACGAGAGGCACGCCGGGGCCGTACGCGGACGGGACGCCGTCCAGGGCGACCCGGCCCGCGTCGCCGGACACCTCCGACGCCGTACGCGGGACACCGGGCGCACGCCCCCGGTCGCCGCGGCACTCCGGGCAGCGGGCGAGCCCGAGCCAGCCGTGCGCCGGGCCGGTGAGGGCGTGCCCCTCGGGGCAGCGGTCGCGCCACGGTTCGTCCGGCCGCACGGACAGGCGGTACGCGGGCCGGGGCACCAACAGCCCGGCCGCCGCGCCCCAGAGAGCGGCGCCGACGGCCACCCAGAGTTCGAGGTCCACGCATTCACCCCATGAGTTCGTTTGCTGCCGCGGGTCATCGTCGCGCAGGGCACGCCGGGTGGGCCATCGCCTGCGGGGCGGATCGGCACGGTCGTCGTCCGCGGGGCGGATCGGCACGGTCGTCGCCCGCGGGGCGGATCGGCACGGTCCTCGTCCGCGAGCCGGTCAGCGGGCCCGCCTGCCGTCGGTGACGTGCGGCCCGGCGCGGACCGCACCGACGCGCGGACCGACACGCGGACCGGAGCTTGGGCCGAGGCTCCGGTCGGAGCTCGGGCCGGGGCTCGGGTCGCGGTGCACTCCGGGTCCGGTCGTCGCCCGCGGGCCGGACCGGACCGGACCGGTCGCCCTTCCGCAGAGGACGGATCGCCTCGGCGCGGCCTCGCACGGAGAGCTGGCCGCCCCGGCGCGTCCTCCCGCAGGGAGCTGGCCGCCCCGGCGCGTCCTCCCGCAGGGAGCTGGCCGCCCCGGCGCGTCCTCCCGCAGGGAGCTGGCCGCCCCGGCGCGTCCTCGCACGGAGAGCTGACCGCCCCGGCGCGTCCTCGCACGGAGAGCTGACCGCCCCGGCGCGTCCTCCCGCAGGGAGCTGGCCGCCCCGGCGCGTCCTCGCACGGAGAGCTGACCGCCCCGGCGCGTCTTCCCACGGAGGGCTGACGGTCTCGGCGCGTCCCGCCACGGGGGCGGGGGCGTCGTCGCGCGGGGCGAGGGCCTTGTCGCCCAGGCGGGCCCCGGCGGGCCCCAGGTGGGCGCGGCGGGCCCCAGGTGGGCGCGGCCGGTCGCCGCCGCGCCCACGGCACCGCGCGCCGCCCGGTTCATCCGACGGCGGCGACACCGCTCCGCCACGTCGGCAGCAGCTCGTCGAGCAGCGCCTCGGTGCGCGGCGGCAGCCCGCGCGCACCGCTGCGGGCGACCAGGTCCGCCGCGAGCCGCTTCATACGGTCGCCGTCACCGGTCGTGTGCGTCGCGCGCAGCAGTTCGTTCCACAGGCGCTCGTCGGCGGGGGCGGAGTTCAGGGCGGCGTTCAGGGCCTCGATGGCCTTCTCCGCGCGGTCCTTCTCCAGGTGGAAGGCGGACAGCGCGAGCCCGATGTCCGCGACGAGCAGCGGGAGTTGCGCGTCGATGATCTCGTGCGTGAGCCAGCCGTACCGGCCCGCGGGGCGCTCGGCGAGCAGCGGACCGCGCACCAGGACGAGCGCGTCCGTGAGCAACCGCCCGCGTACCGCACGGCTGTTGACACCCTTGCCCTGCGTCGCCTCGTGGTACAGCGACCGCAGCACGTCCAGGTCGGAGACGACCGACTTGGCGAGCGTGAGCCGCCCGGTGGTGTCGGTGCCGAGGCGGGCGATGCCGTCCGGGTCGGTGCCGAGCCAGCCGCGCAGCCGCTCGACGAGCGCGTCCCGCACGTCGTCGGTGACCCCGCGCGGCCACAGCGCGGACGACAGCACCCGCGGGTGCACGCCCTCGCGGTGCAGGAGCAGCAGCGCGAGCGCCTCGTGCATCAACGGACTGCGCTCGCCGTCCGGCGTGTCCAGACCGATGATCTCGTACGGGCCGACGAGCCGCGCGTACACCGCCGGCCGGCCCTGCTCGCTGATGTCGACGAGGAACGGCGGCGCCGCGGAGTTGGTGCTCTCGCGCTCGGGGTCCGCCTCGACGAAAAGCTCCACGACCGCCCGCTGCTGCGCCACCGGCAGCACCTGCGCGTCGAGTTCCAGGCCGAGCAGCGGTGCGAGAAGTCTGCCCTCGCCGGTGATCTCCATCTCCCAGGCGGCGCCCGGCAGATCGCCGCTCTCCGTGCCGACGAGGTAGCCGATGCCGAGCCGGCTCGCGTCGGCGGCGAGTTCGGCGAGCTTGACGGCGTCCTCGGCGGACGGCTCGGCGGCCAGCAGCACCAGATGCGGGGCCCAGCGGGTGTGCTGGGCGGGCCCGGTACGGCCGGTGAGCACGGAGTCGTGACCGGCGGCGCCCAGCGCACCGCGCCGCTGCCGCGTCTCCGCCTCCATGGTCTCCACGAGCGCCTCGACGTCGTCGAGGTGGCGCAGCCGGTTGGGCGCCAGCGGCGTGAGGTCCTCGCCGAAGCCGACGAGCGTGATCGTCATGCGGTCGGACCAGCCGTTGGTCGCCAACTCGGCCGCGACGGAGGCGAAGACGCCCGCACGGTCGCTCGCGCTGCCGCTCAGCGACACGATGCCGGGGACGGACTCCAGGTTGAGGAGCAGCCGGGAGTCGTCCATCGTCCCGAGGCTGACGAGGCCGGGGTAGGGAGCGGCGGTGTCGACGTCCTCGTACCGTTCCGCGTCGGCCCGCGCCAGCATCCAGAACGTCTGGTCCTGCCCGAGCTGCCAGGGCGCGGGCGGCTTCCCGGCCGGCTGGGCGAGCTGGAGGTGCAGGTCGCCGTTGCCGCTGAGCCAGGCCGCGTAGACGGTCGGCAGCGGGCGCGACTCGGCGGCGAGCGCCGCGGCGAGCCCGCGCAGCGACAGGTCGAGCAGCCGTACGCCCTCGGGGTCGGCGCCCACCAGCAGCGCGTCCTGCGCGTCCGCGGCCGAACCGGTCGGGACCGGCGGTTCCATGCCGCGCCGCCCGCCGATCGCGCCGAGCGCCGACTGCCACAGGGCCTGGCGGCGACGGCGGCCGAGCGCGCCGAGCAGGCCCGCGGCGAGGAGGGGGGCGCCGACGAGCGTCTCGGGCAGCCCGAAGGAGAATCCGCTCTCCTCGGCGGCCGAGGAGTCCGAGGCGTGCGAGGCGCCCTGCTCGTGCCGCTGGTCCCCGCCACGGCCGACGCCCTGGTCGCCGCCCGGCCGCTGATGGGGCAGGTGGATGTGGGCGGTGTCCCGGTCGCCGGTGCCGCCGCCCTGCTGACCGCCGCCCTGCTGGTGGTCGCCGGTCTTCGCGTAGTCGTGGATCTGCTGCTGGACCTGCTCGGAGACCTTCGGCGCCTCGTCGGGCAGCTCGACGAGGTCGCCGCCGTGGGCGTCGCCGGGCATCTCCAGGATCCAGCCGGGGCGGATCAGACTCGCCTCGGAGAGCTTGGAACCGTCGGGCTGCGCACGGTCCTTGTTGAGCTGGTAGATCTCCTTGTAGCGGCGCCCGTCGCCGAGGTGCCGCTCGGCGATCTCCCACAGCGAGTCGTGGTGGCGCCCCTCGGGCGGATGGATCCGGTAGTACTTGGTGTCGCCCTCCTGGGCGGCGTGACCGCTCCCGGCGTCGGCGTGCGACGCCGCGTCGGCGGCCTGCTCGGCGAGCGCGGCGGCCGCGCTGGACGCGGCCTGCTCCTGCTGCTGTGCGAACAGCCCGCCCGGGGTCTGCTGCGCGGCGGCGACCGTGCCGTGCTGGTTGCCCTCCAGGCTCTGGCCGAGCTGCGAGAGACCCGGTGCGAAGCTGGCCGCGGTGGCGCCGACGAGCAGCAGCGCGGCGACGAGCTGGCGGGCGAGCAGCTGGCTGGGACCGGCGCCGGGGACACGGTTCGGCAGGCCCACGCCCGACAGCGCGGCCTTCACCTCGACGAGCACGCAGGCGGTGAACTGGGCCCAGGCGAACCACACGATCACCGTCAGCACATTGATGAACGTGCCGACCGTGATCTCCTGCTGCAGCCAGTCCAGCGAGGGCGCCCCGTGCGGCAGCGGCCACCCCACGCTGACCACGAGCGCGCCCGGAACGCCGACGAGCAGCACCAGCAGCGCGACGAACGCGGCGGTCGCCTTCGCGAAGTCCCCGAACGTCCGTCGACGCCGGGGCAGCGGCTGCGGCGTCCGATTCCTCGGACCCGGCGTGCTTCCCGTCGAGCTTGAAGTGGTGCGTCGGGCCATGGCGGGTGTCCTGGGGTCGAGTGGGGAGGGAGGCGGGAGCTTGGAGCTGCTGAGGTGGTCCGGGGGGTGTGCTGAGCCTATCGAGATCGTACGGAGGTCGTCGAAGGTCAGGCAGGGGACGGGACTTGAGCGACGGCCCGCTTTACCGGCCCTCACCCCCTAAGTCCGACTTGCCCGTTGCCCCGGAATCCGTGTCCCGCCTCAGCTCACCATCATTCGCAACCGTCATGTCACAGTTCTCACGGTCCCCACACAATCCCCCGTTGCCACCCCTATGCCCTCTACGCGCCCCTGATAGCTTCGTTCTCTGCTGCACACATGCCGAACACTGGGGGAGAAAGCCCGTGTCCCGTCGCGCCCTGACCACAGCCGCCGCCGCGCTCACCGCGACCACGGCCCTCCTCCTCACCGCCTGCGGCGGAGGCGACGACAAGTCCTCGGACGACATCAAGGGCGCGGACACGGGCTCGACGTCACCGTCGGCTTCGGCGACGGGGGGTTCGGACGCGAAGCGGCCGCAGGTCACCCTTCCTGGCAACTTCCAGCTCACCTTCCAGGACTGGACCAGCAGTGACCCCGTCGAGCAGGCGGTCCTCAACGACACCAGAGAACAGCTCCGGGCCGGCTACGCGGCGATCACCGCGAACAAGCCCGACGGCGGCGACGCCCTGGCCTTCTACGACACCGACTCCGGCCTCTCGCAGGACCAGCGGTGGATCAAGACCTACACGGACAAGAACCTGACCGTCTTCGGCAAACTGCCCGCGTTCGACGCGAAGGTCACCGTCCTCGGCAGCAACAAGACGCGAGCAGCCGTCACTTACTGCACCGACGAGTCGAAGGCCTACACAAGGGACCGCAAGACGAGCAAGGTCGAGGGGAACCCGGCCGGTACGGACCCCGAGGTCTTCTACACCGTCACGCTTCGCAAGAACGCTGAGAACGTCTGGCAGAACGTGTCCACCCAGTCCAAGAGGGGCGGTTGCGCGTCATGAAGTCCCGGCACCTGATGCCCGCACTGACAGCCGCGTCGCTCGCCTCCGCTCTCCTCTGGGCCCCGCAGGCAAGTGCCGTGGGCGGCGGTGGCACCAATGACACGGGCGGCAATGCCGACGGCAAGAGAAACGTGTCCGCCTACGCGTCGGCCACTCATTCCCAGATCAAGGTCCGCCAGGTCAAGGGGCCGACCAGCGGGAAGCGGGGAAACGTCGCGCCGGCGAACACGAACTGGAAACCGCCGGCGTGCTGGTACGAGCCTGTCTTCACCCCCGCCGGTCTGAAGGAGTTCGTCGACACGTCGGACGGCAACGGCGATGTCGGCATCCACGAATCCTGGTTCGGCAAGGACCTGTGGACCAAGCACTACGACGAAGGCAACCCTGAGACCAACTTCGACGACGAGAACAGCACCGCCGAAGGCTACAAGAACTACAACATCGGCAAGGGTGGCTACTTCTGGCGCAGCGTGGCTCCCGACGACAGCGATCCGGAGTCCTGGGACTGCGGTCGGATCATGTTCTGGGAGCCCGACCGGCAGGTTCCGAAGATCCCGCACGCACCGACCCCGGAGACGTTGGCGGGATACGCGTACAACCAGGTCAAGGTCCCCGAGACCAAGATCGAGCTGAAGCCCGAGGGCAAGTCCACGGTCAATCTGCCCACGTGGATCTGGCTCGACAAGGGCACCTTCCAGGACGTCACCGTCCGCGCCGAGCTCCCGAACACCAACCTGTGGGCGGAGACCACGGCCAAGCCGGTCGCGCTGCACCTGGAGCCCGGCACGGAGGACGCCGACACGTTCCCGGCCTCCGGCGAGTGCAAGATCGACGACGACGGCTCGATCGGCACCCCGTACAAGAAGGGCGACTCCGACAGGACGCCGCCGTGCGGCATCGAGTACCTGCGCGCCACGAGCGGCGCCCCGTACCAGCTGAAGGCCTCCATCACCTGGCAGATCTCCTGGGAAGGCACCGGCGGCGCCAAGGGCGACCTCCCGGACGGCACCTTCGAGACGACCCAGGACATGAATGTCCAGGAAATCCAGTCGATCAACCGCTAGGTCCGGACGGGACCTCGGCATCCGTACGGCCGGCCGACGAGCGCGCACAGCCCATAGGGCGCCATCCAGTTGGACCTCACCGACGCGACGGTGAGGACGACAACGGAGGCACCGTGCGGGGCGGACGGCGCAACCCAGGAGCTCAGATGATCCGCCCCGTTGGCTTCTTCTCCGAACTCGCACCCGGGTGGGGGCTCCCGCTTGACGGACTCCTGCGTGATGCCGTGAACCCGACAGGAGAGCCGGACGAGGCGAAGATCGTCTCCTACCTCAGAAACGGGGCGGGGATCTGGAGCGAGATGAGCGCGGGCCCCGACGTCCTGGACCCCGCAGCCCCCGGGCTGTCCGGTATCGGATCGCTGTACACGGACGGAACCTGGCTGTGGCGTGAGGATCTCCCCTACTACCTCGCCACGTATCACGTGTCCCTGCCCGCGGAGTTCGTCGCACACGTCAGGGTCGCCCACCATCAGGTGCCAGAGGTGTCGGAGAGTCGACTGACGGAAATCCTGGAACGGGACCTCGGAATCGACATGACGTAGACCAGGGCCGGCGATAGACGCGCGGGCAACTGCCGCATCCCCTCGACACAGGGCACCGGATCGACGTCACCACCGGACCTGGCGCCGTAAGGAACTGGCTCCCGCAGAAGGCCCAGGAGAAAGCGGACCAGGCCCTCCGCGACGGCCGCACAGCACACGCCGAACTCTCCACCGCGAAAACCGCGTTGAGCGGCGCCAACGACTGGGTGTGTACCGCCACGGCCAAGGCTGCCCAAGAGCCGCATGACACCCGGAAGCGACAGGCTCATATCGAAAATTGACGGACAGCCAGTATCCGAGTATCTGAAGCATGTCACCGAACTGCGAAGCCAGTCTTACAAGGACCTCATTTCCGAAGGAACAGACGCGTTCAGGAAGAAGGACCTCGGTGATTGCCTGGCCGTGGGCGTGGATCGCAGAACCGGGCGGGTCTACGAAGGAATCAACGGCCGCAAGGGAAATGAAATAGACCCCACCGACATCCACGCCACCATTCGGGACAGCGTCGACAACGTGACGAACAATGAATGGCCCCCACCCCGACCGAAGTGGGGATCTCACTTTCGAATACCCTCACCCGGACTGCGCCAACTGCCGCAATGTCCTTGGAGGCGTCGACAGCGTCGCTGGAAGATTCACCGGTTGGCCACCGGGCGATGGATTTCTTGTACCTGGAGTTACTTACTGATGCGTATCAATGTAGACGATCCAGACCTCGACATGGGGCTTGACCAGTCACTGCTCCACCAAGGTCACCTCTTTAGCGGTGAAACCATTGAGACCAGTCCACGCACGGGCCAAGTGATCGCCTTGACCACGTATGTGGACGGAATCGAGGACGGCCCAACCCAAGAATGGTATTCCGATGGCACTTATCGCGCGGAAGGTCAATGCTCACGGGGAATTCCGGTCGGCATTTGGCGTGACTGGCACCCGAACGGCCAGCTCGCCCTAGAGAAGGAATATGGTCGGCGCGGAATGCCCAAGTCAATCAAAAAATGGTCGGAGAGCGGCGACCTTATCGACGACCGGACGTTCGAGCTTTAACACGGAACGCTCCCGTTCAGGTAAAGCCGCTGCCTAAGGATCACGACATGACGTCAGTACCCCCTCCGCGGCCCATCGGCGAGGCGACAAGTGAGATCGAGTGCTCCATCGGCGCACTCCCGGGAGAGCTCGCCGTAAAGCTTGCCAGGTATATGGAGACCGCAGAACCGCTGCTCTTCTCGCCCGGCACTCTTCCCGACCCCTTTTCCGACACCGAGGGAATGCGGGTTCGTGTCGGTGTCATGACGGACGGGACCTGGGTCTGGAATCTGGCCTGGTCCGACTACGTCCAGTACCATCGCGTGGCCCCGCCCGCCGAGTTCATCCGGCACGCGGAGTCGCTCGGCTTCGTACCGCCCGAGATTTCGGAGGACGAAGCAATGCGGCTCGCCGAGGCTGCGGGACTCCCGATGCCGGACTGACTGCCGCCGCCACGCGTGCTTGTTCTTGGCGCCGAGCACGGACATGGTGCCGTCGCCGACAGCGGCACGCCCTCGAAGTTCTCCGCCAGGGCGTGGCCCTGTCCACGGATCCGCGGGCCATCGCCGAGAGCCTGCGGACCATCACGCCGCGCCGCGACGGCGACGTCCGGCGCACGGTCACCACCGTCGACATCCCCGAAGTCGGCACGGCTGCACGGACGTTCGGCGTCGAGGACGTTCCCGTCGCGCAGGGAGACACCCGTACCCTTCGTATGGTGCTGACCCAGACGTACATTCCCGTCCCGGGAACCGCCGGTCAGGTGGTGCTCGTCTCCGGGGCCAGCCCGGTGCTGGATCTGGCGGAGGCGTTCCACGACGTCTTCGACGCCGTGACCGGCACGTTCCGCTTCGTCTGACGAATCAAGGGGGACCCGCACATGGGCACGGGCAAGAGCGACCTCGCGCTCCCGCTCAGCGAGCTGGAGGACTACGGCGGGCGGCTGCGCGACATCAAGACCCGGCTGAACCACACCAAGAAGCTCTTCGAGTCCTACAAGGACGACCTCGGCGACCACACCGTCTACGACGCGCTCGACGACTTCGAGTCCGGCTGGGAGGACGGCCGTGAGGACATCTCCCAGGCCCTCGACGCCCTCGCCGACATGTCCGACGCCGTCGTCCGCGAGTTCAAGAAGCTCGACGACAAGCTGGCCAAGGACGTCTCCGACGGGGTGAAGACGGAGAAGAAGGGCGGCAAGGGCGACGGCGGGAAGTAGCGCAGGTCCTGGCGCACCGCACCGCGTCGGCCGGCGTCACGCCTCCCGCAGTACCGCCAGTGCGAACGCCAGGCGGCGATCCAGCCACGGGGCGTGCGGGTGGTACACCCGTACGCCGTCCAGGTGGCCGCAGGTGAGGACCAGGTCCTCCTCCTCGTCCCCCGTACGCCACGTCACCGGCTTCCACACGTGCGTACTGCGCTGGTCGCCGCCCTCGGCCCCCAGACCGGCGACGGAGTCGACGACGCCGGAGACGAGGGCGCCTGCTCCGCGGACCGCCTTCTCCCTGCCCCGCGCGGCGACGTCCTTCGCACTGCCTCTGGCCCAGTGGTAGCGGGCCACGATCTCCGGGTGTCCGGGCTGCCGCAGCCACCAGCCGTGCTGGACGGCCCGCTTGGCGGCGGAGGTGCGGTGCACGTGCCCCAGTTCCGCTCCGTCGGCGTCGGTCACGCGGTAGGCGGTGCCGCGGGGCACGGGCGTGAGGACGCACAGCGGTGCCCCGCCGGGCTCGACGGCCGCGTGCAGCTCGTACGACGGGGTCCTGTCGTCGGCCTCGCCGAGGCGCGTGACGACCGCCGCCGGGGCGAAGTACCGTACGCCGCCCCGCATCGTCGGTTCCCTTACGGCCCGCTCCCCCGTCAGCGCCTTGCGCCGGAAGGCCGCAGGGCGCAGCACGTCGCCGACGACGAAGCCTCCGACGCCGCCGGTCCCTTCCCAGGGCACGGGTTCGACGACCGGGTCGTCCTTCTTCCGCCCGAACACCGCCACGTACCTCCGCTCGTCCGCCGCTGCGGCGGTGCCGGCTCAGCCGACCTCGTTCTCCGCCACCGCGCTGCCGTGCACGACGACGTCGCCGCCGTAGAACATGCCGGTGAAGACCGGGGAGTAGGTGAGCTGGACCTCGACCTCGACCTGGTTCTCGTCCGCGGCCACACAGTGCGTGGCCGCGATGTCCGCGCCGGACATGCCCATCTCGCGGGCGAACGCCTTCACACGGGCCCCGCAGTTCTGGTAGCGGATGGGGGCGCCGCCCTTGCCCTGGTTCTGGTAGAGGGCTTCCTTGTCGACATCCTGGGCGGCGTAGCGGGCGGCCTGTTCGGCTATGTCCGCGGCCCGCTCCCGCTTGGAGATCGACATGCCGCCGTCGATGACGAAGGCCGACAGGGAGAGGAAGACGATCGCGAAGATGATGACCGCGCCGGCGCCGGAACCACGGTCGTCCAGGCGGGCCCGGCGCGCCCCGGCCCACTCCCGGGCGCGGGTACGCAGCCCCGAAGGGGCCTCGTGGTCGCCCGCCCCGCCCCGCCCCGCCCGGGCACCCGGCCCGGCCTGTCCCGCCGCTGCGCGCGGCCTCATGTGCCCCATCACGCCTTCCTCTTGAAGGGGTCGAGCGGCGAGGTGAACGAGCTGGTCAGTGTCGTCGGGACGTCCAGCCCGAGCATGGCGAGGCCCCGCACCTGGCAGCTGACCTCGACCGTGAAGAGCTCGGCGTCCGCGAATCCGGTGCTGGTCTTGGTGACGGTCACCGGGCCGGAGCACACGTCCGCGAGGTCGGCGTCGGCCGCCTTCTGCGCCTCGGACATCGCGGTCGCCTCCTCCCGCTGGAGGGATCCGGCGCGTGCCGCGTCCCGAGCGGCCCCGTCGAGCGCGCCCCGGCCGTCGACGAGCTGTCCGAAGGCCACCAGGACGAGGATGAAGAGGATCATCACGGGGGCGAGGATCACCACCTCCACGGTGGACAGTCCCCGGTCTCCCCGGTACGCCCGGTCCCGCCGGCCTCCCGGGTCACGCCGGTCCACGTGCTGCCCCCGGGGTCCCCGGCGCCGGTCGCCCTCGCGGCACGCCGTCACCCGGTCCCGTACGAAGGAGACGAGCGCCGTCATCAGTTCTCGCCCTCCTTCACGAATCTCTCCACCGGGCCCACCGACTGGGCGTGCACCGTGAGGTCCAGGCCCGGGAACACGGTGGGCACCTTGGCCGTGATCTCCACCCCGACCTTGTTCTGCTCGGGCTGGAGAAGCTTCACGTCCGGGGACAGGACCAGCTGCGGGCCGAGCTGGCGGATGTAGCTGTCGACGACGTCACGTGCCTCGCCCCGCCACGCTCCGGGCTGTTCGTCGGCCGTGGCGCGGGCCTTGCGGGCGCCCGCCTGGGCCGCCGCCTGGGCCACGTGATCGGCGAAGAAGTACAGCGCGAACTGCACCGTCGCGAAGATCATGAAGAAGAGCACCGGCGTGAGCAGCACGAACTCGATCGCGGTCATGCCGGAGTCGCCGCGGGCGGAGGCGGCCTCCACCCGGCGGCGTACCCAGCGACGTACCCCTGGACGTGCGCGCACCCGTGTCCCCGTGTGAGAAGTAGCGGAACGGCTCAGCAGGTCTTGCCGGCGTCCGCGCCCTTGATGCAGTCGCCCACCTTGTTGGCGCCGTCGCTGAGGGCGGCGTTGATGATGGCGGCGACCACGCCGACGATCGCGACGACGACGGCGGAGATGATGACCCACTCCACCGCGGACGCACCCCGGTCGAGTTCGCCGGAGCGGGCGCGCTGCACCCGGCCCTGGAGGAAGGTGATCAGGAAGTCCACCCCCGGGATCCCGGTGCTGAAGTTCCGTCCGTTCATGGTGAGTTGTCCTCTCGAAATGACGTGGATGAAGTTGTCGGTCGGCGTCAGACCTGGAAGACGCGCATGGCGGCGGGGAAGATCAGGAAGACCAGGAAGCCCGCGCACAGCAGCAGTTGGGCGACGAGCATCGACTGCGACTTCTCGCCCGCGCTGCCCTCGATCTCGGAGAGCTCGCGGTGCCGCATGGTCTCGGCGCGGGAGGCGAGCGACTCGCGGACCTTCGCGCCGTCGTCCGCGACCAGCGCCAGGGAGGCCGACAGGTCCTTCAGTTCCTCGACGCCGAGTTCCTCGCCCAGCGAGCCGAGGGCCTGCCACTGGCTGATGCCGGTGATGCGGGCGTCGGCGAGCGCGTTGCGGATGCGCTGGGTGGCCCACCCGTCGGAGACCTCGGCGGCGGCCATCAGGGCCTCGGGCAGGCCACGGCCGCCGGCCAGGCTCATCGACACGAGGTCCAGGTACGCGCCGATCACGCGCCGCAGGTCGCGCCGCTTGTCCGCCGCGTCTCGCCGCACCTCCACGTCGGGGAGGAAGAAGAAGACGAGGGCGAACAGCAGGGCCAGCCAGACCGGGATGATCGGGCTGCTGCCGAAGCCGAGCGTCCAGACGACGGCGAAGAGGAACGGTCCGAAGAACACGCCGGCCGCGGCCAGCAGCACCTTCGTCGCGAGGAACTTCTCCCAGCTCCGGTCCAGGACGGCCAGGTCGGCGCGCAGCGAGCGCTGCTCCCAGCCCTGCTGGAGGTAGAACTCGGCGACGCGGTTTCCGACCTGGGCCCGCAGGCTGCCGAGTTTCCCGGCGTCCTGCCCGGCGCGGTGCGCCGATTCGTAGGCGGCGCCCCGCGCCCGCATCGCGTCGATACGGGCGACCTGCGCGACCGCGCTGCGCTTCGACGGCATGAGGGCGCGTACGAGTGCGTAGGCGCCCAGGCCCAGGACGGCGCCGATCAGGATCGGCATGGTCAGGTTCATCGACGTACCGCCTCGTCGGTGGAAGCCGGCGTACGGGGGCGCACGAACTGCACCGACGACTCGTCGCGCACCAGGAACCTCTCGGGCGTCTCGATGGTGGAGAGCTTGCGCAACCACCAGAAGCCGAGCGCGAACAGGCCGCAGACACAGGCGAGGACGAGCTGCCCGACCGCCGTGCCGTACGGCTTGACGAAGTCGCGGTTGAAGATCGACAGGCCGAGGACGAAGGCGATCGACACCGCGACGACGATCTGCACCGAGCGGCGGGTCGAGGCGCGCTGGGCCATCACGCGCTGACGCATGTCGACCTCCTCGCGGGCCGACTTGGCGAGCGCGCCGAGGACTTGGCGCAGGCCGGGTCCGCGCAGCCGGGCGTTGAGGATCAGTGCGGCCACGATGATGTCCGCGGACGCGTCGTCGATCTCGTCGGCCAGCTGCTGCAGGGCCTCGGGCAGCGGCGTACGGGAACGCAGCCGGTCCACCAGGGAGTCCAGGTGGGGTCGCAGCACGGGGGCCGCGGCGCGCGCCGAGGCGGGGATGGCCTGTTCCAGGCCGACCGCTCCGGCGATGGTGTCGCGCAGCGACTCGGTCCAGGACGCCAGGGCCTCCACCCGGCGCATCGCGGCGCGCTCCTCGGAGGCGCCGCCGAAGAGCTTGTCCCAGAAGAAGACGAGGATTCCGGCGGCGATTCCGGCGACGGCCCAGCGGGTCAGCAGCAGGACGACGAGTCCCACGATGGCGGCGGTGGATCCGCGGCGGCCGGCGAACCGGACGAGCTCACCGGCCCGTTCGCTCGCCTTCTGCTTCTCGTGCTCGGGCTTGGCCGGCAGTCCGCGGAGCGCGACGGCGAACAGCGCGATGCCGCCGCCCACGGCGACACCGGAGGCGAGCGCGAACAGGACGGTGGTGGAGAACAGTCCGCCCATGGAGCCGAGCGCGGCGAGGGAAGTCGTGTCCGTCATGCGATGATCAGCCCCAATTCCCGCCGCCGGGCAGCCGGTAGCCGTGCTGGACCAGGTCGTCGAGGCAGGCGATGGGCGCGTGCGGGACGACCCGTCCGTCGGGGGCCTCGGCGAACACCTCGCTGGACAGCACCCGTCCGTCGACGCCGTTGACCTCGCGCACGGAGGTGACCATGCGCTGGAGCCGGCCGCCCGTCTGGTAGTTGTTGCGCCGCTGGATGAAGACGACGAAGTTCACCGCGCCCGCGACGAGCATCTGGCTGGCCTCGATGGGCAGTCGCTCGGTCGCCTGGAGCGCGTAGGTGGAGATGCGGTTGAAGACCTCGCTGGAGCTGTTCGCGTGGATCGTGGACAGCGAGCCGTCGTTGCCCTGCGACATGGCGTTCAGCATGGTCACGATCTCGTCGCCGAGGACCTCGCCGACGATGACCCGGGAGGGGTTCATACGCAGCGATCGGCGCACCAGTTCGGCCATGGTGATGGCGCCCTGGCCCTCGGAGTTGGGCAGCCGTTCCTCGAAGGCCACCACGTTCGGGTGCAGGTCGGTGAAGGTGTCGAGGCCGAGCTCCAGGGCCCGTTCGACGGTGATGAGGCGCTCGTGCGGCGGGATCTCGTTGGCGAGGGCGCGCAGCAGGGTCGTCTTTCCGGCGTTGGTGGCGCCGGCGATCATGATGTTCTTGCGGGCGCGGACGGCGCACGCGAGGAAGTGGGCGACCTCGGGCGTGATGGTGCCGTTCCCGACCAGGTCGGAGACGAAGACCTTGCCCATCCGCGCACGGCGGATGGACAGTGCGGGCCGACGCGTCACGTCCATGACGGCGGAGAGCCGCGACCCGTCCGGCAGGCGCAGGTCGAGCTGCGGGTTGGCGGAGTCGAAGGGCCGGGAGGAGAGGCCGGAGTAGGCGCCCAGCACCTGGATGAGCTCGATCAGTTCCTCGTCGTTCTCGGCGACCGGATCGCCCTTGACCTCGCGGCCGTCCGCGTAGCCGATGAAGACCTGGTCGTACCCGTTGATGTCGATGTTCTCGACTTCCGGGTTGTCGAGGAGCGGCTGGAGGCGGCCCACGCCGAACAGCGCGGCGTGCACGGCGGCCGCGTACTGCTCCTCGGTCTCGGCGTCGAGGGGGGTGCGTCCGAGGTTGATCTCGGTACGGGCGTAGTCCTCGAGTATCTGGGCTATGACCGCCCTTGCGTAGTGCCGTTCGTCCTCGTTGGACATCGGCGTGACGCCGCGGACCTGGTCCTCACGGCGCTGTTCGGCGATACGGTCACCGGCGTCCTGCCGGAACCGCTTGACCAGCTGGTGGTCGACGGCGGTCATCGCCCTGCTCCGGCGGCGGGCTGCCCGTGCGGCCCCTGCGCCCCGTGGGCCCCGGCGGCCGGTACGGACCAGGCGGCGCCGTACTGCTGGTACAGGTCCGCGGTGACCTTGCGGGCCGAGCGGATGAGCAGCGACTTGTCGAGCCGTCCGCGCTTGCGTCCCGCCAACTGGTCGGCGCCCGCGGGGTCGTGAGCGAGGGTGCCCACGACGCGCGCGCCGGTCTGCGCCGCCACCAGCATGTCGTTGACCTGGTGGACGAGCTTCGCGGAGTCGCCGGGGTCGGTGACGAGGACGACGCCGATGAGCGGCGTGGCGAGGGTCGCGGCGCCGCGGGGACCGCCGTGCAGCTTGGCGGCGAGGGCGGCGGCCCGGTCGCGTACGCGGGCGATGGCCTCCGGCTCCGTACGGGAGACCAGCAGGACCAGGGCGGCCTGCGAGAACATCTCGACGACGGGGGTCTCGCCGCTGATCCGGCCGCAGTCGGCGATGACGTCGGCGGGCGCGTGCGGGGAATCGGCGAGCTGTGCGAACGCCCGGCCGAGGGTGGGCCACAGTCCGGCGAGACCGGCGGCCTGTTCGGCGATGCCGAGCCCGACCAGCACCTCCAGGCCACCGCTCAACGGCTGTACGTGGTCCCAGAGTTGGTCGGGCACGAGACCGCGCCGGGCGGTCGCCGCGATGGACAGCATGCCGGTGTTGGGGTTGAGCGGACCGCCGTGGGCCGCCGCGCTGCGATAGACGAGGTCGCCGCCTGCGGGGTCCGTCTCGGCGAGCAGGACCCGGCGGGGCCAGACCGCGGCGAGGGCGACGGCGGCGGTCGTGACGCCTGGGGATCCCTTGTCGGCGGCGAGGGCGATGAGCGCCATGGCTTCTACTCCACTCGCCCTCAGTTGCCGGAGACCAGGACGAGGGAGACCGCGTTGGCGGCGGCGGCGCGGGTCAGTGCCGCCGCGTCACTCTCGTCGACGGTCACCGTGACCTGCTTGTTGGTGCTGCTGATGGTGCTGTCGCTGTCGTCCGGCACGCTGGTGACGCGGGCCGCGGAGACGATCGGTGTGCTGCTTCCGCCGCTCGACGACGACGAGCCGGACCGCTCCGAGGAGGACGACGAGGAGGAAGAGGAGCTGTCACCGACGAAGTAGGCGGCGACGATGTCGCCGGACTTCAGGTCGGCCGGGTACTGGCCCTCCTTGAGGGAGAGACCGACGACGGCCTTGCCGGCGGGGAGGCTGCTCCTGCTCGCGAACATGTCGCCGATGACGACGGTCCCGTTGTAGATGGTGGACTTCGCCTTGAGCGCCTTGAGGCCGGTCCGCTGCTTCCAGGGGACGTAGTGGATGGAGGGGTCGTCCGCGACCATCACCGAGGTGATGTGTTCGCCCACGGACTCGCCGGCCTGGATGTCGGCCGTCACCCGGACGACCTCGACACGATCGCCGGCCCGCAGCACCAGCATGGTGGCGCCGAGGGCGCCGACGAGGATGAGGAGGACCGCGAGAGCGGCGAGCGCGGGTTTGCGCTCGCGAGGCGCCGAGGGCAGACGCTCACCCATCGTCGGCTGCGCCGAGGTGGCGGAACGGTTGTTTCCCGCCCCCGTACGCTCTTGGATCTTCACGCAACCGCTCCCCGTACACCCAAGAAGATTTCTGCCAATTCACATGCCAATTGGGACACTTCGCCCCCGGTCCGCCCGAGTTGGACGTACCGCCCGACCTGGCCGGATAGCCAGCGCTGGAGCGAGTGTCAAGCCATGGCACCGTATCAGCCGCACATACGCCCCTCAAGGCGCATCAGGGACCGCTGACATCGGCGGACTCATCGTTGTTCACGCGCAACGGAGGGCGCCTGGTTCCCTGTTGGGGAAGGGAATCCGACCGGATGCTCCGGTGTGCGGGCGCGAATCGACGAAGGCCCCGGCCCCGGCGATTCGTCACGGACTGCGCACGAGGCCTGCACGAGGTGCTCACGGCCGGACCGCGCGGCAGTGGTCTTTCAGTCGCACGGGGGACGGGGTGGGGGGCGGCGTGGGCGGTGGGGTGCGCTGGTCCCGCCTCTGCGGTGCCGCGAGGGCGGGGCGGGCCGTCGCTCCGAGCCCGGGTCCTGGGGCGTCGCCAGGGCCGGGCTCGCCGTCGCTCCGATGCTCGGCCTTTCTGCGTGCCTGCGCCCCGTCACAGGCCCGCCTGATGCTCCGCGAACTCGGCGATCGCCTCGGGAGGGTTGGCCGCCTCGGTGGCTTCCGCCTCCCAGCCGGGTCGGTCCATGTCGAACACCACGACCGGCACCGGTCGCCCGAGGGCCCGTTCGAGGTGCCCGTCGGCCCCCAGGCGTCGCGCGGTGTCGATGCAGACGGCGTCGAAGTGCGCGACGAGTTCGTCGTCGCGGGCGTCCCGCTCGTCCTCGGAGAGCGTGCCGTCGTCCTCGTACCAGAGCCCCTCGGCCCGCGCCTCGGCCAGGTGCAGGGCGCTGCCGACCGGGTCCTCGGGCACGTGGCCGACCGTCTCGAAACCCTCCAGGAGCCAGTACGCGTACTCCCAGCGGGCCGTCCCCTCGTACGAGCACTCCTGCTCCAGGACCCGGCGGACCTCGCTCTCGGTGTTGTAGCCGATGGCCAGGTACGGGTAGCGGGGGTCCTGGCCCACACGCCAGATGCGGAACGAGACGACGTAGATCTCGGGCTTGAGCGCCTCGGGGAAGCCGTGCACGATACGCACGACCTCCTTCAGCACATGCTGCCGGAGGGCCACCGCCCCGGCTTCGTCGCTCATGTCAGAACCCCCACGGGTTGTGATGCGGAACCAGAGCCGGATCCTCCGACCACACCAGCCGCACCTCCAACTGGTCCCCCAGCAGCGCGGTCAGACGCTCGACCGCCCAGCCGTTCCAGCAGACAGCCGTCGGGAACCCCGTCGAGCGGAAGGCCGGCACATCCACCGGCACCGCCTCCGGCCGGAACACCGACCGCTGCACCCGGCCCAGCTGGTCCGGCGGCGACGACCTCTCCATGTCCAGGCAGTCCGCCACCCGCTCCACCAGGTACAACAGGTACTCGTCCGCCGCCGCCTTCTCGATCCGCACCGGCAACAGCCGGCCCGCCTTCTCCAGGTCGTCCCGGAGCAGATCCGCGATACGGCGGCTCAGGACGGGGGAACCGGGAGTTCCGGTCGGAAACTCGTTCTTCTTCCAGCGCGGGTCGCCTACCCACTCCGCAGTGAGTTCCGTGGGATACATCCCGGTCGAACCGCCCAACTGCCAGCGCATCAGCTCCACCCGCACGTCATCGAACTGGAGCATCTGGAACTCTCGCATGCTCGGAAGCAGGCGGTACACGGAGAGGGGCTCTTCGTACTCTTTGATCGGCATGTCACCTGCGTTTCGTCCGACTCGATCTTCCAGGCACTGGGCCGCGCCACCGGCGCCTCGGCTTCTTCATGTGAAGCACACCACCGGCGACAATGACGGGGTGGAACAGGATGGGCCGATCAGCAGTGAGCTCGCCGCCAGATGGTCGGAACTGGCCAGAGAGATGATGCGTGGCGAGACGGCAACAGCCGACGCAGCCTGCCCCAATTGCGGCGCGCACGCCGTCACGTGTCGCGAGATCGGGCGGCCGGAGAACCCCACGGGCTATGCGGAGGCACAGTGCGGGGAGTGCGGCCACGGGATCTACGTCGTACGCGTCCCAGGCCTGGAGGGCTACCCACCGCACGCCGCTCGCGGGCGCAGGGACGGTCAGCGCCGCCGCGCCCCGGGAGACGGATAGCCTGCGAAAACAGGCTGATCCTTCTGGAAGTCGCGAGGGAAGATCTCCACACGATGCGCGCCGGACAGCACGGCCACCAGGAATTCAACGATGCCACCGTCGAAGTGCGGCCATTCCGTATTCCGTGCGCCGTTCACTACGACAGTCCACGAATTCGGCAGAGCCTCCGGGCGTGTCACCCAATAGACAGTGTCACCGTTGTCGGTCTTACCGACGGGCAGCAGCTCGTCGGTCTCGTAGGGAATCTTTTCCCCGTTCTCTCGCAACTCGTCGAGAATCTCGGCCGCTCGGTCAGCGGATTCTACGAGGCGGGTCGGATGGAAAGGCGAGACGGGCTGCAGGATGTACAGGAAGCTGTTGAACGAACCCGGCCCGTATCGTTCGACCAGCCACTTGTAGTCGTCCGGAAGTACCACCCCCAGCGCTTCCTCGAACTGGGGCCAGTCGACCTCCACCTCTGCACCTTCGGGCGGTGGCGCCAGCCGCAGAAGATCGTCCCGTGCGGTCACAGCATCTCCGTCTCTCCGAGCCTGAACATTCCTGCCGGGTTCTCGAGGACCCTGTCCAGGCGGAACCCACCGTCGCCGCGCGCGTGAAAGGTGAGCTGATGCGGTGCGACATCGCCCGGCTCAGGGTAATGGGCCCGGACGTGATAGGTCACCATCTGCCCGCCATCCACCGCATCAAAGATCTGCTGCTCGATCTGGTCACGCATGATGGGCGTATTCCTGGGGTCTTGCGTGAGAGTGACCAGATTCTCCTCCAGATCTCCGGATCCCCCCAGACGATCGGCCAGCAGATGCCCTCGCCCCTCGTTTTCCGTCGTGGTCCCAGGTGAGCGTGACGGGTTGGGGAAAATCCTCCGACGTGGTCGTCTGCTCCGTGACGACGGAACCGTCCCATGTGAAAAGCGTCGCCTCGACTACTTTCTCCCCGTCAGCAGTCAGCTTCTGCTTGGCGATACGGCGTCCGAAGGGGTCGTACAGATAGCGCCAGACCATACCGTCCGGCGTGGTCACCGATATGAGCCTGTTCTCGGCGTCCCATTTGTAGCGCCATTCATCGGGCTTGCGGGACAATCGGGTCCTGCGCCGCGTTACCATCCGCCCTGCGGCGTCGTACTCGTAATGCACAGAGCCTGCGCGGTTGAGCTTGGTGCCCTCGAATGCCCGTTCTCCCTGGACGTCCTTGCCCGACTGGCGAGCGGGCCAGGCCGCTCGGGTCTGATTTCCCGTCGCGTCATAGGTGTACGCCTCGAACCAGTCACGGGCTCGTACCTCGGTGACACGCCCAGTACTGTCCAGCCCGAACTCGGTCCGGCCACGGAGCAGATCGTCGATCACACTGAGGTGTCCGTCCGCCCGGAACGCATAGCTCCGCTGCTCCACCGGTTCGCCGGCTGCCGAGAGCGTCTGCCCCACCAAGCGCCCAGCAGGGTCCCAGTCCTGGGTCAGCGCGGCCGAGTCGCCCCACCGACGTGAGACCTCGTGGCCTGCGGCATCGTGGCGGAAGTCGATGACATGTCCTGAGGCGACCAGCGAGGAAGGACGTCCTGCATCGTCGTATGCAAACTCTGCCGTCGCTCCCGCGGGAGTGGTCCTCGCGATACGCCGCCCTCTGGCGTCGTATCCGCACGCAAGCGTGCGGCCGTTCACTGTCTCGGCGACCACTCTCCCCGCGCCGTCCCGACGCCAGGTGATCTCACAGTCCGGATTCACAGCGCTGTGCAGCATCCCCGCTCGGTCGTATACGTACGTGGTGACCTTGCCCGCGGCGTCCTTCCTGGCAGTGCGGCCCAGTTCGTCAAGGGTGTACCGGACCACCTCACCGAGGGGATTGGTTCGCGCGACCACGCGCCCCGCCGCGTCTCGGTCGTACGTCACCTGTCGTCCGTCGAAGTCCTCCTCGCCGACAACACGGCCTACCGCGTCGTAGCGGTACGTCCATGCACGGCGTTCGGGACCGAGTACTCGGGTGAGCCGCAGCGAGGGGGAATAGGTGAATTCGTAGCGGCTTCCATCGGGACCCGTACGAGCACTGAGCAGATCGAAGTGGGTGTACTCGTACGTCGTCACGCCGCCGTTGGCATCGACGTGACGGAGACAGTTGCCTTCCCCGTCGTAACTCCACTGCTGTTCAGCTCCGTTCGGTCCCATAAACCGAGCAATCTTGCCCTCGGCTGTCCACCAGTACCTGCTCACGGACCCCAGCGGGTCGGTTGCTGCTCGTACGCGGCCGAAGGGATCGTAGTCACGGGTCAGTCGATGCCCCAGGGCGTCCGTGATCTCGATCGGCTGTCCAGCCGGGTTGTTTCGCACATATGTGGTCGCACCCAACGCATCGGTGACAGCACAGATCTGACCCGTTTCGTCGTACTCGTACTGCGTGGTGGCCCCGACCGGATCCGTCACGGAGGTGCAGTTGCCTCGGCTGTCATAGGTCCGCGAGAAGGTGGATCCGTCCGCCGACGTCACCGACGTGACCCGCCCCAGATCGTTGTACGTGCAACGGGTCGATCCGCCATCGGGGCGTTCCACAACAACGAGATGACCGGACGAGTCGTAGGTGAATCGCGTGACGTGCCCCATGGCGTCGGTCGCCGAGAGCAATCGCTGGTCGGCGTCGTACTCGGAGCGCGTCACACCGCCACAGGCATCGACCTCGGCCACCACCAGAAAGGCGTCGTTGACGACGAAACGGGTCACCGCCCCCTCGGAGGTCGTCAGTGTGGTGATCCGGTCCTCCGGCCAAGCCCGATCGACGCCGTCGTAGTCGATGGAGACAGCGAGGTGCCCAGCTTCGCCGCCTTCCTCGACGCAACGGTCCCACTGGTCGTAGACATAGGTGTAGCTACTGTTGTTCGTGTCCGTCCATGAGGTCACACGAAGTCGTGCGTCGTAGCCGAACCGCAAGGGCACACCACTGGAGTTGACCACCCTGGTCAAGCTGCCATCTGTGTAGCCGTAGCCCATGACGGTGACGTCCGCGCCCTCCGCGTCACCGCCCACCAGATGGATTCCCGTCACGCGATGGTCCGACGTGCTGACCCTCAGGTGGTAGCCCGCGGAATGCCTGATCGCCGACGGGGTGCCGGCTTCGTCGTAATCGAACTCGATCGCGTTGCCGTTGCGATCCGTGATGCGACGGAGCAAGGCGACTCCGGCGACGGGCCTGGCGAACCAGCGCGTCACGCCTCGCGACCAGTCGTCCACGCGGTATTCGCCGTTTTCCAGACGGACGAGTGGCCATCGGGGGCCCACGTCGGGCAGTACTGGTTCGTCCGGGCCCACCGGGTGGGCGTAAGCCAGCAGTAGTCCGTCTTCGGTGACGAAGACGGTCCCCTGGTCACTGCTTCGGCACACCCGAGAACTCGTCCCCGAACGCCTTCGCCGACTTCCCCGCCCACTTCAGAACAGCGTCCTCGTCCGCCATCCCCTTGACCGACCGCAACGCCTCCCCGACATCGTCCGCGAAGTCGTGCAGATTCTTCGCCAGATGACGCACGCGATCCGGATCACCGGGCGTGGGGTCCTTGTCCAGATCCAGGACATGCCAGTCCCCCGGCCGATTCCCCGCCATACCGCAACCCCCGTCACGCCCACACCACAACAACCGTACGAACGATCGCAGTTACTAGGGATGCGCGGATGACGGGAAGGCCGTTCGCCCGGTCTAGTTCGCGAAGCGGAACGTCGAGGTGATGGCGTCGAAGATGTCGAAGAAGGAGTCCGCGAGGTCGAGTACCTGGCTGCTGCCGGCGACGAGGGCGACCTTGCCCTCCTGGCCCGGCACAGGGATGAACGTTTGCATGAGCACGGCGCGGACGGTGCGGTTGAGGGCGTCGTCCGGTACGGGGATGTCCTCGATGCCGTAGGTGCGGGCCGCCGGTCCCACGCCGGGGATGTCGACGGTGGTCACCTTCCGCCAGGCGTCGCCCTCCTTCTTCGCCTCGCGCACGGCGAGCCGGCCCGCGATCGTCGCGGGGTCCGTCGAGAGGGGCTCACCGGACTGGGTCCGGCCGCCGACGATCGAGACCGTGACGGACGCGGTGATCGGGGTGTCGCCGCCGAAGCTCTCCGCCATGCAGCCGCAGTACAGCGCACCCGACTTCCACGCGTCGGCCGCGGACTTGCGCAGGAAGGCGGTGTACGTGTCGCGGTACGCGGCCAGCTCCGGGTGCTGCTCGATCCGCTCGCCGACCATGCGCCGTACGGAGTCGTCGCGGGACTCGGGCCGCACGTCGAACTCCCACCACGACTCGGGCACCTTGATGCGAAAGCCACCGCGCTCGATGGTGAGCGTCTCCATGTAGCGGGCCATGGTGCGTCCCCCGTTGCTCGTCCTTCAGTTCGGCCGGGTCAGCCTACGAGGTGACGCGCGGCGTCATTCGGGCACCTCGGCCTCGTCACGGACTCAGCGACCCGACACTTCGCTCAGACGCACAAGGACCGGTCCGCGAAGGAAAGCAGCTCATCGAGCCGGATCTCCTTGGGCGCACCGGCATCCGGCTCCCACTCCGCCAGGAGGAGGACGTCGTGCCACTCCACGCGCCACACCTGGTGATGCCTGTTCTCGAACTCGACGAAGCTGCCCGGGCCCCCTTCCAGCAGCTGGATCTCCTCCGACAGGCGGCGTGGCTCGGCGAATCCACGTCCCGGGTTGGTGCTCCGGCTCTTCGTCCGCGTATTCGCGTAGCGCATCTTGAGGTAGGGAACGGGGTCCCGGTCCAGGTTGTTCATGCGCAACATCCGATACCGGGTCACTGCCTCGTCGAGCGTCTCGTCCCCGGAGAACTCGTCCGCGTACGCCGGGAACGTGAGACGGACCAACGGGGTCAGGTCCGGATTCTCGACACGGTAGAAGCGGTGCACTTCGGCGCCCACTCCGGCGACGACGTCGAACGTCCGCCCGGGCGGTGCCACGAAGCCCGCGGCCGCCGCGAGATGACGGTTGCGGGCAAAGATGTCCGCTTCATGGTCTCGCGCGAACATCAGGGTGGCTGCCGCCAGTTCCCGGTCGTAGGAATCCCTGCCGCTCAGCTGAAGCAGACGCTCGCCATCGGCCGACAGCGCCCCGGCGAAGTCGATGCCCGGCGCCGGCGTCCAGTGCCAGGCGTCGTCGAGTCCCGGAAGCGGGGTGGCGTTCGGAAAACCGGTCACAACTGCGCGCAGGTCCATGGCTTCTCCTGAGTCGACCGTCGACCGTCGACCGCACGAGTATCCGTCGTCCATCCTTCGTCGGCTTCCTGTGCATGGGTCCCCGTCGCCCGGCCGCCTCCGCGAGAGACCTCGGACCGCTCCATCACTTCCAGCCGGTCGTGCGGGTGGACGCCATTCGCGTGGTGTTGTCGGAATGCGCGCGAGGCGATGCCCTTCCAGCGAGTACGCGGCCGTCCACGCAAACCCTTCCCAGCCACCCCAATCCCCCCGATCCACCCTTCGCGATACGCAAGAGCGAAAACTCCCCGGCCGCGCCAAGGCCAGGCAAACGCAGCCCCATGGGCATCCCAAACAACACCCGGAGAGGTGCCCTCCCGGGCGCGCAGGCCGGAACCGTCCTTAGGATTGGCCGGACGGTCGCCGTGGCCGGAGGGGCGTTTGCTCGCGCTCCCGTCGGGGCGATCTGTTCACAGAGGCAACGGGGACGGACATCGTGAGTGATCTACGGCTCGAGGACACGATCTTCGAGGATCTGAGGAAGACGTTCTCCACCGTCACGGACCGCATGGACACCGCCCGCCGCACGCTGCGCGGCACCGACGGCTCGGTCGTCGGGGACGCGGGTCTCGTGGACGACGTGCACGACTTCGCCGACGACTGGGGCTACGGCATCAAGCAGCTCGGCAAGCACACCCAGGGCGCCATCAAGATGATCGACAAGATCGGCGAGTCCTTCGAGAAGCTCGACCTGGATCTCGCCGAATCGCTCAAGTCCCCGAAGAAGAAGGGGCACTGAGGCACGCATGGGACGCCCTCCCTTCCCCCACATAGGCTGGGACCCGACGCCGGGTGACGTCGAGCAGACGCGTGAGCTCGCGAAGAAGCTCGGCGGGCTCGCGGGCGAACTCGGCACGGCGTTGCGGGAGTTGCAGCAGATCGAGTGCGGCGCCTGGAAGGGCAGGACCGCGATCGCGTTCAGCGAGCACATCTCCACCGATGTCACGCCGCTGATCAAGAAGAGCCACGACTCCTTCGACAAGGCCTCGCGCGCCCTGCATCGCTGGGCCGGGCAGCTCTCCGGCTTCCAGGACGAGGCCGACCGGCTGGAGAAGACCGCCGGCGACAGGCTCGACGCCGAGGACAAGGCCGAGAAGAAGGCCGAGGGCAAGGGCAGCGACGAGCTCGGCAAGGCGTCCGGCGCGGTGGACAAGGTCATCAGTGACGTCCACGACCTCGAGGACCGCTACAAGAAGGCCGCGGCCCTCATCAGCAAGGACCTCGACAAGGCCGCCGACATCGCACCGGACGAGCCCGGGTTCTGGGACAAGCTGGGGCACGGGATCGCGGACGCGTGGGACGCCACGGGTGAGTGGATCAAGGATCATGCCGATCTGATCAAGATGGGCGGCGACCTGCTCAGCGATCTGAGCGGCATCCTGGGAATGCTGGCCATCATCACGGCGCCGTTCGAGCCCATCGGTGCGATCTTCGCCGCCGCGGCCGTGGTGACCAGCGGCCTGGCCCTCGTGTCACACCTCGTCGCAAAGGCGGCCGGCGCGGACGTCAGCTGGGTGAGCATCGGCTTCGACGCGCTCGGCTCGCTCCCGGGGATCGGCGCCTTCAGCAAGGGCGTCAAGGTCGCCGACGGCGCCACCGCTGCCGCGCGCGCGGCAGAACTCGGCGAGGGCTTCAAGGGCGTCACCACGATCGGCCGGAACATCATCGGTGTGGGCGACAACGTCGCGGGCGCCGTCAGCTTCACCGTCAAGGGCCGCACGGTCGGTCTGTGGGGCATCAAGGCGGGCGGCTTCATCTCGACCGAGGGCGGCGTGATGAACCGGATCAGCCTCGTCGCCGAGCAGAACATCCGCAACGGGCAGTGGATCGGCACACGGGGCATCCCCGGTCTGAACAAGATCGATTCCATGAGCAACCTGGGACGAGGCATCGACGCGGCCATCAAGATCGCACCCAAGGCGTGGTCCATCCCCTCGCACATCGGCGAGATGATGCACCCGGGGGACCGTTTCCATGACTCCGCGACGGCGCACTGAGAGGACATGAGGCCATGGACTGGTACCCATCCCAGGACGAAGACCTGATCCTGCGGGCCAACGCCTCCTTCGCGACCGGACTGGCACCCCGGGTCGCCGGGCTGCGTTCGTTCCGGGACACCGAGCGGCAGGACATCGAGGCGCAACTGATCGGGTGGCCGCCCGGCCCCGGCTTCACCCCCCGCGGCAAGGGCGGCCGCGCGGGCGTCCGTGTCCTGGACGTCGCCCTGCTCGGCATTCCCCTCCTGCTGAACATGATCGCGAACGCGGCGGCGCCCAGTGGGGCCCCGTTCGGTGAACCACGCAGCCCCGGCGGACCGCAGGAGCCGGAGAACGAGGTCGACGACTTCCCGGTCGTCTGGGCGGCGCCGGGGACCCTCGCCCGGACCCTTCCCTGGCAGCTGGATCCCGCCCGCCGGCCGAAGTCGTACCGGACCGAATTCGTGCTGACCGATCGGCGGCTCCTCGTCCTCGGTGTGGACGGGACGGCGGGACTGGCTCCCGCCGAGGAACTGTGGGAGACACCGCGGGAGACCATCGCCACCGCCGAGGGGATGCCGTACTCCGAGAGCGGCTCCGATGTCAGGCTCCGCTTCACGGACGGATCGTGGACCCGGTGGAAAGCCGGTGACGCCGCCCGGCTCATCGCCGGTCTGCGGGGCGAGCGCCGCCGGGTGACCATGGACGAGATCACCTCTGAACAGCGCGGTCGCGTCGCGGAACTCGTCGCCGACCCACCGATCCGTGTGTCCCGGTCGGTGGCCACCGTACTGCCGGTCGAGGAGCCGCCGGAGCTGGAGCGACTGGACGACGGCACGATCGCGGTGCATCTGCGTGTGCCCCTCTCCAACGGCATGGAGCAGACCCTGACTCGCTACGTGGACCCTTCCGGGGCGGACGCGTCACCGGAGGGCCGGGCACGGTGACCGAGATCTCCCGACTGGACCCGACGCTCTCGGCCCGCACGATCCCGCCCATGTCGTTCGTCGTCCCGGACGGCTTTCACGCCCTGCCGGTCGAGGCCTCCGCGAGCGAACGGGCAGAGGCCGCCGCGGAGTTCGTACGAGGCCTGTATCCCGGTGGGAACAGTGAGCTCTGGCAGACGACGACCCCGTACTACGAGCTCGTCACGGAGGCGATGGCCACGGCAGGACTCGCCTACTCCGCCTTCGGCCTCTTCGGCCTGGAGGAACAGGGGGTGGCCCACTGCTCCTTCACCGTCGCCGCCTACGCCTCCGACCACACGGACCCGGACATCGCCGCTCAGGGCATCCTGGCGGTGCTGGCCTCCGACCCGCTCAACGACGCCCGTCGGCTCGACCTGCCCTGCGGGCCGGCCGTCTCCTGCATATCCGTACGCGAGTTGACCCTGAGTCCCGAGGTGACGGCCGACGGCGCGGAGGCCACGCTGACCACCGGGCAGATCCAGATCCACATCCCGTTCCCGACAGGTCCCTACACGGCCGTCGTCACGGTCGACACCGCCGCGATGGAGTACTGGGGCGAGTTCTGCGACATGACCACGGCCGTCCTGCAGACCGTGTCCTTCGCCGACAGGGATCAGGAACCGCACCCGTCGCCGGACACCACCGCACCGCAGCGGACGGTTCAGCTGTGACCAGGGGACTTTGAGGTCCGGCCACAAGCCGTCGACGCGTCGCCCCTGAGGACGTACGCCGACGGCGACCTGTCGCCGTCGGTCCGGGACGACCGCAGGACGCACCCGATAGCGGCCGCGAAGAGTCGCCCCCGCTGCCGAGCTCTCGACGTCAGCCGCACGGCCGTGCCCGACGTGTCGGCGACGGGCACGCATCAGAGCAGGACGGTTGCCCGATTCGTGCACATTCGGCGCCTCCTGAAGGGCTTTTCGGAGAGAGCTCGGCCTGGCGAAACCATCGGGCACACCTATATCGTCGTGGCTCTTGACCATACCTTTGTCATCCGAGGGGCCCGTCTTGGAGCACCGCCCTTTGCACGTTGCTGCCGCGCTCGTTGCGACCACGACCCGACAGTCGGCCGCCTCGGGCAGCGACGAAGCCGAAGGCCTGCGAGGGAAGGGGTCTCAGTGGCAGAGCCGGACCTGACGGTCGACTACGACTTCCTCGCGGAGTCCGAGCGGAAACTCGGCCAGCTCCACAGGACGTTCAAGGACATCGAGAACCGTCGTGACGACATGCACCGGCACTGGGGCTCGGATGCGGTGGCCGACGTCATGGTCGATTTCGTCGACAACTGGGACGACTACCGCACCAAGCTCATCGAGAGCATCGAGTCGGTCGGCAAGCTCGTGGCCGGCACCAAGAAGGCCTTCGAGGATCTCGACGACGAACTGAGCAAGCGCGACGAGAAGAAGCCGAAGAAGTGACGACAGCGACATCCGAGCGACGCCCGGCCGACTGGCAGCCGCTGCGCGACACGGACCCGGTACCCGGCGATCCGGAAGAGATCCGTGCCGAGGTCCGGCACATGGTGTCGGTCGCCAAGAAGCTCCGGGACCAGGCCAAGAACCTCCAAGCCATCAGCAAGGAGGACAAGCTCAAGGGAAAGTACGTCGAGCGCCTGCGCGAGGACTCCTCCACGCTGGAGAAACACATGCGGGAGGTGGCGGGCCGCTACGAGCGTGTCCACGGCCATCTGACCACGTGGGCGAACGAGCTGGAGGACTTCCAGTCCGACGCCGACCGCGTGCTGCGCCGGGCCAAGGAGAAGCGGGACGAGATCGAGGCGGACAGGGCCAGGGATTCCGGCTCCGGCGACAAGGGCGACCCGAAGCCGTCCGCGCGCGAACCCGGCGACGACCCCCTTCAGACGTACCGGAACCAGCTGGACGCCATCACCGGCGAACGCGATACCCGTGCCGACCACCACGCGCGCAAGATCAGGGACGAGATCGACGACGTCATCGAGGACTCGGTCTGGGACAACATCAAAGGGTGGTTCCACGACAACGCGGACTGGATCAAGACAGTCCTCGACGCCCTCGGCTGGATCGCCACGATCGCCGGCATCATCGCCATCTGGATTCCCGGCCTGAACTTCCTGGTTCTCGGGATCGCCCTGCTGACCATCCTGGCCAGATCCGTGCTGGTCGCCTCCGGTGACGCCTCCTGGACCGATCTGGCCTTCGACATCGGTGGCCTGCTCCTGATGGGCATCGGTCGTGGCGGCATCAACATGCTCAAGGGCGCGAACAAGGTGACCACCGCCGCCGCCCAGAGCAGCCGGACCGCCGGGCTCAAAGCCGGACTGCGGTCCCACAAAGGGATGCTGAACGATCTGAGCAGGGCCATGGCGGGCGCCCAGGACGACGTCTCCCGCACGTTCTTCTCGGACCTGCGCACCTTCACCCTGAAGAAGATCTCCCGGGACACAGGCCTGGTGGCCAAGGGCCCGACCCCGGTGTCCACGGTCTCCAAGTGGCTGCACCTCGGGGATGACGAGGCAGCAGGGCTGTTCGGACAGTTCCGGGCGAACAAGGGAGTCTTCCCCGGGTCCGTGTCGGGCGGTGGCTCCGTGCTCGGGCATCTGGGGTACGGGGCGTCCATGGGCGCCGCGTACGTGGGCATGGGCGTCGACGTCATGGACAAGTCGTTGAGCAAGAGCGACTCCGTCGGCTGGCTGAACGAGCATGGCCTCCTCCCCGGCGACAAGCCGTACAACGACGGCTACAACACCTGGAAGGAGAGCGGCTGGATGCCCGCCGCGGACACCCACTGGTGAACACTCGCGTGCGCACACGGAACGACGCCGGACGCGACAGAGAAAGGAGGAGGGATGGCTGAGTCCCTCCGTGAGCAGTTGGGCACCGGCCCGAATTTCCGGGTACGGGTGACCATCATCGGCGCGCTGGTCTCCATCGCCCCGCTGATCGTGGTCTCGCTCCTGATCCCCGATGCCGGTCGCGACGTCCTGTTCCCGGTCTACTGGGCCCTGTTGACGAGCTGTCTGCTCCATCTTCTGTGGATCCTGATCAAGAACCCCACGCCCAGCAAGAGGCCCCCACTGCTGACCCGGGATCTCGCCATGGGATGGTCCCTTCTGCTTCCCAGCCTCATCAGCTCCTTCTGGCCGGGAATCGTCGCCTCCCCTCTGTTCACCGTGCTCGTCGGCGTCACCTGGATCGCCGAGAAGATTCGGAACCGCAGTGTCACATCCTGAGCCCCCCGTGGAATCCGCCTGTGCCCCGAGCGGGTTCAACATCGTCCCGCCGCCCGGATGGGACACCGTTCCACTGCGGAACGGCACGAGCGAGGCCATTCAGCGGATCGTAGGGAAATCCGTGGCCCAACTCCCGGCCGGATTTCCGAAGGACGACATTCCCAAGGCGCGTCTGCGGCTGACCAAGGAGTTGAAGCAGACCGTGCGGCAGGCACGGAAGTCGCACGGCCTGACGCTGTATCTCCCCGTCGAGCGCATGCACGGAATCATCATCCCGGCTTCGTTCGTCGCCTCGGAGCCGCTGGCGGCACCGACGGGCGACGTCGCGCCCGAAGCCGTACTCAGAGATCTCGCACGTGACGCCGAGGACGCCTCCGTGCGCGAGGTCGACGGGACGGCGGCCGTACGGACCCTGCGGCGGCTTCCCGCCGATCCGGAGAACGGAGTCGAGGTTCCGAGCTGGCGGGTGCAGTACACCGTGCCGGTTCCGCACAGTGTTCCCGCTCAGTGGCTGACCTTCTCCTTCAGCACGCTGATCGTCCCCGACATGGGCACCGAATTCGCCGAGATCCTGGTCGAGCTCTTCGACGCCGTGATGACGACTTTCCGTTGGAGCTACGCATGATGATCGTCGAGACCGATGCCGATCCGGCCCTGTGGTTTCCCATGCCGCTGGGAGGCAGCAGATCCGAGTTCGGGCAATGGCTGGACCTCCACCTCGATGCCAGTGCCCTGCTCCATCGACGCAAGCTCACTTGGCGTGAGAAGCGGCAGACAAGGAAGTTCCTGGAAGGCTCGGCCACCATGCTGCGCGACCGCGTGCAGGCCGACCAGGCGTTCATCTTCGGCGCCATGCCACCCCAGGCCGCACCATTGGTCTTCTTCACCAAGCAGTTCGCCTGCGACGAGGAGCACAGCGACCTGCACTTGAGCATGCTGGCCGAGCCCGATCCGGCGACCGCCGCCGCAGACCGTCGCGTGGAGACGGTCCCCTTCGTCTCCCCTCACTTCGGCGAGGGTCTGCGCAGCCTGTGCAGTTGGGCGGGTCCCGACGGCGGTCTGATGCTCTCGGTCGCGTACGCATGGAACGATCCGGAACACCGGGTGGATCTGGTCCTCAAGGGCCACTACGACGACCCCGCACTCCTCGAAGCCTCCTTCGACGCCGTCGACGATTTCGCCAGAAGCCTCCGTCTCAGCGACGTGGCATGACCGGCCGGTAGGCGGAGCCTCCAGGAGCGGCGTGCGGCCGACACCGGGAGTGTGGGCAGGCCGACGCTCCGCCCCTCGGCACCCCGGAAGACCGGACCGAGGTCACTCGGCGCCCGGGGCAGCCGTGGACCCGCCGTCTCCTACGAGGGGTGTGATGTGCAGGGTCCGTACCGCCTCGTCGGCCAGTTCCGCGATCCGCTCGGAGCGGGAGGTCTCCTCCCATTCCACGGTGACGACGATGAGGGTCTGCATGGCGGGCGGATAGATCGCATACTTGATGAACTCGGTCGTTTTCCGGCCGAAGCCGAAGAGGCGCTTCACCTTGAGCGCGGACTGCACGCGCACGGCGGGGCCGGCGGGCAGTTCGAGGCGATTGATCTCAGGTTCGCCGGTGACCTCGGCATTCACCCACTGCAGAAGCATCGGGATCACTTCATCGCCACCGGGACGCGGCACACCCTCATCGCCGTATCCGTCGACCGTGAGGTTGGCCAGGGCCTTCCCTGTGTCGGAGTAGTAGGCCGCCGCGAGCGTGGGGGCGTCCGCGTCGAGGGCCATCGCACGTTCGACCATGTCATCGATGACCGAGGCACTCTCCATCTCCAGAGCGTGCGGGTCGAGCTGACGCACGACCTCCGTCGCCAATGTCCGGGCCTCAGCCTTCGTGCCCACGCGGAGCGTCAGGTCGACCCAGCCGGGCCGGAACTCGACGCCGCACTCGTACGGTTCGACCAGAACGGGAGGGTCATCGTGTGCGGGCATGCTCGTTCCCTTCGAGGGACGCGGACCGGGCGGTTGTCCCGGCAGGTGGCCTGTCGCTGGACAACCGGCTGATGAGCGCGCTGGCCGCCGCGGGAACGAGCTCGCCGAGGATGGTCAACGCGGAAAGCACGCCTGCCAGGAGCGCCGGACCTCGATCGCCGAGGATGCCCAGCAACAGCGGAAGACTCAAGATCGGTACGATCAGCAACTCTCCGCCGCCGATGACCGCCTTGTGCCAACTGGTCCGGTCGCGTGCGTCCTTGGCGTCCATCGGCGACATGCGGCGGACGTCGCCCGCGAGAATGTGGCTCTTCCACCAGAGCTGGGCGCCTCCCGGGTCCGGCTTGCTTCCTCGGCCGCGCCGCCGCACCGCCTCGTCCACGACGGGAACCCCGAGTGCCGATCTCAGCGCGGCCCAGCGTTCATCGCCCTGGAGGCCACCGAACCAGCACCTCCAGGGCAGCAGCACTCGCGCCTCGCCCTGGCCGTCCCGAAATTCGACTCCCAGCGGCACCCTGGTCTCCGGAGCGACCAGGCGCACCAGCTTCGCGACGCCATGTGCGCCGTACCGTCCGAGTCGGCGTTCCTCACCGATCGTGTTGGTCAGGACCACTTCCCGGGGCAGTACGCGCACGCACGCCGTCCGGCAGAACCGCCGGGTCGCCCCCGCGTCGGGCCCGGGGGAAGGCGTGATCACAGTGGTTTCGGCGGGCCACACGTCCCGCCGGTTGCGCCACCAGGCGCCGACCCGCACCGCGCCGTCGGCCGCCGGGACGAGGAAGAGGGCCCCCGCCGCGAGGGGGAAGCCCCAGTCGGGGTCGGCGGCGAAGCCGATCATGAGAGCAATGAACCAGCCGAACGCGCCGATCCCTCTGACCCAGTTGTGCCAGTGGGGCAGTTCGGTGTGGAACGCCGGGTCCGGTCTGTGGTCAGGGCCGTCGCCCGGCTGCCCGACGACATCAGCCGTCCGTGTGCTCTCTTCCAGCGGGATCCCGAGGAAGGTGACGAGCTCCCTCAGCCCCGTCCGCTTCAGACACTTCGACGGACGGAGATCCAGTGCCCCGACCACCGACGCCTCGGGCAGCCAGTCCGCGAGAGGAACCCGCAGAATGTGGCGTCCGTCCTCGCCCTGGAAGACGAGAACACCCCAACGCTCGGCGGGACGCTTCCCGACGGTCTCCCAGAGTTCGCCGGGAGGGTGGAAGACAGCGCGCCGGATACCTTCGGCGCCGACGGCGTAGCGTCGCTCCCGCAGTCTGTGATCGCGTACGACGAGAGTCTTCCCGTCTGCGTAGAGCCGGGCCCGACGCACGATGGACGTGCTGTGCGGGCGCATGCCCCGTGGGCGCGCCACCGGTCCCGCCGGTTCGCGAAGCGACCTGCTCGCTGTCGACCGCCCCGTCATCACGCTCCCGATCCACGCCTGCTCACCTGTTCGGCGAGTGCCCGCCGCTCAGGCGTCCTTGGCCCGGTCGCCGACCGGTCTCTCTCTTCGGTGGTGAGGACCGGGCGGGGGCCGCCTCTGAAGCCGATCCGCAACATGCGCGGTGCGGGCCGGGCAGAGGTCCTCGACGGCCGCCGCACCGAGGCTGGGCCCTTCGGTGGGACCCCGGGCGCGCCGGGGCACCCCAAGTGCCCCGTCGCGCCCACGAATCGAGCCGGACGCGGGACGCTACTTCCCCTTCACGCCCTTGGCCAGCTGGTCGTCCAGGTCCTCGTACGCCTTCGCGGCGTCGTCGAGGAACTTGGCCATGCCCTTGAGGCCCTCCAGGGTGTCCTTCATGCCCTTGGTGAACTCCTTGAAGGAGTCGTCGAAGGCCTGCGAACCCTTCGCGGTCGTGTAGCCGTCCGCGACCAGGCCGTCGATGTAGCTGTCGAGCCCGTGGAGCTTGTCCTCCATCTTCTCCTTCTCGTGGCCCAGACGCTTCGCAGCGTGCCGCATCTTCTCGTATGTGATGTCTGCGTCTTTGCCGCCGGCCATGTGGCGTCCTCCATGCTTCAACTCGCCGCAGGGCCAACCCCCGTGGCTCCTGATGCGGATGATGCGATCTTCCGCATTGAGCAAGCAGCTTACTTACGGCGCTTGCAGGAGCACACCCCGGTTCTGTCACGGGCGCGCTCCGGCCTTGTGCGGGCGGGCGCCGCAGGGCCCGTGACCGGCAGCGGGTCTTCAAGGAGCCCTCACACCGCTCGTTGCCTGCGGGAAGGTGCGAGCGGCTATCGTCGTGGGCACTGTGGCCGGCGTTCCGGAGGCGGCCTCAGGTGGCTGGGGAGGACGAGAGTGCGCCTGACTCTGACCGTCGTCGATCCGCTCGGCGGTGCCACCGCCGACGTGGTTCTTGATGCGGATCCCGAGTCCTCGGTGGGGGACATCGCCAAGGAGCTGGCGGCGCACGTCGGGTACAGCGGCGGCGCGCAGATCATCCCGATCGGGCAGCACCAGGCCGCGAGCGGCGGGGCGCCCGTCACGTACGTCGACGGGTATCCCGTCGATCCCGGCGCGACGATAGGGACTTCGCCGCTGCGCGAGGGCGCCGTCGTCAGTCTGCACGACCCCGCCGGGTGCCTGCCGGGCGAGCCGTCCGGGCTGGTGGAGCTGAGGGTCGCGAGCGGTCCTGCGGCCGGTGCGGTGCACCGCCTCGGGATCGGCCGGTACGACATCGGCAGCGGGCCCGCCTCCTACATCCGCGTCGACGACCCGGAGCTCCCGCAGCGCGCCCTGACGCTGTCCGTGGCGACGGACGGGACCTGCAAGGTCGCCGTGCACGGGGACGCGAAGGACAAGGAGGGCGTCACCCTCGACGGGTCGGCCGTCGAGGAGCGCGACAGTGACGAGTGGCCGCTCGGCAGCCAGATCGCCGTCGGCAACACCCTTTTCGAACTGGACCGTTACACGCCCCCGAACGCCGCCCTGAAGTGGTCGGACGACGGTGCGGGCCTCGACTACAACCGGCCGCCCCGGCTGCACCCGCCGGAGCGGGAGACCAAGTTCCGGCTGCCCAGCCCCGTTCGTGACTACGAGGCCCGGCCGCTGCCCTGGCTGATGGCCGTGACCCCGCTGGTCGGCGCCGTCGTCTCGGTGATGATCTTCGGGCGCTGGTACTACCTGATCATGGCGCTGCTCAGCCCCCTGATCATGTTCGGCAACTTCTTCATGGACAAGAAGCAGGGACGCAAGTCCCATGCGAAACAGGTCAAGGAGTACAAGGAGCACAAGGAGCGGATCGAGAAGGACGCCCAGGAGGCGCTGGTCGCCGAACGGCTCGACCGGCGGCAGGCCATACCCGACCCGGCGGCCGTCCTGTCGCTGGGCACCGGGCCGCGCACCCGGTTGTGGGAGCGCCGGCGCACCGACGCGGACCATTTGCTGCTGCGCGTCGGGACCGGCCGGCTGCCCTCCGAGGTCGTGCTCGACGATCCGGAGCAGGACGACCACAAGCGTGAGGTCACCTGGACCATCGAGGACGCTCCGGTCGCGCTCCCGCTGCGTGAGCGTGGGGTCGTCGGCATCGCGGGGCCCGGTGATTCGGCGCAGGCGCTGGGGCGTTGGGCCGTCGCGCAGACGGCCGTGCTGCACAGCCCGCTCGACGTGCAGTTCTACGTACTGACGGAGAACAGCGGCCGGGAGGGCTGGGACTGGGTGCGGTGGCTGCCGCACAGCCGGCCCTCGGGCGCACAGGACACCAACGTCCTCATCGGTACGGACGCGGAGACCGTCGGCGCCCGTATCGGCGAGCTGACGCAGCTGCTCGACGCCCGGCAGAAGGCGGCGAAGCAGAACGGCAACAAGGCGTCGTTCAACGACCCCGACATCGTCGTCGTGTGGGACGGTTCGCGCCGGCTGCGTTCCATGCCGGGTGTGGTGCGGCTGCTGCGCGAGGGGCCCGCCATGTCGATGTACGCGATCTGTCTGGACGCCGAGGAGCGGTTCCTGCCCGGCGAGTGCCAGGCCATCGTGATCGCGGAGCCGAAGCCCGAGGAGTACGCCGTCCCGCAGCAGCGGGTCGCACCGGGTGCCCCGGCGGCCCCCGGCGGTTTCCCTTCCTTCCACGCCTGGCACGCCGCCGACGCCGACGACTCCGCGGCGGGCACGGAGCAGGCGCTCGAACTGCGGCTGCGCGTCCAGCAGACGGGCGTGGCCCGCGTCCGCGACGTACGGCCGGACTTCGTCTCGGCGGCCTGGTGCGCTCGGCTGTCGCGTGCCCTGTCCCCGCTGCGCGACATCAGCGGCGAGACCGAGGACTCGGCGCTTCCGGGCGCCAGCCGGCTGCTCGACGTGCTCCAGCTGGAGCCGCCGACCGGTGACGCGATCACCGCGCGCTGGCGGATGGGCGGCCAGTCGACGATGGCGGTCATCGGCGAGTCGTACGACGGCCCGTTCGGTATCGACATGCGCCGGGACGGCCCGCACGGTCTGATCGCGGGCACCACCGGTTCCGGCAAGTCGGAGCTGCTGCAGACCATCGTGGCGTCGCTGGCCGTGGCGAACACGCCGGAGAACATGACGTTCGTCCTCGTCGACTACAAGGGTGGCTCGGCGTTCAAGGACTGCGTCAAGCTCCCGCACACCGTCGGCATGGTGACCGACCTCGACGCCCATCTCGTCGAGCGGGCCCTGGAGTCGCTGGGCGCCGAGCTGAAGCGGCGCGAGCACATCCTCGCCGCGGCCGACGCCAAGGACATCGAGGACTACCAGGACCTCGTGCGCCGCGACCCGTCGCACCCGCCGGTGCCCCGGCTCCTCATCGTCATCGACGAGTTCGCGTCCATGGTGCGTGACCTGCCGGACTTCGTGACGGGCCTGGTGAACATCGCCCAGCGGGGCCGCTCGCTGGGCATCCACCTGCTGCTCGCCACGCAGCGGCCGAGCGGTGTGGTCTCCCCCGAGATCCGGGCGAACACCAACCTGCGGATCGCCCTGCGTGTCACCGACGGCGGCGAGTCCAGCGACGTCATCGACTCCCCCGAGGCCGGGCACATCTCCAAGAGCACCCCGGGACGGGCCTACGTCCGCCTCGGGCACGCCTCGCTGGTGCCGTTCCAGTCGGGCCGTGTCGGTGGCCGCCGTCCCGGCGCCGCCGATCCGACGCTGCTCGCCCCGTGGGCGGGCCCGCTCGGCTGGGAGGACCTGGGCCGGGCCGCGCTGGTGAAGCCGAAGGCCCAGCAGCGCGAGGAGGAGGAGATCACCGACCTGAAGGTGCTGGTGGACGCGGTCCGCGAGGCCAACCAGGCGCTCGGCATCCCCGCCCAGCACAGCCCGTGGCTGCCCGCGCTGTCCGACACCCTGCTGCTCGACGAGATCCCGGTGCCCGCCTTCTCGGGCGGACCGGGCAAGCTGCCGCCGGCCCCGTACGGTGTGGAGGACCTGCCCGCCGACCAGGCCCGCCGGCCCGTCGTCGTGGACTTCGCCTCGTTCGGTCACCTCCTCGTCGGCGGTGCGCCGCGCAGTGGCCGCTCGCAGATCCTGCGGACCCTCGCGGGTTCGCTGGCGCGGACGCACTCGGCGGCGGACGTGCACCTGTACGGCATCGACTGCGGCAACGGCGCCCTGAACGCGCTGACCCGGCTGCCGCACTGCGGGGCCGTCGTCAGCCGTAACCAGACCGAGCGCGTGGTCCGTCTCATCGCCCGCCTCAAGGGTGAACTCACCCGGCGGCAGGACCTGTTGGCCGACAAGGGGTTCGCGGACATCGGCGAGCAGCGGGCCGCGGTGCCGGAGGAGGAGCGGCTGCCGCACATCGTGGTGCTGCTCGACCGCTGGGAGGGCTGGCTGCCGACGCTCGGCGAGTACGACCACGGTGACCTGACCGACCAGCTGACCGCGATGATGCGGGAGGGCGCGAGCGTCGGTCTGCACATGGTGATGACGGGCGACCGCCAGATCCTGTCGACCCGCATCGGCTCGCTCACCGAGGACAAGTACGGTCTGCGGCTCGCGGACCGCTCGGACTTCTCACTGCTCGGCATCAACGCCCGCAAGGTCCCCGAGGAGATCCCGCCGGGCCGCGGCTACCGCAACGAGCACGGCACCGAGACCCAGTTCGCGCTGCTCTCCGAGGACTCCACGGGTCAGGGGCAGGCCGCGGCGATCGCCGCGATCGGCGAGGCCGCGACGGTGCGTGACGCGGATCTGCCGCGCTCGCGGCGCCCGTTCCGCGTCGACGTCCTGCCCACCCGGATCTCCTTCACCGACGCCTGGGAGATGCGCGACCCGGAGGCCTCCCGTTCCCGGCTGTGGAGCCTGGTGGGCATCGGCGGCGACGACATCATGGGCTTCGGTCCGGACCTCGCGCGGGGTGTGCCGACGTTCGTCATCGCGGGTCCGGCCAAGTCGGGCCGCAGTACGACGCTGATGAACATGGCGAAGTCGTATCTGGCGCAGGGCGTCCGCATCGTCGTCGCCGCGCCGCGCCCGTCGCCGCTGCGCGAACTCGACGGTGTGGACGGCGTGCTGAAGGTGTTCGACGAGGACGACATCGAGAGCGACGACCTGCGCGAGGCCATCGACTCGGCCACGTTGCGGGAGCCCGTCGTGGTCCTCGTCGACGACGGCGAGGTGCTGGAGGACTGCGACGCCGAGACCGTGTTCAAGCGGATCGTGCAGCGCGGCGCGGAGCGTGGTCTCGGCCTGGTCATCGCCGGTGACGAGGACGACGTGTGCAGCGGCTTCTCCGGCTGGCAGGTGGAGATGAAGAAGGGCCGCCGAGGAATCCTGCTCTCTCCGCAGGACTCCTCGGCGGGCGAGCTCATCGGCATCCGCACGAACCGGAGCATGGTCGGCGGGCCGGTGGCCCCGGGCAAGGGCCTGCTGCACCTGGGCGACGGCGAGCCGCTGACGGTCACGACGCCGATGTGACGCGGGCCGACGGCACGCACGACGAGACGTGGGCCGACGGCACGCACACCGATGTGACGCACCCGCGCCCCGGTCCGGAACACCTCCGGGCCGGGGCGCGCGGTCGAGAGCAGCGGGCCGGCCGGACCCGGCGGCGGCGTACGGCCCGCCTCCGGGTCCGGGAACGCTCAGGTCCGGAAACGCTCAGGTCCGGGAACGCTCAGGTCCGGGAACGCTCAGGTCCGGGAACGCTCAGGTCCGGAAACGCTCAGGTCCGGAAACGCTCAGGTCCGGAAACGCTCAGGTCCGGGAACGCTCAGGTCCGGGTCGCGCGGTCGCGCGGCTCCCGGCCGGGGCCCCCGCTCACACGGCGGGCAGCGCGTAGATCTCGTACCCGTGCGTCGCCAGCAGCCGGTTGCCGGAGAGGGTGACCCGCCAGGGTTCGCCCGGGCCCTTGTTGTCGTTGTAGACCCAACGGGACTTGCCCGTCTTCGCCTCCATGGCGAAGATCCCGCCCTCGTCCCAGTAGGACGCGCCGTACAGGGTGGCTCCGGCCCGCAGGAAGGTCGTGGGCGCGCGGCGGGCTCCGGGGTCCTCGCAGAGCCAGATCTTCTTCCCGGTCCTGACCTCGACGGCCCACACCCCGCCGTCGTGGTCGGCGACGTACAGCACGTCGTCGATGACCGTGGGCTCGTCGAAGCCGCGGCGGCCGTTGGGCGACAGCGTCCACGCGACCTCGCCGGAGTCCGCGTCGAGGGCCGTCAGCTTGTCGCCCTGGAGGAAGACGAGCCCCGAGGCGACCTTGGGGGTCCAGCTCCAGTCGTCGCCGAGCTTCTTCGTCCACAGCTGCTGACCGGTCGCCGTGTCGCGGACGGTCAGGTTGTACTTGGAGTCCGCGTAGGCGAGGTACTTCCCCGAGGCCGTGCCCTGGACGTCCCAGTTGTCGGTGCCCCAGTCGCGCATCTGCGACCACACCTGTCGGCGCGTGCTGATGTCGATCGCGGCGATGCCCTTGCGGTAGTCGGTGGCGCTGTGCGAGTCGTTCAGGTCCGTCACCGTGACGTAGACGTGCTTGGCGTCGACGGCGACGGTCTCGTCGAGGTCCAGCTTCTTGTCGAGGCGTGCGCGCCAGGCCTCCTTGCCCGTGGTCACGTCCAGGGCCACGAGGACGCCGTCGAAGTCCCCGTCGGCGAGGAACAGTGTGCCGTCGACGAGCAGCGGGAGGGCGCCGGACCTGGCGACCCCCTTGCGGGACCACTTCGGCTTGCCCGTCTTCACGTCGTACGCCACCAGCGGATCTCCGATGACGATGAGCAGACCGTCGTGGATCATCAGCGGCACGTCGTCGCTCGTGCTGTCCTCGGGCACCGACCGGTGCCACAGGGCCTGCGGTGCCGTGCCTGCGGGAGGCGTCGTGAAGGTCTGCGCGTCGGGCCCGGTGGAGCCGCCCGCGCCCGTCGAGGTGTCGGAGGAGCCGCCGTCCCGTGACAGCCACCAGGCGGTGCCACCGCCGAGGACCGCGACACCGGCGACGCCTGCCGTCAGTCCGAGGAAGCGGCGCCGGGAGGGCGCCGGGGCGGACGGGGGCGTGCCGAGGGCGACCGTGCCGGGGAGGGGGGTGCCCTCGGCCGGACCGCCGGGGATGCCGCCTGCCGGAGTGCCGTACGCCGGGGCGGGGGTGCCGTGGCCGGGCGGATAGCCGTAGCCCGGCACCGGCGTCCCGGCCGGGGCGGGGGTGCCCTGCGCGGGAGTGCCCGGGGCCGGTGTGCCGCCCTGCATCGCCGGCGGCGGGCCGAAGACCGGTGCCGTGGCGGGGGCCGGGGCGTCCGGGGCCTCCAGGTCCAGGATGCCCGCCGCGTGTGTCGCGATGGTCGAGGCGACCGCCGACGGCAGCCAGTCGGTCAGCACGCTGCCGATGCCGCCCGGTGCGAGGGCCGCCACGAGTTCGCCGGGGGCGGGCCGCTGGTCCGGCTCCTTCAGCAGGCACGCCCGGATCAGCCCGAGCAGGGACTGCGGTACGCCGGTGAGGTCGGGCTCGCCGTGCACGATCTGGTAGAGCATGGCCGCGTGGGAGGCCGCGCCGTCGCCGAAGGCGTTGTGGCCCGTCGCCGCGAAGGTCAGGACGGCGCCCAGCGAGAAGACGTCGCCGGGCGTGCCGACGTCCCGTCCCATGGCCTGCTCCGGGGGCATGTAGCCGGGCGAGCCGACCACGACTCCCGTCTGGGTCATGCGGTTTCCGTCCACGGCCCGCGCGATGCCGAAGTCGATGACGCGGGGGCCGTCGGCGGCCAGCAGCACGTTGGACGGCTTGAGGTCGCGGTGGATGAGGCCGGCCGCGTGGATCTCCTGGAGGGCCGTCGCGAGGCCCGCGCCGAGCGCGCGGACCGTGCGCTCGGGCAGCGCGCCGTGGGCGTCGACCACGTCCGTGAGGTCGGGGCCGAGCACGTACGCGGTCGCCAGCCACGGCAGCGCCGCGTCCGGGTCGGCGTCGACGACCGGGGCGGTGTGCCGGCCCGAGACGGCGCGGGCTATCTCCACCTCGTGCTCGAAGCGGCGGCGGAAGTCGGCGTCCGCCGCCAGGTCGGGGCGCACCACCTTCACCGCGACCGTGCGTCCGCCGGGTGAACGGGCCAGGTACACCCGTCCCATGCCGCCCGCACCCAGTCTTCGCAGCAGCCGGTAGCTCCCCAACTCCCGCGGATCGTCCGGCTGCAGTGTCTCCATGGTCGGGCCTTCCCCGTTGTCGACGCCCTGAACGGCGTCCCGTCGCTGCGTGGTTGCGAGCGGTGCGGTGGTGTTCGCTATCGCAGACACAGTAGTGACGGGTGGGGCGGACGGGACGGGCAGGGCCGTCAGGGGGCTTCATTCGGATCGGCTCGGGTCCGCGCCGATCCGAACGAAACCCCCTAGTCGACCTTGGACATGCGGGCCACCGGGTCCCCCGCCTCCGAGTTGTCCGTCTCGTACCTGAGGTCGTCGCCGACGGGGGTGAGCCGCACCTCGTGCCGGCCCTTCGTGCACACGTCGCGGTTGGACTTGTCGGCGACGCTCGTGGCGACGAGCTGCTGCCTGCTGACCTTCTTCAGCACGAACACCGCGTCGCAGATGCCGCCGATCTGGTCGGTCTGCCGGAAGGTGCCCAACTCCTCGCCCACGTCAGCCTGGTGGAGGGTGACTCGGAAGGTACCCATGGGGAGCGTGCCACCGAGGGCGAGGGCGTCGCCCTCCCAGGTGCCGAGGTAGGCGGCGGGGACGGTGCCGGGGGCCTCGCCGGCGTCCGTGCCGGACGGGCGGGGGGTCGCGCTCGCGGTCGCCGCGGGACCGGTCCGCGCCGGGCCGGCACCCTGGTCGTTGGTGGCGTCGCCGCCGCCCGGCATCAGGTCGAACAGGAACGCGGAGCCCACCGTGACCGCCGCGAGGGCTCCCGCGACGGCCAGCGCGACGGTGCAACTGACCTTCCGTCCCCGTCCGTTCGCACCGGTGACCGAGGTCGCGGCGACGCTGACGGAGACCTTGCCGGGGTGGCCGGCGGAGGGGGACGTCCCCGCGGGTGCGGCGTCCCGCGGCTGCGCCGGGCGCTGCTCGGGCAGGTGTGCCGGCCCGGGGGGCATGGTGGGCGGCGGCCCGAATCCGGCGGGTGGGGGCCCGAAGCCCTGCGCGGGCGGCCCGAACGCCCCACCGCCGGGCGGGAGAGCACCGTCGGCGGACGCCGGGCCCGGATCTGCGGGCGCCCCCGCGGCCGAGCCCTGACCTGTCGGAGCGGACATTCCCGGAACGGACGCCCCCGGGGCGGAGGGCTGCCCGGGCCAGGAGGATGCCGCCCCCGCGACAGGGACATCCGTGGCGGAGGCCGCGCCGGACGCGCCGCTCACCGAGGGGCTGCTGAATCCCACCGGTCCGGACGGCGGTGCGGTGTCCACCGCCTCCAGGTTCAGCAACTGCACGGCGCTGCGGCTGACTTGCTCGACCAACGGTCCGGGCAGCCAGCCCGCCGTCACGAGCCGGGCCGCCCCGTCGGGGGCCAGGCGTCCGGCCACCTCGTCCGGGGCCGGTCGCGCGGCCGGGTCCTTGGCCAGGCAGGCCGCCACCAGGTCGCGCAACTCCCCTGGTACGGCGTCCAGTCGGGGCTCCTCGTGCACCACCTTGTAGAGGAGGGACGCGGAGGAGTCGCCGGGGAAGGGGGGTTCGCCCGTCGCCGCGTACACGAGGACCGCGCCCAGCGAGAAGACGTCCGCCGCTCCGGCGACGCCTTTGCCGAGGATCTGTTCGGGCGACATGTAGCCGGGGGAGCCGACCGAGACGCCCGTCGAGGTCAGGGAGGCGGTGCCGTCCGTGGCACGGGCGATGCCGAAGTCGATGAGGAGGGGGCCGTCGAGGGTGAGCAGGACGTTGGAGGGTTTGACGTCGCGGTGCACCAGGCCGAGCGCGTGGACCGCCGACAGCGCCTCGGCGAGACCGGCGCCCAACACCCGTACCGAGTGCGGGGGAAGGGGGCCGCGGCCGTCCGTGACGGCGGTGGCGAGAGAGGGACCGGCCGCGTAGCCCGTGGCGACCCACGGGACGTTCGCCTCCGGGTCCGCGTCGAGGACGGGCGCCGTCCACGCGCCGCCCACCCGTCGCGCGGCCTCGACCTCGCGGCGGAAGCGGGCACGGAACTCCTCGTCGAGCGCGAAGTGCGGGTGCACGATCTTGACGGCGACCGTGCGGCCGCCCGCGCTGCGCCCCAGGTACACGCGCCCCATGCCGCCGGAGCCCAGCCGGCCGAGCAGCCGGTAGGGCCCCACGACGGTGGGTTCGTCGGCTCCGAGCGGCTGCATGGCGTCATCCCCTCCCCCGTACGCTCTGGACGCACTGCCCAGCAGCGTAGTTCCGTACGCGCCCCGGGCCCCGGCACACGCGGCCCGGGGACTCGGCGGGCTCAGGCCTCCAGCAGCCGTACGTCCACGTCGGCCGGGAAGCCGGTGGTCGCGCCGACCCGGCGGGCGAACTCCCGCACGGCCTCCAACTGGGGGCCGCCGAACCGGAAGTCGAGCGTCGTGAAGTACTGCTCCAGGACCTGCTCGTCGAAGGCCTCCCAGCGGGCCGCCTGCTCGGCGACCTTGGTGACCTCGACGAGGGAGAGGTCCCGGGAGGACAGGAAGGCCTCGTGCACCTTGCGCGTGACGACGGGCTCGCGCTCCAGGTAGTCGCGCCGGGCGGCCCACACGGCGAAGACGAACGGCAGGCCCGTCCATTCCTTCCACAGGCTGCCGAGGTCGTGCACCTCCAGGCCGTACTTCGGGCCGTCGAGGAGGTTGGCGCGCAACGCGGCGTCGCCGATGAGCACGGCGGCGTCGGCCTCCTGCATCATCAGGCTGAGGTCCGGCGGGCACGTGTAGTACGACGGCTGGACGCCGATCTTCTCGGCCAGCAGCAGCTGGGCGAGGCGCACGGAGGTGCGGGAGGTCGACCCGAGTGCGACCCGGGCGCCGTCCAGCTGGTCCAGCGGGACCTGCGAGACGATCACGCAGGACATCACCGGGCCGTCGCAGCCGACGGCGATGTCGGGGAAGGCGACGAGTTCGTCGGCGTGCTTGAGGAACTCGACGAGCGTGATGGGCCCGATGTCGAGATCGCCCTGCACCAGCTTCTCGCTGAGCTTCTCCGGGGTGTCCTTGGTGAGCTCGAAGTCGAGGAGCGTGCCCGTTCTCGCGAGCCCCCAGTACAGGGGCAGGCAGTTCAGGAACTGGATGTGGCCGACGCGCGGCCGGGTGCGAGAATTGTCCACATCGCGAGGCTAGCCCCCATGGGGTACCGTGCTGGCTCCAGGGTCCCCGACGTATACCGGAAAGGCCCTCGACCCCTTCTGTCAACCCTCGTGACACCGCTACGTCAACCCGCTTCCGACCTGGGTCAAACATTCGGGTGACGTGATCTTGCCCTCTATTGCTTTCGGCTGCCTGCGTGCTAGGCTCGCCCGCAAGTTGCAGTTTGGTTTCCCTTGCAGTACAGAGCCTGCGGAGCATGTGACCGCGGGCTCTAGTCGTTTTCAGACGTATGCAGTTGTTTACACAATCGCAGGTTCTGGAGCAGGGCAACCCTTTGGGCCCAAGGAGGGCTTATGGCTACCGGAACCGTGAAGTGGTTCAACGCCGAAAAGGGCTTTGGTTTCATCGCCCAGGAAGGCGGCGGCCCGGACGTCTTCGTCCACTACTCCGCGATCAACGCGAGCGGCTTCCGCTCTCTTGAGGAGAACCAGTCGGTTTCCTTCGACGTCACGCAGGGCCCGAAGGGTCCGCAGGCGGAGAACGTCACCCCGATCTAAGCCTTCGGCTCCTTGAGCCCGACGCTTTGAACCGGACCTGATAGCAGTACCCAAGGAGCCCCGTGCCGTTCGGCGACGGGGCTCCTGCCTTTTCCCCTCCGTGTTCGTTCCGCCTTTTCCCGCCGGGCGGGCCGGAGAATGCCTCACACGTGCTGCATGACCAGGACGAAAGCCGTTCCGGATGCCAGCGCCTCGTACGCGTGCGGCACGTCGCCCCGGTACGACATGTAGTCACCGGCGCCGAGCTCGACCGTCTCGCCGCGCGGCCCCGCCGCCAGCCGTCCGGCGCCCACGATCAGATGCTCCACCGTCCCCGGGATGTGCGGGTCCGACTCACGGACCGCGCCGGGTTCCATCCGCAGGTGGTAGATGTCCCGCCGGGCCCCCGGAGGGCTCGCCGCGAGGAGCGTCGCCGCGTAGTCGGCCCGCTCCGAGTGGACGGTCGGTCCCTCGCCCGCGCGGATCACCTGGACGGCCGGCGCCGGCTGTTCGACCAGCGCGCTGAACGGCACACCGAGCGCGACGCCCAGCGCCCACAGCGTCTCCACGCTCGGATTGCCGCCCGCCGTCTCCAGCTGGGACAGCGTGGACTTCGCGATGCCGGCGCGTTTGGCCAGCTCGGAGAGGGAGAGTCCGGCCCGGGTCCGTTCTCGGCGCAGGGAGGCCGCGATCCAGTCGAGGGGAAGGCGGGTCGGGGGGCCGTCGCGCCCGTCGGCCGGCTCGGTCATGGCGTTCGCTCCATCGGTACGTTCGTTCGGCTTGACGAACAGGTCCGTCATTGTTCATTGTAGAAAACATGCGTTCGCTCATCCGAACATCCTCCGGCGCTCCGCCCGTCCTCGATCCACGGCTGCTGCGGGACGTGGGCCTGGTCTGTCTCGCCGGCGGGATCGTCGGGGTCTCGTTCGGGGCGATCGCCGTCGCGGGCGGGCTGCCGGTCTGGGTGCCGGTGGTGATGTCGCTGATCGTGTACGCGGGCTCCGCCCAGTTCAGCGCGGTGGGAATCCTGCTGGCCGGGGGCGGACCGTTCGCCGCGGCGGCCACGGGCCTGCTGCTCAACACCCGCACGGCGGCCTTCGGTCTCGCCGTCGCGGACGTCATCGGCCGCGGACGTCTGGCGCGGCTGGTCGGTGCCCACCTCGTCACCGACGAGACGGTCGCCTTCGCCCTGGCCCAGTCCGGCCCGGCCCGCCGCCGGGCCGCCTTCTGGATCTCCGGTCTCGGCCTGTACGCCTCCTGGAACCTGTGCGTCCTCGGCGGGGCCCTGGCCGGGGGCGCACTGGGCGACACCGCGCGGTACGGCCTCGACGCGGCGTTCCCGGCGGTGCTGGTGGCGCTGGTGCTGCCCGCGCTGCGCGAGGACGCGGACGTGCGGCGCGCCGCGCTCGCCGGAGCGGCCGTGGCCCTCGCGCTGACGCCCTTCGTCCCGGTCGGCGTGCCGGTGCTGCCGGCGCTGACGGGCCTGCTCGCCTTCCGGAGGCCCGCGTGAGCGCGACGGTCGCCGCGATCCTGGCGCTCGCCGTCGGGACGTACGCCTTCCGCCTGATCGGCCCCCTGCTGCACGGACGGGTCGAACTGTCCGCGCGTGTCCGGCACTTGCTGTCGTCCGCGGCCGTGGTCCTGCTGGTCGCGCTGCTCGCCACGGGGGCGTTCACCGAGGCCCGGGGGTTCGCGGGCTGGGCCCGGCCCCTGGGAGTGCTGGCGGGCGGGGTGCTCGCCTGGCGCCGGGCACCGTTCGTGGCGGTGGTACTGGGGGCCGGCGCCACGACCGCGGCCCTGCGGGCGGCGGGGCTGGGCTGACCGCCCCGGCCCTCACTTCGCGTACAGGCCCTCGATCGCGTCGGCGAAGTCCCGGGCGATCGCTTCCCTGCGCAGCTTCATCGACGGGGTCAGATGGCCCGCCTCCTCGGTGAAGTCCCTCGGCAGGACGGTGAAGCGGCGGATCGACTCGGGCCGGGAGACGAGCCGGTTGGCGTCGTCGACGGCGCGCTGGAGGATCGCGAGCAACTGGGCGTCGTCCGTGAGGAGTTCGGCGGGGACGGCGTGCTTGCCGTTCATCCGCCGCCAGTGGGCGACGCCCTCGGGGTCCAGCGTGATGAGGGCGGAGACGTACGGGCGGCGGTCGCCGACCACCATGCACTGCGCGATCAGCGGGTGGGAGCGCAGCCAGTCCTCCAGTGGTGCCGGGGCGACGTTCTTGCCGCCCGCGGTGATCAGGATCTCCTTCTTGCGGCCGGTGATGGCCAGATAGCCGCCGTCGTCGAGCTCCCCCAGGTCTCCCGTCGCGAACCAGCCGTCCGGCGCGGCGTCCACCACGCCGCCCGCGTGCGGGTCCCAGTAGCCGCGGAAGAGCTGGCCGCCGCTGAGCAGGATCTCGCCGTCGGCGGCGATCCGTACCCGGGTGCCCGGCAGGGGCCAGCCGACCGTGCCCAGCCGGGGTTTCTGCGGTGGGGTGACGGTGGCGGCGGCGGTGGTCTCGGTGAGGCCGTACCCCTCGTATATCTCGATGCCGGCGCCCGCGTAGAACGCGGCGAGCCGGCGGCCGAGCGGGGAGCCGCCGCAGATGGCGTGACGCACCCTGCCGCCCAGCGCGTTGCGGATGCGGCGGTAGACGAGCGGGTCGTACAGAGCGCGGGCGGCGCGCAGGCGGCGGCTGGGTCCGGGGCCCGTGCCGTGCTGCCGCGCCTCGACCGCCTCGCCGTAGCGGCGCGCTATCCCGGCCGCCCGGTCGAAGGAGGCGCCCCGGCCCATGCGCTCGGCCGTCGCGCGGCCGGTGTTGAAGACCTTCTCCAGGACGTACGGGATGGCCAGCAGGAAGGTCGGCTTGAAGGAGCCCAGGTCCGCGAGCAGGTCCTCCGTCTGGAGGCTCGGCGCGTGGCCGATCTTCACCCGCGCGCGCAGACAGGCGATCGCGACCATGCGCCCGAAGACGTGGGACAGGGGCAGGAAGAGGAGCGTCGAGGCCGCGTCGGAGGTCTTGGCCTTGAAGATGGGGTGGAGGAGTTCGATCGCGTTGTCGACCTCGGCGAAGAAGTTGCCGTGGGTCAGGACGCAGCCCTTGGGGCGGCCGGTCGTGCCGGAGGTGTAGATGAGGGTGGCGAGGGTGTCGGGCCCCAGCACCCCGCGGCGCACGGTGACTTCCTGGTCGGGGATCTCCTGGCCGAGTTCCGCGAGCCGCTCCACGTGCCCCTTCTCGAAGACCCACATGTGCCGCAGGTCGGGCATCCGGTCGAGTTCCGGGCCGAGTGCGGCGGCCTGTGCCACGGACTCCGTGGCGAGTGCGACGGCACCGGAGTCCTGGAGGATCCACCGGGTCTGGAAGACCGAGGAGGTCGGGTAGACGGGCACGGTCACCAGCCCCGCGGCCCAGGCGGCGAAGTCGAGGAGCGTCCACTCGTATGTCGTGCGCGCCATGATGGCGATGCGGTCGCCCGGTACGAGCCCTTCCGCGATCAGCCCCTTCGCCACCGCGAGGACCTGCGCGGCGAACTCCGCGGCGGACACGTCCCGCCAGGTGCCGTCCAGCGCCTTCCGGCTCAGGACCACGTCGCCGGGCGCCGCGTCCGCGTTGTCGAAGGGGATGTCCGCGAGGGATCCGTGCCGCACGTGTCCGACCAGCGGGGGGACGGAGACCTCGCGCACCACGCCGTCCAGCCGCCTGATCTCGGGCTCCATGAGGGGAGGTACGGGGGAGTACAGGCTGGGCACGGGGCGGCTCCTTGTCGACCGGGGGCCAAGGTGGCGTGAGGGTCGCGAACCCTCATACGGCCCTGGGAGACGGGCGGTTCACGAGAGGTTTCGCGCGGGGCGCGGGGGTGTTCACGGGGAGGGGGGACGGGGGCGCGGAGTGGCGGCAACCACGCGAGACGGGGATCGTACGGCTCCCACGTGTGGGGTTTGTGGGGCTTTGGGGCGGGCGCGGTGCGAGTTACCCCTGGTATCCGAGGTTTCTCCCGGGTCCGGCCTTCGCTTCTGCGCTTCGGATACGTCTTCCGCCACAACACCCCTCCGCGTCCACATCTCCTCCACCTTTCCGCGCCGCGGCTGCCCGCGACCGGACCGATTGCGGGGCAGGCCGACGCCGGCCCGGGGGGACCCGCGCGGGCCGGGCAGACACCCCTAAGCGGGCCGTTCCAGAATCGCGGTGACGCCCTGGCCGCCCGCCGCGCAGACCGAGATGAGCCCACGCCCGGGCGCGTCCCGTTCCGCGAGGAGCTTCGCCAGCGTCGCCACGATGCGGGCGCCGGTGGCGGCGAACGGGTGGCCGGTGGCGAGGGACGACCCCGCGACGTTCAGACGGGAGCGGTCCACCGGCCCCAGGCCGCGCTTCTCCCATGCGGCCAGGGTGGCGAGGACCTGGGAGGCGAACGCCTCGTGGACCTCGACGAAGTCGAAGTCGTCCAGGGTGAGTCCGGCGCGCTCCAGCATGCGCGGGACGGCGTGCGCGGGGGCCATCAGCAGACCGTCCTCGCCGCCCGCCACGTCACCCCCGACGAAGTCGACGGCGGCCGTCTCGTACGCGGTCAGGTACGCGAGCGGTGCCAGCCCGCGCGCCTCGGCCCACTCGTCGCTCGCGAGGAGGACCACGGCGGCGCCGTCCGTCAGGGGGGTCGAGTTCCCCGCGGTCATCGTCGGGCCGGGGCCGTCGAGCCCGAACACCGGCTTGAGGGCGGCCAGTTTCCCGGTCGTCGAACCGGGTCGCAGGTTCTGGTCGCGCTCCAGCCCCCGGAAGGGGACGACGAGGTCGTCCAGCAGCCCGCGTTCGTACGCCGCCGCCAGCCGCTGGTGGCTGGCGGCCGCGAGTTCGTCCTGCGCCTCGCGCGTCACGCCCCACGCGCGGGCGGTCACGGCGGCGTGCTCGCCCATGGACAGGCCGGTGCGCGGCTCGGCGTTGCGCGGGACGTCCGGGACGAGATGGGAGGGGCGGATCCGCGAGAGCGCGCCGAGCCGCGCCCGCACCGACTTCGCGCGGCGGGCTTCGAGGAGGATGCGGCGCAGCGCGTCGTTGACGCCCAGCGGGGCGTCGCTCGCCGTGTCGGCGCCTCCGGCGACCGCGGACTCCGTCTGACCGAGGGTGATCTTGTTGGCGGCGGCGACGACGGCCTGGAGGCCGGTGCCGCAGGCCTGCTGGATGTCGTACGCCGGGGTGCGGGCGTCGAGCGCCGAGCCGAGGACCGTCTCACGGGCGAGATTGAAGTCGCGGCTGTGCTTGAGGACCGCTCCGGCGACCAACTCCCCCACCGCGCCGGGGCCCTCCAGCCCGAAGCGCCGGACGAGGCCGTCGACCGCCGCGGTCAGCATCTCCTGGTTGGAGGCGGTGGCGTAGGGGCCGTCGGACCGGGCGAAGGGGATGCGGGTGCCGCCGACCACGGCGACGGGGCGGGTGCGCGCGAGTCCTGGTGCCGGTCGGTCCTGCCGCGGCCGGTCCGGCTCCGGCCGGCCGGGCGTCGGGGGTTCTTGGGGGCTCATCTCGACCTGTTCCTTGCCCTTGACGTAGCCTTACCCTCGGTAACCTTACTCCAGAGTAAATGTACGCCCGAGCTGGGAGTTGGACAATGGCCGACCGCTATCTGAGCTTCACCGGCACCGCGCCCGGCCGCTTCCTGACCCGTCGGCTCGGGCTGCCGCAGCCCGCCGCGCTGCACCGCTGGTCGGCCGGACGCCCGCTGCTGGAGGGCGGGTTGCTGCACCTCACGGCGGGCAAGCCGGGCCTCGACGGGCTGGCCGGTGTGCTGGCCCGCACGGGCCCGCACGCACGGACCGCGGACGGCCTCTTTGCGGACTCCGCCCCGCCCGCGGACGGAAGTTCCGGCAGCGGCGGCGACCGCCCCGCCGCCGCCGTCGTCCTGGACGCGACCGGCGTCACCGACGTGGACGCGCTCGCCGAGGTGCACGCGGCACTGCACCCCGTGGTGCGCTCGGTCGCCGACAGCGGCCGGGTGGTCGTCCTCGGGGCACCCCTCGACCCGGCCGACCACCGGCAGGCCGCCGCCCAACAGGCCCTGGAGGGCTTCGTACGGTCGCTCGGCAAGGAGATCGGGCGGGGCCGGACGGTGACACTGCTGCGGCTCACCGACGCCGGCGCCGCCGAGTCGACGCTCCGCTTCTTCCTGTCGCCCAGGTCCGCCTACGTCAGCGGCCAGGTCGTCGAGGTGACCGCGCCGGGGCGGCCGGACGACGGTCCGGCCGAGGCCCCCACGGACCCGGACCGGCCCCTGGCCGGTCGGACCGCGCTCGTCACCGGGGCCGCACGGGGCATCGGCGCGGCCGTCGCCGAGACGCTGGCGCGGGACGGCGCGCGAGTGGTGTGCCTGGACGTGCCGGCCGCCGGGGCCGGGCTCGACGCGCTCGCCGCGCGCCTCGGGGGTGTCGCTCTGCCGCTCGACATCACCGCCGCCGACGCGGGGGCGCGCATGGTGGCCGCCCTGCCCGACGGGCTGGACGTGCTCGTGCACAACGCGGGGATCACCCGCGACCGCAGGCTCGTCAACATGGCTGCGGAGCGCTGGAGTTCCGTGCTCGACGTGAACCTGGCGAGTGTGCTGCGCACCACGGACGCGCTGCTCGACGCCGGGACGCTGCGGCCCGGCGGGCGGATCGTCGCGACCGCCTCGATCGCCGGGATCGCGGGGAACGCCGGGCAGACCAACTACGCCGCGTCCAAGGCGGGGATCGTGGGGCTGGTGCGGGCGCTGGCGCCCGGAGCCCTGGCGGAGCACGGCGTCACGGTGAACGCGGTGGCCCCCGGATTCATCGAGACGAAGATGACGGCGGCGGTGCCGCTGTTCATCCGCGAGGCCGGGCGACGGATGAACTCCCTTGCGCAGGGCGGGCTTCCGGTGGACGTCGCCGAGACGACGGCGTGGCTCGCGCATCCGGGATCCGGGGCCGTGAACGGGCAGGTCGTCCGAGTGTGCGGGCAGAGTCTGCTCGGCGCATGAGGGCGGGCCGGGGGCGGGCCCGTCCGAGGGCCGCACCCGGGAGCCCGACGGCCTCCCCCGACCGCACCCCGGGGCCCGACGGCCTCCCCCCGAGAGCACCCCGCGCTCCGGCCCCCAGTCCCCTCCTCGGCCCGAACGACCCGTCCCCGAACGCCGGACCGACCGCGATCCCCCTGGAGCCCCCATGGACACCCGCACCCTCACCTCCTCACCGGCCCTCCTCCCGGCACTCGCCCGCGGTGCGCTGCTCTCGCCCCTGCGACGGCCCCGGTCCGACGCCCCCGTGCCGGCGACCCGGCTCGTCCTGCCCGGGGTGCGCGTCGACCTCGCCCGGCTGGCCGCCTACGAGCGGGTGTGCGGCTTCGCGACGGGATCGCGAGCGCTGCCGCCGACCTATCCGCACGTGCTGGGGTTCCCGCTGGCCATGCGGATCATGGCGGGCCGGGGGTTCCCGCTCCCGCTGCTCGGCCTCGTGCACACGTCGATCGAGATCACGCAGTGGAGCGCGCCGCCCGTGACGGCCGAGTACGAACTCGCCATGCACGTCGAGCGCCTGGTGCCGCACCGGCGGGGCACCGAGGCACGGGTGCTGACCGAGGCGCGCGTCGACGGCGGACTGGTGTGGGAGTCGAGGAGCACATATCTGGCACGGCACCGTCGACGCGACGGCGATACGGCCCCCGAATCCGCGACCACGGACCCGAACGGCGCGGGCGGGACCAGCGGCGCGGTCAGTGCGGGCGGCGCCATCGGCACGGGCGGCACGAACGGGGCGGGCAGTACAGATGGCGCGAGCGGCTCGGAAAGCCCGTCGCTTCCCTCACGGGCCGAGTGGCGCCTGGCCGGGGACGTCGGGCGCCGGTACGCGGCCGTGTCCGGGGACCGCAACCCCATTCACCTGCACCCTTTCACCGCCCGCCTCTTCGGCTTCCCGCGTGCGATCGCCCACGGCATGTGGACCGTCGCCCGCTGTCTCGCCGAGTACGGGCCGCAGGGCGAGGTGACCGTGCGCGCCGATTTCAGGGCCCCGGTCCTGCTGCCGGGCACGGTGACGTACGCCGCCGAGGGCCCGGCCTTCGAGCTCCGGGGCAAAGACCGCGTCCACCTCACCGGCGAGGTGCGCCCGGCCCTGTGGTGATCAGTCCTGCGGCGGCGGGGACCAGGGACGGCCCTCCATCATGTTGCCGAGGCCCGACCAGGCGAAGTTCATGAGCGTGGCCGCGGCCTGCTTGGCGGAGATGCCGGGAGCGGCGTTGGCCCAGGCCGCGAGGGACTCGGCGGCGCCGACCAGGGCCTCGGCGAGTCCGGCGACCTCCCGTTCGGGCAGGGACGGGTCGCGGTGCGCCTCGCGGGCTGCGACGACGATCAACTGGGTGACGAAGACGACGAGTTCCTCGCGCATCGCGAGCACCTCGGCGGCGAACGGCTCCCCGTGCGTCCGGGCCTGGAGGTGCAGGACCGCCCAGCCGTCCGGGTTGTCGGCGGTGTGCGTGAAGAACGCCCGCAGCCCTTCCCAGAGTTGACGGTCGGCGGGAATGCCCGGCCGGACGCCCGCGCGCACGGCATCGGTGAGCGCCTCGGCCTCACGGCGGATGCAGGCGGTGAAGAGGTCTTCCTTGGAGTTGAGGTACAGGTACACCAACGGCTTGGACACGCCCGCCAGATCGGCGATCTCGTCCATCGAGGCGGCCCGGTACCCGCGCTGACCGAAGGTCCGTACGGCGGCGTCCAGCATCTGCTGTTCGCGCACCGCGCGCGGCATCCGCTTGTTCTTCACAGCACCCATGCGGGCAAGCGTACGATCGGTCGCCGCCGGGGCGGACCGTACGGAGCACGAAGGCCGGGCGCCGGGGCGGACCGCGCGGGGTCCTAGGAGGGCTGGCCCTGCGCCCCGCGGGCGGCGTCGTCGGCGATGTCCTCCTGGCCGCGGTTGCGGTCCAGGTTGGCCTTGGCGCGGTCCACGCGTGCGACGACCTGGGCCGAGGCGCGGTCGCGCTCCTTGCGCAGGACGACGAAGCTGATCGGCGCGGAGATCACCAGGGCGAGCAGGACGACCCACATGAAGTTGGAGTCGCCGAGGCCGCGGGGGGCGATCCCGGAGTAGACGAGGCCCCAGACGACCACGAGGCAGCCCGCGAAGATCCCAAGGCGCATCAGTGTGTAGCGGAGCATGTCCATCCACTCTTCCGTTCCGAGGGCGTCCTCCCGGCCCGGGCTGGGCCCGGAACCCGGGAAAACATCCCAAAGGTCACCGTCCAGTGAAGCACGGGCGGACGGCGATCTTTCCGGGGGGTCCGTCTCAGGCCGCGATCCGCGACAAGGGCCGCAGCATCGTGATGTCGTCCCGGTCGTCGCCGGGCGCGACCCGGATGGCCTCGGGGACCCGGCCGACCTCCTTGTAGCCGCAGGAGGCGTAGAAGTTCTCCAGACCGAGGCCGCCGCGGCAGGTCAGCCGTATCGCCTCGACGCCGTCGAGGCGATACGCGGCGTCCTCGGCGGCGGCCAGCAGGTCGCGCCCGTACCCCTTGCCCTGGTGACGCGGGTGCACCATCACCGTGTACAGCCACACCCAGTGCCGCATGAGCCGGTGGGCGTTGTGCGTGAGGAACGCCGTCGCGGCGACGGTGCCGTCCTCGTCCCGGCCGACCAGCAGCCGGGTGCGGCCCTCCGCCATGGCGACGAGGTGCTTCAGGAGTTCGGGCCGTATGTCGTCCCGGGCGACGGGCGGCACGAAGCCGACGGAGCCGCCGGCGTTCGTGACGTCCACCCACAGGTCCAGCAGTTCGTCCCGCAGGGCGGGGGTCGTCGCGGGATCCAGTTCGAAGGTCAGTGCCACGTGCGTGTCACACCCGCATCGGCTGGGGCGACTCGCGGCGCGCCGGGTCGGGACCGTCGTACTCGCGGATGATCTCGTACCGGGTGTTCCGCTCCACCGGGCGGAAGCCCGCGTCGCGGATCAGGTCGAGGAGGTCCTCACGGGTCAGCTTGTTCGGCGTGCCGTAGTTGTCCGCGTCGTGGGTGATCTTGTACTCGACGACCGAGCCGTCCATGTCGTCGGCGCCGTGCTGGAGGGCGAGCTGCGCGGTCTGCACGCCGTGCATCACCCAGAACACCTTGACGTGCGGCACGTTGTCGAAGAGGAGACGGGACACGGCGAAGGTCTTCAGCGCCTCGACCCCGGTCGCCATCTGGGTGCGCGCCTGGAGACGGTTGCGGACCTTGCCGTCCTTCATGTCGACGAAGTCGTGCTGGTAGCGCAGCGGGATGAAGACCTGGAAGCCGCCCGTCTCGTCCTGGAGCTCACGCAGGCGCAGCACGTGGTCGACGCGGTGGCGGGGCTCCTCGATGTGCCCGTACAGCATCGTGCACGGGGTCTTCAGACCCTTCTCGTGCGCGAGCCGGTGGATGCGCGACCAGTCCTCCCAGTGGGTGCGGTGGTCGACGATGTGCTGCCGGACCTCCCAGTCGAAGATCTCGGCGCCGCCGCCGGTGAGGGACTCCAGACCGGCGTCGATCAGCTCGTCGAGGATCTCCGAGGCGGACAGCCCGGAGATCGTCTCGAAGTGGCGGATCTCCGTGGCGGTGAAGGCCTTCAGCGAGACGTCGGGCAGGGCCTTCTTCAGCTCGCTGAGCGACCGCGGGTAGTAGCGCCAGGGCAGGTTCGGGTGCAGCCCGTTGACGATGTGCAGCTCGGTGAGGTTCTCGCTCTCCATCGCCTTGGCGAGGCGGACGGCCTCCTCGATGCGCATCGTGTAGGCGTCCTTCTCCCCCGGCTTGCGCTGGAACGAGCAGTACGCGCAGGACGCGGTGCACACGTTCGTCATGTTGAGGTGACGGTTGACGTTGAAGTGGACCACGTCGCCGTTCTTGCGGGTGCGCACCTCGTGGGCGAGCCCGCCGAGCCAGGCCAGATCGTCCGACTCGTACAGCGCGATGCCGTCCTCGCGGGTCAGCCGCTCACCGGCCCGGACCTTGTCCTCCAGCTCGCGCTTGAGCCCGACGTCCATGCTCTTACCTCTCCTCGTGACGAACCGTGACAACCGTACTCCCCCGACTTCGCGGCGGGAGCGGCCCCCACCAGGTGCTTCGTGCCCTACTGCTCCTCGGGCAGCTCGCCCACCCGGTTCTCCCACTTCGTGGAGAGGACGATGGTCGTACGGGTGCGGGAGACGCCCTTGGTGCCCGACAGGCGCCGGATGGTCTTCTCCAGGCCGTCCACGTCGCTCGACCGCACCTTGAGCATGAAGGAGTCGTCGCCCGCGATGAACCAGCAGTCCTCGATCTCGCCGAGATCCCGCAGCCGGCGGGCCACGTCCTCGTGGTCGGCGGCGTCGGAGAGCGAGATGCCGATCAGGGCGGTGACGCCGAGGCCGAGCGAGGCCGAGTCGACCGTCGCGCGGTAACCGGTGATGACACCGGCCGCCTCCAGCCGGTTGATGCGGTCGGTGACGCTGGGTCCCGACAGACCGACGAGGCGCCCCAGCTCCGCGTAGGAGGCCCGGCCGTTCTCCCTCAGGGCCTGGATGAGCTGCCTGTCCACCGCGTCCATGCGATCGATAGCCTTCCGCTGAAGAGTTCTGAAAAGTCCTGAACCGAACTGCCTGTACTGAACTGCCTGCGCTGATCCGTCTGTGCTGATCCGTCTGTGCCGAACGAACCGCCTGGTGTGAACCGTCCGTGCCGCGCTGTCCGTGCTGATCCGACCGAGTCGTACCGTCCGAAGTGAGGTGCCTGAGCCTGCCGCGTGGGTGGTGCGGCCGTCTCAGGTGGCGCCGCCGCGGGAGCCGCCGCCGAGTTCGCCCTCCCACCGGCGGTACAGGCCGTGTTCCACGCCCGCCGCGTCGAGGACCCGGCCGGCCACGAAGTCCACCAGGTCCTGGATGTGCGTGGCCCCCGCGTAGAAGGCCGGTGAGGCCGGCAGCACGGTGGCGCCCGCGTCGTCCAGGGAGACCAGGTGCCGCAGCGTCTGGGCGTTCAGCGGGGTCTCCCGGACGGCGACGACCAGCTTGCGCGACTCCTTGAGCGTGACGCTCGCGGCGCGTTGCAGCAGGTCCTTGGAGAGGCCGAGGGCGACCCCCGCCACACAGGCGGTCGAGGCGGGCACGATGAGCATGCCCTTCGCCGGGTACGAGCCCGACGAGGGGCCCGCCGCGAGGTCGCCCGCGCTCCAGTGGCGTACGCCGTCGACGCTCACGTCGAAGGTGCCGGGCTTGCCGTCGGCGCCCCGGGCCAGCCATGCGCGCAGGTCGTCCTGCCAGTGGGCGTCCCGGAAGGGCAGGCCGGTCTCGTCGAGCAGTGTGAGCCGCGAGGCCCTGCTGACGACCAGGTCGACGCTCTCCCCGGCCGCCAGGAGCGCACGCAGCACCGCGGCGGCGTACGGCGTACCGGAGGCGCCCGACACCCCCACGATCCAAGGCCGGCGCTGCGTCTGTCCTGGCTTCATGATGTCGAGCCTATCCGGCCACTGCCCGGTTTCAGACCGTGAGCCCGCGCACCAGCAGATCGAGCAGGGCGCAGACGAACAGGGCGATGCCGATGAATCCGTTGACGCTGAAGAACGCGCGGTTCAGGCGGGACAGGTCGTGCGGCTTGACGATGGAGTGCTCGTAGAGGAAGGCGCCCGCCACGATCACCAGGCCGAGCCAGAAGAACGCGCCGGCGCCGGTGGCGACGGCGTACCAGACGAACAGGCCCGTGGTGACGGCGTGGCAGCCGCGCGCACCCCAGATCGCGGCCGGGATACCGAAGCGCGCCGGCACCGACATGACGCCGATCTCACGGTCCGTCTCGACGTCCTGGCACGCGTAGATCAGGTCGAAGCCGCCGATCCAGATGCCGACGGCGAGACCGAGGACGACGGCCTCCCAGGACCATTCGCCGGTGATCGCGAGCCAGCCGCCGACCGGGCCCATGGCCTGGGCGAGGCCGAGGATGGCCTGCGGGAAGTTCGTGAACCGCTTGCCGTAGGGGTAGACCACCATCGGGATCACCGCGACGGGGGCGAGCGCGAGACAGAGCGGGTTGAGCAGCGCCGCCGAGCCCAGGAAGATCACGACCGCGATGAGGGCGCCCGTCCAGGCGTGCTTGACCGACATCGCGCCGGTGACGAGCTCGCGGTGGGCGGTGCGCGGGTTGCGGGCGTCGATCTCCCGGTCGATGATCCGGTTGACCGCCATCGCGAAGGTCCGCAGACCCACCATGCAGACGGTGACCAGCAGCAGCCGGCCCCAGTGGATGTTCTTGTCCCACTGGAACATCGCGGTGAGGGCGGCGATGTACGCGAAGGGCAGCGCGAACACCGAGTGCTCGATCATCACGAGACGCAGGAACGCCTTGGTGCGGCCCGGTTGCGGGATCGCCGCGGAAGCTGAACTCACAGGCCGTACTCCTTCCAGCGGCGGTCGACCTTCGCCGCCGTCTCCGGGTCGGAGAGGACCATCTCGGGCCAGCCTCCGTCCCGGGTGTAGCCCTCCTCGGGCCACTTCTTCGTCGCGTCGATGCCCGCCTTGCCGCCCCAGAACTGCTGGTAGGAGGCGTGGTCGAGATGGTCGACCGGGCCTTCGACGACGCTGAGGTCGCGGGCGTAGTCCGTGTTGCCCAGCGCCCGCCAGGCGACCTCGTGCAGATCGTGCACGTCGCAGTCCGCGTCGACGACCACGATGAGTTTGGTGAGGGACATCATGTGGGCGCCCCAGACGGCGTGCATCACCTTCTGGGCATGTTTGGGGTACTTCTTGTCGATCGAGACGATCGCGCAGTTGTGGAAGCCACCCGCCTCGGGCAGGTGGTAGTCCACGATGTCCGGCACGATGATCTTCAGCAGGGGCAGGAAGAACCGCTCCGTCGCCCGGCCGAGCGGCCCGTCCTCGGTGGGCGGACGGCCGACCACGATCGACTGGAGCAGCGGCCTCTTGCGCATGGTGACGCAGTCGATGGTGAGGGCCGGGAAGGGCTCCTGCGGGGTGTAGAACCCGGTGTGGTCGCCGAACGGCCCCTCCGGGAGCATCTCGCCCGGCTCCAGCCACCCCTCCAGGACGACCTCGGCCTGCGCCGGGACCTGGAGCGGCACGGTCTTGCAGTCGACCATCTCGATCCGCTTGCCCTGGATGAACCCGGCGAAGAGGTACTCGTCGATGTCACCGGGCAGCGGGGCGGTCGAGGCGTACGTCACGGCCGGCGGGCACCCGAAGGCGATCGCGACCGGGAGCCGCTCGCCGCGGCGGGCCGCGACCTGGTAGTGGTTCCGGCTGTCCTTGTGGATCTGCCAGTGCATGCCGATGGTGCGCTTGTCGTGACGCTGGAGCCGGTACAGCCCGAGATTGCGGATGCCGCTCTCCGGGTCCTTGGTGTGCGTGAGCCCCAGGTTGAAGAACGAGCCGCCGTCCTGCGGCCAGGTGAACAGGGCCGGAAGGGTGTCGAGGTCGACGTCGTCGCCGCGCAGCACCACCTCCTGCACCGGCGCGTCCTTGACCTTCTTCGGCGGCACGTGGGTCATCGCGCCGAGCTTCCCGAAGGCCTCACGCACCCCGACGAAGCCGTGCGGCAGTTCCGGCCTGAGCAGTCCGCCGATCTTGTCGGAGATCTCCTCGTACGACTTCAGCCCGAGGGCCTTCAGCAGCCGCCGGTCGGTCCCGAAGACGTTCATCGCGAGGGGCATCGCGGAGCCGCGCACGTTCTCGAAGAGCAGCGCGGGCCCGCCGGACTTCTGCACCCGGTCGACGATCTCCCCGACCTCCAGATACGGGTCGACCTCGGCCTTGATGCGCTTGAGGTCGCCCTCGCGCTCCAGCGCCCGGAGCAGGGAGCGAAGATCGTCGTAAGCCATGTGTCCAAGTATCGGCCACCGGCTACCCTGTGCCCGTCACCGGGGCCCCTGTGCCGCCCCGCAACTGCTCACTGGGGGTACGTTCGGGCATGGTCAGGTATCTGCCGTTCCTTCTGGTCCTGGCGCTGTGGATCTACGCGTTCATCGACTGTCTGAACACGCCGGAGGAAGAGGTCCGGGGCCTGCCGAAGGTGGTGTGGGTGATCATCATCCTGCTCTTCGGCGAGGTGCTGGTCGGGCCCATCGCCTGGCTGGTGGCCGGCAAGACCCGCCGGGCCCCGGTGGGCGGTTCCACCCCGTCGGAGTGGCACCGCAACGCCCGCACCCAGTACGTCGCCCCGGACGACAATCCCGAGTTCCTCAAGTCCCTGAAGGCGGAGAACACCAAGGACGAGGCGCTCCTGAAGGACTGGGAGGCGGACCTGCGGCGCCGCGAGGAGGAGCTGCGCCGCCGTGAGCACGGCGAGGAACCGAAGGACGGCTGATGGAACTGCGGCTGCTGGTCACCTTCGAGAAGGTCGCGACGGTACTGAGCTTCACGCAGGCAGCCGCCGAGCTGAAGTACGCCCAGTCCAGCGTGACCGGTCAGATCCGTTCGCTGGAGTCCTCGCTGGGCACGGAACTGTTCGACCGGCTGGGCAGCCGTATCCGGCTGACGGAGTCCGGTGAGCGGCTGCTGCCCTACGCCCGGCAGATCATCGAGCTGACCGAGGAGGCCCGGGCCGCGGTCGTGGGCGCCGAGGAGCCCTCCGGTGCGCTGACCGTCGGCACCATGGAGTCGCTGACCTCGTACCGGCTGCTGCCCCTGCTGGAGCTGTTCCACCACCGCTACCCGGGGGTGCGGCTGTCGCTGCGCACGACGATCGGGGACGAGACCCGTCAGGCATTGCGGCAGGGCGCGTACGACGTGGGCTTCCTGATGGAGGAGGAGACCCGGCACGCGGGGCTGGACGTCGCGGTGCTGGCGGTGGAGCCGCTGGCGCTGGTGGCGGCGCCGGGCCACGCCCTCGCGGGGGCGCGGGCCGCGCGGACCGCGGATCTCGTCGGGCAGTCGCTGCTGGCGACCGAACCGGGCTGCGCCTACCGGGACTTGTTCGAAAGGGAGCTCAACTCCGTCGAACCGGCGGACTCCGGGGTGTCCTTCACGGAGTTCGGCACGATCGAGGCGACCAAGCGAGCCGCGGCGGCCGGTCTCGGGATCGCGTTGCTGCCCGAGGTGACGGTCGCCGCGGAACTCGCGGAGGGAACGCTGGTGCGGTTGCCGTGGGAGGCGCCGTTCACGCTTCGGACGCAACTGGCGTGGCGGGCCGGGAAGCGGCTTCCCGGTCATGTGCGGCTGTTCGTGGAGCAGGCGCGGCGGCTGGTGTCCGAGGAAGGGTGACCCGCAGGCTCGCGGTCACGATCAGCGGGACGCCGAGGGCCTGCACGAGCCCGATGTGGTGCCCGTAGACCACCCAGTCCATGACCATGGCGACGGCCGGGTAGGTGAAGGCCAGCACGGCGATCTTCGCGGTGGGGAGCTTGGCGTACGCCGCGTACATCAGCACGTACATCAGGCCCGTGTGGATGATGCCGAGGCCGACCAGCCAGCCCCAGTCGGCGCCGGTGCCCCGCATGGCGCCGAAGTCGGCGAAGGGCAGCAGCAGCGGGATGCCGACGAGGACCTGGACGAGGGCGATGAGGTGCGGGCGGACGCCCGTGATGCGCTTGGTGACCAGTGTGGACAGGCCGTACAGCAGCGCGGCGAGGAGGGCCTGGCCGACACCGAGGAGGTAGGTGCCGCCGCTGGTGAAGTCGGCGGGGGTGACGCCCGAGACGAGGACGAGTCCCGCGAAGGCGACCGCGACCCAGCCGATCTTCGAGGCGGTGAGCCGCTCGCGGAAGAGCAGGGCGCCCAGCAGGACCACGTAGAACGGCTGGGTGTGGTAGACCACCGTGGCGACGGAGATCGAGGTGTTCTCGTACGACTGGAAGAGCAGGACCCAGTTGAAGACGATGAACACCCCGCCGAGGGCGGCGAGTCCGAGGGTGCGCGGGGTGAAGCCGTGGCCGCGGAAGTAGCCGCGGGCGAGGGCGTAGCCGCCTAGGGCGAGCGCCCCGAAGAGCACACGGAAGAAGACCACGTTGAAGGGCGAGGCTCCGGACTCCACGACGAAGACGCCGAGGGTCCCGGAGAGCATCATGGCGGCGGTGAGCTGGGCGGTGCCCTTGTTCTCGAGTGCGCTCTTGGAGGTCATGGACACGAAGGTAGGAGCGGGTGCCGGGGTGGGGCCACGGGCCAGTGGGGCGTCCTGCCGATGGCCCCATCGGGGGCGTCGATGAGTCCTCGTCGGGGCCCGGCGCCGGTCGCCGCGGTGGCTCCGACAGCGGTGACGCGTGGGCCGGCGGCCGCCTGCCGCGTACCCCTGTCCCCCGTGCTCCGGCGCAGACGGAGCGGCGGCGGTCCGTGCGCGACTCCGGCACCGCCCGCTCGGGCATCGACGCCCCGGCTGTCCCCCTTCGCCGCGTGGATGAGCACCCCCATCGAGTCCGGCGAGGTCGCCGCACTCCCGCCGGCCCTCGTCGAATCACCGGTCCTCGGGCCCGTCGTCGCCGTCGCCCGCCGCTGGCTGTCGGGCATCGACGAGGTGGACCTCGACGAGGCGGCGCGGGTCCTCCCGGAACGGATCTGGCGGTCGGTCAGCGCAGCGCCGCGGTGAACGCCGCCCACGCGGTCCGGGTGATCAGCAGGACAGGACCGTCAGGGGTCTTGCTGTCACGGACGGGGACGAGACCGGGGGTAGCGGGGGCCACTTCTACGCAGTCGCCGCCGTTGTCGCCGCTGTAGCTGCTCTTGATCCAGGTCTCCGCGTGCGGCTCGTGGCTGCCCATGGTGCTGGTACCCCTCCATCGCGTCGCCGATCAGAGCGGCGGACTCGCGAGCTGACGGAGTGTCCGCCCTGAGCACATCATAGGTCTGGCCGTGTCGCGCGCAGACGGCCGGATCGTCGCTGAAATGACCGCGGTCCAGGGATTCCGAGTAGACCCACTCGTGCCCGTCGGGCAGCCTGATCAGCGACATCGAGGCGTTGGGGCGCACGACTCCGCCGAGGCCCGCCGGGGCGACCTGGATGTGGATGTTCGGGTGGCCGCCGACGCGCAGCAGGTGCGCGCACTGGTCCCGCATGACCGTCGCGCTTCCCACCACGTTGCGCAGGCAGCTCTCGTCCAGCACGACGGCGTAGTAGGGGCCGTCGACGTCCAGGAAGCGCTGTTGCCGACTGAGCCGGGCCCTCACCCGCTCCTCCACTTCTTCCGCGCTCGTGAGGCGGCGTCCGTACAGAGCCCGTACGTAGTCCTCCGTCTGCAACAGGCCTGGAACGACGCGTTCTTGATAGGCACGCAGGGCGACCGCCACCGCGTCCATCTCCGCCCGGCGCCGGAACCAGTCCGGATGCTCCACCTGCGGATACCAGTCGATGCGACTCCACAGCCGCGTCAACACCCCGCCCGATCCCAGCAGTTCGTCGCACCGCTTGGCGAACGTGTCCTGCGGCACCCGCGTCCCCGCCTCGACACGGGCCACGTGGGACCGGTCGCAGGGGATCTCGCGCGCGAGGCCTTCCTGGGTGAGGAGCGCGGCCTCGCGGAAGTGCTTCAGCACCTCGCCGAACACGGCGGCGGTACTGGCCGCCGCCCCTCCCTCCGCGTTGCGTCGGCTCACGGCGTCCCCCTCCGTGACAGTGGGCCACTGTCACGCGTCCGGCATTGATACCGACCGTTCCCCTCCGCGACGCTCGATACACACAGGGTGACCGAACGGTGTGGAGCGGACATGGCCGGGCAGGCGAAGCAGTGGGAACCGGGAACGATCGTCCACGACCCGCGGACGGGCAGGGTGGGCGAATACCGCGGCCAGGCGGGCCCGTACGCGATGCTGCGGCCCGTCGGCGGCGGCCGGGAGTGGGAGGCGGACCCGGCGCTGATCCGGCCGGCGACGCCGGAGGAGCGGCTCGGCGCGGGCGTGCGGGCCGCCAACGCCCGTTCCGCGAAGGCCACGGACAGGCGCCGCGTCTTCCGGTACGTGCCGTACGCGATCGTGCAGGACACGACGGCGGAGCCGGAGTACGAGGCGCGCTGCGTCTCGGGGGACGAGGCCGACTGCGGCGCGGGGTCCGGCCCGCGCCCGGACCCGGCCGAGGTCGAGGAGTGGCAGCGCCTGCACACCCAGGACACCCGGCACACGCGCTACCGGCGCCATTTCGCGGACTACGCGGTCCTGGAACCGGCCGAACCCGTCGGCGCGACACCCCCGCCACCCGTCGTCACGGGCCCACCGCCCGGACAGGGGCGGCACCCCGGTGCGCCTCAGCCGTCCTGAGCGTCCCGCAGGACGAGCGCGAGAAGGCCGGGGAAGCGGGTGTCGAACTCGTCGCGGCGCAGGCGGTTGACGCGCTTGGGTCCCTCGTCGCGCTGCTCCACGAGTCCCGCGCCGCGCAGCACCGCGAAGTGGTGGCTGAGGGCCGCCTTGCCGACGGGCACGTCGAAGCTGCCGCAACTGCGGCTCCACTCCGCCGAGTCGGCCAACTCGCGCACCAACATGATGCGTACGGGGTCGGCGAGGGCGGCCAGGGCGGTCTGCACCGAGACCTGGTCCGGATGGGTGTGCTCGGGCGCGGCCCGATGACTGGTGCCGGTCCGCTGTGCCACGCCGTGCTCCCCTCGTCGCCCCTTGCAGAGTGTTCGATGAAAACCATACACTCCCGAGTGTTCGCTTTTTGTTGAACACTCGCGGAGGGGTGTGCCATGCGCGCGGTCGAGTTCGAGGAGTACGGCGGTCCCGAGGTCCTCAGGGTCGTGGAGGCGAAGGTCCCGGAGCCGGGACCCGGGCAGGTGAGCATCGACGTCGCGTACACCGGCGTGAACTTCGCCGACCTGAAGGCGAGGTCCGAGGGCTACCGGGTGCCGGGCCTCCCGTTCGTGCCCGGACTGGAGGTGTCCGGCCGGATCAGAGCGGTCGGGGCCGGCGTCGAGGGACTGACCGTCGGTCAGGAGGTCGCCGCGCTGACGGAGGGCGGCGCGTACGCGGACGTGACCGTGGCCGACGCGGTCACCGTGTTCCCGCTCCCGGCCGGGGTCGACCTGCGCACCGGCGCCACCCTCCCCACGGTCCTGCCGACCGCCTACGCCCTGCTGCACACCGTCGGCCGGCTGCAGCCCGGCGAGACCGTGCTCGTGCAGGGCGCGGCGGGCGGTGTCGGAACCGTCCTGGGACAGCTGGCGAAGGCGGCGGGCGCCGGGACGGTGTACGGCGTGGTGTCGGCCGCCGCCAAGGCGGAGTACGCCGCCGAACAGGGCTACGACGAGGTCTTCGTGGGCTCCTTCACCGACGAGGTCCGCGCGGCGACCGACGGCCGCGGCGTCGACCTGGCCCTGGACCCGGTCGGCGGCGACACCCTGCGCGGCAGCCTCGCCTCCCTGGCCCCCTTCGGCCGCCTGGTCTCCTACGGGAACGCGGGCGGCGCGGAACCCTGGACGGTGGGCCAGCCCGAGCTCTACCCCACCGGCCTGTCCGTCGCGGGCTTCTCCATCCTCGGCCTGGCCCGGACGGCCCCCGCCGCACTCCGCGAGATCGCCCAGAAGGCCTTCCGTACCGTCGTCGACGGCACGGTGTCCCTGCCGGTGACGGCGGAGTTCCCGCTGAAGGACGCGCCGGAGGCGCACCGGCTAATGGGGTCCCGGACCAGCACCGGAAAGCTGCTCCTGAGGGTGGCCGACTGAGCTCCGCGCCGAGGGCGGACCCGGTCGGCCGGGTCGGCGGCATCGGACCGGCCCGGGTCCGATGCCGGCGACGGGGCGACCGCACGGGTTCGAGAGCCTCGAAGAGGACGGGAACGCAGGAGAGCATCGCGAGGCGAAGAAGGCACCGGACGTGCAACCGTTCGGGACCGGCAGAAGTCTAGCGATCGCAGGGCAGTTCTCCCGGAAGACACCGTTCGTTCGCCCGCGTCCCGACAGAGGTTCCCTCCATGCCGATGCCCCCACGCAACCGTCGCACCTCCGGTGCCGCAGTCGCCGCCCTCGGCGCTGCCGGCCTGATCATGCTGGCCGCGGCTCCCGCCGCCTTCGGCGATGAGAGCGCACCCGAATTGGTCGTCGGAGGCGTCAAGCCGATCGGCGGGGTGAAACCGGGGAGCGTCTTCGATGTGCCGGTCACCGTGGCGAACAAGGGCACCGTGGCGGCCGAGAAGGTGTGGGTCTCCTACGGCGTCACCCGGGGACTCGACTTCGCGGAGGTTCCCTCCAACTGCCGGGTCCAGCATGTCCGGTCCTACGACGAGATGCCCGAGAGGTGGATCGCGGCGTGCGCGTTCGACCAGGCGGTGGAGCCGGGCGCCGTCTACACGCTGGAGAAGCCTCTCCGCGTGAAGGTGCTGGACCGCGCGCTCAACGATGGGCTGCTCCTGCGGGTCGGGGACGCCGATCCCGGGGTCGACGAGAACGGCTATCCGCCGGTGCAGGGAACCGCACCGGCGGTGAAACTGATCGAGGGACCGGCCGGGGGCGCGGGGTCCGCACGCGTCGTCGATGTGCCCGTGACCGCCGTCAACACGGCCGACTACCAGGTGACGGGCGCCGCGTTGAAGGGGAGCGTCGGTGACACGGTGACGATGAAGGTGTCGTTCACCAACGCCGGGCCCGCCTGGTGGCAGCCCAGGCCGGGCGATCGGTCCGTCAGTGTCAAAGTCACGCCTCCCGCCGGAACGTCGGTCGTCAAGCGCGGCCAGTTCTGCCGGGTCGAGGGCAAGCGGTACTCCTGCGGCATGCGGTCCCTGTACGAGGGCAGCGGGGAGACCTACACCTTCGAGCTGAAGATCGACAAGCGGGTGGCGGGCGCCAAGGGTTCGGTGGCGCTGAGCACCGAGCCGCGGCCGTTCGACCCCAACAAGGCCAACGACAAGGCCGACATCACGCTGGACGTCACGGGCGGGGGCTCGACGGGCGGGTCGACCAATGGCTCCACCGGCTCGACCGGCAGCTCGACCAATGGCTCCGACGGTTCGACCGGCGGATCGTCGTCGACGGGCGGATCGTCGTCGACCGGCGGCGACGGGGCGACGACGAACGGCGGGAACCTGGCGGAGACCGGCTCCTCGACGCTGCCGCTCGCGGGCGCGGCAGCCGCGGCGGTGGTCACGGGGGCGGGCGCACTCCTCGTCGTACGCCGCCGCCGGGCCCAGAGCCCGAGCTGACACCCGTCCGAAGCGAGCGGCGGTACCCGCCCCGGGCCTCTGGTCCGGGGCTTCCGCGTTGCCTCGACCGGTGGCGCCTCGGCGCCGGCCGGGCGGTCCGGCCGATCCCGGAGATCGATCTGCCCTCCATCGACGGGCATCGCTCGGTCACGTCTCATCCCTTCGGACCGCCTCCGTAGACCATCGGCCGACGACGGGCGCCCCGGACGGTTCCCAGACTGGGTGCACGACCAAGGGCATCGGGAGGCGCGATGGGAACGCGGGGGATCAGCAGGGCACGGTTCCTGGGACTGGCCGCGGGGGCCGGGGGTGCGGCGGCGCTGTCGGCGGGGGCCGCGGGACAGGCCCGGGCGGCCGCGGCGGACCCGGCCGCGACAGCGGGCCGGCGGGGGCGCGGACTGTCGTACCGGGGAGTGGTGTACGAGGTCGGGGAGGGCGAGACACCCGCGACCGGGTGGAGTGCTCGGCGGATGCGCGCGGATCTGCGGGCCGTCGCCCGCGATCTGCACGCCGACTCCGTCAAGGTGACCGGAGACGGCGTCGAGCGGCTCACCGCCACCGCGGGCGAGGCGGCGGAGCGCGGGCTGGGCGTCTGGCTCGAACCCACCCTCGGGGACGTGCCCGAGCGGGACATCCTCGACCACCTCGCGGAGACCGGCGCCTTCGCCGAGCGGTTGCGCCGCCAGGGCGCCCGGGTGCACCTCAGCGTGGGCTGTGAATTCCTGCTGTACGTGCCCGGGATCGTGCCCGGCGCGAACATCCTGGAACGGGTGGAGAACCTGCTCAAGGGCAACTACGACCCCGTACGCACCGCACGGGAGCTGCGCCGGTTCACGGCGCGGGCCGCGTCGACCGGCCGGTCCGTCTTCGGCGGACGGCTGACGTACGCCGCCGCGCAGGACGAGGACGTGGACTGGCGGCAGTTCGACCTCGTCGGCCTCGACTACTACGGCTTCTTCGGGCGGCGCGACCAGTACGTCCGCGACCTGGCCCGCTACCGCCGGTTCGGCAAGCCCGTCGCCGTCATGGAGTTCGGCTGCTGCACCTTCCGGGGCGCGCCGGAACTGGGCGGCATGGGCTGGGACGTCGTCGACCGCACGAAGGAGCCGCCCGAGGTGCAAAAGGGCCTGGTGCGCAGCGAACGCGCCCAGGCCGCGTACCTGACGGACGTGCTGGCGGTGTTCGAGTCGATGGGGCTGTACTCGGCGATGGCGTACACCTTCGTCTCCCCGGACGCCCCGCACCGCCCGCACGACCCGCGCCACGACCTCGACATGGCGAGCTACGGCCTCGTCAAACCGATCGAGAACCGTCCGGGCGACCCGGAGTCCGGCTGGCACTGGGAACCGAAGGAGTCCTTCGACGCGTTGGCCCGGCAGTACGCGCGGTCCCGCGACCGCTGACCGCGGCCCGCCCGGCTGTCGAACGGCCTGGCGGCCCGCGTCACGCGGCCGGGCGGGTTCGCGCCGTACTCCCCCGGGTGGAAGGCTGCTTCCGCCGCCGTCCACCCCGGGGACGAGGGGGCCACCGCGCGGTCGGCCTCCGGGAGGGCCCGACACCGTCACGCAGGTGGAGCCTCGGCCCGCGGGGAACACGGCAGCATGGAAACCCCGTCCGAACCTCATGCTCAGGAGTTCTCGTGTCCGTTCCTGCCGGTGCCCGTCCGATGCGTCTCGCGCGTGGAGCATCGCCGTGGCTCGTCCCGACCGTGGCCACCGCGGCGCTCAGTCTCGTCCGCGCGCGCCGCTCCGGCGCCGCCAAGGCCGTGGCCGTACCCGCCACCGCGCTCGCGGCCGGCATGCTGTGGTTCTTCCGCGACCCCGAGCGCGAGATCGCGCCGGGCCGGGTCATCTCGCCCGCCGACGGTGTGGTGCAGAGCGTCATGCCGTGGAAGGACGGACGCACCCGCGTCGCGATCTTCATGAGCCCGCTCAACGTCCATGTCAACCGCGCGCCGCTGTCCGGCACGGTGACGTCGGTCGAGCATGTCCCCGGCGGGTTCGTTCCGGCGTTCAACAAGGAGAGCGAGAACAACGAACGCGTCGTCTGGCACTTCGACACCGAGCTCGGTGACATCGAGATGATCCAGATCGCCGGCACGGTGGCCCGCCGCATCGTGCCCTACGTCCCCGAGGGCACCAAGGTCGAGCAGGGCGAGCGGATCGGCCTGATCCGCTTCGGCTCGCGCGTCGACATCTACCTCCCGGAGGGTGTGGAGCCCGCGGTCGAGGTCGGTCAGAAGACCACGGCCGGCATCACCCGCCTCGACCGCGACTGAGGACGGTCCGCGGCCGGCTCACCGGCCTGACGGCGAGGACGCGGTGCGACCGGCGGCGTGGTGCGACCGGCGGCACCGCGCGACCGCGGCGCGGCGCGGCCGGCGGCGCGCCGCGTCGTTGCCCCGGCGTTCCGGCCACAGGAGAGTGGGGGCATGGAGCGCATCGATCAGGCACGGGCGCGCGCGTGGCTCGCCGTCGCCCTCGCGGAGGCCCGCGCCGGGCTCGCCGAGGGCGGCATCCCCATCGGGGCGGCACTGTACGGCGCGGACGGCACCCTGCTGGGCCGCGGCCACAACCGTCGGGTCCAGGACGGCGACCCCTCGGCGCACGCCGAGACGGCCGCCTTCCGGGCCGCGGGACGGCAGCGGTCCTACCGCGGGACGACCATGGTGACCACGCTCTCGCCGTGCTGGTACTGCAGCGGCCTGGTCCGGCAGTTCGGCATCTCCCGGGTCGTCGTCGGCGAGGCGGAGACCTTCCACGGCGGCCACGACTGGCTCGCCGGGCACGGTGTGGAGATCGTCGTGCTGGACGACCCGGAGTGCACCGCGCTGATGCGCGCCTTCATCGAGGACGACCCCGCACTGTGGAACGAGGACATCGGTGACTGACCCGAAGGCCCCGGCCGGCCCCCGCATCCCCACCATCGACCTGCGGCCCTGGCTCTCCGGCGACCCGGACGCCCGCGCCGCCACCGCCCGCACCGTCGACGACGCCCTCCGCACCGCGGGCTTCCTCCTGGTCACCGGGCACGGCGTCGACCCGGCGCTGCGCGCCCGCATCCGCACCGCCGCCCGCGCCTTCTTCACCCTGCCCACCGCCGTGAAGCAGCCGTACGCCGCCCGGGTCGGGGGGCGCGGCTGGCTCGGCCCCGGCGCCGAGGCCAACGCCTACGCGGAGGGCACCGAGACACCGCCCGACCTCAAGGAGTCGCTGACCTTCGCCACGCACGAACCCTTCGAGGACCCCGAGGTCAACGCCGAGTGGTACGCGCCGAACGTCTGGCCGTCCGAGGTCCCGGAGCTGCGGGAGCTGTGCGAGGAGTACCTGGCAAGGATGGGCGAGCTGGAGAACCGGCTGCTCGTCCTGCTCGGTGAGGCCCTCGGGCTGGCACCGGACTTCTTCACCCGGCACATGGAGCACCCGACGTACGGCTTCAACATCAACTGGTATCCGGGGACGGAGGTGCTCGGCGAGCCCGAGCCGGGCCAGTTCCGCATCGGCCCGCACACCGACTTCGGCACGGTCACGATCCTCGACCGGCAGGCGGGCCGGGGCGGTCTCCAGGTGCACACGGACGAGGGAGGCTGGCAGGACGCGCCCTTCGACCCGGCGGCGTTCACCATCAACATCGGCGATCTGATGGCCCGTTGGACGGGCGACCGGTGGCGTTCGGGGCGCCACCGGGTGCTGCCGCCGCCCTCGGACGCACCGGCGGAGGAGCTGATGTCGCTGGTCTACTTCGGCGAGTGCACGCCGGGGACGCTCGTCGAGTCCGTCCCCGCGCCCGTGGGCCGTGTCGTGTACGAGCCCGTCGACTCGCACGTCTACCTGCGCGAGAAGCTGAACTCGATCACAGTCGGCTGACCGGCGGACACTTTTCGTAACCCAACGGACACCGTGCGCCCTATCCCGAACCAACTCCCCCTTTTTACACTGGTGTTGATACACCTCACAGCAGCACATCGGACCGGACCGCGCCAGGGGGAGATGCGGTGCACACAGGGCTGCACGGCCGGGGAGCGCTGTTCGACACCGATCCGCCCGGACTCGCGTCCCGGCTCGTCGGTCTGCGTCCGTACCAACTCCGCTCGACGCCGTACGAACACCCCGGCGAACTGCCCTTCGTGGTGTTCGCGGGCGGGCGCGGGCTCGGCAAGAGCGCCGTGCTGCGGGAGCTGCGCGACGCCTACCGCGGGCACACGCCCGTCGCGCTGATCGACGGCGAGGACCGCCAGTTCGCCGCCCCGCCGCCCGAGCGTCCGGCGGAGTCCTGGTCACCGGTCGGACAGGCGCTCACCACGGTCGCCGAACAGCTCGCCGAGCCGGTGACGGGCGCCGGGCGGATCGGTTTTCCGAGACTGGCGGCGGGGCTGCTCGCCGTGGCCGCGGGCGGCTGGAGCAACCGCGACGTGCCGCGCATCCGGCAGGAGGCGGAACGCATCCTGCTGCTCAACGAGACCGGCACATGGCTGTCGGGCTTCGCCGGCCGCTGGGTGAGCAAGGTCGTCTCCAAGCTCGTCGCCTCGATGAGCGGCACCGGCCCGGTGGTGGAACCGATCATCGAGGCGACCCTGGAGGCGTTCGCCGAGGGCGTCGCCCCGGCCCACCGCCGGCTGCGCAAGGCCGCCACCTGGTACCGGGACTACCCGAACGCGGGCGGCAGTCCCAAGCTGGCCCTCATCCTGCTGTCCCGGCACTTCCGGGCGGGCGGCGACTCGCTCCGGCACGCCGAACGCCATCTCGTACGGGCCCTGCTCGCCGACCTCGACGACGCCTACTCCGGCGTCATGCAGCGTTCGCACCGGCGCGGGCGCCCCGTCGTCCTCATCGACAACGTCCAGGAACCGGCGGGCCTCGGCCTGCTGGAGCCGGTCCTGCGCGACCGCGCCGAGGGCATCACCGACCAGGTCGTCTTCTGCGCGGCGCTGCGCGGCTACGCCCACCCCGCCCTGCGCAACGCGGGCCGCCGCACCCTCCCCGAGGCGGCCCGGGAGAGCGGCTGGGAGCCGGGCACCTCACCGTCCTCGCGCGCGCTGCTCGTCTCGCTGCCGCCGCTGACGCCCGACGACACACTGCACATCGTCGACACCGTCGCCCAGGGCCCGTCCCCGGCACCCGGCGCCGCGGACGTGCCCCCGCACCTCCCGCACGCCACTCACCGGCTGACCGGCGGCAGCCCCCTCGGCATCACCCTGCTCGCCGGCTCGGCACGCCAGAACCTGCCCCAAGGTGCCGACTCCCTGGGCCAGTTGCTCACCGCCGACGTCGTCCTGCACGAGGACCGGGACGGCCGCCCCACCTATCAAGAGCTCCTCGCCCACCTGGTGCCCGGCGGGCGGCTCGACGAGCTGACCGTGCTCGCCGCGGCGCACGACCGCGACTCGGCGTGCGTGCTCGCCGAGGCCCAACTCCCCGAGGAATTCGGCGCGTCGGGCGTCCTCGACCTGGAGGAGCGGCTCACCGCGGAAGGCTGGCCGACGGCCGCGGGACAGTTCGTCGGAGACCCCTTCCTGCGCGCCCTGCTCCTGCTGCGGCTGCACCACACCGACCCGGACCACGCGCGCTGGCGGGCCGTGCACCGCACCCTCGTCGACCACTACCAGGACACCGGCGAGACGGCCGCGCAGGACACGGCCCGCTACCGGCTGCACCACGAACTCGCCCTGGGCGAGGCCGACTCCGCGGTGGCTCATCTGCGCGACACCTTCCCGCGCACCGACACCCGGGACTGGCTGTCGTCGCTGCTCTTCATCGCGTCCGCGCCGTACTTCCACCCGCACGACCCGGACGGCCGGGACTTCGACGGCCACGACCACCGGGCCTCCGTCGCGCTCGGCCACACCGACGCGTCGCAGCAGCCCCCGGACAGCGTGGACGCCGTGCTGCATCTGCGGGTACGGCGGCTGCTGCACGCCGTCTGGCAGCTGACCGACCCGCTGGTCCTGCCGGACCCGAAGGTGACCGAGCGGCTGCGCTTCGAGCTGGAGCAGCTGTCGAACCTGCGGCCGGCGGGCAACGCCCTGCTGTGGCGGGCCTCGCGGGACTGGCCGGCGGACGCCCCGGCCGGCCGCGCCCTGCGCGTCCCGGGCGACGACGAGACCGGGAACGGAGGCAGGTGATGGCGCGCGTGTGGACGTGGCTGCGCGAAGACGTTTGGGAGATTCGTTTCCGCCGGTATGTCGCGCTGACGCTCGTGGCCGCCCTCGTGGGCCTCGGCGTGTGGGGCGGCATGACGGCCGCCAAGGAGAACCGCTCCTGCGCCCCGGGGGTCGTCCAGCCCAAGGGCAGCGACGAGTGCGTGGGCGTCTCGTGGACGACGTACGCCTTCGGCCGTCCACGGTTCGCCGAGACCATCCGGGCGATCAACCGGGAGAACCACCGTCTGTCCCCCGGCAGTTACGTCACCGTCGCCCTGCTCGAACCCTTCACCGCGACCGACGCGGACAACCTCGGCGACGTGCTGCACGAACTCCAGGGCGCCTACCTGGCCCAGTACCAGGCCAACCACGACACGACCGGCCTCAAGCCGAAGATCCGGCTGGTGCTCGCCAACCCCGGCGCCACCGGCGCGCACTGGCGGCACACCGTCGACCAGCTGGAACGCATGACGAAGGGCCCCGACCGGCTGCGCGCGGTGACCGGGGTCGGCCTGAGCACCGACAACAACAAGAAGGCCGTCCAGGAGCTGACCCGCCGGGGCATCCCCGTGATCGGCAGCTCGATCACCGCCGACGATCTCGCCAACGGGCAGAACGGCAAGGACCCCTTCCCCGGGCTCGCCCGCGTCTCCCCCACCAACACCGACGAGGCCCGCGCCCTCGCCTCGTTCGCCAAGGTGTCGGCCGCCGACGCGTTCCTGGTCTACGACCGGACCGGCGACCCGTACACACGCACCCTCCAGCGGTCCTTCGAGAAGATGCTCAAGGGCTCCCGCTACGAGGCACAGCCCTTCACCCCGCCCGCCGACCGCAGCAAGGAGGGCAGCACCGCCAATGTGTTCGCGCAGGTCAGCAACATCCTGTGCAACACGCCGAAGACCACGGACACCATCCTCTTCGCCGGACGGCACACCCAACTGCGGCAGTTCATCAACGCGTTGGGGGCACGCGGCTGCGTCGACCGCCGGTTCACGGTCCTCACCGGCGACGAGGGCTCGTACCTGGCCGGGGACAAGGACCTCGACCCGGCCGCCCTCAAGGACCCGCTGCTGACCGTGCGGTACACGGCGCTCGCCCACCCGGACGCCTGGCCGAAGGACGGCGCGAGGACCGGCGGCAGCGCGGCCGACGCGAAGGTGCTCCGGGATCTGCTGGCGAGTGCCGCGCGCGAGCCGGCCGGTCCCATCGGGAAGGTCGGCCTGGACGACGGCCAGCTGATCATCGCCTACGACGCCATGCGGCTGGCGGTGCACGGCATCCGCGGGGCGTCACCGACCGGCAAGGTCCCCGCGCTGCGGGACGTGGGGCTCCAGTGGCCGCAGGTGAAGGGCAAACAGCTGCGGGTGAACGGGGCGAGCGGATGGATCTGCCTGGACGCCCACGGCAACCCGTACGACAAGGCCGTGCCGATCGTGGAACTCACCCCGGACAGCCGCACCCGTTTCGTACGGATCGCCTGGCCGGAGGGGAAGCCGCCGGCGAAGGAGTGCCTGCCGCCGTCGTAGGGGCGGCGGGGCGGGCGGGAGGCGGCGGGGCCTAGCCGCCGAGCTGCCGGGCCAGGCGCTCGAAGCGGGCCCGCCACTCCGGGTCCCGCTCCGCCTCGGTCTCATGGGTGAAGCGGACCGTGGTGCCGTCGGGCACTCCGTGCTCCAGATGGAACCGGACCCGGCCGCGCCCCTCGACGGTGTACTCCGCGATGCGCTCCACGTCCCAGGCCGTGATCCGTCCGGCGCCCAGCCCGCTCAGGGTGACGGCCCCGCCGAGCCGCGGCTCGAACGGATCGGCGGCGGCCAGCCACCCGCGCAGTCCCGCGGGGGTGGCCAGCGCCGCCCAGACCTTTTCCACAGGCTGGGGAAGACGCAGCAGGAAGTGCAGGACCCGCGCGTTCCCCCGCATCTCGGTGGCGCCCTCTTCGATCGGTGGCCGCTCGATGGGTTGGGTCATGACTCCAGCGTGGCCCGTGGCGGCCGGATCCGCACGTGTGACCATCCCTGACCTGCGTTTTCTTCGCTCAGGGTGCCCGGTCGGCCGCTTCGGGACGGCCGGCCGGGCGACGCCGGCTAGACGCCCGCGTAGGAGTGCTTGCCGCTCACGAAGATGTTCACGCCGTAGTAGTTGAACAGCCAGCAGGCGAAGGCGATCAGGGCGATGTACGCCGCCTTGCGGCCCTTCCAGCCGGCCGTCGCACGGGCGTGCAGGTAGCAGGCGTAGGCGACCCAGGTGATGAACGCCCACGTCTCCTTGGGGTCCCAGCCCCAGTAGCGGCCCCAGGCGTCGCCCGCCCAGATGGCGCCCGCGATGATCGTGAAGGTCCACAGCGGGAAGACGGCGGCGTTCACGCGGTAGGAGAACTTGTCGAGCGAGGCCGAGGCGGGCAGCCGCTCCAGCACGGAGGTCGCGAAGCGGCCGGGCTTCCCGCCGCCGGCCAGCTTGTTCTCGTACGAGTCCTTGAACAGGTAGAGCAGCGTGCCGACGGCACCTACGTAGAAGACGGCGCCGCACAGGATCGCGGTCGAGACGTGGATGTACAGCCAGTACGAGTGCAGGGCCGGGACCAGCTGGTCGCTCGCCGTGTACAGGACGGTGACGGCGAGACCGAGGTCGAGCAGGACCGTGGTGACCAGGAAGAGGCCCATCCAGCGCACGTTCTTCTTCAGGGCCAGCAGCGCGAGGTACACGCCCACCGCGACCGTGGAGAAGGTGATGTTGAACTCGTACATGTTGCCCCACGGCGCGCGCTGCACCGACAGGGCTCGGGAGAGCACACCGGCGGCCTCGACGGCCCAGGCGAGCACCGTGAGGGACACCGCGATCCGGCCGTAGAGGTCGCCCTGCTCGTCGCCGCCGTGCGCGCCGGGCCCGTCGGGCACGTCGCGGGCACCGGCCGCGGAGCGGGTGACGACCTTCGGCCGCTCCAGCACGGCGGTGCCGCCGGCCGTCTGCACGGTGACCGCGGGGGCGGTCGCGGCGCCCGCGCCCTGCTCGCCCTTCGCGGTGAGCGCCTGCGCGGTGCGGGCGACCTTGCTGCGGCTGCCGAAGAGCCACTCGGCGATGTGCGCGAAGAAGGCCAGGGTGTAGACGGCCATCGAGGAGTAGATCAGCACGTTGCTGATGTGAGCGAGGTGTTCGTTGGTGGCGGTGGCGAGAGTCACTGCTTCTCAGCCCCTTCGGCGGCAGATACGGCGTGCGGGTCGGGGGTGTCCTGGTCGGACCCGGGCGTGTCCGGGCCGGGTTCGGGGGCGCTGGGCGCCTGTTCGTGCACGAGCGCGGCGAGGTCGCCGAGCTCCTCGGGGAGCTTCGCGGACTCGCTGCGGCCGAGGCCCGCCATCTCGACAACGGTGACGCCGTCGGTACCGGTGGTGGCCCGCACCCAGACGCGGCGGCGCTGGATGAACAGGGATCCGGCGAGGCCGAAGATCGCGACGAAGGCTCCCACCAGCGCCCAGTCGCTGCCGGGCTGCTGGGTGATCTGGAAGCCCGCCCACTCCTTGATCCCCTTGTCGAAGGTGATCGAGCCGGCGCCGTCGGGCAGCTTCATGGTTTCGCCGGGCAGCAGCCTCGCCTTGAGGATGCCGCCCTTCGCGTCCTTGAACTGCTTCATCTTGGAGGTCTCGAGCTGGTACACGTTCTGCGGCAGGCCCGAGTCGACCCCGAGGCTGCCGTGGTAGGCGTTCAGCGCCAGCACGGGGAAGTCCAGCGCGGGGAACTGGGAGAACATGGTGCCCTTGCCGGCACCGGCGAACGTCGGCACGAAGACGGCGGAGAAGCCGAGCTGCTCGCTGCGGCCCTGCGCGTTCCGGTAGCCGTCCATCACCTTGATCGCGCCGACCGAGGTGACGTTCCCGTCCTGCGGCAGCAGCGGCACGGGCTGGTGGAAGACGACCTCGCCCTTGCCGTCCCGGACGGTGACGACGGGCGCGTAGCCGTGGCTGACCAGGTAGACCTTCGAGTCGCCGATCTCCAGCGGCTCGTTGACCTTGATGGTCTTCTTCTTCGGCTTGCCGTACGCGCCCTCGCTGTAGCTGACCTCCGCCTGGAAGGTGCGCGGGGTGCCCTTGTTGGGCCCGGTCCGCTCGTAGGTGCCGGTGAAGCTCTTCAGGTCGAAGCTGAACGGCGTCAGGTCGTCGCTGCTGAAGAGATTGCCCGACTTGAAGTCGTCGTACTGGAGCAGCGTGTTGGAGAAGCCGTCGCCCTCGACGATCAGCTTGTTGCCCTCGGACTTGAAGAGCTGGCCCCAGGCGAAGGCGACGAGCATCACGACGAGCGCGATGTGGAAGAGCAGGTTGCCGGTCTCGCGCAGATAGCCCTTCTCGGCCGCCACGGCGTCGCCGTCGAGGTGGGCGCGGAACCGCCGCTGCTTGAGCACCTTGAGCGCGGCCTCGCGGACCTCCTCGGGCGCGGCCTCGGTACGCCACGTCGCGTACGCGGGAAGCCGGGTCAGCCGCTTCGGGGCGCCCGGCGGGCGGCCCCGCAGCTGTCCGACGAACTGCCAGGTGCGCGGCACGATGCAGCCGATGAGCGAGACGAACAGCAGGATGTAGATCGCCGAGAACCACACCGAGCTGTACACGTGGAACAGCCCGAGCTTGTCGTAGACCGGTCCCAGCAGGCTGTGCCGGTCCTTGAAGGCGGCCACCTTCTGCGCGTCGGTCCCGGACTGCGGGATCAGCGAGCCGGGGATCGCGCCGAGCGACAGCAGGAAGAGCAGGATCAGCGCGACCCGCATCGAGGTCAGCTGCCGCCAGAACCAGCGGGTCCAGCCGACGACCTCGCGTCCGGTCCAGGTGATCCAGCCGATGGCGCCGGGCGCCCGCGAACCGCCGAAGGAGCCGGGCATCGCCGTCTCCACGGGCGCGGTGGACAGCTGCGAGCCGGCCGCGCCGAGTTCGCCCGCCGCGTCCGGTTCCGTCGTCTTGCCGGTGTCAGTGGTGCTCATGGGTCAGATCCCTACCGTGAAGCCGTCGGACCAGGTTTGCATCTGCTGCACGATGCTGTCCCACGCACCGGTGAGCAGGAGCAGGCCGGTCACGATCATCATTCCGCCGCCGATCCGCATCACCCACGTGTAGTGCCGCTTGACCCAGCCGAAGGCGCCGAGCGCCTTGCGGAAGGCGACCGCGGCCAGGACGAAGGGGATGCCGAGCCCGAGGCAGTACGCGACGGTCAGTATGGCGCCCCGTCCGGCGCTCGCCTGGTTCGCGGCGAGGATCTGCACGGAGGAGAGGGTCGGGCCGAGGCAGGGGGTCCAGCCGATCCCGAAGAGCGCGCCGAGCAGCGGCGCTCCCGCGAGACCGGTCACCGGCCGCTTGTGGAAGCGGAATTCGCGCTGTGTCAGGAAGGGCATGCCGCCCAGGAAGAACACGCCCATGAGGACCATGAGCGCGCCGAGCACCTTGGACAGGGCCGCCTGGTACTCGTGCAGGGTCGAGCCGAAGTAGCCGAAGAGCGCGCCGCCGGACACGAACACGACGGTGAAGCCCAGCACGAACAGGCTCGCGCCGACCGCCATGCGTCCGCGTCTGGCCTCCGCGAGGTCGGTGCCGCTGACCCCGGTGACGTAGGAGAGGTAGCCGGGGACCAGGGGCAGCACGCACGGGGAGAAGAAGGAGACGAGCCCCCCGACCACGGCGATCGGGAAGGCGAGCAGCAGCGCGCCGCTGTAGACCGTCTCGTTCCTGCCGGTGGACTCGGCCAGGGACATGGCGAGGAGGGACACGTCAGGTCACTTCTCCGCGAGCACGGGGTCGAGCATCTTGCGCAGGTTGTCCTCGCTGAGCGCCTGGAGCGTCCGGGCCGCGACCTTGCCCTCGCGGTCGATGACCAGGGTGGAGGGGATCAGCTGCGGGTTGAGCGTGCCCTTCTTGAAGCGGAGCATCAGCTTGCCCGTGGGGTCGTACAGGCTCGGGTAGCTGACGCCGTGTTCCTTCTCGAAGGCGAGGGCCGGGGCGGTGCTGGAGTCGCGGGTGTTGATGCCCACGAACTGCACGCCCTGGTCCTTGGTGTCCTGGTAGACCCGCTCGAAGTTGGCGGCCTCGGCCCGGCACGGTCCGCACCAGGAGCCCCAGACGTTGAGGACGACGACCTTGCCCTTGAAGTCGCGGACGTCGAGCTGCTTGCCGTCGATGGTCTTGCCCGACAGGTCCGGGATCGCGCTCCGGTGACCCTTGGCGGCGGTGTCGACGCCGTTCTTGCCGGCGACGAAGTTGGTGTTGCCCGCTCCTCCCGACGTGCCTCCGGAGGTGCACGCGGACAGGACGAGCGCGGCGACGGCGGCCCCGGCGGCGAGCAGGGCGACGCGGCTACGGGTGCGGTTCGGGCGCTGGTCGGCGCGGCAGGCGGCACTCATGTGAAAAGTTTCGCATGCCCGTTTCGGGGATCTTCCGCACCCCCCTTGCGGGCGGAAACCCGCATATCAGGCGGCCTTTCGGGCTCCTCGTCGACGCCCGTGCGGATGCCCGCACCCGCACGGGTGGATTGCCCCGCCCTGCACCGTTTCAGGTGCCGCTGTCCGCGTCAGCCCCGGAGCCCCGGCCCGAATCCTTGCCGACGTCCCGCAGGAACGTCTTCCAGCCGCCCGCCGGCCGCTCCCCCACCTCCAACGACCGGAGCCTGGCGAGGACCTCGGGGCGCTGCACGTCCAGCCAGTCCGCGAAGTCCCGGAAGGAGACCATGCGGACGTCCGCGCCGTCCTCCCGCTGCCGGGCGACGTACGTGAAGGCCTGCTCGACGGCGTCCATGTAGATGCCGCCGTTCCACTCCTCGAAGTGGTTGCCGATGAAGAACGGGGCGCGGTTGGTCTCGTAGGCCCGCTGGAACCCGGAGATGTAGGACTGGGCGGCCTGGGTGCGCCAGGCCGGGTAGTTGTACGACGGGGCCCTGGTCGTGTTGACCGACTGGTTGGCGAGGATGTTGTAGTCCATCGAGAGGACCTCGAAGGTGTGCCCCGGGAAGGGCATCTCCTGGAGGGGCAGGTCCCACAGGCCCTGGTTCTTCCGCGGCCAGCGCTGGCGGCCGCCGGGCGAGGAGGCGTCGTAGCGCCAGCCGAGCCTTCGCGCGGTGGGCAGCAGGTTCTCCTGGCCGAGCAGGCACGGGGTGCGGCCGCCGACGAGTTCCTTGTCGTAGTCGAAGGGCAGCGCGGGCAGATCGGTCCAGCCCGTGTTGGTCCGCCACTCCTTCACGAAGGACTTGGCCTGTTCGATCTCGCTGCGCCACTGGGAGGGGGTCCAGTCGGCGACCGAACCGGAGCCGGCGCAGAAGTGGCCGTTGAAGTGGGTGCCGATCTCGTGGCCGGCGAGCCAGGCGCGGCGGACGAGCTTCAGCGTCTGCCTGATGTGGTCGTCGGTGAGGTAGCCGATGTCCGAGGCGCCCCTGACGTTGTTCGGCGGGTCGTACATGCGCTTCTTCGACTCGGGCAGCAGGTACAGCCCGGAGAGGAAGAACGTCATCCGGGCGTCGTACTTCTCGGCGAGTCCGAGGAAGCGGTCGAAGAGGCCGGTGCCGACCTCGCCCGCGCCGTCCCAGGAGAAGACCACGAACTGCGGCGGGGTCTCACCGGGCTCCAGGGGCTCCGGCCGGTCCGGCCGGCCCGGCTGCTCGCCGGTGAAGGCGGTGGAGCCGTCGCCGATCGGCTTGGCGGCCTGCCTCGGGGCGCCGGGGTGTCCGTCGCCCCGGGAACCGCCGCCCCCACCCGGAGCGTCCTGCGAGGCGGTACCGCACGCGGCCAGTCCCAGACCGGCCGCGGCACCTGCCCCGAGGCCGATCATTCCCCTCCGGCTGATGTCCCGCATGCGGTCCCCATTTCATCGCGCCCTCTCAGCTGGCTCTCAGCTGGCACTCCATGAGAGGGCACGACGAAGACGGGGGTTCAGTCCCACACGCACATATTTGTATGATTTTACGAAGATACGCTCATATGGCAGGACAGCCTGGGGAGACGACGACCCGTCAGGCGCCGAACGCCTTGCCCGCGCCCTTCACCGGCTTCGCGCCCGCGAGGAGATGCGCCGGCACGAGGTCCCGGGCGGGCTCGGTGTAGCCGACGGAAACGATCTTGTCGCCCCGGTAGGTGAACGTCGTCAGGGACGCGAGCGTGCACTGCCGCTTGCGCGGGTCGTGCCACAGCCGCCGCCGCTCGACATGGCTGCGCACGATCCAGATCGGCAGCTGGTGGCTGACCAGCACCGCCTCGTGCCCGCGCGCCGCGTCCTTGGCCGCGTCCAGCGCGCCCATCATCCGGACCACCTGGTCGACGTACGGCTCGCCCCAGGACGGCTTGAACGGATTGACCAGGTGCTTCCAGTTCTCCGGTCGCCGCAGCGCACCGTCCCCGACACCGAAGGTCTTGCCCTGGAAGACGTTGTCGGCCTCGATGAGCCGCCCGTCGGTCGCGAGGTCGAGCCCGTGCGCCTTCGCGATCGGGGTCGCCGTCTCCTGCGCCCGCTCCAGGGGCGAGGCGACGACGTGGGTGACATCGCGGGACGCCAGGTGGTCGGCGACCCGGTCGGCCATCTTCCGCCCCAGTTCGGACAGGTGATAGCCGGGCAGCCGCCCGTACAGCACCCCGTCGGGGTTGGCGACCTCGCCGTGCCGCATCAGGTGGACGACGGTGATGTCCGTGGTGTTGCCGTTGTCACTCATGCACTGGCCTCCGCCGCTGCCCGCGCCGCCGCCGGAAGGGCGTCGGCGATCCGCTGAACCGCCTGCTCGTCGTGCGCCGTCGACACGAACCACGACTCGAAGGAGGACGGCGGCAGGTACACGCCCTGCGCCAGCATCGAGTGGAAGAAGGCGGTGTACCGGAAGGACTCCTGCGCCTTCGCGTCCTCGTAGTCACGCACCTCCCGCCCGGTGAAGAAGACGGAGAACATGTTGGAGGCGCTCTGCAGCCGGTGCGCGACGCCCTCCTTGGCCAGCGCCTCGGACACCAGCGTCCGGATCTGCTCGGAGACCGCGTCGATCTTCTCGTAGGCGGCGTCGTCGAGCAGTCGCAGCTGCGCGAGACCGGCGGCGGTGGCGACCGGGTTCCCGGACAGCGTGCCCGCCTGGTAGACCGGCCCGGCCGGCGCGAGGTGCGCCATCACGTCGGCACGGCCGCCGAAGGCCGCGGCGGGGAAGCCGCCACCCATCACCTTGCCGAACGTCATGAGGTCGGGACGCACGCCGTCGACCCCGTACCAGCCGGCCCTGCTCGTGCGGAAGCCGGTCATGACCTCGTCGGAGATGAACAGGGCGCCGTTCTTCGCGCAGGCGTCCTTGAGGCCCTGGTTGAAGCCGGGCCGGGGCGGCACGACGCCCATGTTCCCGGGCGAGGCCTCGGTGATCACACAGGCGATCTCGCCGGGGTGCGCGTGGAAGGCGGCGTTCACCGCTTCGAGGTCGTTGTACGGGAGGACGATCGTGTCGCCGGCCTGGGCGCCGGTGACGCCCGGGGTGTCGGGGAGCGCGAAGGTGGCGACGCCCGAGCCCGCCGCGGCGAGCAGCGAGTCGACGTGCCCGTGGTAGCAGCCGGCGAACTTGATCACCTTGGAGCGCCGGGTGAACCCGCGGGCGAGCCGGATCGCCGACATGGTCGCCTCGGTGCCGCTGGAGACGAGCCGGACCTGCTCGACGGGCTCGACGCGCGCGACGATCTCCTCGGCGAGCGCGACCTCGCCCTCACCGGGAGTACCGAAGGACGTGCCGCGGGAGACGGCTTCCTGGACCGCCGCGATGACCTCGGGCCGAGAGTGTCCGAGAATCATCGGCCCCCAGGAACAGACGAGGTCGACGTACTCACGACCGTCGGCGTCCGTGAGGTACGGACCCGCACCGGACACCATGAACCGGGGCGTACCGCCCACGGCGCGGAAGGCCCGCACGGGAGAGTTCACGCCACCGGGCGTGACGGCCGCCGCACGGTCGAATAGGGCCTGCGAGGCCGGTGCTTCGTAGGGATAGGGCAGTTCGGTCATGACCTGCGACGTCTCCGACTCCGGGGGGCTAGTGACCTCCTCAGGGTAGGCCAGGGTCCGAGGGCGGCCGTGAGGGGAAGAGCACGCGGGCATGAACGCGCGAACCCGGCACGACGTACGGCTTCTCGTAGGCGTCCCCCGACGGCTCCCCCTCCCGGGAAGCCGGACGGGACCGCGTACGTTGCAGGTACGCAAGGTCCCGGAATCGCGGGGATCCGGCGGGCCGGTGCCCGGCAGGAGGACGGGGCGGCGCCCCCGGCCATCTGCAAAACTGGGGCCCGGCAGGGACAGCTCACAGGAACGGTGGTGTTCAGAGGCCGCGAAGATCCCGCGGAACAGTGTTTCAGCGCACGTTTCGGCGTGCGGCCGTGGGGGAGGTCACTGTCACGATGATCGGGTTGCGTGGCGGGGGTCGCGCGCCTTAGAAAAGCAGTCGGGTGGAGATATGCATCGCGGTGGCGGACTGGGCGAGGGGACCGACGACCTCGGGCCCCGGCGTGCCCGGCGGGGAAGGCACCGGCGCGAAGCGGAGGAAGCGGCCGAGGCACGCAGGACCCAGGGATCGCAGGGATCCCAGCTATCTCCGGGAGCGCAAGGTGAGCCCGAGCGGAGCGACCGCGGGGTCGATCGGCTGAGGGCCGGGAGCGGGAATGGTGGCCGAGTGGGGGTGACGTACAAATACTTCGGCGCGCCGGACGGCGCCACGGCGGCACGTGTCCCGATCTCGATGCGCCCCGAAGAACTCGGCGGCGACGAACTCGGCATGAACGGCATGTTCACCAAGATCAAGCCGGAGACGATGGCCGCGATGGTCCTCACCGGCATCGAGGGCGTCCCCCTGCACAAGGTGCCGCCCCTGGAACTGGTCGTCCTCCACCCCGACTACGCCGTCGTGAAACTCCCCATGACCGTCGTGGACCCGCTGCGCGGCATCGGCGAGGAAGCGGTCGGCGCGGCCGCCTTCATCTGGTCGACCGTCCCGGACCGGGGCGGCCCCCGGGACGCGTTCAACGTGTACCAGCTGCTGCACGAGTGGCAGGACTTCAGCCATCGGTTGCATGAGGCGGGGCATCAGCCTTATTGCCTTGTGTGGCCCTGAGCTGGGGTTTCCTGCGGATTGGGCGGGGCTTCGAGCTCCCCCCTAGCAGTATGTCGATGGTAGCTGGCCAGCGGCCAGGGCACGCTGAGGGCACACCTGTTTCGGCGGGGAGGGAATAGGGCTGGGCGGGGCCTCGACGCCCCCTCGGATGTCCGCTTGCTTGCGTCGGCCGGCCGAATACCCGCGACCGGTCCAGTCGTCGTTCTGCGCAAGCCAATGGAACTCCACGGGATTCCCGGTAGGCCGGAGGCCAGGAGAACTCATCGCCCATTGTGGGTATTTTTCTGTTGAAGCCAGTTTGCGTCGAGGCCTGCCGTGCTAACGTCCTGGCCCTTATTGATGCTGAGCGGGATGAGTGCAACAGCAGTCGGTGAGGCTCGGGGGGATGAAGAAATGAGCAGGCAACGTACGCCTGAGCGGCTGCTCCACGACGCCGTGGTGGTCGTACCCGGCATCATGGGCAGCGCGCTGAGAGACGTGGAGAACGACACACCGTTGTGGGGGGTCGGACGTCTCTTTCAGTACTCGGCCCGCACCCATGCCCGGCGCTTACGTGATCTCGCTGTCACAGACTCCGAGCGCGCCGGACGGACCGGACGTGTCGAGGCGACCGGCGTCCTCAACTTCGCCGACTGGCTGCCGGGACTCGGCGTCGCCCAGCCGTACAACACCCTGGTCTCCCGGCTGAAGCGCGCCGCCCTGCACCGGACGGCGGTCGTCGCTTTCCCTTACGACTGGCGGCTGTCCGTAGAGCACAACGGTGCCCTGCTCGCCCACGAGGCCCGCCGTCACCTTGAGGCCTGGCGCAACCACGGCGCCCACCGCCGTCACCTCTCCGACCATCCCGAAGCCGGTCCGGCGCAGCTGGTGTTCGTCGCCCACTCGATGGGCGGGCTCCTCGCCCGCGAGGTCCTACACCGTGGCGATCTGCGCAGAGACGTCCGCACGGTGATGACCGTCGGCACTCCCTTCGGGGGTTCGGTGAAGGCCTCCGTGATGCTCAACTCGGGCAAGGGCGCTCCGCTCCTGCTGCCGCCCGACGTGCTGCGCGAGGTGACCCCCAGCATGCCGGGACTGTACGACCTGCTGCCCGGCTATCGCGCCTGCGCGGAAGGCGCCGACATGCGGGTTCCGGAAGTCGACGACATCGTGGCACTGGGCGGTCGGCGCGATCTGGCGCAGGCCACCGTGGACTGGCGGTCAAGTCGGCAAGACACTCTCTTGCCCGACCACGTCATGGTCGTCGGCATGGGACAGCGGACCTGGCAGAGCTACCGCCTGGACGCCGGCGCCGCCTTCGCGCAGCGGTACATGTTCCGGCGACACGGGGGACGGGTGGTGGTGGACGCCGCGGGAAGGCCTCGGCACGAGGACCGCAAGGGCGACGGCACCGTCTACCAGTTCGCCGCGCACCTGCCGGGCTCCGACGCTCGGCCCGTCCACGTCTACCAGGAACACAGCGCCCTCGCCCGCAGCGAGAGCGTCATCGACCTGGCCTGCGGCCTGCTGCGCGGACTGCGTCACAGCGCCGAGCTGGGCGAAATGCTCGGAGCGGGAGAGTTCGGACTCAACACACCCGAATGGGCCGACCCCGACGTGCCGTTCGACATCGAGGTGGAGGGCGTCGAGCCCGGCGCCGACCTTCAGTGCACAGTCCGCGAAGTCAGTGGGCTCGACGTGGTCCACCATCTCGCCCTGAAGGAAACGCCCGAGACACCGGGCAACTGGACCACGACCTGCCCTGCCTGCCGGGCCGGGCTCTACGAGGTCGAAGTATTGGGCGGGGCCGAACCGATGCGACGGCTCGTGCCCGTCCTGGCGGCCGAGCAGCACGGCTGACGCGATGGTGGCGGAGCTGATACCGACGTCACCCGGGGTCACCACCACGTACGACCGGTCCGTGGGCACCCCGGACGGCCGGGCGTACGACGCCGGTCCGGACACCGCGGCACCCTACGACCCATCAGAGATCGCGGACGCGTTCGACGTGTACGTCGTCCCGGTGGGACCCGTTGTCGGGTATGGCGAGCCGGTGGACACCGCGACCGAGGCCCACCTGACCACAGCCGTGCTCGAGCAGCTCGGCGGGCAGGCCGCCGCGCCGCTCTTCGCTTACCGGGATCCCTCCGAGGGGAAGGACAACAGCCCGGGGACTCTGAAGTCCCTGAAGGAAGTCGACGAGCAACTGGCGCGCTGGGCCGGAGAACACGACGACCGCGCCGCCCGTCCCTCGGCCCTTCTCTGGTTCGGCCATGGCACCCCCGGCGCCGCGGGGCCCTCGCTGCTCGTGCCCGGCTCGAGAAGGCGGAGGGACAACGCGCGGGTGACACCCGACATGCTCGCGCACTACATCCTCGCGGAACAGCGGATCCGCGCCACCGACGAGGGTCATTGGGCAATTGTCCTGATCGAGGCCTGCAACGGGGCCGAGTTCGCCAGCAAGTTGTACGCGAAACTCACCGACGCACAGCCCAAAGCGTGTTCTCTGTTGCTGGTCTCCACGGGCAAAGAGGGAGCTCAGGCGTATCTGGGGGCATTCCGTGCCCACTTGCAGGAGTACGTCCGCAAACAGACCTCCCTAGACGAGGTGTTCACCCTTCGTGACCTCCAGGTCCATCTCAAGGCCCCCGGTTGCTATGCGGAACTCGTCGGTGACGAGACCTCGCTCGAACTGAAGATGAGGCTGCACGACCGCGTGCCGCTCTCCGGGGCCGTCACGGTCGCCGAACAGATGCGGCTCCAGCAAGAGTTCGAGGAGACGGGCCCGTCGTACGCGCCACCCCCGGCCACGGCGTCGGGCGGATTCCTCGAAGTCGTCCACGAGTTCACCGGCAGAGCCGCGGACCTGGACGCCGTCGCCGACTGGTGCTCCACCGTGGACACGCCGCCCGTGCTCGTGGTCACGGGGCCGCCCGGCACCGGGAAGTCCGCACTGCTCGGCGAGGTTCTGCGCAGGTTGCGCACCGAAGGGGGCCACGACCCCGAAGAGGTGCGGATCGGCGCGGTGCTGCGCCTCACCGGCAGCACGCCGACCGATGTGGTGTATCAACTCTTCGATTCCCTCGGCACATTGCAGCTGACGGCTTCTGGATCACCGGACAACGAGACCAACCCGACCGAGCACCCGCTGGACCTTCTGCGCCGTCGCCTCACCGCCGTCGCCGCCTCTGCCGCGCTGGCCCGGACGCTGATCATCGCCGACGCCCTCGACGAGGCCCAGGACCCGGTCCAGGTCGCCTGTCTGTTACGGGACCTGACCGATATACCCGGTGTCGGTCTGCTCATCGGCACGCGAAGTTCACCGTACGGCCGAAGCGGAGGATCGGGGGCCCACGGCGAACTGCCAGCAGTCCTGGGCGCTACCACCGGTCGCGCCCGGGTACGGGAGCTCGCGCCCGATCCGGACGCCGCCGCCCGGTACGCGAAAAGGCACGTGCGGCGCATCCTGCAGGAGCATCCGACGGGCGACGCCCTGTGGCAGGAGACCGTCGTCCGCACCGTGCGGGGCGCCGTCGACGACCATGTGCGGGACGGTTCCTGGCAGTTCCTGCAGACCGCGCTGATGGTCCGCGAGATCGAGCAGCGCCCCGATGTGCTGATGTCCGACACCAAGTCCCGCACTGCCCTGGAGAACCTCCTCGCCCGTGACCGGACAGGGCTCTTCGGTTCGGCTGTCGCCCGCATCACCGAGGAATGGCCGACGGCCGAGCTGTTCCTGCGGGCCCTCGCCTTCTCCCAGGGCCGTGGCCTGCCCCGTGCCGACGGTATCTGGGCCCACGCGGCGGCTGGCATCACCGGCTCCGACGTACCCCTGGACGACCAGAAGATGTCCCTGTTCCTCAGCCGGGCGGCAGCGTACGTCTTGCTCGACGGCGAGGACCGGCGCAGCGTGTACCGGCTGGCTCACCGCACCTACGCCGAACAGCTCCAGGCCTCCAGCACCCTCGAACAGCGGCTGGGCATGCTCACCGCCCTGCTGAAGCTGGCGGAGGACCAGGCGGCCGCCGGTCAGGGGCTCAGCCCCCATCTGCAGTCCCGGCTGGCCCGGTACGCGGCCGACTGCGGCGCCCGGGGCTGGACGGAGCTGGCCGGGCGACCCGCCGTTCTGGACCGGCTGCCACCGACCGCGCTGTCCACCCTGGCTCTCGCACCCGGCCGCCGGGAGGGCGGGGTGACACCCGCCGACCTACCGGTTCAGGTGCTAGGCACCGTCACTTCCGCGCACCTGATCAAGGAGTCCTCGCCCGGCGACCGGCCCGGGCTGCGCCAACTCGGCGGACTGCGTGCCACGGGGCAGTGGCACCCCGCGGGCCCCGGGGCTTCCTGGGAGGTGTGCTGGGGGCGGCTGCGCACGGCGCCACCGCATCTGCAGCTCGGCGGCGCCGACGGGGCCGTATCCGCGCTGGCCGCGCACCCGTCGGCGCAATGGCTGGTGTCGGGCGCGCTCGACGGGACGGTGCTGGTGTGGGAGCCGTGGCGCTCCCACCGTCCTGCCCTGCTCCTGCGTGGCTGCGAGCGTCCGGTGAGCGCCCTTGCCTCCCTCGGCCCGGCGGCCGGCTGCGACGGGCCAGGCCTGCTGGCCGCCGCCCACGACGACCGTACGGTCCAGCTGTGGGACACCGACAGTGAGCGTCCGGAGCCGGTGACCACAGTGTTCCCCCAGGTCGTCCGGCACATGGTGACTCTGCCCGACGGCACCGGAAGGCTGGCCCTCGCCGGGGAGGCCGGTCACCTGTCGCTCCTCGGATCAGACGGTCGGCGGCCACGGATCGCGACCGCCCTCACATCCGGTGACGTGGTGGGTCTGGCACCGGTCACCGGCACCAATGACCGGCAGTGGTTGGCGGCGGCGTACCAGACCGGTGAACTGGCGCTGTGGGACGTCTCGGACGACTCTCCGTCGCTGTTGGCCCAGGTGCCCACCCGGCAGGTGCTGACCTCGCTCACCGCCATCACGGACACCGAGGGGGTCGTCCGGCTGGTCACCTCCGCCGAGGAGGGCGCCCTACGGTTCTGGTGCCCGACCCCACGGGAGGGTACGGAGGTCCGGATTCTGCTGGTCAGCGAAGCGCAGTCCGGCGCGGAGGACGGCCGTGATCCGGTACTTACAGCCCTGCCGGACGCCGACGGCGGCGAGCTCGCGGTGCTCGGCGACAGCGCCGGCACCCTGCGGGTCGTCGGCCCGAACGGCAGCCCCGGGAGGACGTTGTGCACCGGAGGCCCGGCCCGCACCAGGGCACTCGTGGTCCTCGGCGGGCCGAAGGGTGGCCATGCCGTCGTGTCCGCGGCCGTACGTGACCCTCGCATGCACTTCTGGGCCGCCGCGCCCGAGGAGGCCGGCGCCCCCGCACGCGCGACGCGGTGGGCCGGGCCCGACACCGTGCGGCGACAGATCCTGCCGGACGGCCGGGAGGTCCTAGTGCTCACCGGCCCGGCCGGCACCGGCGATCGGGTTCTGGAGGCGAAGGACGGCGAGGAACTCAGACCCGAGGTGCTCAACGGCCTCCCCTCTCCAGGGGGAGAGGCTGGAGACGACACCACGGACGCTCCGGCGCCACAGGCCGTCACGAGCGCCCACCAACGCCGGGTTCAGGGCTGGACCCGGCTCCTGGGGGACGCATACGAGGGGCTGTGGGCGAGCGTCGACCTTGACGGCGAAGTCGCGCTGTGGCGGCCGGGGGCACCCGGATCCTGGCAGGTGACGCATCGGATCCGCCTCGGCCTCCGGTGCCGTGGGCTGGTGGCGCTGGACGGCGGACGGTTGGCGGTCGCCACCCACGACGGAGTCGTCGTACTCGGAATCGGATCTGTTGTGGCGGGGGCCGACAGCGGCCGGACGGAGGAAGCGGATGGATGACGAGATGAGCCCGGAGGAAGTCGAGGATCTGGTGGAGGCGCTGTTCATCCGCGAGCACGCCCCATACGCTCCCGACAGCGCCCCGTACAAGCTCATTGGCAGGGTCGAACACACCCTCAGCGGACGACTGGTGCGGTTCGTCCTGAGCCAGGACCTGCTCGGCGACCGCGAAGTCTCGCTCTTCCTCTCCGTCAACGACGTGGTGGGCGAACTGTGGGAGCACGAGGTGCGTAACCTGCTGCGCCTGCGGATGCTCGGGCATCCGGCGCTGCCGCAGATCGAGGACGGCAGGTTCGACAAGTCGCATCGGGTGGCGTTCATCATGACCGCCAAAATCGGCACTCCGCTCGCGGAGGAGGGCTGGCCGACCGTACGGGAGTGGGCCACCACCTACCCCGTGGTCGCGTTCGAGCAGTTCAGTCTCCTGGTGGACGCCCTCAGCCAACTGCACGGCACCCGGATCGTACACCGCAACCTCACCCTGAGTGCCATCCGTCTCACCAAGGTGGAGAAGAAGCCGATCCAGGCGACCCTTTCCCTGGCGCGCTTCGAACTGAGCGCCATGCTGAACAATCTGCTGCACTCGGTCAACGGCCCCGACGCCAGGCGGAAGCACGAGGAGGCCATGCGGGCGCTGTACCACTCCCCGCCCCCCGGAATCAGCCGGGCACAACACCTGGCGTATCTGGCGCCGGAGACCTACGCCTCGGTCCTGGGCGGCGTCCAGGTGCGCCGCCTCGACCACGGCAGCACCGACGTGTTCGGACTGGGCGTGCTGGGCTGGGAACTGTTCGTGGACTCACTGACCGAGCGGCTGCCCGAAGAGTGCGCGACGGTCGACGAGGCCGGACCCGGCGAACTGCCCGAGGCACTGGCCGACCTGCATACCGCGATGCGCCGCGAGCTGAACATCGACACCCGAGTGCCCCGTCGGCTGCGCGACACCCTGCTCGCCATGCTCGACCCGTCCCCGATGGGCCGCTGTTCCGCCTTCGAGGCGGCATCGGACATGCAACGCAGCTGGACGGCCATCTCCGGCGCCTTGGAGCCCGAGGCCGAGGTCAGCACGCCCCGACTGTTGGCCTTCATGCCCGAAAAATCCGTCTCGACCATCCACGACAACCGCGGCTGGACCGACCACCCTCCCGACACCCCGGAGGGCCAGGAGGAGCTCCGGGCCTTCCTCGCGGACGAGCTCGGCACGGCCGAACTGATCCACTGCCGCCGTGGCGCCAAGGGATTCGTCGAAGGAGACGCCAAGTCGCTCGCCGAGGCGAAGTGGGCACTCATCGGCGCCCAGGCCGTCTGGTTCTGCGCCTACCTCTACGACGAGGACCTCATGGGCCGGCGTCGGGGCACCCACACGGACACCCTGGTCATCAAGTACCTCGTGGACAAGCGATTCGCCTCCGACCTGCTGGCGGTGTGGCCCCGGCGGCGCATCGGCCGGTTCGACCTGGTGCCGTTCCGCAAGGGCCAGTCACTGGCCGAGGAACGCATAGGCCGGCCGCCGTGGACCGATCTGGCCGCGGCCGTGACTGTCGAACGGTCCGTGACGAACGGGGACGACGAGGTCCAGGATATGCTGCTGGCCTTCGCGTTCTTCCTGGAGTACCAGGGCGTCGCCCTCAGGGCCCGCCAATACCCTTACGTCAAGGAGGAGGGCGACGGCGGCGCGATCGTCCTCGTCCACGACAAGGAGCGCGACCGCCCTTGGCTGCACGGCAACCCGTTGCTGACGGCCTACGCCGACCCCCGGTACCGCCGCAGAGCCCACCTCGGCGACTTCGCTCAGCAGCTCCTGGCCGAGAACCGGTGGGCGAAGCTGTCCGTCGTGGAGGACCGGAACGCCGGGAAGGAAAGCGGCAGCCGTCCGGCAGACCCGTACTTCAGCGCGCGGAACACGCTCACGGTCCGGATCGACAGGCGCTTGGACGCCGATTCCGTCGTCGTCCAGGATCCGTCCGGCCTGCGGGATCTGCCGGAACGGGGCTGGCTGCGACCGGACTCAGACCGCGGCACCGAAGTCCAACTCCGCCGTGAGGCCCGTGGCCTCGACTCCCTCGGCCGCAAACGCGGCCTCGCCCGCATCCTGCGCAAACCCTCGTCCATCGCGCTGCGCAGCGTCGCCACCCCGGCCGAGTCCGACTCGTACGAACTGCGCGGCAGAGCACCCGAGATCATCGCCGACATGCTGCGGCTGCACCCCTTCTACGCGCTCCAGGGGCCGCCGGGCACTGGCAAGAGCACAGTGATCTCCCGGGCCCTTCGGGACTTCCTGGCCGCCGAGCAGGGGGCGCGGGTGCTGGTCAGCGCCCAGTCGAACGACGCCCTCGACGAACTCGCCCAGAAGATCGTCGAGGAACTGGGGCCGAAGATCGAGAAACGCTCGATCCTGGTGCTCAGGGAACTGTCCGGGAGCAAGGAGCGGTCCGACCTGCCGGCCGACTTACAACGGTTGACCGCCGACCCCATCGCGGAGGACTTGGTCAAACACGTCGAGACACAGGTCGCCCAGGGGTGCGTGGAAGCGCGCGACGAGGACGAGCGGGACCTCATGACGCGGTGGTCCCGGGTCGCACAGGCCGACATGGTGGAGCTGGCCGAACGCATCAAGTCCGGTGCCGACATCGTGCTGGCCACGTGCTCGATCGCGGGCAAACTCACCGACGAGGTCCGCGACCCCTCCGACATGTTCGACTGGGTGATCATCGAAGAGGCTGCCAAGGCGTGGCCCACCGAGGTCGTCATGCCCCTCGTCCTCGGGGTGCGCTGGACCCTGGTCGGCGACTACCTGCAACTCGGGCCGCATCGGGCCCGGGACATCGAGACGTTCCTGGACAGCCTCGCCTCGCACCAGCACGAGCGGATCAAACTCCACTACGGCAACCGGGACCTCTACCTGAACTTCGTGCAGATGTTCCGCCGCTTCTTCGAGGGACACGTCCCCGGCCAGCCCGCCACCGCCGCACTCCCCGTCAACGTTCTCGACACCCAGTTCCGCATGCACCCCACCATCGCGCTGCCGTTCGCGACGGCGTTCTATCCAGCCGCGCCGACCGAGAACTCCGAAGGCCGGGTGGAGCCGGCGATGGACCCGCATGCCGCAACCTTCCTTCAGCCCGACCCGGAGATCGACCAGGTCCACGGCGTGACGAAGCCGGCGTACCTGAAGCACGCCCCCTTGGTGTGGCTCGACACCTCCCGCAGCACCGGCTGCGGCGATCGCGGCTTCTGGTGGAACCCCGGCGAGGTGAAGCTGGTCAGGGACCTGGTGTGCGAACTGGGCCTGGAGCACGGGACGGATCCTAAGGAGCTGAGCGTCCTGACGCCGTACCGCCACCAGAAGGAGAAGCTGGACAAGGACTTCCTCGAGGGCCGGGTGCGCACCGTTCACTCGTCCCAGGGCAGCCAGGCCAAGACGGTGATCGTCTCCCTCGTCCGCAGTGGCAACCGCGGCACCGAATCCCGACACAACATCGGGCACACCTCCGAGCCCGAGCTGATGAACGTGATGCTGTCCCGGGCCCGACGACTGCTCGTCGTCGTCGGGAACCTGACCCATTACGAGCGGCACGGCGGACCGGACTGGCAGACGGTCATCCGGGTCTTCCGGGACGAGGGACGGATCGTCGATGCGGAGACCGGGGAGATCACGAACGGCAGGGCCGCACCGTGGGAGACCGGGCCGGCGGACCTGGCGGCGGAGAGTGAGCTGGGGGAGGTCCTGTGACCGAGACGACGCTGATCGCCCTGCCCTGCCGTGTGATCACTCTCCGGGTGGAACTCGGCGCGGAGTCCGGGGCCTCGACCCTGGAGGAACTCGTGCTGGCGGCCGTGGCCGGCGGGCGCAACACCGTCGGGGAGCTGGGCGATCTGTTCTCGCTGCCGCACCGGCTGGTGCTGGACGTGGTACACGGTCTGTGGGGCCGGGGCTTCCTCGCCGTCGACTTCTCCACCAACGTGCTGGAGAGGACACAGGCAGCCGAAGCGGTCCTCAGAGAGGAGGCCGGTCCCCGGACGCTGGCCGCCACCGTTCAACCGCGCAAGTTCCTCTTCGACCCGGTGACCGCGACGATCCTGCCGTACGAACGGGGAGCCAAGCAGATACCCCACGGAGCGCTCGACATGCCGCTCGCCAGGGGCTTCTCCGAGGACGACCTGCCACAGGCGGAGCTGCTTCGCGCCGTGCGGCAGGCCGTCGACCAGGACCGCCGCACACGTGGTGTCCGCCGGCGCGTACAGAGGGTGTCCTTCGCCAACCCTGTGCTCAGCCCCCCGGAGGCGGTGCGCTGGACCACAGTGGAGACCGTGGTGAAACGGGATCCTGGCACCGGCACGGTCGCCGCGGTCCCCATTGAACTCCCGGTCGGCTGGGGCAGACGGGCACTCGAACTCTTCCAGTCCCGCATCACACATCTGGTGCACACCCGGCCGGACAGCAGGTTCGTCCGCAAGTTGACGACACGTCAGGCGCCGGAACCGATCCGGTTCGACAGTCTGCGCTCCCTGATGCTGGACTTGGAGGAGCTGGCCGAAGGACTGGCCACCGTCCCCGATGATCAGGTGCTATCCCGGCATGATGCATTGCGTACCCGGGCCAACCAGGTGCTGGAGGAGCTCGCGGAGGCTCGCCGAGCCCGCTGCTCGGCCCGCAGCGTGTCCACCAAGGCGGATGTGGACTGGGTGGTGTCGGACCTGATCGACCGGGCCGAGCACCAGCTGGTCCTGGCACTGCCGTACATCAGGTACGACGCCCTCCACCGGGTGTTGCCGGACCTGGAACTCGCCGCGAAACGGGGCGTCAACCTAGTCTTCCTCTGGGGTGACCACCAGTCGGCAAAGCTGGAGCCCCGGGTCGCCACCGCCCTGCTGGACCTCCACGCGCGCTTCTCGGAGAACGTCCTGGTGGAGCCGCGCAGCAGCAGCTGTGCGGCCTCCCTGGTCATCTGCGACGACCGGTCCGCGTACGTCGGATCGCGCAGCGTCCTGTCCGGTGACAGCGGCTGCGGTGTGCTCGTGGAGCCCGCCGCTGGCACGGACACCCCGCCCGAGTGTGTGGCGGACCTGCTGAGCTGGACCCGTCGCGTCTACCCGTACTGGGAGACGGCCCGGCGCATCGCCTTGGCTCCCGCCGACTTCGGGCGGCGCGAGCATTCCGTGGACGACATCGGTCCGGACGTCTGGCGGCGCAGGTTCGACCCGCCGGAACTGGCCGAGGACTGGAACGACGACGCCGTCGCCCACCACACCCGGTGGGCGGCGGGCTGGGGCCGACTGCTGCAGGGCCTCGGGGCCGCCGTCAACGAGGTCTACACGGGTGATCCGGTGGTACGGACCGTCTGGGACGGCAGATACGTCGACCTGGTGCAGCACCTGATCGTCGGCGCCGACGACCGACTCGCCCTCACCGACGACCGAGCCGAGCCCGAAGCTTGCGGGGAGCAGCTCGCCCGGCAGCTCACCGAGCTGCGGGACAGGGGGGCCGTGGTGCATCTCCAGCATCCGCCCCTCGCCGACGGCCGGCGCACGGACCGGACGTACGCAGAGCTCCTCCAACGACTTGCCGGCGAACGCACGCTGCGCACCAGCGAGGCTCGAGCGCGGGCGGTGCTCAGCGATCACGAGGCGGTGGTCGGCAGCCACCGCCCGCTGGGCAACAGGGCCGTCAACCCGGTGCGCGGCCCCGCCCCGGCCGAACTGGGCCTGCACATCGTCGGCACCGCGTTCGTCGCAGGCTTCGCCGGCGCGCTGGGCATTCCCGACTGGTACGGCAGCCCCAGGGAACTGCCGGCCTATCTGCCCCCGCTGCCCACTGTCGCGTCGGCCCCCGTGCGCGACGACCCGTGGATGGTGCTCGCCGGTCGGCGGGACTCCGGCGATTCCGCCGATGTGCTTCGCCGCGAGTCCGCCGCCCTGCTCCTCGACACCACGGACGGCGGCGCCGATCAGCGGGAGTGGGAACGCTGGCTCCTGAACGATGCCTGGGAACGCGGCGCTTTCATGGAGGCGTACGTGCTGGCTCCGCTACTCAGCAGTGCCAGAAGAGCGACGAGGGACCTGGCCGCCGTCGCCGTGCCGCTGGAACACGGCCCGCTCGGCTACCCGCTCTACGCCAGCGCAGTCGAACTGGGCGAAGCGCCGCCGGAACACCGCACGGTCGCGCTGGCCGGAGCCGTCGCCGAGATGCTGCTGCACGGTGGGAGCGTCGGCAGGGACGTGTGCGAGGCACTGGCCGAGCCCGACGGACTCGGCCGCGGACTGCCCGCGGCGTGGCTGCGTCTCGCCGACGCCGCGAGCACCTGTTTCGCCAGCCTCCAGGCTCCACTGCCGCTGCAGGACGTCATCGAGTGGGCCGCGCACCACGAACGGTCGGCGGAATTCCGCGAACGGTGGCTCCGGCTCGCCGCCGACCTGGACGAATTCGAACTGGCCAAGCACCGGTTCAACTTCCAGGACGGCGAGAAGCTGCACCGGGCGCTCTTCCAGCCGGAAGGGATGCTGGCCGAGGCCCGGGAGATGGCACTCCATGACGCGGCCGCCGGCCCGCGCGCCAACAACTTGGCCGCACTGCCGCGCAACGAGCATGAAGTCCGCACCCAGATGGACAGGATGGCGGGGAAGCTCAAGCTGCGGAAGATCGAATGGCGCCACCACATGGTGTACGCGCGCAAGGTCGCCGATCTGCTCACCGAGGCCCGCACGCTCGCGGCACAGGACGGCGGCGGCACGAACGCCCCGGCCCTACTTCCCGTGCTCAACCCGTTCCAGCGGGAGTTCGCCCGCTACCTGGACCGTGACTGGCACCAGCTCCTCGCCGAGGCGGAGGCGCTGGGCGAGCCTGCCCGCCGTCCGGCCAGGGCACTGCTGGAGGCGTTGTCCGCGCTCCCGAAGGCGGGGAGGGAAGACGTATGAACGAGGGGGGCGCCGAGCCCAGCGCGAGCCCGTCCGTGGACGGCGTCGCGCGCGAACTGCTGGAGAGCTGGCCGGGCCGGTTCCGGTTCCCGGACGTCCTGGCCGCACTGGTGCGGAAGCCGGCCCCGGACGACGCCGGAGGGGACGGCACCACGCTGGCCCGTGCCGTACTCGCCTGCGTCGGCGGCATGCCGCCCCGGGCGGCATGCGAGGAGTTGCTGGAGCGGGGCGAGTTCGACCCGGTCGAGTACACGCTCTCGGACTGCCCGGATCTAAGCGACCACGAGAAGAGTTCCCTGATCCGGAAGTTGGAGGCCGCCAGGATCGCGGCCGGGGAGGCGGTGCGGCAACGAGTGACGAAGCTGGAACAACGCGCCGAGGCCGCCGGCGTGGGTTTCGTCCCACCGGACGACAACGTCGTGAGCGCCCTGGCCCGGTCCCGGACCTCCGCGGCGGGGGCCGCTCTGGACGCCGCGAGCGCAGAGCTGGACGCCCGGATGGCACCCATCGTCCAGGACCTGGAGGGACGCCTGGACCAGCAGGCCACCACCGCGCGTGGCAGCGACCACACCGTCCAGCGTGTCAGGGCCCTGCTCCTCGCTGGTGAACTCGTCGCTGCCCGGGCTCTGTTGAACCGTGAACCGATCGGCGCTCCGATCCCGGAGAGCGTCCCCCCGCTGCCGCGGTGGAACGAGGAGTGGTCCGCACAGCAGATCCTCGGCTACCACCTGGACCCGGCGAAGCCGCGCCCGCCCGAGTTCGCCGCCTGGGAGGCGGCCGATGACCAAGGCATCACGTTGCTGACCGCCTACGACCAGCTGTCCAAGGACCCCTCTGCGGGGGCGGCCGAGGCATTCGCCAACGCCCTGAGCCGTTTCCTCGGTGCGCCCGGTGGCGTGGCGATGGCCCAGAAGGTCGAGAACAGCCCGTTCCATCTGGCCTTCTTCGACGGGCTGTTCCGCGACGAGGCGCTGTCCCCGCTGCACCCCACCGGCCGGATCGACCTGTACGTAGGCGGGCCCGACTCCACCGTCGTTCCCGAACTGACCAACGGACAGGCACCGCACGTCGCCGTCAGCCCGGGCCTGGAGCCCCCTGCCTACACCGACCGCCGAGCCACCGCCGTGCTGTCGCTGCGCGATCTGCTCCAGCTGGTCGTGCTGCCCGACGACCGGGGGGCCGCCGTCCTGCGCATCCTCGCCCGGCAGTGGCCGGTCACGGCGCTAGCTGGGGCCAGCGCCGCGGGCCTGGCCGGCGTCCTCGGCGCCGAACCGGCCACCGCCTGGCGCACACTGCGCTGGATCACACACCTCTCGCTGGGCGGCGGACTCACCACCGTGCAGGCCATGGAGAACTGCACCGGCATGGATCCGGCGCTGCTGCGGGTGATGCTGGAGTACGCCGAGCACCGGGCGGAGGCCTCGCGCGACGAGCTGTGGGACGTGGCGACCGGCGGTTGGCAGGGGGACGAGGCACTCGTACGCGCGCTGCGCGAGGAACTCGTGGCGCGCTGCGACGAACCCTCGGTGGAGGCGGCCTGGTGGGCGGCTCTGTCGGTCTGCGACCTCATCGACGGTCACGTCAGCCGGGAGGATGTCGGCGACCAGACCGAAGCCTGCTCGGGCCACCACAGCGCCAGGGAGGAGGTCCTCGCAGGCCTCGACGCCCTGGTGGCGCGCGAGTTGCTCGTGTCGGCCACGGACGGCACGAAGGACCTGACCCTGCCGCTGAACGGAGTCGTGCGCACATTGCGTCCGGGCGCCGAACAACAGCTGACAGTTCTGCTGGAGCGACTCGCATACGAGCACGGCGAGCTTCGTGCCGACCCGGCCGACGCCGACGAGGTACTCACCGTCGGGCTCTGGACGCCCTGGCACCGCAATCGCTTCGCTACTGTGCCCGCTCACGGCCACTATGTCGACGCCGAGACCCACGGCGCGGACAGCCGCGAGCTGGCCGCACTCGCCGCCAGTGCCGAGAGCGAGCTGGATGCCCAGGACACCGCGGCTCTGGCGGGCGTGGGGTCCGGGGCGGGCACGGAGGTGGCGCTCCTGCTGCGCACGCTGGAGAAGCAGTGCGAGGACCAGTACCCGGAGATCAGACTGGACGTACGCTGCCCGCCGAGCCTGCGTGTGGACGTGCCCGAGGCAGTGCTTCGTGCCGTGCTGTACGAGGTTCTGGACAATGCCGCCGAGGCACTGGCGGCCGAGGGCGGCATGATCCAGGTCTCGGCGAAATCGGTGAGCCCGGAGGTGGTGGTCGAGGTGCAGGACAGCGGACCGGGTCTGCCTGCCACAGCCCAGGGAGGCCGACGGATCTTCCTGCCCGGCTGGACGACTCGGGGGGAGGGGCGCGGCGGGGGCCTGCATCGAGCCCGGCGGTTCCTGGCGGCCTTCGCGACACCGTCCGTCGAGACGGAAGTGGTGGTTTTCCCGTCTGAGCACCCCACCCTCAAGGGCGCCGCCCTGCGTCTTGTCCTGCCGGAGCAAATCCCATGAGGCGGGCGATTGGCGAAGACACCCTTCCTGACGTGATTTCGCAAGGTCAGCACAGCGCCGCGCCCATTCCCATGAATGGCTGCACGAGTGGCAGGACTTCTCCCACCGCCTGCACGAGGCAGGTCACCAGCCGTACTGCCTGGTCTGGCCCTGAGCCCGGTCCCTCGGACTCGTCCGGTCCCCCGGGCGCGTGGGGCGTCGCCGGACGGTGGCGTCCCCGGGCCTGTCGCCTGCGCGCCTGCACCGGCCGTCCGCGGACATGCCGATGCGGCGCAGGCCTGCCTATCGTCGAAGAGGGAGACCGCGGCGGACCACCCTCGACCGGTCACGTCCTGACGAGCGAGTGCGTGCGGCCCGTCCCCGGCCCCACACCGCTACGAAGGGCTGGATCATGTCTGCTTCCACCGCTTCCGCCTCCACCGGCACCCTGCGTGCCGCGCAGGTCTCCGAGCCCGGCGGCACCCCGGAGCTCACCCAGGTCGCCGCACGGGAGCCGGGTCCCGGATCCGTGCGGATCACCGTCGAGGCCTGCGGGGTGTGCCACTCCGACCTGCTGATCGCCTCGGGCGCGCTGCCCGGGACCACGTTCCCGGTCACGCCGGGTCACGAGATCGCCGGCCGGATCGACACCCTCGGCGAGAACGTCACCGGGTGGCAGGTCGGGGACCGGGTCGCCGTCGGCTGGTACGGCGGCAGTTGCGGGCACTGCGACGCCTGCCGCAGCGGCGACGCAGTCATGTGCCCCGAACTGGCCGTCCCGGGCGTCGCCTACCCCGGCGGGTACGCCGACTCGGTCGTGGTGCCCGCCGTCGCCCTCGCCGCGATCCCGGACGAGCTGACCGCGGTCGAAGCGGCACCGCTGGCCTGCGCGGGCGTGACGGTCTTCAACGCCCTGCGCCACACCACCGCCGGCCCCGGCGACACCGTCGCCGTACTGGGCCTGGGCGGCCTCGGCCACCTCGGTGTGCAGTTCGCGCAGAAGATGGGCTTCGACACCGTCGCCATCGCGCGCGGCCAGGAGAAGAGAGACCTGGCGCACAAGCTCGGCGCCGCCCACTACATCGACAGCACCACCGAGGACGTCGCCGAGGCGCTCCAGGCGCTCGGCGGCGCCAAGGTGGTCCTGGCCACCGTCACGAACGCGGACGCGATGTCCGCCACCATCGACGGGCTGGGGCGCCGCGGCGAACTCGCCATCGTCGGCATCTCCCCCGAACCGCTCCAGGTCAACGGCCTGCAACTGCTGCACGGGGCACGGAAGGTCTACGCCCACGCCTCCGGCGCCGCCGTCGACACCCAGGACACCCTGCGCTTCGCCGCCCAGAGCGGTGTGCGCGCCTGGACCGAGGAGGTTCCGCTGGAGGAGACGGCCGCCGCGGTCGAGAAGATGACGAGCGGTCAGGCCCGGTTCCGCATGGTGCTCACCACCGGCCACTGAGGAACCGGAGCGCGCGGTCGGGCAAAGCCCGCTGCCCACGACTCCCTGACGGTCCGCCACATCCCATGCAGTACGTTGGCGGACCGGGTCGGTGAAGCGCCGGGGGAAGGGCCTGACACGTGCGGGGACGAAGGCTGGACGACCGCTACGAACTGATCGAGCTCATCGGCTCGGGCGGCATGGGCGAGGTCTGGCGGGCCAGGGACGAACAGTTGGACCGCGAGGTGGCGGTCAAGATCCTCCGGGCAGCGGGGGACGACGAGGCCGAGCGGACGGAGCGGCTCGGCCGGTTCCGGCGCGAGGCCCGGGTCGCCGCCGCCCTCGACAGCCCGCACATCGTCACCGTGCACGACCACGGGACGGACGGCGACAGCCCCTACCTCGTGATGGCGCTCGTCGAGGGCCGCACGCTGGAGCAGATCCTGCGCGACAGCGGGCGGGTGCCGGTCGAGGACGCGCTGCGCTGGACCGCCGACGTCTGCCGGGGCCTGAGCGCCGCGCATCGTGCGGGTGTCGTGCACCGCGACATCAAGCCCGCCAACATCATGGTCACCGGAGAGGGCACGGCGTCCACCGCCAGGATCGTCGACTTCGGCATCGCGCGGTTCACCGAATTCCGGGCCACCGACGCGCGGTTGACGCACACCGGCCGACTGCCCTTCGGCAGCGTCCAGTACATGGCGCCCGAACGCTTCCGGCAGCTCCGGGGCGACGGCCGCACCGACCTGTACGCGGTGGGCTGTGTCCTGTACGAACTCCTTGTCGGCAGGCCACCGTTCGTCGGGGACGCGGCGGGCATCATGTACAACCACCTGCACGACGAGCCGCTGCGGCCGAGCCGGGCCCGTGCCGGACTCGGCCCCGCCGTGGACCGGTTGGTGCTCGACCTGATGGCGAAGGACCCGGACGACCGGCCCGCGGACGCGGACGCGGCACTCGCACGCATCGAGGCGCCGGCGCTGCCGTCCGCTGCCGCCGCCGCGCAGCCGCCCGCGGCGCCGGCCCCTGCCTCTGCCCCTGGCGCGAAGCCGGCCCCGGAACCGGCTCCGGCTCCGGCGGCTCGGACAGCCGACGGCGCGAGCGATTCGGCCCCCGAGGACGCCAGGCCGCCGACGCCCGCCGCCCGGCCGTCGGCCGGGCACGTCGTCAAGGACGCCGACGAGCGGCGCGGGACGCAGTCCCCCTGGACCTCCGCGGCCCCACGCCGCTCCCCTCGCCGCACCGTCCGGCTCGCCGTCGCCGCCGCCGTGCTCCTCGCCGTCGGCGTCCCGGCCGGCATCGCCCTGAGCACGTCGTCCTCGGACCGTCCCGAGCCGCAGGACCAGGGCCGACCGCCGGTCCCCGGAGGGACTTCCGCCGGCCCGACGACGTACACACTCGGCGTCGGCTACGCCTGGGGCGACGACGAGGACGGCCGGGTGCCCGAGATCCGCGCCCGTGTCGTGCGGGCCGCCCTGAAGGAGGCCGGGCGCAGGGCGAAACGAAAGATCCCCGTGCGCGTCGTCGCGGTGGAGGACTACGGACGGACACCCGCGGAGCGGCTCCTGGAGCAGCACCCGGGGATGATCGCCATGGTCGGCGACATCGGGGACTTCGCGAGCGCCGAGGTGGACTGGTCGCCGCGTATGGCGATGGTCGACACCTGCGAGTCAGGGGGCGACCCGGACCACGAGTACGCCCTCCCGGCGGCCGAGTACGAGGCGGGGCGCCAGTCGGGCCGCTATCTGACCGGGGCGTACGGCGCGGGCCGGGTCGTGGAGACGTCGAAGAGCTACTGGGACACGGACACCGACAAGGACACCTTCGGGCACGGGCTGCGCGCCGCCGGGCTCACCGCGCTGCCGCTGCCCTCCCAGAAGGGGACCGAGGACATGAGCCGGAGCCGGATCGAGCGCGATCTCGGCACGGCCCGGCCGGACGCCCTGGTCGTCTCCGACCTGCGCGCCGGCGGCGGTGAGGAGAACCTCGTGCCCACCGCCCGCGGGCGCGGCACCCTCGTCGCCGTCCACGACGTCTACGGGTCCGCCTGCGACGTCTCCTCCGACCTGGAGATGTTCGCCCGGCAGGACCGGCAGCTGGCGGACGGAAGCCTGCGCTTCCGCACCTTCAACGACGAACGGCAGAAGCCCGACTGCACGGACTTCCCGAAGCTGTGCACCGACTCGGCCGAATTGCGCGCCCTGCTGAAGCACCGCGGCACGGCGGAGCTGTACGACGCCACGCTCGCCGTCGCCGCGGGTATCGACCGGGTGGCCGGGGAGGACGGCGACAGGCCCACCGCGGACCTCGCCCGCACCCGGCTCCGGGCCGTCCTCGAAGACGTCGAGACCGACGGGCTCCTCGGGCACTACGCCTTCGAGGACCACCAGGCGACGGCCCGTCCGGTGTGGGTGGACCGGCTCGTCGACGGCCGATGGAAGCAGCTCGGGACGGTCCGGCGGCTCACCGGCTGACTCCCGCGGCAGGGCGGCCGGCGTCCTGCCGCGACGCCGACGCGCGCGGTCGTCAGAGTCCCGTCAAGGGAGGCGGCACCCGGCCTCCCTTGGCTCTACCGTCGCTCCCATGGAACGCGGCAACGACGCGGTCGACGCATCCCCGCCACCGCGCACGGCGACCGGAACGGCGCCCGAGACGGCCTTCGACCGGCACTGGTCCCGGGACCTGCGCACCTCGGTGCGCTGCTCGGCGCTGCTCCTCGGTCTGCTCCTCCTGGTCGACGCAGGCGCCGGCACCCTGACCGGTCCGCGCGCCGCCCTGTGGGTGGGCCTGGCGGCGCTGCTCTTCCTGGTGCTCTTCCCCACCCGGGTGTCGGCGGGCCGGGGCTGGCTGGTGTCGCGGCGGCTGCTGGGCGCGCGACGGGTGCGCACCGACGAGCTGGTGTCGGTGCGCTGTCTGGACGGGGTCGGTCGGCGCCTCGTGCTGCGGGACACCTTCGGTGCCCGGGTGGAGATCGACCCGCAGGTCCTGATCTCCAACCCCCCGCTGTGGTACCGGCTGGACGAGGACGCCCGGCTCTCCGCCCGCCGCGGCTCGCTGACGTGCGGGGAGACCGCACTGCGCCGCATGGCGGAGCGGATCGACCGCGAGACGGCGCGGACGGTGTTCGAGGTGTCCGGGCTCGACTGAGGTCCGCCCGCCGCCAGACCCGGTCGGTTGCTCCGAATGCACGACGGCGGCGGGATCCTAAAGGGTCGCTTGCCGCCCGACGGCGCCGTCAGGCTCCCCGCAGGCCCCCGCCCCCCGGCTTACGCTCCGGCCGTGCTCAACGTGACGGCGATCCTGAAGCGGCTGGTGATCGGCCGGGCCATGCGCAGCGAGGAGCTGCACGAGACGCTGCTGCCCAAGCGGCTCGCCCTGCCGATCTTCGCCTCGGACCCGCTGTCGTCGGTGGCGTACGCGACCCAGGAGATCCTGCTCGTCCTGACGCTCGGCGGGCTGACGTATCTGCACTTCACACCGTGGATCGCGGCCTCGGTCGTGGCGCTGATGACGGTCGTGGTCCTGTCGTACCGCCAGGTGGTGCACGCCTATCCGAGCGGCGGCGGCTCGTACGAGGTGGTCTCGACGAACCTCGGACCGTCCGCCGGTCTGGTCGTCGCGGCCTCGCTCCTCGTCGACTACGTGATGACGGTGGCCGTGTCCGTCGCCTCCGGGGTCGACAACATCATCTCGGCCGTCCCCGGGCTCGTCGGCCAGCGCGTCCCGCTCGCGATCCTCTTCGTCGCGCTGCTCACCGCGATGAACCTGCGAGGCGTGCGCGAGTCGGGGCGGGCGTTCGCCACGCCGACGTACCTGTTCATCGGCGGCGTCCTGATCATGGTGATCACCGGACTGGTCCGCTACCTCCTCGGGAACGCGCCGGTCGCCGAGAGCGCGCGATACGGCATCAGCCCCGCGCCCGGCGACGCTCATCTCGCCGGTCTGGCCCTGCTGATGCTGGTGCTGCGCGCCTTCTCCTCCGGGTGCACGGCGCTGACCGGTGTGGAGGCGATCTCCAACGGCGTACCGGCCTTCCGCAAGCCGAAGCCGAAGAACGCGGCCACCACGATGGCGGCGATGGGCGTCACGGCCATCGCGATGTTCGCCGGCGTGACCACCCTGGCGATGGTCGCCAAGGTGCACATCACCGACGACGCCTGCCGGCTGACGGGGCTGGACGGCGACTGCTCGGCGTACACCCAGCGCACGGTGATCGCGCAGATCGCGGCGGCGGTCTTCGGCGGCGAGCACAGTGTCGGCTTCTACGTCATCCAGGCGACGACGGCACTGGTCCTGATCCTGGCGGCGAACACCGCCTTCAACGGCTTCCCGCTGCTGGCGTCGATCCTCGCCCAGCACCGCTACCTGCCCCGCCAGCTGCACAACCGGGGCGACCGGCTGGCGTTCTCCAACGGCATCCTCGCCCTCGCCCTCGTCGCGGGCCTGCTGCTGTGGGGCTACCGGGCGAACGTCACGAGCCTCATCCACCTCTACATCCTGGGCGTGTTCACCTCCTTCACGCTCTCCCAGCTCGGCATGGTCCGGCACTGGAACGGCGAGCTCCGCTCGGAGCGCGACCCCGCCACGCGGCGGCGCCACCACTCGGCACGGGTGGTCAACGCCGTGGGCGCGGTGGTCACCGGTCTGGTCCTCGTCATCGTCCTGGCGACGAAGTTCACCGAGGGCGCGTGGCTGGCGGTGCTCGCGGCGACGGTGCTGTGGGTGATGATGCGCGGGATCCGACGGCACTACGACGCCGTCGGCGCGGAGCTGGCGGTCGACGACCCCCGGAGCGAACTCGTGCCGCCGTCCCGGGTGCTGGGCATCGTGCTGGTCTCCCGGCTGCACAAGCCGACCCTGCGGGCCCTGTCGTACGCGCGCGCCTTCCGCCCCGACCAGCTGGAGGCACTCACCGTCTCCGTCGACCGCGAGGAGGCGACGGCGCTGCGCGAACGCTGGGAGGAGTACGGCATCGACGTACCGCTGAAGATCATCGATTCCCCGTACCGCGAGGTGACCCGGCCCGTCGTCGAGTACGTCCGCTCCATCCGCCGGGAGAGCCCCCGCGACCTCGTCGCCGTCTTCGTCCCCGAGTACGTCGTCGGCCACTGGTGGGAGAACCTGCTGCACAACCAGTCGGCGCTGTGGCTCAAGAGCCGGCTGCTGTTCACCCCGGGCGTGATGATCACCAGCGTTCCCTGGCAGCTCAGCTCCTCGGAGCGGGCGAACCACCCGACGCCCCGGGCGCCCGGCGCCGTCCGCCGCGGTGTGCCCCGGGGGACGCGGCCGGCCGGCTCGCGCGACGGGCGACGCGGGTGACCGGCACGTCCTGACGCGGTTGACCTGTAGATCTTGACGCGGCCTTGACGCGTCTTAACGCGGTCTTGATGCGTTCGGCCCTCACATCCACGGGCCCGGGGATCACTCTCTGCTTACGCTGGTCTCGCCGTCTCCGCGATGGCCGGATACCGATCGCAGAGCCGCCTGTCAGGAGTGCGCACCGATGGCCACCACCACACCCGCCCGGGCGAACCGCTTGCGGGCCTGGATGCTGGAAGGCCTGTCCGACATGGCCAAGACCCCCCAGGGGGCGCAGGCCACCCCGGAGCAGGCCCACAAGGGCCAGCGGTGGTGGCGGGTGATGTGCCTGACCGGCGTCGACTACTTCTCCACCCTCGGCTACCAGCCGGGCATCGCCGCGCTGGCGGCCGGACTGCTGTCGCCCGTGGCGACCATCGTGCTGGTGATCGTCACCCTCGCGGGCGCACTTCCCGTCTACCGCCGGGTGGCCGAGGAGAGCCCGCGCGGCGAGGGCTCGATCGCCATGCTGGAACGGCTGCTGTCGTTCTGGAAGGGCAAGCTGTTCGTCCTCACCCTGCTCGGCTTCGCCGCCACCGACTTCCTGATCACCATCACCCTCTCCGCGGCGGACGCCTCCACACACCTGGTGGAGAACCCGCACCTGAACGGCGTCCTGCACGACAAGCAGATGCTGATCACCCTGATACTCGTCGCCCTGCTGGGCGCGGTGTTCCTCAAGGGATTCCTGGAGGCGATCGGCGTCGCCGTCGTCCTCGTCGGGATCTATCTGTCCCTCAACCTCGTGGTCGTGATCAGCGGCCTGTGGCACGTGATCACCGCGGGCCATGTGATCACCGACTGGTCCAGCGCCCTCACCACGGAGCACGGCAACGTCTTCGCCATGGTCGGTGTGGCCCTCCTGGTCTTCCCGAAACTCGCGCTCGGCCTCTCTGGCTTCGAGACCGGCGTCGCGGTGATGCCCCACGTCGAGGGCGACCCGACGGACACCGAGGAGAAGCCGACCGGCCGTATCCGCGGCACGAAGAAGCTGCTGACCACGGCCGCCGTGATCATGAGCGCCTTCCTGATCTGCACGAGCTTCATCACGACGCTCCTGATCCCGGAGGACGAGTTCAAGTCGGGCGGCCAGGCCAACGGACGCGCGCTGGCCTACCTGGCGCACGAGTACCTGGGCAATGCCTTCGGCACGGTCTACGACGCCTCCACCATCGCGATCCTGTGGTTCGCCGGCGCCTCCGCCATGGCCGGGCTGCTCAACCTGATGCCCCGCTACCTGCCCCGCTACGGAATGGCCCCGCACTGGGCTCGCGCCGTACGTCCCATGGTGATCGTCTTCATCCTGGTCGCGTTCCTGGTCACCTGGATCTTCGACGCGGACGTCGACGCGCAGGGCGGCGCCTACGCCACCGGTGTGCTGGTGCTCATCAGCTCCGCCGCCATCGCGGTGACCATCGCCGCGCGCAAGGCCCGCCAGCGGGGCTGGACCGTCGGCTTCGCGGTGATCTCCGCGGTGTTCCTGTACACGACCGTCGTCAACGTCATCGAGCGGCCGGACGGCGTGAAGATCGGTGCCTGCTTCATCGCGGGGATCATCCTGGTCTCGCTGCTGTCCCGGCTGGCCCGCGCCTTCGAGCTGCGCGTCACCAGCGTGACGCTCGACGACATGGCGGAACGATTCATCAGAGACATGTCCAGCCGCCGCATCCGGTTCATCGCCAACGAGCCCGGACAGCGGGACAAGGCCGAGTACCGCGAGAAGATCGAGCAGATCCGGCAGGACAACGACGTCCCCCTGCAGGAGGACTTCGTGTTCGTCGAGGTCACCGTGCTGGACCCCTCGGAGTTCGAGACGGGTCTCACCGTCCGCGGCGAGGTGCTGCACGACCGCTACCGCGTGCTGACCCTGGAGTCGGCGTCCATCCCCAACGCACTGGCCGCGCTGCTGCTGCACGTCCGCGACGCCACCCGGTGCACCCCGCACATCTACTTCGAGTGGACCGAGGGCGACCCGTTCACCAACTTCCTCCGCTTCTTCCTCTTCGGACAGGGCGAGGTCGCCCCCGTCACCCGGGAGGTCCTCCGCGAGGCCGAGCCGGACCGCTCCCGCCGCCCCCGGGTCCACGTGGGCTGACCGGCGGGATACCCGGGGCACCGCGGCCGGTCATCGGCTACCGGCCGTCGTCCCCCGCCCGCTGCACCCCCACCGTGAACCCGATCACCGTGCCCCCGCCCTCACGCCGGAAGGCGAACGCCGCGCCCCCGTGCGCCGTGGCCACTTCACGGACGATGGACAGCCCGAGCCCCGACCCGGGCAGACTCCGCGCGTCGGCGGCCCGGTAGAACCGGTCGAAGACGCGGACGAGGTCCTCGTCCGCCATCCCGGGGCCCCGGTCGAGCACCTCGACCCGCACGGGCCCGGGATGCCCCGCACCCGGAGCGGACGGGTCCACGCCGGCCTCCGTGCCCTGCCGCCGGCCCGACACCACCACCTCGATCGGCGCCGCCCCGCCCCGGTCGAACTTCGCCGCGTTCTCCACGAGGTTGGACACCGCCCGCTGCAGCGCGGTGGGCCGCCCCTCCACGGTCGTGTCGCCGCGCGCGGTGACCGTGATGTCCCGCCCGGACCGGCGCCGCGCGACGATCGCGACGTCCTCGGCGAGCTCCGCGAGGTCGAGTCGCCGGACGGGCTCGGTGTCGGACCGCCCGGCCGCCAGCGCGACGAGTTCGTTGACGAGGTCGGTCAGCTCGCGGGACTCCAGGGCGAGGTCGGCGACGAGTTCCTCCCGGACGCCGGGCGGCAGTTCGTCGATGCGCCGGAGCATGGAGATGTTGGTGCGCAGCGAGGTCAGCGGCGTCCGCAGTTCGTGGCCCGCGTCCTGGACCAGCCGCCGCTGGTCCTCCTCGGACTGGGCGAGCCGCACCAGCATCCGGTCGAAGGAACGGCCGAGCCGGCCGACCTCGTCGTGTCCGGTGACGGGCACCTGGATGCCGAGGCGGCCGGTGCGGGCGACGTCCTCGGCCGCCCCGGCGAGCCGGACCAGACGGCGGGTGATGCGCCGGGCCAGCCACCAGCCGAACAGTCCCGCGGCGACCACGACGGCCGCGACGAGCAGCACGGTCCGCTGCTGGAGCTCGCGCAGCAGGTCCTCGGTGTCGCTGAACTGCTGGGCGACCTGCACCGCGCCCCGCCCGCCGCCGAGGGCGACCGTGGCGACCCGGTAACGGTCGCCCCCGACGTCGACCTCCTTGTGCTCGTCCAGCCTGCCCGCCGTCCCGTGGTCGGCGACGGCCCGGTCCTCGGCGCGCACGGGCAGCGGCGGTCTGCCCCGGTCGACGATCGCGCCGCCGGGGCCGAGGACCTGCACATCGGTGCGGCTGGGCCGGATGATGTCGTCGAGCGGCCCGTCGTGATCGGAGTCGGAGGCGGCGAAGTCGGCCGGGTGCAGGGCCCGCTCACGCACCTGGTCGCGCAGGTCCTGGACGACCTCCGCGAACACGGTCTGCTGGTCGACGCGCACGAGCCGGGCGGCGGCGTCGTAGCTGAGGAAGCCGACGAGGACGGTGACGGCGGCGGCGACGGCCGCGAAGGACAGGGTGAAGGTGGCCCGCAGGGAGGACACCCGCCGGAGTCTGGTCCGGGGGAACCTGATCCACCCCGCCCCGCCCGCGGTGGGCCGGCGCGGCACTCAGTCCTCCCTCAGCACGTACCCCACACCCCGCACCGTGTGGATGAGCGCCGGCGCCCCCGGCTGGTCGAGCTTGCGCCGCAGGTAGCCGACGTACACGGCGAGGTTCTTGGAGCCGGGTCCGAAGTCGTAGCCCCAGATGCGGTCGTAGATGGTGGCGTGGTCGAGGACGATTCCGGTGTTGCGGACGAGGAGTTCGAGGAGTTCGAACTCGGTGCGGGTCAGTTCCAGTTCCCGCTGCCCGCGCCAGGCCCGCCGTGCCTGGACGTCCATGCGGATGCCCGCCGCGGCGACCTGCCCCGGGGTGTCCTTCGCGGCGGCGGCCGGCGTGGGCGCCGGGGCCGGTGTCGCGCCGTCGGCGCGGTCGCCGGTGCGGCGCAGCAGGGCGCGCAGCCGGGCGAAGACCTCCTCGACGTCGAACGGCTTGACCACGTAGTCGTCGGCACCGGCGTCCAGGCCGGCGATGCGGTCGACGGTCTCGACGAGCGCGGTGAGCATGAGAATCGGCGTGCGGTCGCCCTCGGCGCGCAGCACGCGGCACACCTGGAGGCCGTCGATGCCGGGCATCATCACGTCCAGTACGAGCACGTCCGGCGGGGTGCGGTGGGCCTGGGCGAGCGCCTCGACACCGTCGGCGACGGCCGTCACCTGGTACCCCTCCAGCGTCAGCGCCCTCTCCAGGGCGTGGCGGATGGCGCGGTCGTCCTCGGCGAGCAGCACAGTCTGGGGCACCCCACCAGTCTGCCAAGCCCGTGGCGGCACACCACCTGATGATCATGGGCGCGGGGGGCTTCTTACCCGGATCACACCTCCGGGGCGAAGCCCGCCACGGGCCCGGCGGCGCTACGGCCGCAGCGCCGCGAGCTGCTGCTCGAAGGGGACGACCGTGAACGCGTCGGCCGAGTCCACCGAGGTGACGGCGCCCTTGAGGGAGCGGGGCGCGATGGCCGCGGCCGTGTCGGTGTCCGGGACCGCCGGGGCCGTCTCCGCACGGGCCCCGGGAACCGCCGCCGACGCCCCCATGAACCGGGCCAGCTCCGCGCCGGCCCGATCGATGCGCCCTTCCAGCCCCTCGTCGCCCCAGTCCTCCGAGGCCGCGTAGACGGCGGTCGGCAGGACCACGGCCCGCAGGTACGAGAAGAGCGGGCGCAGGGCGTGCTCGGTGACCAGGGAGTGGCGCGGGGTGCCGCCGGTCGCGCCGACGAGCACCGGCTTCCCGGTCAGCGAGTCCTTGTCGATGACGTCGAAGAAGGACTTGAACAGCCCGCTGTAGGACGCCGAGAAGACGGGCGTCACGGCGATCAGGCCGTCCGCCGCGGCCACCGCGTCCAGCGCGGCGGCCAGGCGCCGCGCCGGGAAGCCGGTGACCATGTGGTGGGCGATGTCGGTGGCCAGGTCGCGCAGTTCGACGACCTGGACGTCGACGTCGGCGTGCCGGGCGGTCGCCGCGGCGAGCCGGTCGGCGAGCAGCCGGGTCGACGACGGGGAGCTCAGCCCCGCCGAGACGACGACGAGCTTCATGCGACGGTCACCTCCTTGGCGGCGGCCACACGGGCCGCGTGGGTGGGGGCCTCGGGCACGTCGGCCGGACGCCCCTTGGCGAACTCCTCGCGCAGGACGGGCACGACCTCCTCGCCCAGCATGTCGAGCTGTTCGAGGACGGTCTTCAGCGGCAGTCCCGCGTGGTCGATCAGGAAGAGCTGGCGCTGGTAGTCGCCGGCGTACTCCCGGAAGGACAGGGTCTTCTCGATCACCTGCTGCGGCGAGCCCACGGTCAGCGGGGTCTGCTCGGTGAAGTCCTCCAGGGACGGCCCGTGCCCGTAGACCGGCGCGTTGTCGAAGTACGGCCGGAACTCGCGCACGGCGTCCTGGGAGTTCTTCCGCATGAACACCTGGCCGCCGAGCCCGACGATGGCCTGCTCCGGGGTGCCGTGCCCGTAGTGGGCGTAGCGCTGGCGGTACAGGTTCACCATCTGCTTGGTGTGGGAGGCGGGCCAGAAGATGTTGTTGTGGAAGAAGCCGTCACCGTAGTAGGCGGCCTGCTCGGCGATCTCGGGGGACCGGATCGAGCCGTGCCACACGAAGGGCGCGACTCCGTCGAGCGGGCGCGGGGTGGAGGTGAAGGACTGCAGGGGCGTGCGGAACTTGCCCTCCCACGTCACCACGTCCTCGTCCCACAGGCGGCGCAGCAGGGCGTAGTTCTCGACGGCGAGGTTGATGCCCTCGCGGATGTCCTTGCCGAACCAGGGGTAGACGGGGCCGGTGTTGCCGCGGCCCATCATCAGGTCGACGCGGCCGTCCGCGATGTGCTGGAGCATCGCGAAGTCCTCGGCGATCTTCACCGGGTCGTTCGTGGTGATGAGGGTGGTGGAGGTGGACAGGACGAGGTTCTCGGTGCGGGCGGCTATGTAGCCGAGCATCGTCGTGGGCGAGGACGGGACGAAGGGCGGGTTGTGGTGCTCGCCGGTGGCGAAGACGTCGAGCCCGACCTCCTCGGCCTTCTGCGCGATGGCGAGCATGGCCTTGATGCGCTCGCCCTCGCTCGGCGTCCGGCCGTTCGTCGGGTCGGTCGTGACGTCGCCGACGGTGAAGATCCCGAACTGCATGGCTGCTCACCTTCCAAGTTGTTGATGGTTCAACTATACCCACAGAACCGCACCCCGCCCCCACCTATTCCCCGGCCTCCGGACCATCCGACCCCCACCCCCGCCGCGTCGGCCGACGTACGATCCGGCCATGGCAGAACCCCGTCGCGACACCCGCGGGATCGTCGACCCGTCCGCGCTGCTGGCCCGCGTACGGTTCCGCCGCCATCCACCCGCCGAAGCGCTGCGCCGGCACGTGGAGACGTACTGGTTCATCGACTGGGACCTGCCGGAGCCGTACGCCTCGCACGTCGTCCCGCACCCGTCGGTGAACGTCACGTTCCAGTGGGACGAGGACGAGGGCCCGCCCTACGGCGAGGTGACCGGGGTCGCGCTCGGTCTGTTCACCCGGAAGCTGACCGGGCGGGGCCGGGTGTGCGGAGCGAAGTTCTGGCCCGGGGCCTTCCGGCCGTTCACCCCGTGGGCGACGGTGTCGCGATGGACGGGCCACGCACTGCCGGTCCAGGACGTGTTCACGCGGGCCGCCTTCGCCGCGGCCCCGGAGGACACCGCCCGCGCGGTCGTGACCCCCGCCGACGACCGCGCCCGGGTGGCCGCGCTCGACGCCGTCCTGCTCTCGCTCGCCCCGGAGCCCGACCCGCAGGCCGACCTGGCCGGGGAACTGGTGGGCCGCATCCGCACCGACCGGGAGATGCGCCGCGTCGGCGACCTCGCCCGCTCGGCGGGCCTCTCGGTCCGCGCGCTCCAGCGGCTCTTCTCCGCGTACGTCGGCGTCAGCCCCAAGTGGATCATCCTGCGCTACCGCATCCACGAGGCCCTGGAGCTCGCCGGGACCCGCCGGGACGTCGACTGGGCCGCCCTCGCCGCCGACCTCGGCTATGCCGATCAGGCCCACCTGGTACGGGACTTCACGGCGACGGTGGGCGTGCCGCCGACGGTGTACGCGACCGCCCAGCAGACCTCCTGACGCACCCCGCCGGCAATGCGCTTGACCGCTCCGCACCTCGTGCCGCACATTTATCTGCGTGACGCAGATACTGCACAACGCAAAAGAATCGGCCCATCCGCCAGCCCGGACCCGCTGGGCGATCCTGGCCGTCGTCCTCGCCGCCGACGTCCTCGACCTCCTCGACGCCACCATCACGAACATCGCGGCCCCGACGATCGCCGAGGACCTGCACGGCGGCACGAGCCTCGTCCAGTGGCTCGGCGCCTCCTACGCCCTCGCCCTCGGCGTGCTCCTCGTCCTCGGCGGACGCCTCGGCGACAAGTACGGCCGCCGCCGCCTCTTCCTCACCGGCCTCGCCGGCTTCACCGCCGCCTCGGTCGCCTGCGGCCTGGCACCCGACCCCCGGACCCTCGTCGCCGCCCGCCTCGTCCAGGGCGCCTTCGGCGCACTCGTCGTCCCGCAGGGCTTCGGCATCCTCGGCGCCACCTGGCCCCGCGACCAGATCGGCAAGGCGTACAGCCTCTTCGGACCGGTGATGGGCCTCTCGGCCGTCGGCGGCCCGGTCCTCGCCGGCTTCCTCATCGACACGGACATCGCCGGCCTCGGCTGGCGCGCCATGTTCCTCATCAACCTGCTCCTCGGCGGAGCCGCGCTCGCCGCCGCCGTCCGGCTGCTCCCGCGCGACAGCGGCGACCGCGCCGTCACCGTCGACGGCCCCGGCTCCGCACTCCTCGCCGCGACCATGCTCGGCCTGCTGTCCGGCCTGATCGACGGCTCCGCACACGGCTGGAGCCTCAGGAGCACCGCCCTGGTGACCGCCGGACTCCTCCTCTTCGCGGCCTTCTGCCACCGCCAGCGCACCGCCGCGACCCCCCTGATCCAGCCCTCCCTCCTGCACAACCGGGGCTTCACCTCCGGACTCCTGACCGGCGTCGTGTTCTTCGCCGCGGTCTCCGGACTCCTCTACGTCGTCTCCCTCTTCCTCCAACAGGGACTCGGCCGGTCCCCCGCGGGCGCCGCGCTCGGTCTGACCCCCCTGTCCGCCGGCATCGTCGTCGCCTCGATCGCCTGCTACCGCCTGATCGGCGCACTGGGCCGCCGGCTGACCCTCGCCGGTTTCCTGATCACGTCCGCCGGGACCGGCTGGCTGCTCGCCCTCGTCGCGAGCTCCGGCACCGGCACCGGCGCGTGGGCCCTCGTCCCGCCCCTGCTGGTCGTCGGACTCGGGATGGGCACCTGCTTCGGCTCCCTGTACGACGTCACCATCGGGGACATCGCCCCCGCCGAGGCCGGCAGTGCGGGCGGTTCGCTCGGCGCGGTCCAGCAGCTCGCCAACGCGCTCGGCGCCGCCGCGGTCACCACCCTGTACTTCGGGACGGACGGCGGCGAGGCCCACGCCACCGCCATGAGCCTCGCCGTCGTCACCGCCGTCGCCCTGCTGTGCTGCCCCCTGGTGCTGCTCCTTCCCCGCAAGGCGCAGGAGGAGCACTAGTCCGGACCTAGGGGACGAGCACCAGCCGCCCCCGCAGCCCGCCCTCCGCCAGCCGCGCGTGCGCCTTGGCCGCCTCGTCCAGCGGGTAGGTCTCGGCGACCCGCGTCGTCAGCACCCCCGCGTCGACGAGCCGCACCAGCTCCGCGAGACGCGCCCCGTCCGGCGCGACCTCCACCGAGCCGGTCCGCACCCCGCGCACGGACTCCGGGTGGGCGCCCGGGATGACCCCCACGAAGGCGCCCCCGTCGCGCACCCACTCCAGCGCGGTGCCACCGAGCAGCGCCGCGTCCAGGACCCCGTCCACACCGTCGGGCCGCGGTCCGAAGCGGTCCGCTCCCAGCGACCGCACGAGGTCCTCGTCGGCGGCCCGCGCCACGCCCGTCACCGTCAGACCGCGATGGGCGGCGAGCTGGACGGCGTACCCGCCCACCGCGCCCGCGGCACCGGTGACCAGCAGGCTCTGGCCCGGCTCCAGGCCGAGCAGGTCGAGGGCCTGCGAGGCGGTCAGCGCGTTCAGCGGCAGCGTCGCGGCGTGCACGGCGTCGACCGAGCCGGGCGCCGACGCCACCGCGCCGGCGTCGACGACCACCTGGTCGGCGTGCGTACCGAGCGTCTTGCCGGGCCCGTAGGCCAGACCCACCACCTCGTCCCCCACGTTCCACCCGGTGGCCACGCCCACCGCGTCGACGGTCCCGGCCACGTCCCAGCCCAGCCCGAGCCGCTTGCCCGCACCGCCGAAGACACCGGCCCGCACACCCGCGTCGACCGGGTTGAGGGCGGCGGCGGCCACCTTGATCCGCACCTGACCGGCCCCGGGCTCGGGCACCTCGACCTCACCGACCTCCACGACGTCGGGCCCACCGAACCGATTCACCAGTACCGCACGCATGGCAACGCTCCCCACTTCCCGGGTCTCTTTTCCGTTGCAACAACCCTAGGAAGAGTTACTATCCATCAGTAAGTAGGCACCTGAAGGTGCGTACGTCACCCGGAGGTGAGCCATGGCGACCACGACCGCGGCCCAGCGGCGCGAGCAGGCACGCGTCGAGTACGACGCGTTCATCAAGAGCTGCCCCACCAACCAGCTCCTCGACCGGATCAGCGACAAGTGGGTCAGCCTGGTCGTCAGCGCGCTCGCCGGGGGATCCATGCGCTACAGCGACCTCGGCCGCAAGATCGCGGGCGTCAGCCCCAAGATGCTGACGCAGACGCTGCGTTCACTGGAGCGCGACGGAATCGTCGCCCGCACGGTCACCCCGTCCGTGCCGGTCCGCGTCGACTACGAACTCACGCCCCTCGGCGCCAGCCTCAGCTGCCTGCTCTCCGCCGTGAAGGACTGGGCGGAACTGCACATCGAGCAGGTCAACGACGCCCGGGAGCGCTACGACTCCGCGCCCTGAAGGCCGCCGCCCCGCAGCCGGGCGATCTGCTCACCGGTGAACTCCACGGTGCGCCGCATGTGCCCGATGATCAGGGCGAGTTCCTCTTCCTCGAGCCCGTCGAACAGGGCGAACCAGCCGCCGCCCAGCCGGTCCCACATCCGCCCGAACTCGGCCATCTTCTCCGGCACGACCGCCACGAGCACCCGCCGCCGGTCGGCCGCGTCGCGCTCCCGCACGACGTACCCGGCCCTCTCCAGCCGGTCCACCAGCCGGGTCGCCGACCCGGTGGTCAGCCCGGTGAGCTCCCCGATCCGCCCGATCGTCACGGGCCCGTCCTCCAGGCTGAGCAGGTTCACGCACTGGAGATCGGTCGGATGCAGGTTCAGATGATCGGCGACGGCCTGGTTGAAGAGCGCGTACGACGCCATGTAGCGCCGCGACACCGTGGCCAACTCCCCCATCAGATGCTCCCGAGCCGCCATCACCACACCTTTCAGCAGGACACACCATCGTAAGCACCACCACCGCACCGCACCCCGAACGCACCCGCACCCGCCCTCCCCCGCAAGAGACCGCACCCCGAACGCACCCGCAGTCGCCGTCCCACGCAAGGGGCCGTGCCGGTGCATCACATGCCCGTTGCGGACGATGCCACGACCCCACCGCACTGACACACCGGACCAGACAAGGGCTGCAACGGGCGGATCACCGGCACGGCCCCGACCCACCCACCGCACAGACGGCGAAACGGCCACCGGACCGGAGGCGGCCCACCGAACCGGAGGCGGCCCACCGGACCGGCGGCACCCGGCCCGAACTCCTAGAAGGCGTAGAGGTCCCCCGTGTCCAGCACCAGCACCCGCTGCCGGTCATTGGCCCGGTTGGAATCCACCGCCCCGCCACCCCACACGGTGTCGATCCCCAGCGTCACCTCCGAGGGCGCCCCTTTCAGCAGCACCGACATCCGGATCTCCCGTCCCGCCCCGTCCGCGGACAGCGCCCCGGTCCGGCACACCACGTCCCGCGCCCCCGCCCGCGCACAGCCGTCCGGCAGCCACTGCACATCGGCCAGCGCGGCCGACCAGCGCAGCCGCACGGTCGCGTCCATGACGGCATTCGGCCCGTGGTTCCGCGGCGTCATCCGCAGGGCAACGCGCCCCGCGTCCAGGGACACCCTCCCGTGATAGGCGAGATCGGCCTCGGGCGCCGCCGCGCTCACCGGAGTCACGCCCGCCACCGCGAGCCCCACGCCCGCACCCACCACACACAGCGTCCGCACCCACATGACGTCATTACCTCCGCTAGGGCCACCGCGTCCGTCACGTGGATGTATCCCACCCCAGCCACCCCCCAGGCGCCGTCCATCAGGTGAAGCCCACGCCCCGCAACCCACCCCCCACCGACCCCACCCACGCCCCGCAACCCCTCCCACACCCCCATGCCAGAGTGACCGCATGCTCATCGCCCGCTCGGCAGCCCTCTTCGTCGTCGCCGCCCTCTTCGAGATCGGCGGCGCATGGCTGATCTGGCAGGGCCTGCGCGAACACCGCGGCTGGCTCTGGATCGCCGGCGGCATCCTCGCCCTCGGCGCCTACGGCTTCGTCGCCACCTTCCAGCCGGACGCGCACTTCGGCCGCATCCTCGCGGCGTACGGCGGGATCTTCGTCGCCGGTTCGATCCTGTGGGGCGTGGTCGCGGACGGCTACCGCCCCGACCGCTGGGACATCACCGGGGCGGCGATCTGCCTGGCCGGAATGGCCGTGATCATGTGGGCCCCGAGAAACGGCGGCTGACCTCCCACCCCTCGGACCGTCGAGCCGCCCGCCGACCCCGTCGCCTACCCTGACAGAGCCGATGCCGTAACCGATCGCCCCGCCAGGACCGATCGCCGGGCACGGCGCACACCGCCGCGACACCACCGCGCCAGCCGAGGAGCCAGACATGACCGCGCCCGCCGCGCCCGCCGCCCCCTCCCGCATCGCCGTCGTCACCGGCGCGAGCAGCGGTATCGGCGCGGCAACGGCGAGGCAGCTCGCCGCGGCCGGCTACCGCGTCGTGCTGACGGCCCGCCGCAAGGACCGCATCGAGGCGCTCGCGGAGGAGATCGGCGCGGCCGGCGGCCAGGCGACGGCGTACACGCTCGACGTCACGGACCGCGCGGCGGTCGACGAGTTCGCCACCGCGTTCAAGACGATCGGCGTCCTCGTCAACAACGCGGGCGGCGCACTCGGGGCGGACCCGGTGTCGACCGGCGACCCCGCCGACTGGCGTCTGATGTACGAGACGAACGTCATCGGCACCCTGAACGTCACGCAGTCCCTCCTGCCCGCGCTCACCGCGAGCGGCGACGGCACCGTGGTGGTGCTGTCCTCGACGGCGGGCCACGGCACGTACGAGGGCGGTGGCGGCTACGTCGCGGCCAAGCACGCCGAGCACGTACTGGCCGAGACCCTGCGCCTGGAGATCGTCGGCACACCGGTCCGCGTGATCGAGGTGGCGCCGGGCATGGTCAAGACGGACGAGTTCGCGCTGACCCGCTTCGGCGGGGACGCCGAGAAGGCCGCCAAGGTGTACGCGGGTGTCGCCGAACCGCTCACGGCGGACGACGTCGCGGACACCATCACGTGGGCGGTGACCCGGCCCAGCCACGTCAACATCGACCTGCTCGTCGTCCGCCCCCGCGCGCAGGCGTCGAACACGAAGGTCCACCGGGACCTCGGATGACCGACCCCGCCGAAGAACCACCCACAGAACCCACCGCCGCAGAACCACCCACCACAGAACCCGCCGCCGAAGAACCCCCCACCACACCCACGCTCGAACAACGCCGCCTGGCCGAGGAGAAGAAGAACGAGCGGATGGTCTGGTACTACCTGGCCTACTTCCTCTTCGGCATCCACATCGTGGCGTTCGTCATGATCTACGCGGTGCGGCACGCGAAGTGACCGCACCCGCCGCACCGTCCACGTACGCTCGCACGATGTGAACGGACACATACCCTTCAGGCGTCTGCACAACTTCCGTGACCTGGGCGGCCGCACGACGACGGACGGCCGCACGGTCCGTCCGGGCCGGCTGTTCCGGGCGGACTCGCTGGGCAAGCTCGAAGGCGACGACTGGGACCTCTTCCTGTCGCTGGGCATCCGCACGGTGATCGACCTGCGCTACCCGTGGGAGATCGAGGGCAAGGGCCGGGTCCCGGAGCACCCCTCGCTCGCGTACCGCAATCTGAGCATCGAGCACCGCCCCTACGACCAGGCTGCGTTGGCCCCGTCCGTCGACCCCGGCCCGTACCTCGCGGCACGCTACGCGGAGGTCGCCGAGGACGGCGTGTCGGAGATCCGCGAGACGCTGGAGCTGATCGCGACGGCGGACGAGGGCCCCGTGGTCTTCCACTGCGCGTCGGGCAAGGACCGTACGGGTCTGGTGGCCGCGCTGGTGCTGTCGCTGCTGGGAGTCGCCGAGGACGCGGTCGTCGAGGACTTCACGCTCACCGAACGGGCGACAGCCGCGCTGCGCGCGGACTGGCGGGCGGCGAACCCGGACCGTTCCCTGACCTGGCCGGGCTACGGCAGCGCGCCGGCCGAGGTGATGACCGGTTTCCTCGCGGGCCTGAAGTCCCGCCACGGCTCGGTGGAGGGGTACGTCAGGAACGCGCTGGGCCTGGACACCGCGTTCGTCGAGCGACTCCGGGCGGCCCTCCTGGACGGCAGCTGGCCCGCGGCATCGACCAGTGGAAACCGGGCCACATGACGGAGAGCCACTTCCGCGCGCGTCTGACGGAGGGCGAGGTGTGGCTGGCGCTCCACGACGAACAGGTGGTGGGTGCCTGGGAGCTGTGGTGGTCCGACCCGGCGGCCTGGGGCCCCCAGCCCCCCACCGCGGCCTACGTCCACCGGCTGATGACGGACCGTTCGACGGCACCGCCGGGCACGGGCCGCCGCATGCTGGCGGAGGCGGAACGCCGCACGGTTGCCGCCGGACGCACCGCCACCCGCCTGGACTGCCTGACCGACAACCCGCGCCTGCACTCCTACTACCGCGCGGCGGGCTACTCCCCGGTCGGCAGGCAGACCGTGGAGGGCGGCTGGGACGGCCCGTACACGGTGACGCTCTTCGAGAAGCGTCTCTGACCTGCCTCTCTCCTCGGCGGCCAAGCGGCAGAAGGCTCCCCCGCGGCGGCGGAACGGCCATTCGGATGCGGTCGGCTCGCGTGCGCCGCCGGGTCGCGGTGTCGTGGACGCGGTGCCTGCCGACGCCCGGAGCGGTGGGCGGCTCCGGCGTTCGGCCGAGCAGCGACTCGGCCGTGAAAGGACAGGGGATGCGAATATCCGGGCCCATGGCGGGCCGCAAAGGTCATGCCGCGTTCGCCGCCGCGGTGCTCGTCTGCTCGACGGTCCTGACCGGGCCGGACTCCGCCGCGGCCGGCGGCACGCCCACCCCTTCGGCACCTGCCCCGCGGCTGGACTGGAGCCCCTGCGTCCAGGGCAGCCCGTACGACTGCGCGACCGCGAAGGTGCCGCTGGACTACCGCGATCCGGGCGGCCGCCTCATCGACCTGGCGGTCATCCGGCACAAGGCGACCGGACCCGGGCGGCGCATCGGCACCCTGTTCTTCAACCCCGGCGGACCCGGCGGTCCGGGAACCGTGCAGATGCCGCAGAACTACGGGGCATTCCCGCGCGAGGTGCGCGAGCGGTTCGACATCGTCAGCTGGGATCCCCGAGGTGTCGGCAACAGCACCGCGGTGAACTGTTTCGCGAGCGCCGAGGAGGCCGAGGCGTGGGGCGCCGGCAAACCGGCGGGGTTCCCGGTGGGCGAGCGGCAGCGGGCGGCCTGGACGTCCGCGTACCAGGATCTGGCCCGGCGCTGCCGGCAGCGGGACCCCGAGCTCCTGCGTCATGTGTCGACCGCCGAGACCGCCCGCGACCTCGACCAGCTCCGCCGTGCGGTGGGCGACCCGCAGCTCACCTTCGTGGGCGTCTCCTACGGCACGATCCTCGGCGCCACGTACGCCGGGCTCTTCCCCGGCAAGGTCCGTGCCATGACCCTCGACAGCAACATCGACCCGCGGGCCTGGACGAACCACGGCTCGGACGACGCCTCACTGACGACGTTCCTGCGGATGGGCTCGGACCGGAGCGCGGCGGCGGTGCTGGACCGTTTCCTCACCCTGTGCGGGTCCGCCGGTGCCGAGCGCTGCGCCTTCGCCGCCGACGGCCCGAAGGCGACCCGGGACAAGTTCGACCAACTGCTGCGGCGGCTCCGGGAGCACCCGGTGGGCGCATGGACGTACGCCCGCACGGTCGCCGAAGTGGTGAGCGGCCTCTACATCGTGCATCCGGGGTGGGCGGACCTCGCGGCCCGGCTGCAGAGCCTGTGGCAGGGGCGTGCCCCGCAGACGCCGGCGCCTCCGGCCGCGCCGCCGGTCCCGCATCCGAGTCCGTACCTGGGCGAGGAACAGGCCGCCGCGGTGCTGTGCGGCGACAGCCCGAATCCGCGGGACATCGCCGCGTACCCGGCGCAGGAGGACACCGCCGCCGCGCGTGCGGGCGACGTCGGGCGCTACTGGGCGTGGGCCGCCTCGCCGTGCGCGGTCTGGCCGGCCGTCGCGGCCGACCGCTACCGCGGCCCGTGGAACAGGCCGACGGCCCACCCCGTCCTGGTGGTCGGCACCACCTACGACCCCTCCACCCCGTATCCGGGTTCGCAGGGCATGGCCAGGGAGCTGGGCGACGCCCGTCTGCTCACCAACGACGGGTACGGCCATACCGAGATGTACAACCCCAGCGGCTGCGTCGCGGAACACGAGAGCCGCTACTTGATCGACGGCGTGCTCCCTCCGGCCGGAACGCACTGCCGGCAGGACACGCCTCCCTTCCCGGCACCCAAGCCGACCGGTGGGATGGCCACCGGCGGCGGGGCGACGGCCGACAGCACCTGATCCCCGCCGGCGACGCCCACCCGGCAAGGCGACACCCGCCCGGGAGAGCAGCACCCCGCCGACGTCACCCGCCCCGAAAGCCGCCCCCCTCCGGTCCCCCGCACGACAAAGGGCCCCGGACCGTACGGTCCGGGGCCCGTCGGGCCGGTGGCGTGCCGGCCGTCAGCCCTTCACGCAGACGACCTGCTTGAGCTTCGCCACGACCTCCACGAGGTCGCTCTGCTGGTCGATGACCTGCTCGATCGGCTTGTAGGCGCCCGGGATCTCGTCGACGACGCCGGAGTCCTTGCGGCACTCGACCCCGCGCGTCTGCTCCTCCAGGTCCTTCGTGGAGAAGCGGCGCTTGGCCGCGTTGCGGCTCATGCGCCGGCCGGCGCCGTGCGAGGCGGAGTTGAACGCCTTCTCGTTGCCGAGACCCTTCACGATGTACGAACCGGTGCCCATCGAGCCGGGGATGATCCCGTACTCGCCGGAGCCGGCACGGATCGCGCCCTTGCGGGTGACGAGGAGGTCCATGCCCTCGTACCGCTCCTCCGCCACGTAGTTGTGGTGGCAGGAGATCTCCTGCTCGAAGGTCGGCTTCGCCTTCCGGAACTCCTTGCGGATCACGTCCTTGAGGAGGCCCATCATGAGCGCGCGGTTGTGCTTCGCGTACTCCTGCGCCCAGAACAGGTCGTTCCGGTAGGCGGCCATCTGCGGGGTGTCGGCCACGAAGACCGCGAGGTCCCGGTCGACGAGGCCCTGGTTGTGCGGGAGCTTCTGGGCGACACCGATGTGGTGCTCGGCGAGTTCCTTGCCGATGTTGCGCGAACCCGAGTGCAGCATGAGCCACACCGCTCCGGACGTGTCGACGCACACCTCGACGAAGTGATTGCCGCCGCCGAGCGTCCCCATCTGGAGGGAGGCCCGCTCCTGCCGGAACTTGACCGCGTCCGCGACTCCGTCGAACCGGCTCCAGAAGTCGTCCCACCCGGCGGTGGCCATTCCGTGGAAGCGTCCCGGGTCGATCGCGGAGTCGTGCATCCCGCGGCCCACCGGGATCGCCTCCTCGATCTTGGAGCGCAGCCGCGACAGGTCGCCCGGAAGGTCGTTCTCGGTCAGCGAGGTCCTGACGGCGGACATTCCGCAGCCGATGTCCACGCCCACCGCGGCGGGGCACACGGCGTCCCGCATGGCGATGACGGAGCCGACGGTCGCGCCCTTGCCGTAGTGCACGTCGGGCATCACGGCGAGGCCCTTGATCCACGGGAGGGTCGCCACGTTCTGGAGCTGGCGCAGCGCCACGTCCTCCACGGACGCCGGATCGGTCCACATGCGGATGGGGACCTTCGCGCCCGGCATCTCTACGTAACTCATATCGTCCTCATTCCCCCGAAAACCATCAGAAGTCGTAAATCGCAAAACCGGCGCCAAGGTCGACGTTTGGGACAACGGACCGGCGTCCACGGCAGTGCGTGCGATACACATTGTCTCCAGGTGCCACCCTCGGGCGGCAACCGATTAAGTACTGGGCACCCCGGGCGGACAAGCCGCCGGGACGCGTCGAGAGGAGCCTGGCCGTGCGGCGGAAGGCATACGTACCCGGCGTCGCCGCGCTCCTGGCGGCGCTGCTGGCGGGCTGCACGGGCGGTTCGGCCGACGGTGGCTCGGAGACGGACTCCAAGGGCAGCGACACGGGCACGGCGGCGCCGGCCCGGCCCGGCAAGTACCGCACGCTCCCGGAGGCGTGCAGCGCGGTCAGCCACGACACCCTCGACACGCTGCTGCCCGGGATCGAGCAGATCGCCGACGAGAAGCAGCGCGAGAAGGCGTACGCGGGCGAGGCCACGCCCACCTATGACACGGACCGGCGCGACGGGTGCCGCTGGAAGGTGGAGTCGACGTCCGCCTCCGACCGCCTGCTCGTCGACTTCGAGCGCGTCGCCTCGTACGACAACACGGTGAGCGACGACAACAAGGCCCGGGAGATCTACGCGGGCAAGGAGACGGCGGCCGACCTGCCCGAGCCCGCCGGCTCCGGTTCCGCCTCCGGCCCCACCGCCGGATCCGGTACCGGTGCGCCCGGCAGCGACGCGTCGGCCTCGTCCACCCCGTCCGCCCCGTCCTCCCCTTCCTCCGCCTCCGCGTCGGCCCCCTCGGGCCCCTCCGCGTCCGCGAGCGTGACCCCGGCGGACCTCCAGCCCCGCACGCTCGACGACGTCGGCGACGAGGCGTTCCTCGACGACCGGCTGAGCGCCGCCACGACGGCGCGGGCGCGCACGGTGACTGTGGTCTTCCGCACGTCGAACGTGATCGTGACGATCGAGTACGCGGAGCAGCCGACCGCCTCCACGGAGGCTCCGGACAGCAAGGAAATGCAGGACAGGGCGCGGAAACTGGCCCAGAAGCTGGCCGACACACTCGACGGTTAGCGGGCCCGGGGCTCCGGTCCGGCTCCGTGGCCGAACGGCCCGAAGGGGAACCGCCGGGTCGTCCCACCGCGTACCGTGGCCCCTCGGACCCGACCGGCCGCACCCGCCACGTGCGGCCGTACCACGAGCCCTACGAGTGAAGGAACCATGCACCGACCAGCACAGCGAGCAGGCCGAGCACCGCGATTCACCCGCATCCTTGTCAGCGCAGCCGCCGTTCCGGTGATGCTCGTCGCCGCGGGCTGCTCCTCCGACTCCGGCTCCGGTGGCGACGCGAAGAAGAGCGACGGTGCGAGCCCGGACGCGAAGGCGTCGGCGAGTGCCAGCGCGAACGCCGTGCAGCCGGCGGCGTACACGAAGCTGCCCGAGCCGTGCGCGGTGCTGTCGAAGAAGACGCTGGGCGAACTGGTCCCCAAGGGTGTCAAGTCCGGCAAAGAGGGCAAGTCCGACGACGTGTCGTCGCGGGGCAACTGCTACTGGAACAGCCTCGACAACAACGGCGTGAAGGGCTCGCAGTTCCGCTGGCTGAACGTGGCGCTGCTGCGGTTCGACTCGGACTCGCGCGGCGAGGGCGACCAGCAGGCGCACAGCTACTTCGAGAAGCAGGTCAAGGGCGCGCAGACCGCGACGGGTGCGAAGAACACCAAGTCCGAGCCGGTCTCCGGGACGGGCGACGAGGCGACCGCCGTCAGCTACGACCTGAAGAAGAAGGAAGGCTCCTTCAAGCAGCAGACGATCGTGGCGCGCGTCGAGAACGTGGTCGTCACCCTCGACTACAACGGCGCCGGTCTCGCGGGCGAGAAGTCCCCGAGCGCGGCCGACCTGCTGAAGGACGTGAAGAAGGCCGCGAAGGAGGCGGTGGCCGCGGTCGCCGCTGCCAACAAGGACGGAGGCACCGACACGGGCGCCTCCCCGTCGGGGTCGGCCTCCAAGCCGGCGTCGAAGTCGGCGTCGCCGTCCAAGAGCTCCTCGAAGAGCGCGAAGCCGTCCGCCTCCGCGGCGAAGAAGAGCTGACGCGTTTCCCGCCCGGTCCACGGCCCAACTCGTGGTCCGGTAAGGGCTTTTGCCCGGGCCCGGTCCCTTTCGGGACCGGGCTCGTTCCATGCCGGGCGCCCGTGGGCCGCACACATGTGCCACCCTGTTGCGCGCAACAACACGCACTGGGAGGGGAGTACGGGTGGCCGCGCCACTGCAGCTGACACGGATGCACCGCATACTCATCGGCGTGGTCGTCACCGGTGCGGTGATCATCGCCGGTATCGGCTTCGCCGGTTCGTACGCCGCCGTCCGCGAGCTCGCGATCAAGAAGGG